>CAZYUA010000031.1:0-40401 GCA_964650525.1 uncultured Prolixibacteraceae bacterium
GTGAACTGTTCTCTTTTCATATCATGTTCAGTGGCACAGTACCACGAGGACGCTGGAAGCGTCCGAAGTGGTCTCATCCTGTTACAGCGAATCTGCCAGGTCCTTCCATTCGGGATTTATCTTTTCAATCAGTCTGATCTTTTTTATTCGCGAACCCGCTTTCAACTGTTTCTCACGTGCTCTCGCATCTATGATGCTGTTGAACTCTTCGAAATAGACCAACTTATCCGCATTGTACTTTGCAGTAAAAGCATGGGGATATTTCTTTGTCTTGTGACTTATCATTCTGTCTTTCAGGTTGCTGGTGACACCGGTATAAAGGACTCTGTTTGAATTGTTGGTAGTGATGTAAGTCCAGGCTTTCAATAGATTTTTAAGCGCCTACCCTCTCGATGATGATCGGCATGGTGATCCTGTAGAGCACCCAGCCCAAAAAGAGGATGAGCAGGGAGAAGCCGCACACCGCCAGAAAGGGAAGCAGCGACCCTGGATCCTGGGCGGTGAACCACGCGCGGGGCGTATTCACCACATAGGTGATGGGGTTGAATTGGTTGATGACATGCAGGATTCCCGATGCCGGCATCGGATAGACCACCGGGGTGAGGTAGAGAAGCACCTGTCCGCTGAGGGCGATCATCCTTCCGAAGTCGGTGTAGAGCATCTGGAAGGGGATCAGCAGCACCCCGATGCTGAAGCCCAGCAGGATGGCTCCCATGATGCCCACCGGGAACAGCAGCAGCGACCAGCCAAAAGAAAACCGCATGGCCAGGGCAATGATCACCAGGGCGATGAGTTTGAAGGCCAGGTTGAAGAGCAGGCTGTAAAAGGCGTTCAGCAGCAGCGCCTCGCGCGGAAAGTTGAGCTTGGCCAGCATCCCCTTCCCGGCATTCACCGCCTGCGCCGGGGCGTTCAGCGACTCCAGAAAGGTCTGGAAGAGGATGGTTCCGCAGAAGACATAAACCGGATAGGGCACTCCCGTGTCGCCGATGTTGACGGCCCCCGTCATGTTCAGGAATACCCACGCTGCCGCGGTAAAGAAGGGGGGTATGAAGGCCCACAAAATCCCCAGAAAGCTCTGCCGGAACATGGCCCGCTTGTCGCGCACAAAGAGCTGCTTCCCCAGGAAGCCGGCCTCTTTCAGGTCACGGAACATCTTCGGCAGGTTAAAAGCTTCCGTGGCCGACCTTCCGGCGTTATAAACCGTCGTCTTCACTTTTCTCTTTCCTCAGAAAAGATCCCCATGTGTTCCCGTTCGGATCAGGGTTATGAGTTTCAGGGTTTTATTGCTTACGTAAATCAGCAACCAGTCAGACAGAATATGATATTCTTTCAGCCCCCTGTATTTGCCTGATAATTTATGATTCAAATATTTACGCGGAAGTTCACTTCCGGAAGCAAGAATCCTGATCACTTCGTTGAGTTTTTCCTCATCGAGATTCCGTGTCCTGGCCAACCGCAGATCCTTCAGATATTGATGAGTAAACTCTATACGATACACTATTTGGCGACTTTTATGAGATAGTCCTCAAAACTTTCACACACCACCGTCCGGCCTTCAATGGCTTCCTTAATTGCTTCCAGCGTGGTTTGGTTATATCCGGCTTTCGCTTTTCTGTTTTGAGGCAATATCTCGCCTGCATTCAATTCCCTTACAAGGTCAAGAATGATTTTTCCTTTTTTTGTCCGCTCATCTATGATAATCGTAGTCATATCCTGTTTTTATCAAATTGACAAAATTCCGCCTTTCTGTCCCAGGTATCTTCCTCTTCACTTTTCACTTTTCACTTTTCACTCTTCACTCCCGTCTGAGCCGGGACTACGCTTCGCTTGTTTTCACTCCTCCCGCAAAAGCGGGACAGGCTGTTTGAGCCGGGACTTCCCCGTGGAGTCATTCTGACTTACGGGGCAAGCTGCTTCGCTTGTTTTCACTCTTCGTTTTTCACTTTTCGTTTTCACTCCCTACTCCTTACTCTTTACTCCTTACTCTTTTTCACTCCT
The DNA here is from genome assembly GCA_964650525.1 of uncultured Prolixibacteraceae bacterium. Classification (GTDB taxonomy): domain Bacteria; phylum Bacteroidota; class Bacteroidia; order Bacteroidales; family Prolixibacteraceae; genus UBA1413. The sequence continues at coordinate 1,999 of CAZYUA010000031.1, forward strand.
CCCGCAAAAGCGGGACAGGCTGTTTGAGCCGGGCTACCAAGATTTCGCTCCTATCTTGCCTGAGGCGAGACTGCCCCGTGGAGTCATTCTGACTTACGGGGCAAGCTGCTTTGCTACGCGGGCTGCTCCGATCGTCGGGCCGGGAATTGGGGGGCCTTCCGCTATCCCCGGTCCCGTCTGAGCCGGGACTGCCCCGTGGAGTCATTCTGACTTACGGGGCAGGCTGCTTCGCTCCGTTTTCACTCCCGCCTGAGGCGGGACTACCCCGTGGAGTCATGCTGACTTACAGGGCAAGCTGCTTCGCTCGTTTTCTCTTTTCACTTTTCACTCTTCACTTTTCACTTTTCAAAGCTCCGCTTCCTCAGTCACACAGTGGGTATGCGATGAGGGACAAAAGATTATTGGTTGGCAACCTGGCTTTATCTGTCCCTGCTGCCAATGCAAAAATAACAAAGAAAAGCATACATAATTTTTCGGGGGCCGTTCCGCAGGTGAAAATTCTCCAACCTGATTCCGTGACGATCGCCTCTATCCTTCCGCCTCTGAATCGTACAATTATTTGTATAAATATATTATTTATCTGAGATACAGTATGTTAAATTATTTCCCCATGTCGAACGCACATTAAAATAATCATTAATTTTGTCGCTCCTGAAAATGAACACACCATGCATAAACGACTTCTGTATTCAATGCTCTTCCTTGCAGCGGTGCTGCCGGCCTGCACCACGTCGGTAAAGAACCTCTCCTACCTTCATAAACCCAACGTTTCAGAGGTCTACGAGACCGAAGTCACCCCCATGGAGTACAGGGTGAAGCCCAACGACAACCTGTACATCCGGGTGATCGGTGAGGACGAGCTGATGACAGCCTTCCTGAACATCACAGGCCCGGGAATCGGAGGAGGAGGTTACGGGGGCAGTTACGGGCAGAGTTACATCGACTTCATCACCTATATTGTGGATGAGGGGGGTACCATTTCGATGCCCCAGATCGGCCGGGTGAAGGTGGAAGGCCTTACCATCCGCGAGATTGAGGAGCGTTTGACGCCTGAAGTTAACAAATATGTCGCCAACACCTCGGTGATTGTCCGGGTGGTGAACCGCACAGTCACGGTTTTGGGGGAGGTGGGGGCTCCCGGCACCTACAACATGCTGAAATACCGGCAGTCGATTTTTGAGTCGCTGGGCATGGCTGGCGACCTCACCGACTTTGGCAACCGTCACAAGGTAAGGCTGGTGCGCGATGGCAAATTCGGCAAGCAGATCGTAGAGCTCGACCTCACCAATCCCAATATCGTCACTTCGCCATTCTACTATATGATGCCGGGGGATGTGGTTTATGTGGAACCCCGCAGCAAGCTTTACGGCACCAAGTCCCTGCCTTTCCTGGGGCCATTGCCTGCCATTCTGTCGGTACTTTCGTCGGCGATAGCCCTTTATGCCCTTTTCAAATAAAACCGGACCTTACCCATGGACACCTCTATTCAGGATAACCGCACTCCCGTTCCTCCGAGGCAGGAAGGGATCGATTTCACACGGCTGATGGTGCTGTACCTCCGCCATTGGTATCTCTTTGTTCTCTTTCTGGCGTTGGCCCTGGGGGCTGCCTGGCTGAAGATCCGCTACACGGTGCCCCTTTATCAGGTGGGCTCCTCGTTGTATGTGAACAGCATTTATTCGAACGGCTACTCACCCCTTGCCGGGGGGGGTGGCGGGAGTTACCTCCAGGGTTTCGGCATGAATCCCATGTACCAGACCATCAGCAACCACCAGATCATGTTGCGTTCCAAGCCGCTGGTCAGCAAGGCACTGGAGGACCTCGACTTCGAAGTCAGCTATTTCTCACGGGGCCGCGTGATGGATCTGGAGCTTTACAAGTCGTCGCCCTTCCGGGTGGAGTTCGAAGAGGGGCATGTGCAGCCTGCCGATGTCGATTTCCTGGTTCAGTTCCAGCCCGACGGGAGTATGAGCATCTCGGCCGAAGGGGAGAATGTGACCCTCTTTGACTATGAGAACAAGAAGGCTGTGCGCATAGCGCCACTGCTGAAGATGGCAGCAAAGGTCAAACCGGGCGACCCCGTGCAGACCGGAGAGGCATCCTTCCGCGTCTACCTTACCGAAAATTTCAATTCCAGGGGGTTCACCGATTTCACCTTCCGCTTTAACATCCCCGACCAACTGGCGAACCAGTACCTTGGGAACCTGTCTATTTCTTCCGACAAGGAGACCTGGGATATCCTCTACATCCGGCTGAAAGACCGGAACATCAGCAAGGGAAATGACTTTCTGCGGCAGCTGATGAAAGTCTACCAGTCGTACAACCTGGACAAGAAAAACCAGTATGCAGGAAAGACCATCGACTTCATCCAGACGCAGCTGAACATCATTTCCGACTCGTTGTCGGTTTCGGAGAACCAGATGGTGAATTTCCAGTCGCGTAACCGGGCGGTGTCGCTCTCGTCGCAGGGGCAGCAGATGCTCACCAACATGAGCCAGTATGAGCGGGAGAAGGTGGTGGCGCGGGCCAGGGTGAACTATTACCAGTACCTGAAAGAGCTCCTCCAGTCGGGGTCGGATGTGGAGACGATCGTAGCGCCGGCAGCCATGGGAGTCAGCGACCCGGTGATCAGCAACCTGATCATCGAATACAACAAGGCGAGCAGCGAGCGGGCGCGCATCCTGACATCGATACGCAATCCCGAACACCCGACGCTGAAAAAGGTGAACGCCCAGATGGAGAATATCCGGTCGACGATCATCACCAACATCACCACATTGGCGAGCCAGGAGGCGGAACTCCTCAAGTCGATCGACAATCAGATCTGGCGCATTGAGTCGCAGCTCAGCGGCCTTCCCAGGAAGGAGCAGGATCTGGTGAACCTGGAGCGGGATTTCAACATCAACAACGAGACCTATACCTTCCTCATGCAGCGGCTCTCGGAAGCGCAGATCGCACGGGCTTCGAACTCTTCGGATTATGAGGTGATCGAAGGTCCCTGGCAGGTGGGGGGGGCCCTGGAGCCCCAGACGCGGAAGCTGTACACCAATGGCACCCTCGTGGGATTGCTGGTGCCGGCACTCCTCCTGCTCATCTACCTGTTGGTGTACCGGAAGGTACAGTCGGAAGATGAACTCAAGCGGCTCACCGGCTACCCCGTCATCGGGCATATCTTCTACAATAAGGAGGCGGGGAAAAGCCGCACCCTGGTGCTCGACAGGCCCAATGCGCCCGACAGTGAACCCTACCGTGCCATACGCAACAAGATCAGCCTGATAACCCTGGGAAAGGAAAAGCCGGTGATTGCCGTGACCTCCACGCTGCCCAAGGAGGGGAAGACCTATAACGCCATCAACATTGCCTCTTCGTTTGCCCTGATGAAGAAGAGGACCCTGTTGCTGGACCTGGACCTGAGGAATTCGAAGTTCAAGGATGAGTTCGACCTGACCAGCGATGAGGGGGTGGTGACTTACATCATCGGACAGTCGCAGCCGGAGGAAATCATCTTTCACACCAAGCATCCCTATCTGGACCTGATGCCGGCCGGGCCCATCCCTCCCAACCCGAGTGAGATGCTGGCGGATGAAAAGGTTGCCGCCCTGATCCGGAAGATGAAGGAGCAGTACGACATCATCGTGCTCGACACGCCGCCGGTGGGACTGGTGGCCGACTTGTTCCAGCTGCGGCAGGAGATCGATGCGACCCTGTACGTGGTCAGGCACCGGTTCACCGACCGGGATGGCCTCCGTACCGGGCTGGCAGAGCTGGATGTCCACAAGATGAAGGGTATCGGACTGCTGGTGAACTTCATCAAACGGGGCAGCCGGCAGACAGGATACGGACTGGGCTATGGATACGGCTACGGTTACGGCTATGGCTATGGCTATGGTTACGGCAAGGCTTACGGCACCTCCAAAAAGAGCAAACGCAAAGCGCTGGATGAGATCAGGGATGATTCCCTGCCGGTTGGTTGAAACGAAGGAGAAATTGCGAATCCTGGATGAGGCGCAGCAGCTTGCCCTGTAAGTCAGAATGACTCCACGGGGGAATCCCGGCTCAGACAGCCTGTCCCGCTTTTACGGGAGGAGTGAAAAATCACAAAGTACAGGATGCTGTCCTTAAAAATAGGAATATTTATCATTAATAATGTCATATTATTTATTTAATTTGCATTATTAATGTCGATATTATGAACTTTCAACTGCTGCAACAGGTTATAGCTGATCAGAAAATGATGGTCAGGACGAAGGACAGGGGACAAAAACGTTCCGTCGATCCTTCCGGTCACCTGCATTCGGGTTTGATCAGCGTGGTTTCCGGGGTAAGACGTTCAGGGAAATCCACCTTCACCCTGCAGATGGCGGATCAGTTTACTTCGTTTCACTTCATGAATTTTGACGATGAACGCCTGATCGGTTTTACGGTCGGGGATTTCAATGACATGCTCATCGAATTCAAAAAGGAGGGAAACATAAAAACAATCGTCCTGGATGAAATTCAGTTGATTGAGGGTTGGGAACGATTCGTCCGCAGGCTGCACGACGAAGGATACAAAGTGTTTGTCACCGGAAGCAATGCAAGGTTGCTGAGTTCCGAACTGGCTACCCACCTGACAGGGAGATACCTGAAAACAGAATTGTACCCCTTTTCTTTCGGTGAATTTCTTACCTGGAAAGGGATAAGTTCCCTGGATTGTTCAAGCGAAAACAAAGCCGTCGTGTTGGCTGCTTTCGATGAGTATCTTTTAAACGGCGGGTTTCCGGAATTCGTAAAAACAGGGAACAGGGAGATTCTGAAAAATATATACAACGATATTGTTTACAGGGATTTAATAGTACGGTTCGGGATACGGAATATAACGGGATTCAAAAATCTTTGCCAATACCTGTTTACCAATGTCACCAATGAAGCAGGGTATCTGACACTGGCTAAACTACTGGGATTTCAGAGCGCTACCAGTGTCAGGGATTACATTTCTATCCTGCAGGAAGGATATTTGGTGTTTGAAGTGAACCAATATGACCATTCCCTGAAAAGACAATACGCTACCAACAGGAAAATTTATGTGATTGACAATGGATTAAGAAATTCAATATCATTCAAGACTTCTTCCGACATGGGCAGATTGTTGGAAAACATGGTTTTTCTTGAGTTGAAAAGAAGAGTCGGGGAGGTTTGGTTCTTCAGGTCCTCCACAGGCAAAGAAACGGATTTCCTGGTCAATCCGTCTGATCCGTCGTTGTTTCAGGTATGTTACGACCTGGCAAACCCGGTGACCCGGAACAGGGAAGTAACCTCACTGAGAGCCTGCATGAAAGAGTTGGGTAATAAGACGGGTCATTTGCTTTCGATGAACGAGGAAGGGGAGCTGAATGAAACAGAAGGGACGATCAGGATCATTCCTGTATGGAAATGGATGCTTCAGTCATAGCCTGTCCTGGCCGGAGGTTTCACTTCCGAAGTGAAAAAGCGTAAAGGGGACATCCCGGTTTAGAAAATCCTTGAAACCTGCGAATTAGATTTTGTTAATCGGGAGAATTTCAATAGCCCGGGGCGCAGACCCTGTCAGGATCGCATGTGGTGGCGAATGAGGGTGAGGAACGCGGGGAAGTAGTGGGTGCCGGCGGCGACCATTTCGCCGCCGAAGAGCCAGTCGGGTCCTCCTGAGAAGTCGGAGATCTTACCGCCGGCCTGTTGAACGAGGAGGGCACCGGCGGCCACATCCCAGGGGTTGAGGGCGTGTTCGAAGAAGGCGGTAAAGCGGCCTGCAGCCACCCATGCCAGGTCGGCGGCGGCAGACCCCATGCGGCGGAGGCCGCGGGTTTCGCGCATCAGCTCTTCCATGGCAGCCAGATAGCGCCCCACCTGCTCAAAATGAATATAAGGAAAACCGGTGGCGATGAGGGCGTCTTCACCCCGGGAGACTTCCGAGACCCGGATGTCGCGGCCATTCATCGTGGTATGGCTTCCCTGGCGGGCGGCAAACAGCTCATCACGGCCCAGTTCGTAGACCACCCCGGCCACCATCTCCCCCTCCGCAGCCAGTCCGATGCTCACCGAACAGGGGTATAGTCCGTGGATGTAGTTGGTGGTCCCGTCGAGGGGGTCGACGAACCAAACCAGGGATTCCCCGGTGCTTCCGGCGGTGCCCTCCTCGGTCACAAACCCCGCCTCCGGCAGCAGCCGGTGCAGTGCCTTCACGATCATCTGTTCCGCGGTTTTGTCTACATAGGTGACCAGGCTCGCCTTGCCTTTGGTTTCCACGTCGGCCTGCGTGAGACGCTCCTGCTCGCTGCGGCAGAAACGGCCGGCCTCCAGGGCTGCAGCTTCCATTCCTGCCAGGATCTTATCATAGTTCATCGTCGCAAAGGTTGGTAAAACGGATTATGTTTTGTTTCCCGGCGGTTCGGGAGGCCACTCGCCGGCCATGGTGCCGGAGGGCAGCAGCGACACCAGCTTCACGTGCTCCACACGGTGGAGGGTCTCCGGCCGGTAGGGAACCTCCACCCGCAGGTAGTTGTCGGTCCAGCCGGTCAGGCGGCCGGTTTTGGTGATCTCCTCGAAGAGCACCGGCCGCACGGAGCCTTGCTGGCTTTCGCTGAAAGCGCGCAGTTTCCTTGCTGAAAGGTTGAGATAGCGGCCGACCCGTAGTTTTTTCTCTTCCGGCGTCACCTGGTCGGGGATCGCCGGGGCGCGGGTGCCGGGTCTCTCAGAATAGGGAAAGGCGTGCAGTTGCGATACGGGGAGGTTGCTGAGAAAGCGGTACGACTCTGTGAACCGCCGGGGGGTCTCTCCATTGAGGCCGGCGATCATGTCGACGCCGATGAAAGCGTGGGGCAGGGCCTGGCGGATGGCTTCCACGCGGGCGGCGAAGAGGGCGGTGGTATAGCGGCGGCCCATGAGGGTGAGCACCGCATCGGAGCCCGACTGGAGGGGCAGGTGGAAGTGGGGCATGATCACCGGGGAAGCGGCCGCCAGGCTGATGAGGTCGTCGCCGAGGAGGTTGGGTTCCACAGAGCCCATGCGGATGCGCTCCAATCCCGGGATTGCGGCGGCAGCCTCCAGCAGGCCGGTGAGGGTTGTGCCCTGGTGGCGGCCGAAGTCGCCGATGTTGACGCCGGTGAGGACCACCTCCCGGAAACCGTGGGCCACAGCCTGTGCTATGGCCGCCAGGGCTTCCCCAAGGGTGGCGCTGCGGCTGCCGCCCCGTGCCAGGGGTACCGTGCAGTAGCTGCAGCCATAGTCGCAGCCGTCCTGGACCTTCACAAAACAGCGCGTGCGGTCGCCGCCTGAGGCGGCCCCGTGAAATGGCGGCAACGCCGCCAGGATGGTGGTGTGGATTTCCGCCTTTCCCCGCTTGGTGAGAGCTCCCAGGTAGCCGGGAAGCCTGAATTTCTCCTCTGTGCCCAGGACCAGGTCCACACCCGCGATCGAGGCCAGTTCCCCGGGGCGCATCTGGGCATAGCACCCCACGGCCACCACCGCAGCCTGCGGGTTGACGCGCAACGCCCGCCGCAACGCATTGCGGCTGCTCTTCTCCCCGGCACCCGTGACGCAGCAGGTGTTGACAACATACAGGTCGGCAGGCATGTCGAAGTCAACCCGCTCCATGCCGCTCTCCTCCAGCTGCCGCGCCAGCGCCGAGCTCTCCGTGAAGTTGAGCTTGCAGCCCAGCGTACAGAAAGCTACCTTTTTCCCCCGGTAATCGACTGGTTCCATCAGGCGGCAAAGGTACGAAATTGTTCCCATACGCCCGCAGACACCGGTAACCTGCCCGCCCTGCCAGACACCGGCGTCTGCCTCCTTTATCCGATTCAGGCCCGCTGCTGCCGGCCTGCCCGTACCTCAGGGCAAGTCCAGGCCGTTCCGGTCAGCCACCCTCACCGGCAGATCATAAAAAAGCCACCTGTTTTGACAGATGGCCTTTTTCAGACAAATATGGAGAGAGGCATACCGGATTTCCCGGTTGATTGATCAGAGTAGGTTGCTGGCCAGTTCGGCCAGGTAGCTGCGTTCCCCCTTCAGGAGGTTGATATGGGCGAACAGTTCCTGCCCCCTCATCTTGTCGGTGAGGTAGGAGAGGCCGTTGGAGCGCAGGTCCAGGTAGGGGGAGTCTATCTGCTGGAGGTCGCCGGTGAAGATCATCTTGGTGCCTTCGCCGGCGCGGGTGATGATGGTTTTTATTTCGTGGGGTGTGAGGTTCTGGGCCTCATCGATGATGAAATAGACGTTGGAGAGGCTCCGGCCGCGGATGAATGCCAGGGGGGTGATCACCAGCCGATCTTCGCGCTGCAGTTCCTCGATTTTCTGGTATTCGGGGCTGCGGGCGTTAAAGACGTGTTTGATGACCCCCAGGTTGTCGAAGAGGGGTTGCATGTAGGGGTTCACCTTTTCCATGGCGTCGCCGGGGAGGAATCCCAGGTCGCGGTTGCTCAGGGCTACGATGGGTCGCGCCAGGAGGATCTGTTCGAACTGGCGGTGCTGTTCGAGGGCTGCCGCCAGCGCCAGCAGCGTCTTCCCCGTGCCGGCCTTGCCGGTGAGCGCCACCAGACGGATATCCGGGTCGGTGAGCACGTCGATGCTGAAGGTCTGCTCCGCATTCCGCGGCTTGATGCCATACACGGTCTTCTTTTCGAGTCTCTTCACCCGTTTGTTCACCCCATCGTACCGCGCCAGCACGCTGCTCGTGCCCCCCTTCATGATGAAACACTCGTTGGCCTCCGGCTTGTAGTGCCACTCCGCCTCCGGCACGCTGAAAGAACCCTCCTGGTAAAGCTTCTCGATGATCCCCGCATCGAAATTATCAAAAACAGCCACCGTCTTCTCCAGCAGGTTGACATCGCGGACTTGGTCGGTTTTGTAGTCTTCTGCCTGTATCCCCAGCGACTTGGCCTTCATCCGGAGGTTGATGTCCTTGCTCACCAGCACCGTCCGGCGGCCTGTGTTTTGCTGGGAAGTCCACTCGGCGATGGCCAGAATGTCGTGATCGGGGATATTTTCGTGGAAAGAGTTGCGGAGCGTCTCGGAATAGGGCTTGCCGGTTTCGATCCGGAGCTTTCCCAACCCGGGTCCCAGGGGCTTGCCCCCGTTGAAAAGCTCGTCGCCCACGATCTCATCCAGCAACCGCACAAACTCCCGCGCCTGGTAGTTGATAAGGTCGTTACCCCGTTTGAATTTGTCGAGTTCTTCGAGTACCGTTATCGGCAGGACGATATCATTTTCCTCGAACTTGTATATGCAGGTATGGTCGTGGAGGATGACGTTGGTGTCCAGGATGAAAATCTTGGTGGTTTTCTTCTTTCTAGGCATCATACAGCTATTGAATCTGGTAAAAATAAAGATAGTATCCCTCTGTCGTGTGCGGTTTCGGGGAAATATATAAACTTGCACCGGTTAATAAGTATTGCTATGGAAGCCTTTGAGGCGGCGATGGACTATCTTTTGAACCGTTTGCCGATGTTTCAGCGGTCGGGGCCGGCTGTTTATAAACATTCGCTGGTCACATCCCTGGCCCTGGATGAACTGTACGGTCATCCGCACCGGCACTATGCGACGCTGCACATTGCGGGCACCAACGGCAAGGGGTCGGTGTCGCACATGCTGGCTTCGGTGCTGCAGGCGGCAGGTTATCGCACGGGGCTTTTCACCTCGCCGCATCTCACCGGCTTCCGGGAGCGCATCCGCGTGAACGGGGAGATGATTCCCCGGGAACAGGTCGCCACCTGGGTGGGTGATTTCCTGCGGCGCAACGGGAGCGCGGGGCTGGAGCCTTCGTTTTTCGAGCTTACAGCGGAGATGGCGCTCTGTTATTTTGCCGATGCCGGCGTGGATATCGCAGTGGTGGAGACGGGTCTTGGCGGACGACTGGATTCCACGAATGTGATCACCCCCCTGGTGAGCGTCATCACCAACATCGGGCACGACCATATGCCATTGCTGGGAAGCAGCCTGGAGGAAGTTGCCGCCGAGAAGGCGGGCATCATCAAGCCGGGGGTCCCGGTGGTGATAGGCCAGTACCAGGAGGCCACGGCACCGTTGTTTCTGGCAGCGGCAGCGGCCCAGGGTTCCCCCTGCTGGTTTGCCTGCCGCGAATACCAGGCAGAGCGCCTGGCTGCCGGCGGGGAGGGACTCACGCACTACAGGGTGTTCCGGTCCGGGGAGCTCCGGTATGCCCGCCTGGGCACAGACCTGGGAGGCGGCTACCAGCGGCTGAACCTCCCGCCGGTGCTGATGACCCTGGAACTGCTCCGCACCATGGGCTGGAAGCTCCCCATGGAGGCGGAGACGGAGGGTCTGGCGTCGGTGGGGCGGCGCACCGGCTTGCGGGGCCGCTGGCAGGTGCTGGGACGCAAACCCCTGGTGATCTGCGACACAGGCCACAATGAAGAGGGCATCCGCGAGGTGGTGGCGCAGATCAGGAATACCCCCCACCGGGAACTCCATATGGTCTTCGGCGTCGTCAGCGATAAGGATGTTTCCGCCATGCTGGCCCTGCTGCCCCCGGAAGCACACTACTATTTCACCCGGGCCTCCGTGCCCCGCGCCCTCGACGCCCGCCTCCTGCAGGAACAGGCCGCCAATGCCGGCCTCCGGGGAGAAGCCTTCCCCACCGTGGAGGAAGCTTTCCGCGCAGCCCGCAGAAACGCACACCCCGAAGATCTTCTCTTCGCCGGAGGCAGCAACTTCATCGTGGCTGACCTCCTGGAGCTCCTGTTTCCCGGTGACCCGCAGGTCCCCTCCACCCCCTGAGGTGCGAACATTTCAGCCTTTTGGATTGTTATACAGAAAAAGCTGTTCAACAAGGAGAAATCAGCCTCTGCCTGCCGGAGGAACAGGATTTTTGTATTTTTGCGGAGTGCCGCCAAGCGGCGGGGAATATATCCCCCGGAGATTAAAACGATTACCCAATGAAGCAGTTATTGACGATTCTCGCCCTGACGGCGACCTTTTCCGTGGCCGCACAGGTCATAGAGCCGGTGAAATGGAGTTTTTCCTCCTCGCAGAACGGCAACGTGACAGAGCTGGTATTTACCGCCCACATCGACAAGGGGTGGCATCTGTACGACACCTCGCTGCCCGAAGACGGCCCCATTCCCACGACCTTCGTCTACGACGACAGCACCTCCTTCACCCTTGCCGGGCCACTGGAAAAACGGTCGGCGGCAGTGGAGAAATACGACCCTACCTTCCGCATGGACCTGCGCTATTACAGCGACACTGCGGTATTCGTACAGCGGGTGACAGTGGCGGAACGACAGGAGATCAGCGGGTATGTCACCTTCATGGCTTGTGATGATGAGACCTGTCTGCCTCCTAACGACATCCCTTTCCGTTTCCGGACCGGTGTGTCAACGGGTGTTTCGGGCGGTGAGACGGCAGCTCCTGCAGCCGGTGACGACAACAGGGGTCCTGCAGGCAGCGGAGCGGTGGTTCCTCCGGCCGGTGTGGGCGATGCCGGCGCTGGCGGGGGAAGGTCGTTGTGGCTCTTCCTCCTGGTGTCGCTGCTGGCGGGGTTGGCTGCCATCCTGACGCCCTGTGTCTTCCCCATGATACCCATGACGGTCTCCTTTTTCATGCGTGGCAGCGGAGACCGTAAACGGGGCCTCCGCACGGCCCTTTTCTTCGGACTCTCCATCGTGGCCATCTACACCCTCCTGGGGGCACTCTTTTCGGTCGGCATCTTCGGACCCCAGGTGGGGACCATCCTGAGTACCCACTGGATTCCCAACCTGCTCTTTTTCTTCCTCTTCCTGGTGTTCAGCCTCTCCTTTTTCGGATTGTTCGAGATTGTGCTGCCGGGGAGTCTGGTGAGCAAAACCGACGCCCGGGCCGACAAGGGCGGATTTACCGGGGCTTTTTTCATGGCCCTGACCACGGTGATCGTCTCCTTTTCCTGTACGGGTCCCTTTATCGGGGCACTGATCATCGATGCCGTGCAGAGTGGCGGCCTCAGGCCCCTGCTGGGGATGTTCTTCTTCGGCCTCGCCTTTGCCGCCCCCTTTACCCTACTGGCCATCTTCCCCTCGGCCCTGTCGAAACTTCCCAAATCGGGAGGATGGCTGAATGTCGTCAAGGTCTTCTTTGCCTTTATCCTGCTGGCTTTCGCCATGAAGTTCCTCAGCAACATAGACCAGGTTTACGGCTTCAACCTGCTCAGCAGGGAGGTCTACCTTTCCGTCTGGGTTGTTATTTTCGGACTCCTGGGCACTTACTTCCTGGGGAAGATCCGGTTTTCGCACGACAGCGACTATCCGGTGGTGGGGGTAGGCCGCTTTTTCCTGGCCCTGGCCAGCTTTGCCTTTGCCCTGTACCTGTACACCGGCTTCATGGGGAATCCCCTGAAGGCTGTGTCGGCACTGATACCTCCCGCCACAGAACGGCAGGCTGCTGTCGTGGCCTCTTCCGCACCGGGCCAGGCCGCCTTTTCCACGGAACTGTGCGGCTCCCCGAAATACAGCGACCGCCTGCACCTGCCCCTGGGGCTCAAAGGCTATTTCGATTATGAACAGGGGCTCGATTGCGCCCGCGAACAGCAAAAACCCAACCTCATCGTCTTCAAAGGCCATGCCTGCTCGAATTGCAAGAAGATGGAAAATACGGTCTGGACCGACCCCGGGGTGTTAAAGCTGCTTTCTGAAAAATACGTGATCACCGCCCTGTACACCGACGACCGCACCGCGGTGTTGCCTGAAGACCAGGTTACCACTCCCGATGGGAAGGTTCTGAAAACCATGGGAAAGGTGAACCTGGACCTGCTGGTGCGGGAGTATGGCACCAACACCATACCGTTTCACGTCATCATGGAGCCCGACGGCAGCCGGAGCCAGCTGGCGGTGACCTACGAACCCGGAGAATTCAGGGCTTTCCTGGAACAGGGGGCGGACTGACGACCATCAGCCTGCGGGTCACCTCCCATAAAAGAATGCCGGCACTCACCGCCAGGTTGAAGGAGTGCTTGGTGCCGTACTGGGGTATCTCCACCACCCCGTCGCAAATGTCGATCACCTCCTGGCTCACCCCTCTGACTTCATTCCCGAACACAAACGCACAGGGCACCCCTCTGTCAGGGTAGAAATCGGGCAGCAGCGTGCTGTTTTCGGTTTGCTCCACGGCATACACGCGGACGCCCTGGTCTTTCAGCTCTCTTACCGCTTCGGGGGTGTCGCTGAAATAGACCCATGGTACCGACTTCTCGGCATCGAGGGCGGTCTTGTGGATCTCCCGGTCGGGAGGTGTGGCGGTGATGCCGCAAAGCACGATCTTCTCCACCAGCAGGGCATCGGAGGTGCGGAATACCGACCCGGTGTTGTGGCAGCTGCGGACATTGTCGAGCACCACGGTTACCGGAAGCCTGGCCATCCGGCTGTACACCTCAGGCGACGGCCGGTTGAGCTCCTCCATGCCCAGTTTTCTCCAGCGCTTTTCCATGGGGCCAAAGATACGAACTTTACCGGTCAGGGGAGCAACCCACCTGTTTTTGCACTATTTTTGCAGTATCGGAGAATCATGAAAAAGGCGTTACTCACCGCGATGACACTCCTGCTCCTTGCCGCGGCGGCGGCGGGGCAGGTGCCTGATTCCTCAGGAGTGGTGTGGGGGTATGTTTCGGGCGGCGACACCCTCATCCACCAGGAGCTGAGAGAGATCTGGGTATACCCGCGGCGCAACCAGCGGACAGCCCGGTTCCAGCGCCAGTACTCCCGCCTGACACAACGCGTGAAAAAAGTATACCCCTATGCCCGCAAGGCCAACGAAATGCTCACCTATTATGAGCCGGTATACCTCAGCCTCAAAACCGAACGGGAGAAAAACAGGCTGATGAAAAAGATCGAAGAGGAGCTGCTGGCAGAATACAAGGACGACCTGAAGAAGATGAGCATCAACGACGGCAAGGTACTCATCAAGCTCATCGACCGGGAGACGGGGAAGTCGAGTTTTGCGATCATCCGGGAGTTCCGGGGAGGCTTCAGCGCCTCTTTCTGGCAGGCCATAGCCCGCATTTTCGGCAACAACCTCAAGGCTGAATACGACCCGTACGGGGAGGATGTACTCATCGAGGAGATCGTCTCCCTGATCGAGTTTGGCCTCATCTGAGGCCATCAGGCAGTCCGGCAGCCGGGGTACGATCGCCGGCAGTGCGGAGAAGATGGAGGTACACTCCTCCGGGATGATTTCTCTCAACCCCCGGAGGGTCTGTCACTGAATCAATAGTATTGAAAACCGAAGGCATGATCCGGACATTTATCGCGATTCCGGTGGAAGCGTCGCCGGCATTGCTGGCGCTGACAGCGCAGCTGCGGGAGGAGCTTGCGGGGGAGAGGATTGTCTGGGCCGATCGCGGGAACCTGCATAGTACGCTGCGTTTCCTCGGGGACACGCCGGAATCGTTGGTGGGGCCTCTGGGCGACGGTCTGGAGCTGCTGTTCCGGAATTTTTCACCGGCGGTGGCGACCCTGCGGGGACTCGGTTGTTTTGGCAGCCGGAACCGCCCGTCGGTGTTGTTTGCCGGGCTGGAAAACGGGGAACTCCCGGAGCGCATGGCGGCAGCCACGGAGAAGCTGGCGACAGAGCTGGGATTCCCCGGCGCAGAAAATCCCTTCCACGCCCACCTGACGCTGGCGCGGATCAAAACCCTGCTCCATCCCCGGAGGTTCCGCGACCTGGTACTCCTGTACGGTGATACGGTACTGCAACCCTTCCTCATCGACAGGGTGGTCTTGTATGCCAGCAGGCTCACCCCGGGCGGAGCCCTGTACACCCCTCTGAAAACCGTACTCTTTCAGGGGCCTGGCAACCCCTGAGGATGAAAAACCCCCACCCCGTTCACTTCTCTCCCATCGCGCCACCGCCCGGAATCGGGTAACACCACGCCTTCCTGACTTCTGACGCAATGAAGACAAAAGCCGTCTTTACTCCTCCATCGGAAGTCTCATAAAAGAGATTGGCTCCATCCCGGTAACCATTAATGGGACAAACGATCATGTGCACATTTTGCGTATCGTGTCCAAAAATGGTTGTCTGGGCAGCCGGACAAACACATCCTATTTGCCCCGGCCGTTGAACACGTTGATGACCGTGTAAATGAGTATTTTGAAGTCGAGGTAGAGGGAGAAGTTCTTGAGGTAGATCATGTCGAAGGGAAGCCGTTCGAGCATTTCGTCGACATTGGAGGCGTAACCGTATTTCACCTGGCCCCACGAGGTGATCCCCGGGCGCAATTTCAGCAGCAGGTTGTAGTGAGGAGCCCGTTTGACGATCTGGTCGATATAGAAATAGCGTTCCGGCCGGGGCCCCACAAGCGACATGTCTCCCATGATGACGTTGAAAAACTGGGGGATCTCGTCGAGGTGGGTTTTGCGCATGAACTTCCCGATGGGGGTGATCCGGCTGTCGTTGCGGCTGGAGAGGGCGGGGCCGTTTTTCTCCGCGCCGGCGACCATGCTCCGGAACTTATAGATGGTAAAGGGCTTCCCCAACTTGCCGGCCCGCTCCTGGCTGTAGATCACCGGCCCCTTGCTTGTGGCTTTGATAATGACGGCCAGCACCAGGTAAGCGGGCAACAGCAGCACTATGGCCACCACCGACAGCACCACATCCAGGAGCCGCTTCATATTCTCCTGCCAGGGGGTCATCAGCCCGTTGGCAATCTTGATCAGGGGGGTGCTGTAGATGGTGTTGATCTTCACCATCCCCGAAAGAAAGTCATACAGGTCGGGAATTCCCCAAATGATGATCTCCCGGTTTTCGACAATGGTGAGGATCTGGCTGATGTTGTCGTGCTGGTCGGTTTCCAGGGCGATGATCACCTCCTCGATATGGTTATCCGCGATGATCTGCTCCAGGTCTTCAAATCCTCCCAGCCTGGGCAGGTGCTGGTCCAGCAGCCCCTGGTGGTTGCTGCCTACAGCCACATAGCCGGTAAAAATGTTGCCGGCAGACTGCGTCTGGGCTTCCATCTCCCGGTAGATGCGCAGCGCCTTCTCATTATTCCCGATGATCACCGTGTTGAAGCCTATCTTCCTCTGGTGGATGCGCCGGATCGTCTGGGTGGTCAGGATAAGCCGGAAGATGTAGGTAAACGAGAAGTGCAGCAGCAGAAGATTGAAGTACAACTGGTAATAGTTCTTGTACGACGATATGGTGTCGTTGAGTAACAACAGAAAGAAGATGGCCGTTACCCCGACGATGGAGGTGAGGGCGGTCTTCCCCAGTTCCAGCAACCTGGAACGCCTGAAAATGTTGTTGTAAAAACCGGTGAGGTAGTACACCAGTATCCAGACGGTGGGGAGGAGTACCAGTCCCAGGAAATACTGCTGCGTAAACTCTATCGGGATGTCGTAGCCGAATTTGCCCGGTTCGATGACCTCCTTGCGGTATATGTAAAAGAGGGTCCAGCTGATGGCGGCAGCCAGGAAATCAAAGAAAAGGTATTTCAGTACCTGTCTTTTTTTGTTCATAATGTCGGAATGAGCCAGGCTTTCAGCAGCGGTGACTTTGCACCGTTGCTGAAAGAACGGAGTGGAGGTGGAATTATTGCGGCAGGAGAAGAAACTTTTCGGATCAAAACCAGGGGGTGAAGATTTCGGATTTCTGCAGCACTTCCTCGAGGGTGTCCAGGGCTGATTTGTAAGCTCCCAGGTTGGAGCGGTGGCTGAAGTCGCCGTTATCGGCCGGGATCAGGAAGTTCCCGAGACTGTCGGTAGCAGGCGGGAGGGGCGTCATCTCGTGGTGGTTGAGCCAGGCTTTGCCGGCCGGCAGATCGGCCGTGAGGTAGTCGCCCGGCAGGGCGGCGCGCAGGGAACGCTCGGCTTTCGGCGAAACCAGGAGCTCCAGGTTGAGTGTCGAGGCCGTATCATAGTCAAGCCGCAGGTTCAGAAAACGGTATCCTCTCCCGGGGTGATGGGTGCCGCTGACGCGAATTTTCCGCGGCGGGGCATCAAAGAGCCCTACCGCATAGAAAAGGTACCGGAGCAGGAGGCTCCTCCTGTCCACTTCCGGAGCTGCAGACTCAAACAAATTCACATAGAGCGGTTCTCTCCGGTTTTTGCAGAGCCATCCCGTCAGGGGTTCGTCGGCCAGGGGATTCTGTATGTAAATGGCGGTGCCGGCCTCCCCGGCAAGCTTGAGCAGGCCTGCGGCTCCCTCGTCGCCGAAATCCGGAAAATCGGAAAAATAGAGGTGCTTGTTGGTTCTGACGGCATGCTTCAGCAGTTCCGGGGTGAGGAGGGCCGACTGGTCTACCACCAGCATGTCGCAAGCTTCGACCAGATCGCGGCGGCTGAATTCAGGCACCGACAGCGACTTGCTTTCGGTTTCCATGATGCCTACCGATGACTTGCCGGTCATCCGGATGCCGGGAAGGGTGCTGAGCTTACGGGCATGAGCCGCCAGGGAGCTCATACTTCCGATCATTCCTATGTTTATCATAGTACAAAAATAATGGAACCGGCGATATCAGGGCTCCGGTGCGGGTACAACTTATTAACCCGGCCTGTTAATATTGGTTTTTGGGAGCAGGAGGTTATGCTCCTTTTTCATGTGTTTAAATTATTACGTTCATATGGAAAAAGATTGGAAACACATGTAATATCCATGTGGTTAATCATGCTGGTTGGTGTATAAATAATCCATGGATATTTCATGTACCTTTGCAGCAAATCGGAAAACATGGCCTGGAAGGAGGATGCCCATCATGTGGGGATGCGGAAACGTCTGGTTGACGCCCTGAAGATCAAGGGCATACGCGATGAGCGGGTTTTAGCAGCATTCGGGAAGGTCCCCCGTCATGCGTTTATGGAGAGCACTTTTCTGAATTTTGCCTACCGCGACCAGGCTTTTCCCATTGGTGCGGGGCAGACGATATCGCAGCCCTACACGGTAGCGTTCCAGACCCTGCTCCTGGATGTCGGTCCGATGATGAAGGTGCTGGAGATAGGCACGGGATCGGGATACCAGGCGGCCATCCTGTGTGAGCTGGGAGCCCAGGTTTACACCATTGAACGCCAGAAGGAGCTCTATGTGAAAGCCCGGGCCCTGCTGCCGGAGCTGGGTTACCATCCTTCGTTCCACTATGGCGACGGCAGCAGGGGGTTGCCCACCTACGGGCCTTTCGACAGGATCCTGGTTACGGCAGCGGCGACGCAGGTGCCGGAAGCCCTGAAAGTCCAGCTTGCTCCCGGGGGCAAACTGGTGATCCCCGTGGGAGGGGAAGGACACCAGGAAATGATGCTCATCACCCGCACGGGTGAAGAGCAGTTCACCAGCGAAAAACAGGGCGCCTTTGTATTCGTACCCTTGTTGCGGGGTACCGTAAACCGCTGAAATCCATGATTACCGTCCATAAATTCATTGTCAACCCCCTGCAGGAGAACAGCCTCCTGGTTAGCGATGAGACCGGCGAATGCGTGTTCGTCGACGCGGGTTTTTCTTCGAAAGCAGAAAGGGCGGAGGTCGCCGCTTTTGTGGAAAGGATGGGGCTGATGCCGGTGATGCTGGTGAACACCCATTGTCATTTTGACCATCTGTGGGGGGTGGAGCACCTGCGGCATACCTGGTCCATTCCCTTTGTGCACCACCGCGCCGACGCCAGGCTTCTGCAGCAGGCCCCCTTGCAGGCAGCCTTTTTCGGGTTTTCGCCAACAATAGTCAAAGCAGCCGACCGCTACCTGGAGGATGGCGGGGAGATTCTCTTCGGCCATTCGGCACTGCAGGTACTCCACGTGCCGGGCCACTCCCCCGGCCATATAGCGCTGTATGCCCCGGAAGACGGATTTCTGATCGGCGGGGATCTCCTGTTCGCCGGAAGCATCGGGAGAAGCGACCTTCCCGGCGGTGATTACCATCAGCTGATCAGCAGCATCACCACCCGGCTGCTGGTGCTGCCCCCGGAGACCAAAGTCTGGTGCGGCCACGGACCGGAGACCACTCTCGGGTACGAAAAGGAAAACAATCCCTTTCTCACCGGGGTAGCTCCGTAGGAGCGGAATCTCAGGCAGGGATTACCCACAAGTATGAATATCGTCATTATTTTTTACCTTCGGTACCCGTAAGTTTGTACCTGAATCCAAAAACAAAAAAACCAACTATGCTGGCAGATCATTTTGCAAATCGTCATATCGGACCCGGGGAAGAGGATCTGGATCTCATGCTGCAAAAAACGGGGGTATCCACCCTGGAGGAATTGATAGATCAGACGGTACCGGCGGGCATCCGGATGAAGGAGCCTCTGAAGCTGGAACCGGGGCTGACGGAGCGGCAGTACTACCGGGAGATCCTGGAGCTGGCCTCCCGGAACCAGGTATTCCGCAGCTACATTGGCATGGGGTATTACGATACGGTGACGCCGGCGGTGATCTTACGGAATGTATTGGAAAATCCGGTATGGTATACGTCGTACACGCCCTATCAGGCGGAGATTTCGCAGGGGAGGCTGGAGGCGTTGCTGAATTTCCAGACGATGACCGGAGAGCTCACGGGGATGGAAATTTCGGGGGCGTCGCTGCTGGATGAGGCCACGGCTGCCGCCGAGGCGATGACGATGCTTTTTTCCGCCCGTTCGCGGGAGCAGGTCAGGGCGGGGGTATGTCGTTTTCTGGTAGATGAGAAGATCTGGCCCCAGACCCTGGATGTGCTGATGACCCGTGCGGAACCGCTGGGCATAGAGCTGGTGGTCTCCGGGCGTGGTGGTTTCCGGTTCACCGGCGACCTTTTTGGGGTGATGCTTCAGTATCCTGATGCCGGGGGTGAGGTAGAGGACTACCGTGGGCTGGTGGCGCTGGCCCACGAGGGGGGGCTCCGGGTGGCAGTTGCTGCCGACTTGTTATCGCTGGCCCTGCTGACGCCTCCCGGGGAGTGGGGTGCCGACGTGGTTTTCGGCAGCAGCCAGCGTTTCGGCATCCCCATGGGCTTCGGGGGCCCCCATGCGGCTTACTTTGCCACCCGTGAGGAGTTCAAGCGGATTCTGCCGGGGAGGATCATAGGGGTGACGAAAGACGTCCATGGCCGCAGGGCCCTGCGCATGGCACTGCAGACCCGCGAACAACATATCAAGCGCGAAAAGGCCACCTCCAACATATGTACGGCCCAGGCCCTTCTGGCCACCATGGCCTCGTTTTATGCTGTTTACCATGGCCCCCGCGGCCTGCAAACCATAGCTGCCGGCATCCGCCACTCCGCCATGCAGCTGGCCGGAGCTCTTACCCGTCTGGGATGCCGGCAGCTTAACCAATCGTATTTCGACACCCTGCGGATCGAACTGCCTGCCGGGGTGGACCAGGAGACCCTCCGCCGGCAAGCCCTGGCCAGGGAAATGAATTTCCGCTATTTCGAAAACGGCCTCGTGGGCATCAGCCTGGATGAGACTACCGGCAGGGCGGAGGTCGCCGCCATTGCAGAGGTGTTTGCCGCTGCTGCCGGCAGACCGGTGCCGGAAATCGCTGCCGTGCCGCCGGCAGAAAACCTCAGCCCGGCCTTATTGCGCACCGGCAGCTTCATGCAACAGGAGGTATTCTGCAGGTACCACTCGGAGACCGCGCTCATGCGGTATATCAAGTCGCTGGAGTTGAAGGACCTGTCGCTGGCCCACTCGATGATCTCGCTGGGATCGTGTACCATGAAGCTGAATGCAGCCATGGAGATGCTGCCCGTCAGCTGGAGCGGGTTCAGCGGACTACATCCTTTTGTGCCGGCGGAGCAGGCCCGGGGCTACCACCAGATGATGGAGCGGCTCAGCCGTGACCTGGCGGAGATCACCGGTATGGCAGCGGTGAGCCTGATGCCCAATTCGGGGGCTGCCGGGGAGTATACCGGTCTGATGGTTATCAGGGAGTACCACCGCAGCCGGGGCCAGGAGGCACGGAAAGTGGTCCTGATACCGGCATCGGCACATGGTACCAATCCGGCGAGTGCCGTGATGGCCGGCATGGAGGTGGTGGTCGTGGCATGCGACAGCCGCGGCAACATCGACAAGGAGGATTTGCAGGCCAAAGCAGCAACCCACGGGGAGAGGCTGGCAGCCTTCATGGTCACCTATCCTTCGACACACGGGGTTTTCGAAGCCTCCATTTCTGAGATGTGCCGGATGATCCATGAGCACGGCGGACAGGTGTACATGGATGGCGCCAATATGAACGCCCAGGTGGGGCTCACCAACCCCGGCATCATCGGTGCTGATGTATGTCACCTGAACCTGCACAAGACCTTTGCCATTCCGCACGGGGGTGGCGGCCCGGGGGTCGGGCCCATAGCGGTGGCCGCCCACCTGGTACCCTTCCTGCCCTCCCATCCCGTTGTCGACAACGGGCACCACGGCATCCGCGCCGTGGCAGCAGCACCCTGGGGCAGCGCCTCCGTCCTGCCAATTACCTATGGGTATATCCGCATGATGGGGGGTGAAGGTCTCACCCAGGCTACCCGCGTGGCCATCCTCAATGCCAACTACCTCGCTGCCGCCCTGCGCGACAAGTACGGCATCCTCTACACCGGCGAAAACGGCAGGGTAGCCCACGAGCTGATCCTCGAATGCCGTCACCTCAAAAACCGGGCAGGCATCACCGAAACCGACATCGCCAAGAGGCTCATGGATTATGGATTCCACGCCCCCACCCTGTCGTTTCCGGTGCATGGCACCCTGATGATCGAGCCCACAGAAAGCGAACCACGGGCTGAACTAGACCGGTTTGCTGAGGCCATGAACCAGATCTATGCCGAAATCGCCGAGGTGGAACGGGGCGATGCCGATCCGGAAGACAACGTACTGAAAAACGCCCCCCACACGGCTGCGGAAGTGTGCGGTGACCATTGGCCCCACGCCTATTCGCGCGAAAAGGCCGCCTGGCCTCTCGATTGGGTGAGGGAACGCAAATTCTGGGTTCCTGTGGGGAGGGTCGACAATGCCTGGGGCGACCGCAACCTCATCTGCGCCTGTGGTTCTCCTCTCGAATATGAACTCCTGGGCCGGAAATAAGGCCTGAACCTTTCAACTGCTGATCGGGTGATTACCTTCCCCCATGCGAAAATAAACCTCGGATTGCAGGTAACAGAGCGGCGGCCCGACGGGTACCACAACCTGGAGACGCTGTTTTACCCGGTTCCGCTGTGCGATATCCTGGAGATCCTTCCCGGAGGACCTTTTCATTTCACGTCGTCGGGGCCTGACACGGGCTCGGCCGCCGGGGAGAACCTGGTGGTGAAGGCGTGGAAGATGATGGAAGAGGCCTACCGGTTGCCGCCGGTAAGGATCCACCTTCACAAGGTGATCCCCACAGGGGCAGGACTGGGTGGCGGTTCCTCGGATGCGGCGGCTACGCTGAAAATGGTTAATCACCTCTTCGGGCTCAAACTCCGACAGTCACAACTGGAGGAGGCTGCTGCCCGTCTGGGCGCGGATGCACCCTTTTTCATCGCGGGAGTCCCGGCCTTTGCCACCGGCACCGGAACCCGGCTCGAACCCTTTTCCATAGACCTCTCAGGGTATATCCTGGCCATTGTCAAACCCCCGGCATCGGTGAACACGGCAGAAGCCTACCGCCTGATCCGGCCCCGTAAACCGGCAGCCAGCATCCGGAACCTGGCTGCTAATCCTGTCGATACCTGGAAAGACCTCCTCACCAACGACTTTGAAGAACCTGCTTCGCGGCTGGTACCGGAAACCGCAAGGATAAAACAGCAACTATACCGCCTGGGGGCTGTTTGGGCCTCCCTGACTGGCAGCGGTTCCGCCGTCGCAGGCCTCTTCAGGCATCTGCCACCCCGGTTTGACCAGGCCTGGCCCCCCGGATATTTCGTTTACCCCGGCCACTCCCCAGCCACCCCCTGACCCGGCTCCTTCCTGAATAAAATACCATTTACTACTTTTTTCGCCGCCCCAAATCTCCACTTACCGGCAAATACCCCCCCACTCACTGGATTATTCTGTTTTTCCGGCTGAACTGATGTAACCTTTGCACCGTTCAACAGTCTATTGAATTGTAATCATTAAAACGACGATACCATGTCAGAAAATAATAAACAGATAACGATGAAAACAAGAGTTCTTTTGCTGCTGATGGCTGCAATCCTGGTATTCACCTCCGGCAGTATTGCTGCATCAGACGGGATGGAGACAAAAGCTGCCTCAGGTTATGAAACAGGTACCGATCCGTTCCTTATGCTGGAGGTGTGGATGGTTTCCGACCTATTCTGGAGCAACAACAGTCTCCGCGACCTGGAACAGGCCGGAGAAGAGGCCCTTAACCTGGAATCGTGGATGACCTCTTCACAAGATTGGGAAATGGCGGTGCTGGCGGTACCTGCAGAAGAGGAACTTCCGGTTCTGGAGCCATGGATGCTTCTATCCCCCTTCGGCTTAACGGATGAAAGCTGTGCGGGGCAGGCAGATGAAAAAGAGGCCATCCTGGAACCCTGGATGACCGACATTGAGGATTGGGAATTTGCCGTGAGCGGTGCCGGAGCGGTTGAACCTGCGCTGGAAATGGAGCCCTGGATGACCTGGTCCTTCAACTGGTACTACCCGGGCTTCCGGGCAGCCGCTGATGAAAAGCTGAGACTGGAACCGTGGATGGCTGATGAGGACTACTGGAAATGAATAGCAGAATAGTTTAAGTTAATAATCAGATTTTTGAGGGGCTGTTGTTTCAACAGCCTCTTTTTTTTGCCCGGCGGCACCCGTCTTTTCAGCACTCGTCCCGCTTACCGGGGCCTCAGCTCCACCATGGCGTGCTTCGTGGAAACGACATCGTTTACACGGACATTAACCCGTACCACCTCTCCATCGAAGGGCATTAACACGTTGTTGAGCATCTTCATGGCTTCCAGCACCAGGATGGTCTCACCCTGCTTCAGTTTCTGACCCGGTTTCGCCAATATGTCGACAACGGTTCCCGGGATAAAACTATAAATCAGGTTACTGTTGGGTGCTTTCCAGACCTTCCGGTTTTTGAACTTAGGCGTCAGGGTGGTTTTGTACCTGGCTCCCTGGACGATGAGGTCGTTGAAATCGGTTACTTCAGTCATCAATCATACGATTAAAAAGGATCAAAACGGAGGGTTTCCATGTTTTTTTGCAGGCATGGAAACGCTTTTGTTATGCGATATTTTTAAGGCATGGAGGATTCGCTGGCGGGTTTCAGAGGGTTCGATGACTTCGTCGATATATCCTTTGGCAGCCGCCACGTAAGGGTTAGCAAATTTCTCCTTGTATTCCTGGATCTTCTTGAGGCGCATACCTTCAGGGTCTTCGGCTTCCATGATCTCCTTACGGAAGACGATGTTGGCGGCACCTTCGGGGCCCATAACGGCAATTTCGGCTGCCGGCCAGGCAAATACGAAGTCAGCGCGCAGATGGCGTGAGTTCATGGCAATGTAACCTCCCCCGTAAGCCTTGCGGAGAATGACCGTAATCTTGGGTACCGTAGCCTCACTGTAAGCATACAGGATCTTGGCCCCGTGCCTGATAACCCCGGCATGCTCCTGGTCAACACCCGGCAGGTAACCCGGCAAATCTTCAAAGGTCACGATCGGGATATTGAAGGAATCGCAAAACCGGATGAACCGGGCCGCCTTGTCGGAACTGTCGGTATCGAGGACCCCGGCCAGTACCATCGGCTGGTTGGCCACAAAACCCACCGTCTCCCCTTCCATCCTGCAAAAGCCGATGATGATGTTGGGGGCAAAATGCTCCATGACCTCCAGATATTCCGATCCGTCGGCAACCGCCGCGATAACGTCGCGCATATCGTAGGGTATCCGCGGATCTGACGGAACCAGCCTGTCTATTTTCCCCGATTTTTTGGGAGGCTTGGGGGCGATAACCGCTGCTTTCTCCTTGTTATTCCAGGGAATGTAAGACATCAGCTTTTTGATCTGCGCAAAGCATTCCGTTTCATTCCTGGCATAGAAATGAGCATTGCCGGAAATTTGGGCATGGACCCTGGCGCCACCCAGCTCTTCCATGGTGATATCTTCACCCAGCACCGATTTGATGACGCTGGGGCCGGTGATAAACATCTTGGAGATGTTCTCGACCACAAAGACAAAGTCGGTGAGAGCAGGAGAGTAAACGGCTCCTCCGGCACAGGGCCCCAGGATAACCGATATCTGGGGTATCACCCCAGAAGCCAGGGTATTGCGGAAGAAGATCTCACCATAACCGGCCAGTGAGTTGACCCCTTCCTGGATCCGGGCGCCGCCTGAGTCGTTGATGCCGATCAGGGGGACCCTCATTTTCAGGGAGTGATCCATGATCTTGGTGATCTTCTGGGCATGCATCAACCCCAGGGAGCCCCCGGCCACCGTAAAATCCTGTGCAAAGATGCAGACGGGTTTCCCGCTCATAATCCCCGTGCCGACAATCACTCCGTCGCCATGGAGTACTTTATCCTCCATGCCGAAATCGCGGGATGTATGCTCCACAAACATGTCGTACTCGTGGAAGGATTTTTCGTCAAGGATAGCCAGAATCCGTTCACGGGCTGTAAGCTTGCCCATCTGAGCCTGTTTCTCGATAGCCTCCTCACCTCCTCCTTTCTGGATTTCCTGCTTCCGCTTTCTCAAATCCAGAATATTCCTCTTTAAAGACATAGTATGGTTCGTTAAGTACGTATTTCAGGATGCCGCACGTTCTCCGGGAACGCAACATAAACAGGGCAAAAATAAAACATTTTTCCCGGCAACACCACTTGGTTCTTCCGCAGGCTAATTGTTGTACAAGATATAACCTTTTGTATCAGAATAATTTTACAGATTGTTAAATAAATATAATAAATCCGGTGCGGGCTGAAGAGAGGAGAAAACCGGTCTGCCGGCGGGTTGTCCGGGGCTGTTTTGTGCGGGGCCACATGCACTTCCCGGCAGGCGTTTGCCGCCTGAAGGCGACATGGGGAACCTTTAGCGTGCGGCCCACCGGTAGAGGAAAGAGGCAATCAGAGCATACAGGATATTAGGAATCCATACTGCCAGGAACGGAGGCATATTTCCGTTAATGGCAAACACTACCGACACCTGCATGAACAGGATATACGAAAAACTGAGCAGCAGGCCGAGGCCAAGGTGAAATCCCAATCCCCCCTTGATCTTCCGGGAAGCCAGCGAAACCCCGATCAGCGTCAGGATAAAAGCTGAAAAGGGGTTGCTGATGCGGCGGTGCCGCTCAATCAGGAGTTCCGTGGGATTCACCCCCCGCAATTTCATGCTCGTAATTTCTTTTACCAGTTTACCGGTGGTGAGTGCCTCCAACTCCTTGACCCCCGTGGTGTAATCGGCAGGCGTCATGTTCAGCACCGTATCGATCCGGTAACCCTGGGTAATGACCTCCCTGCCATCGGTTAAGGTGCGCTTCCAGTAGTTGTTGATGACCCAGCGGGAGGAGTCCTGGTTCCAGCTGATGTTATCGGCGGTCAGCTTTTCAACCAGGGTGTTGTTTTCAAATTTTTCGAGGGTAAAAAAACTGCCTACATTGTTGGTGCCGAAAGACTTCATGTAAATGTAAACTCCGGGATCAATCTGCCGGTGAATGTTTCGCTCAACATTGGATTTGTTCTGAGTGATGTACACATTCCGGAAGTCGATGCGTTTGCCATTGGATACAGGAATGACATAATTCCCAAGCAGATAGGTAAAAAGGGCGATGACGGCAGCTGAAACCATATAGGGTCTCAGGAGCCGGCGGTATGACATACCGCTGCTCAGAATGGCAATGATCTCCGTGTTGTAGGCCATTTTCGAGGTGAAGTAGATCACGGCGATAAAGGTGAACAGCGGGCTGAAGAGGTTGACAAAATAGGGTATGAAGTTCAGGTAGTACTGGAACACAATGTCCCGGGTGGGAATATCCTTGGAGATGAATTCGTCGAGGTTTTCGGAAATGTCGAAGACGATGGCGATACTGATGATGAGGGCTATGGAGTAGAAGAAGGTACCGAGGAACTTCCGGGAGATATAAAAGTCGATAATTTTGTAATAATCGCCGATGCGGGTTTTGAGGAGAGCGGGGAGGCGGCGGGTCCGGCTGGTGGGTTTTGGTGGGTTCATAGTCGTATGTTCAGCCGGGTGATCATCTCCTGTTTCCAGGCTTTAAAGGTACCCCCGAGGATATGGTGGCGGGCGTCCTCCATAAGACGGCAGTAGAAGGCCAGGTTATGCTGGCTGGCGATCTGGGCACCGAGCATCTCTTTTGAGATCACCAGGTGGCGAAGGTACGCCCGGGAGTAGTGGTGGTCGACGAAGGAGGTTCCCTCAGGGTCTACGGGGGAGTGGTCGTTCTGCCATTTGTTGTTGCGGATGTTGATGATGCCGCGGCCGGTGAAGAGCATGCCGTTACGGCCGTTGCGTGTGGGCATCACGCAGTCGAACAGGTCGACACCGCGGTCTATGGCTTCGAGGAGGTTTACGGGGGTTCCTACGCCCATAAGGTACCGGGGTTTGTCTTCAGGGAGGATTTCGTTCACCACTTCCACCATGTCGTACATCACCGCCTCCGGTTCCCCTACGGCCAGTCCGCCAATGGCATACCCCTCGGCTCCGAACCCCACCGCATGCCGGGCGGCTTGTTGCCGCAACTGGGGAAAGGAGGCCCCCTGTACCACCGGGAACAGGGACTGATGATATCCGTAAACCGGGGTGGTGGCCCTGTACCGGATGAAACAACGTTCCAGCCAGGCCTGAGTGAGATCAAGCGATTTCGTGGCATAGGCCAGATCGGCATCTCCGGGGGTGCACTCATCCAGCGCCATCATAATATCAGCCCCGATAATCCGCTGGATGTCGATAACGCCCTCCGGGGTAAACCAATGGGTTGAACCATCGATATGCGACTGGAAACGGACTCCTTCGGGGGTGAGTTTGCGCAATTCCCCAAGGGAGAAAACTTGGAACCCCCCGCTGTCGGTGAGTATCGGGCCGCTCCACCCGTTGAACCGGTGGAGACCCCCGGCAGCCTGCAACACGGTAAGGCCGGGACGAAGGTACAGATGATAGGTGTTCCCCAGGATCATGGAGGCCCCGATGTCATCCTTCAGGTCCCGGGTATGGATCCCCTTGACAGAACCGGCCGTGCCCACAGGCATGAACGCGGGGGTGGCAACCTCCCCGTGCGAAGTCTTAAAAACCCCTGCCCTCGCCTTCGTTCCCGGACATCCAGAAAATAAACCGACCATCTGCATCAACAAATTACCGGCAAAGATAATGAAATGACCCGAAAGCGGAACAACCCCGCCTGCCCCGCTGCCCACTGTTGCACCTGTTAACAACTACCCGGGTATCTTTTTGCTTTTCCCCGGGACCTTTTCAGATTATCCTCTTATTTTTGCACACAAAACTGGACATGCTGCAACAACTGGTCACCTTTTTCCAATCTGCCGGGACCGGCGACCTGATCTTCACAGGGTCACTGGCCCTGGTGTGGCTGCTGTTGCTCATATATTTCGTGCAGTTCCTGCTGAGGCTCTCCTTTTACAAACCCCCGGCTCCCCGGGGAAATGAAGAATCCATATCGGTGGTAATGGTTGAACGCAACGAAGAGGAAAATCTTGCCAAAAATCTTCCCGGGTGGCTGTCGATACACTATCCCTCTTATGAGCTCCTCGTGGTGGACGATTTTTCCGGGGATAATTCGGTTCCCACCCTCGGGTTGCTGAAACATCAGTATCCGCGGCTTAAAATGACGGGGCTGAACCAGGAAACCCGTTATTCGCAAAAACTTTCGCGCAACCTGGCCATGAAAGCGGTGAGCCACGAAAGAGTGGTTTTTGCGGTGCCCTCGATGGAGATGCCGCCCCCCGGCTGGCTCGCGGAAATCAACACTGCCTTTGAAAACCATAAGGATGTGGTGATCGGCTATACCGGACTCGTGCCTGCCAATGGACTCTTTCACCAACTCTACCGCCTCGAATCGTTCTTCCAGCAAATCCAGAGCATGGCTTTCTGCCTCAACGGTCTTCCCTATGTGGTCTCCGAAGAAAACATAGCCTTCGTGAAAAATGAATATTTCGGGATGAACGGATTTGCCGGAATGATGCAGGAGGACTTTCTCAACATGGAACTGATCTTCAACAAGATCATAAGACGCCGGAAAAACGCCATTTTTCCCGTTGAGAGCCATGTACTGCGCAAGGACATCCGGGTGGAACGCCAGGATTATTATGAACTCTTGCTTAAATTATCAAGACTGAAAAAATCACTTGGGTTTTTTCACCGGCTGTTTATTGCGCTTTTCACGCTCCTGAAGCTCCTGTTTTTGCCGATGCTGATTACCGGGGTGTTCCTCTATCCGCCACTATGGCCTGTTCTGGCAGCCATGGCCCTGCTTCACACCCTGGTATGGATGGTCGCCATGAAACGGTTGCAGAACAGACTTAAAGAACCGAAAATTTTCTTATCTTCGTGCATATACGGACTGCTGGTACCCTTTTTCAGGGTAGCTGCCAGGGGACGGTACGGATTGTTACGGAGATAAGCAGGAGAATGGAACAGGAGACGAATCTTTCGGAGAAAGCGCAACAGGATTATCAGTTGGTACAGGCAGCCCTTTCGGGCGATGAGAAGGCCTTTGCGCGGCTGCTGGGGCGTTATAAGGATTCCATCTACTTTATGCTGCTGAAGATGGTCAACAATAAGAGCGATGCGGAAGACCTGACGCTCGAAGCTTTCGGGAAAGCCTTCAAAAACCTGCACCAGTATTCGCCGGGATACGCCTTCAGCACCTGGTTGTTCAAGATAGCCTCCAACAACTGCATTGATTTTTTACGCAAACGCAAAGGCAGCACCACCGTAAACATCGACACGCATCCCGACAACAACGACGGGGAATCGCCGTCGCGGCTCCCAACCCGGGAGCCCAACCCGGAGGAGAGGATGATCAGAAAGCAAAAGGCGATCCTCATGCGGAAGGTTGTCAGGAAATTGAAACCCCGGTACCAGACCCTGGTGGAATACCGTTATTTTCGTGAGATGTCGTACGAAGAGATCGCCTCGGAACTCCGTTTGCCGCTGGGAACGGTAAAGGCGCAACTTTTCAGAGCCCGGGAGATGCTGTTCAACCTGATTGAGATGACCGAGATGGATGGGAGGGAATAACAGCATGGAGATCATCCTGAAATATTTTCCGGGGCTTACAACGGAACAACGTGAAAAGATGGCTTTGCTGGAGTCTCTGTACCAAACCTGGAATGAGCGCATCAACCTGATCTCGCGTAAGGATATCGGATTTCTGTATCCGAAGCATGTGTTACACTCCCTGGCAATCGCCAGGATCATCCGGTTCAGGCCCGGGACGCGGATTCTGGATGCCGGCACCGGAGGGGGGTTTCCGGGGATTCCCCTGGCCATTCTTTTTCCTGACGTCCATTTTCACCTGGTGGATGCCACCGGTAAAAAGATCAACGTAGTCGGGGCTATTGCCCGTGAAGCCGGATTACAGAATGTAACCACCGAACAAGCACGTCTTGAACAGCTTGCGGGCAGGTACGACTTTGTCACCGGCAGGGCGGTGGCTACCCTTCCGGAATTTTACCGGTGGACCGCCAAAAATGTCTCTGCGCAACAGAAAAACTCCCTGCCCAATGGGATACTGTACCTCAAAGGCGGAGACCTGACAAGCGAAATCAAACCGTTCGGTAAACGGATCACTCTGTTTGACCTCCACGAAATCATCGGGGAGCCTGCTTTTGAAACAAAAAAACTGGTCCACCTGGCTGTTTGACCTGTTGTTGTTCATTTGTTGATAATAAATCGCAAAAAAAACAGCATGAAAGGTTGTTATTTCAAAAGTTTTTCAGAATTTAGTGTTCTATTTGATGCGTTCTTTAGTTTTGGCAGGAAACCGGCCGGGAAGGTTGGTTTATTGTGTTATTTTTGTTATCTTTTTTCTGGAATTTCCTTAATTACTATATTTTATTTAACCATTTAAACTTTAACGTATGAACAAAGCACAATTAGTGGATGCCATTGCTGAGAAAGCAGGTTTGACCAAAGCAGATGCAAAGAAAGGCCTTGATGCCACCATTGACGCTGTTAGCGAAGCCCTGAAGACAGGTGGCAGAGTAGCTCTTGTCGGGTTTGGCTCGTTCTCGGTTTCGAAGCGGGAAGCCAGGACCGGGAGAAATCCTCAGACCGGTAAAGAAATCAAGATTGCAGCCAAGAAAGTGGTGAAATTCAAACCAGGGGCTGAACTGTCTGCCGGAATTTAAAGAGATTATTTATTCCTTGTATGGGGGATATCCGCAAACCGGGTATCCCTTTTTTTTGCTGTCCGGGGGGGAGTTCATACCGGTGTCGCGGTTAGCAGGAGATCTGTCTGGCTATAAGGGCGTAATTTCAGGTTTTGGCTGATTGTTTTACGAGAGCCGAGAGGGCCTCAGGGTTGGCAAGATAGGGCAGGGTAATGTTGAGGAGGGGGTTTTGCTTCATAGCCATGCGGGCGGTGGCGGTGGCGTGGGGATTGCGGGCCCAGCTGCGGCGGGCAATGCCGTTGGTGACGTCCCAGAAGAGCATACTTTTCAGGTTTTTGGCTGCCTGTCGGCTGCCGTCGATGGTAAGGCCGAAGCCTCCGTTGACCGACTCGCCCCAGCCCACGCCCCCTCCATTGTGGAGGGATACCCAGGTGGCTCCCCGGAAACTGTCGCCCGCGAAATTCTGTACTGCCATATCGGCGGTAAACTGCGATCCGTCGTAAATATTGGAGGTTTCGCGCCATGGTGAGTCGGTGCCGGAGACGTCGTGGTGGTCGCGGCCCAGCACCACCGGGGCAGAGATGAGGCCTTTCCGGATGGCGCGGTTAAAGGCCCCGGCTATGGCGACTCTTCCGGCAGCATCAGCGTAGAGGATACGTGACTGGGAACCTACCACCAGGTTGTTGTCTCCTGCCCGGAGGATCCATTGCAGGTTGTCTTCCAGTTGTCTGCGGAGCTCCGCGGGGGCATGCCGCAGGCTTTGCCTGATCACTGCGGCGGCAATCCTGTCGGTGCGGGCCAGGTCTTCCGCGTCACCCGAAGTACACACCCAGCGAAAAGGCCCAAAGCCGTAGTCAAAATAGAGGGGGCCCATGATATCCTGCACATACGAGGGATACCGGAATTTCCCGTGCTCCCCGAAGACGTCGGCACCGGCCCTGCCCGCTTCGAGCAGGAAGGCATTGCCGTAATCCCAGAAGTACATACCCCGTTGGGTCAGTTGGTTGATGGCCTCTACCTGGCGGATGAGCGATTCGCGGACTTTTTCGCGAAACAGCTCCGGCTGGCTGGCCATCAGGTGGTTGGATTCCTCAAAGGTGAGACCTGCAGGGTAGTATCCCCCGCTGAAAGGATTATGGAGGGAGGTCTGGTCGGAGCCCAGGTCCACGGGAATCTCCCGCCGTGCCAGTTCTTCCCACAAATCCACAACGTTGCCGGCATAGGCCAGAGAAACGGCTTCACGCGCAGCGGAGGCTTCCTGCATACGGCGAATCAGGGGAGGGAGGGTATGGTACACTTCATCCACCCATCCCTGGTCCCGGCGTTTCTGCACCGCCCGGAGATTGATCTCTGCCACCACGCATACCATGCCGGCGATGACAGCAGCCTTGGGTTGTGCTCCTGACATCCCTCCCAGGCCGGAAGTCACGAAAATCCTCCCTTCAGGGGAGCCGCCGGAATGGATCCGTGCGGCATTGAGCACAGTAATGGTGGTTCCGTGGACGATTCCCTGTGGTCCTATATACATATAAGAGCCGGCGGTCATCTGGCCATACTGCGTGACCCCCAGGGCGTTATACCGTTCATAATCCTCGCGTGAGGAGTAGTTGGGGATCATCATCCCGTTGGTGACCACCAGCCTGGGGGCTCCGGGATGACTGGGGAAGAGCCCCAGGGGATGGCCTGAATAAAGGATCAGGGTCTGCTCATCGGTCATCTGCGACAGGTACTGCATGGTGAGCAGATACTGGGCCCAGTTCTGGAAAACAGCACCGTTGCCGCCATAGGTGATCAGCTCATGGGGGTGCTGGGCCACCGCGGGATCCAGGTTGTTCTGGATCATCAGCATGATAGAGGCTGCCTGCAGCGACCGCGCGGGATACTCCCCGATGGGGCGCGCCTTCATCCGGTACCCGGGCCGGTAGCGGTACATATAGATCCTCCCGTAGCGCTCCAGTTCTCCGAGAAATTCCGGAGCCAGCCGGGCATGCAGAGCCTCCGGAAAGTACCGGAGACCATTCTGCAGTGCCAGCACCTTCTCCTCAGGGGTCAGAATATCCTGCCGCCGGGGCGCATGGCTCACTCCGGGGTCCCACGGCTTCATTGGTGGCATACGGGATGGAATCCCGGCAGCTATCGCTGCCCTGAAGGCACTATTTGTCATGACGCGAATCTTTTTGTCCTTCGAAAAATGTAACTTAGCGGCAAAATAACGGAGTTCTCCGGTTTTTCCGGTGGCTGATCCAAACAGTTTGTAAATTTGCATAAAAAACAGGTATGAACTATCCATGGATCATTTATGCATCAACCAGCATGATCAACCACATGGATAAACCATTTGTTTCACGGAATTTACCACAGGAACTAAATATTTTAAACAAATGAAAAAAAATTGGATTTTTCTGGTAGCCATGGCTGCCGTTTTTCTTTTCTCAGGCTGCGGGTATAATACCATGGTATCGAAGGACGAGGCTGTCTCGTCTGCCTGGGCGCAGGTCGAGAATGTATACCAGCGCCGTGCCGACCTGATCCCGAATCTGGTGGAAACGGTCAAAGGGTATGCACAACACGAGCAGGAGACCTTTACCAGGGTGATAGAAGCCCGGTCTAAGGCAACCTCCATGCAGGTGGATCCCGCCAATCTGACGCCTGAGACCATCCAGCAATTCCAGGAGGCACAGCAGGGACTCTCGTCAGCGCTGAGCCGCTTGCTGGTAGTGGTAGAACAGTACCCTGACCTGAAAGCCAACCAGAACTTCCTGGACCTGCAGGCCCAGCTCGAAGGCACGGAAAACAGGATCACCGTGGAACGGATGAAATTCAACGAAATCACCCAGGATTTCAACGCGTACATCCGGAGGTTCCCGGCATTGATCACGGCTGCCATCTTCGGGTTCAGGAAAAAAGCCTATTTCGAAGCGCAACCCGGAGCTGAAACAGCCCCGCAGGTGAAATTCTGATTCAGGCCGCCCGGAGCTGTCCAGGTGCCACCGGCAGGTTCCTGAGGCATCAGAAACCCCGGTAAGACGAACCGGCAGCCAGGGAGAGATGGCCGCTGCAAACCGGAAAATACAACTTGTTTAACTGGAAGAAAAACCCTAAACCATGGGATTCTGGGAGGAGTTTTCTGTTGAGGAAAAAGCGGCCCTGAAACGGGCCATCGAGGTAGCCGAGATGCATACATCGGGCGAGATCAGGGTACACCTGGAACACCGGTGCAAAAAGAACCTTTTCGACAGAGCGGCCGACATCTTCAAAAAACTGGACATGCACCAGACGGTGCTCCGTAATGGCATCCTGTTTTATGTTTCGATCAGCGACCGCAAACTGGTGATTATGGGCGATAGGGGTATCAACGCCAAGGTGCCGGAAAATTTCTGGTCTGAAATCCGCGAGACGGTTCTGGACCATTTCCGTGCCGGGAGGATTACAGAAGGGCTGCGCGAAGGAATCCGGATGGCTGGTGAGCAGCTGGGTGAGCATTTTCCGCGAAGCTCGGAAGATGTTGATGAGTTGCCGAATGAAATCTCTGTCGGGGAAACGGAATAAAATGTCAACCATGCATTACAAATGGACACAAACCTTTGTCTGGTTATCGCTGCTGTTGCCGCTGGCTGTGATGGCGCAGATACCGCAGCGGCCTGAACCGCCGAAGCTGGTGAACGACCTTGCGGATATCCTGACACCCGGGCAGGAAGCCATGCTGGAAGACACCCTGGTACGTTTTGACCGGGAAACAGGCACCCAGGTGGCTGTGGTTACCGTTTCATCCCTGGGAGGGTACGATCCGGCCGATTTTGCCTTCCGCATCGGACACACCTGGGGGGTGGGTCAGCGCGACAAGGACAACGGCATTGTGGTGCTGGTGAAGCCAAAGACCCCGGAAGAAAACGGCCAGGTATACATTTCGGTGGGCTACGGGCTCGAGGGGGTGATCCCCGATGCCGTTGCCAACGGGCAAATCATCGACCGGGAGATGATTCCCCGCTTCAGGGAGAACGACTACTTCGGGGGCATTATGAATGGCACCCGGGTGATCCTGGCGCTGAGCCGCGGTGAGTATACGGCTGAAGCCTACAGCGGTAAGGAAGAGGGCTCCGGGGTGATCCCATTCGTGATTTTCCTCGTTTTTCTGGTTATCCTGATCCTGGCGGTCTCCGGCGGTGGCAACAGGAAGTCCTTCAACACCGGCACCCGGGACCTGCCATTCTGGATCCTCCTGGACATGATGGGCCGGAAAGGCCGGGGTGGCTCCTGGTCCGATTTCTCAGGAGGCCGCGGAGGATTTGGCGGAGGAGGCTTCGGTGGCGGCGGAGGAGGAGGCTTCGGGGGATTTGGCGGCGGAGGCTTCGGCGGCGGCGGCGCCGGCGGTTCCTGGTGACAAACCCGGCTCCCCAACACCCCATCCACCCCGCGAAAACCCTGGTATTCCCCAATGAAGAAATTTTTATAAATATGGCTGAACAAGAAATCGCACTCCTGAAAGAACAAGCGCAACGGCTCAACGACGCCAAATTCGACCTGGAAGCCTGGAAAAACCAAACCCTCATCTTCCTCGAAAGAATCTTCGGAAAGGAGAGCTCCAAAGTCAAACTGATCCGGGATCTCCATTACGACTATTCAAGCTGGAATCTCCGCGATTCGTCGGGCGTGGGAAAGAGTAAGGATCCTGTGAAGTTCCAGGCACTGGGCATCCTGATGGCTACCATCGAAGAGCTCGAGAAGCTCGGCCTGCCGGGCGGTAAAGCAGAAAACCTCCGGCTGACGGAGCTGCTCGAAGATGAACTCACCGGCAAACAGATGAAGGAAATTGAGAGCCTCAGGGAGTCAGACCTGCCCGATCGCCTGCAACGGATCACCCGGGTACTCGAAGGGCTGGAGAAGGAAAACCTGGCTGCCATGGTGGCCCGGTTGCTGCTCACCTGACCTGTATGAGCGGAACCCCGACCATTGCCCTGGTAATCCTGAACTGGAACGGAGTCTCCCTGTTCAGGCAATTCCTGCCTTCGGTACTGAGGTACAGCAGGGAGGAAGGGGTTACCGTTTACGTGGCCGACAATGGCTCCACCGACGGGTCAGCAGACTTCCTCAGGCATCACTTCCCGGAGGTACACCTCCTGGAACTCGGAGAGAACTTCGGGTTTGCCGGGGGCTACAACCGGGCGCTGGCCCGGGTGCCCGCCGACATCTACGTGTTGCTGAATTCGGATGTGGAGGTTACCGCCGGGTGGCTTAAACCCTGTCTGGAGCGGCTGGCAGAAGATCACCGGATAGCCGCCGTGCAACCCAAAATCAAAAGCTCCACCCGTCGTGGGCACTTCGAATACGCCGGTGCCGCCGGAGGATTCCTCGACCGCTGGGGATATCCCTTTTGCCGGGGAAGGATTCTCTCGGAAACCGAAGAAGACCACGGACAATACGACCAGGCCATCTCCCTGTTCTGGGCCTCGGGAGCCTGCCTGTTAATCCGCTCTGCTGCCTTTCACCATGCCGGAGGCTTTGACGAGGATTTTTTTGCCCACATGGAGGAAATCGACCTCTGCTGGCGCCTCAAAAACCAGGGATGGCAGATATTCTTTGAACCGGAAAGTGTTGTTTACCACCTGGGGGGGGCCACCCTCTCTTACCAGAGCCCCCGGAAAGTATTTTTCAATTTCCGTAACAGCCTCTGGATGCTGGTAAAAAACCTCCCGGAAGGCAAACTCCCGACTACCCTGTTTCCCAGGATCGTGCTCGATGTGGTGGCCATAGCAAACTTTTTGGGTTCAGGCCAGTTCAGGGCTGCCCTGGCCGTTGTAAAAGCCCACCTGGCCTTTTACGGTTCCCTGCCCCGTTTTCTCCGAAAAAGATCCCAGCTGCTGCCCCTGGTGACACACACCACCCATAAGGAAATGTTCGGCAAGAGCATGGTGTACCTTTTCTACGTTAAAAAATTCAGAAGCTTCCAACAGTTCGATTTTCCCGAACGGTAAATTCCGGTAACAAACAGTGCTATGAGTAAGGATCAACCATTCAAGGCTACGGTGTCGGCGAAAAAAACAGCCTTCCTTACAGGATGTTCCACGGGTATTGGCCGTGAACTAGCCCTCCGGTTAAGGGAAATGGGCTGGCAGGTGGTAGCCACAGCCCGCAGGCCCGAAACCCTGGAATCACTGGAGAAGGCAGGATGCCTGACTTTTCCGCTCGATGTAACACAAACACAGCAAATCAAAGATGCGGTTGAAAAAGCCGTCAGAGTCTGCGGGAACATCGATCTGCTGATCAACAATGCCGGATACGGATTGATTGCGGCGACCCTGGATATTCCCGACGAAGAACTTCAGCGACAGCTCCATACCAATCTGACCGGTGTCATCCGGCTGATTCAGGAAGTTGCTCCTCATATGAAGGCACATAAAAAAGGGACGATTGTCAACATCGGGAGTATTTCGGGCATTGCCCCCACCCCGTTTTCAGGAGCCTACTGCGCTACCAAAGCGGCCCTTCATGCCTGGAGCGACGTCCTCCGCATGGAGCTGAAACCTTTCGGCATCCGGGTGGTGACCGTGCAACCCGGCGGAATCGTCACCGACTTTGGTAAGAACTGCGAAAACACAGTACAGGCTACTCTCCGGGAGGAGTCCTGGTATTTCCCGGTGAAGGAATTCATTCATGCCCGGGCCAACACCTCCCAGGAAATCGCCACCCCCGTGGAGTTATTTGTAAAAAGACTGATCCCGAAAATCGTGCGTCGCAACCCGCCGGTACTTATCCGGCTGGGAAAAAGGAGCTTCACCCTGCCCCTGCTGAAACGGTGGCTCCCCACCCGCCTCCTGGACCGGATAATGATGAAGAAATACGGCTTGCATACGCCTTTTGCCTGATCCAAGGCCGTATTCTTTCATGCCTCTGACTACGTTGACCATCCCCCGGGCGCCCTGCAAAAAGGTTTCTGTGCGTATACCGGCCGGTTTTGCCGGCAGCCTCCCAAGGCGGGCTGTGATGTGATGCAAGTCAGGGCTTCACTTGGAGTGAAACCCTGACTATCAATATCATTCACAAGTCAGGGCTTCACTTGGAGTGAAACCCTGACTCTCAATATCATTTCTTTGTGCAAGTCAGGGCTTCACTTGAATCACAAGTCAGGGCTTCAGTTGAATCACAAGTCAGGGCTTCACTTGAATCACAAGTCAGGGCTTCAGTTGAATCACAAGTCAGGGCTTCACTTGGAGTGAAACCCTGACTATAGAAACCCTGACTG
>CAZYUA010000032.1:0-39280 GCA_964650525.1 uncultured Prolixibacteraceae bacterium
GCCCGCTGCCGCTGACTCCCGTTCCCGTCCATACACCGCCCGCTGGGGTCCCCACAAGGGTGATATCCGCCGCATCGACGCACACCGGCCCGTAGGTGCCGGCGGTCACTGTCGGCAATGGATTCACCGTGATCGTGGTCTGCGCCGTATTCACACAGGTGTTGGCATCCGTATAGGTATAAGTCAGCAATTGGGTGCCAACCGAAGGATCAAAAACATACGGCCCGCTGCCGCTGACGCCCGTCCCTGTCCATACGCCGCCCGCTGGGGTCCCCACAAGGGTGATATCCGCCGCATCGACGCACACCGGCCCGTAGGTGCCGGCGGTCACTGTCGGCAATGGATTCACCGTGATCGTGGTCTGCGCCGTATTCACACAGGTGTTGGCATCCGTATAGGTATAAGTCAGCAATTGGGTGCCAACCGAAGGATCAAAAACATACGGCCCGCTGCCGCTGACGCCCGTCCCTGTCCATACGCCGCCCGCTGGGGTCCCCCCAAGGGTGATATCCGCCGCATCGACGCATACCGGCCCGTAGGTACCAGCCGCTACCGTGGTCAGCTGGTTCACCGTGACCGCAATCGGTACCCGGGTTTGACTGATGCACTGCCCTGATAATCCTTCGGCAACATAATAGCTGGTTGTACCTGCGATGGCGGTAGAAGGGATAATCTCGGATTGTGGCAATTCCCCGGGATCTGTCGTAAAGTAATAAAACAGTAAATTTCCAGGCGCTGAAGGAGTTGCCGTTAATGGATCAGCAGGTTCCCCCTGGCAATACGAAATGGGAGTGGTGACCGACGGTACAGAGGTTACACCAGTGACCGTAATGGTGAACGTATAGCTGCATTCGTTTACTTCTGGGGGGGCTGAAACTCCGGGGGGAACAGCTTTAAAGGTAACTGTTCCGGTTGTTGCAGGGAAAGGATTGCTGATGGTATATTCAGTCGTCCAATCCTGACTGTAAAACCTCGTTCCATTCGGGAAAAACCCTGAAACATCTGTGATGGGAATGGCTGTCCCCACATCACAATATGAAAAATCCCTGGTCGACGGAGCAGTACCGCAATTCGCTGTGATATAATCATCTACAGAGACGGGTATGACGATCGGATCATAAACCGGGGAAGGGGAACAGGGATCGCCGGGTTGTACAAAACCTGATATAAAGGAAGTGCCTGAAATGGCAACTCCGGATACAGCTCCAACCCCGCTGATGGAACCATCCTCAGAAACAACCAGGGGACAGCCGTTTTGTGTTAAAAACAAGATATTACAGTCTGTAGTAACCGTAAAAGAATAAGAAAGCCTGGCCAGCAGGGTTCCGGGCATTGCTGGTAAAGTCCCCAGATTCCAGATAAGGGTACCGTTAGCTCCTACACCCGGGTAATAGGCGGGTATGCCATTACCCGTCAAATGATAATTCACATAAGAACTTTCTTTAAACACCGCGGAATAAGGAATGGGTATCGTAATCAGGCCATTGTTGATGGGCTCCGTACCATTGTTCCGGATATCTATGGTATATCCGATTTCGTCTCCGGGAACAACAGGATTCGGAGTAAGCGGATCATATACGTAAGGAACGCCATTGACCGTAATCACCGAGTTGAGGGCTTCAACATCCGGAATGTAGGCGTCTACGGCCATGGCAAGGCAGAACAAGACATAGGTGTCCTGGGTTGAACCATACCGGAACGTCGTGGAAGTCTGGCTGTTGGTGATAATGGTGTTGTTGGTATTGGGGATGTCGAACATAGCGATGTCTATCCCCGTATTGTTCAGTAAACTGGGATTCCTGGAATTTCCGCCCGTGTTCACTGAACTATAGAAAAAGTTATCAGCAGAATTGAGCGTATGGCTTAATGAAATCCAGTTGTTACTTTGGTTTATTATCTGCAAATAATCACCCGCTATGGACCGGTCGCCTTCACCGGCCATAACACCGAGCTTCATATTTACATTTCCGGACTGAACAGTGGAAAAACCGGAGATGGGAAGATCATAGGAAACGGTGGTGTTCCCCTGGACATAGGCATGTCCGTCAAAAACTGTGATATCCCGCCAGTTCATCTTAAAATTTTCATAAATCACGATCATTCCCCAACCGCCGAAATAACCGGTTTCGCCTCCGTCGCCTTTCCTCAACGCCATATCGGCCACAAAATATTCTCCCAGACCGTATTGCTGCACATAATCGGTTACTTCCGCATAAGCTGAATACATGTTGCCGTATTGATTGCTGGGATACAGGATATCCGAGGGATTGGCCGCAACGGTGGTATAAGCTCCCGAGCTGTGCTTCAGCTTAACCTGCTGTTTATTCAGTGTAACTGTCCCCGTAGTCACATTTGCCCAGAAATCGCCATCAATGGTATTATTGGCAGGGTCTTTCCTCAGGCTGTTGACAACGATGCTGGTTGAACCGGTGTTAATCGTGTAAGGAGAATTCAGTGTAGCGAGGCTATTATTATCTGAACGGGTGTGTGACAGGGTGACGGGGGCACCTGATCCCACCTGGACAGTAACAGTACTGTTCCATGTAGTAAAAATCCATCCTGTCGTCCACGTGCGGAATGTGAATACTACGGCATCTCCCGATGAGGGTGTAAACGTGTAGGTAGCTGTCCGGTCATCTCCGGATCCGGACTGACTTATCGTAAGTGCATACCCATTGACATCGGTCTGGCCGAAGTTGCCCGAAAGACTTTCTGTCCAGGAAACCGGACTGGCACCTCCGTCGTGAGCCCGTCCGGTCCAGTACAAACCTGCATAGATGATATTGGAACAGGAAGGAATTGCGTTGTTTTCGGTGGAGAACTGCAGGGTGGCAGAAGAAGAATTGATGGTAGAGGGGTCGCCGTCCACATCCACATAAATCATATCGCTGCTGTTATTCCCACCATCAGAGTAACTTGCCAGGGTTAAACTGGTGTTTCCTATCATGGTAAAATCTCCCCTGATGTTATAGATCACCTTGGTGGGTGAATACTGGGAGGTACGCTGGGTAAAAGCTTCCACCACCTGGGAGCTGACCTGAAGTGGCAGGAGGAAAAACAGCATCAGGAGAACCAGGATTCCCGGACTATTTTTTAAAACAAGTAATGGGTTATGTTTATTCATGGCAGAAAGGTTTAATCGGTTTTTTAATCAATCATTGAAAGTTTACAGAGGACAACGACAGGGGATTTGCCTCCCTTAATCCTGTTGGCCACGAGATTGGCCAGACACGATTCGGACTTGCCGCCGCAGGCATCATAGGCAAATTCCACCAGTATGTAACGCAGGTTAGTGAAACTTTGCAGCCGGTTCAGATCCAGGCTGAGGGAAAGTTCATCGGGTGACATAATCTCAAAACGCAGCAACTCCACCTGCTGGAATAGTGGATTTTTCTTGTAGAGTAATCTTACCGATGCCGCATCGCAGCGGGTGACCACCGGTCCGCTCAATCCATAGGTAGTAAGCCGGCCTTGCGATAAAAAGGCTGTGGAACGGAGGTCGGCCATCAGACTTTTCATTTGCCCCGCTGTGCCGGGATCCAATTTTCCGAGATAGGCGTTAAGGCCCATGATGCTTTGGGCCGAAAGCTGATTCATCGTCAGAAAAATCAGCAGTGCCGGTAAGAAAATCCATTTTTTGACCGTATTGGTCAAATTCTTGAAAAAATAATTCTTTCCCGAAATGATAAACAGTTGTTTCATAGTGTCTTATCTTAAATTATTGTTTGTTCAATGGGTTTATGGCTTCATCGACCTGCAAATGGCAGATTGGAAATGTGACTAAGGAAAATCGTCACCAGGGTATAAGTCGAAGGTAAAATGGGAATAAATGGGGCTTGCTCCCGGATTCAAAAAGAGGGATTTTAAGGCAGCAATCTGCTTTATGAAATCTAAATCAACACAATTGGGGTACATTTGGATAAAACTTGGGTTTAGATCCCGAATAGCTAATCACTTAGCAAAACATTTTAAATCCTGTCATCTGAAGTATTTTGGTTCAAAATTTTGGTTATCCCGAAACTAATTTTTCCCTTAAAAAATTAGACTGTCCGGTCCTAATTTTAAACCAGTTACGAATCAGATATTATCCTGTAAATGTAATCGATTATTTTCAAGTATCAAATTTTCAAAAAAAAAAATTTAAAAAAAAAAGAACAAATATTCATTATTTCTGAATGCAGGTGATAGGTCCTTGTTCCGACTTTTGGCCAGAAAGGGAAGCAGTAAACGATTTGTCATGCCTTACAAGGAGTCAGTTGTTGGAGATGTCATAAGAATTGGTACATTTGTTGCCGTAAAACTGTCGCACAAGACATAAAGGGTTTTTTGACAGGTATACCCATAAACCCATTGTATACAGATCGTAAAGATATCACAACACCTTGGGACTGACCGGTTTTGACAGCGGGCAGGAGAGGTATGCAAGCATGCCGGGCATTGATCGCACAGCCCGTTAACAACGGCGTTCAACCACAACTGGCGAAAACAATTACGCTCTCGCTGCGTAACCGAACCAAGTAGGTTACCTTTATCCGGCACCAGGTGCCGGAGCGGGACGTCACCCCGGAGGTCACGCCTTCATCCGTCCGGATCCGGTGGCGCAGCAAGTGAAGGCTAGTTCGGGGCAGCTCCGGGTCCCGGGCAAAAAATCAGGAGATAAGGTGCCGGTCGGAGGCTCTGATCCAGCCGTCACACGAAAACCAAGTCGGAGCTAAGCATGTAGAAAACATATGGCTTCCCCGTTTGGACGCGGGTTCGACTCCCGCCAGTTCCACTTTAGGAGGGGTGCTTCCGGGCACCCCTCCTTAATTTATTGAAAATGAAAAATTTCCTTATACCAGTCCTCCTGTGCCTGCTCCTGTATCCCCTGCCCTCCCCCGGTCAGCCTGCCCTGAACCAAACCGATAGCGCCGGACTGAAACAGGGCCCCTGGCAAAAAAGGTATCCCAATGGAAAACTGGTATACGAAGGCTTCTTTACCGACGGGAAACCCTCGGGATTATGGAAACGGTACCACGACAACGGCACAATCAAGGCCATTCTCGGATACCAGGCACCCGGCGATACGGCCTCAGCCCGCCTTTTCGACACGAACGGAAAACGGGTGGCCGAAGGCCTCTACCTCCACGAATTGAAGACCGGCAGGTGGAGTTATTTTTCCAATGAGGTGAAGATTGCGGAAGAGACCTACCTCGAAGGCAAGAAAGAGGGCCTTTGCAGTACCTATTACAAGAGCGGCGAACTGCTTGAATCCTCGTGGTGGAAGGATGACCAACGGGAGGGGCTCTACAGGGCATTTTACACCACCGGCATTCCCTACCTGGAGTGCCATTATGTCAACGGCACCAGGAACGGGAAATGCATCAGCTATTATCCCTCCGGGAAGACCGAAGTTGAATCGCTGTACGTGAACGACCTCCCGGAGGGACCCTGGAAATACTTTTCGGAAGAGGGTCAATTGCTCTACACCTTATATTACAGCGAAGGCAAGCTGCTGAATCCCGAAGTCATCCGGAAACTGGATTCTGCCCGGCTCCAGGAGCTGGAAAAGCAGCGCGACCGCCTGACAGACCCGGAAAAATATTTGCAGAATCCCGAAGAGTTACTTTTGAGAAAACCGTAAATTCGTACCGGGTGGACGCTTATTAGGAGGTTCATCCGCCAGAAGAAATGATATGGGCAGGAGGGTGATCCGTTGTTTAGTCCTGGTTTTGGCAGTCTCCTTCGCGTCAACGAATGCGAAGGCACAATCCTCTTTCTGGGTCGGGCTCACCGATAAAGCCGGTTCACCCTATAGTGTCAGCAGACCCGGGGAATTTCTCTCCGCCAGGGCTATAGAGAGGAGAACCCGGCAGGGCATCCCCATAGACGGATACGATCTTCCGGTCAACCGGGTTTACCTGGACACATTACTCCAGGCAGGGGCTGAGTTGCTTCATTCATCGAAGTGGCTCAACGGCGTTACGGTCCGGCTGCCTTCCGACACCCTGGCCGGAGAGATCTCCCGCTTTCGCTTTGTCAGGGAGGTGGTTTGTACCAGGCCGTCGCCCTCCCCTGCCAAGAGTGCCGGCGGGAAATTCGGGTTTTACGGGCAGGAGAATCCTATTGATAGCAGCTTTTACGGGTTGGCAGTGCACCAGGTGGCGATGCTGAAGGGTCAGGTCCTTCATCAGGCCGGCTACAGGGGGGAAGGCATGGTCATAGCCATACTGGATGCCGGTTTTTCCCAAGCCGAT
This sequence comes from uncultured Prolixibacteraceae bacterium, assembly GCA_964650525.1. Classification (GTDB taxonomy): domain Bacteria; phylum Bacteroidota; class Bacteroidia; order Bacteroidales; family Prolixibacteraceae; genus UBA1413. The sequence goes on from CAZYUA010000032.1 coordinate 6,237, forward strand.
ACGCTGGCCCTCTTTGATTCGCTGCGGATGGAGGGCCGCCTGCTGGGAACCCGGGATTTTGTCAATCCCTCGTCGCGGATATTCCGGGAGCATCCGCACGGCATGATGGTTTTCTCGACCATGGCCGGGAACCTGCCCGGGAAGATTGTCGGCACGGCCCCGGAGGCTTCCTACTGGTTACTCCGCACAGAAGATGCCCCTACCGAGTACCCTGTAGAAGAGGACTATTGGGTGGCGGGGGCCGAATTTGCCGACAGCGCCGGCGCCGACATCATCAATTCATCGCTGGGATATTCGGTTTTCGACCTGGCAACGATGAACCATACCTATGGGGAGATGGACGGCAAGACCACGCGGGTCACGCGGGGTGCCAATATGGCTGCATCGCGCGGCATGCTGGTTTTCGTGAGTGCCGGCAATGAGGGCAACAAAGCCTGGAGGCATATCACTGCCCCTGCCGACGGTGACAGCGTGATTGCCGTGGGAGCCGTCGACAAGGAAGGAATCAGGGCATCCTTTAGTTCCACGGGGCCTTCAGCCGACGGCGATGTCAAACCCGACCTTGCAGCCATGGGTCTGGGCACGGCCGTATCTTCGACCGACGGTCAGGTGGTAGCCAACAACGGAACCTCCTTTTCCTCACCCATTCTTGCCGGGATGGCAGCCTGTCTCTGGCAGGCACACCCGAAGGCTACCGCCCCGCAGATCAGAAAAGCCCTGATCCTGAGCGGCAACCTCATCCAAAACCCTGACTCCCTGCTGGGGTATGGCATCCCCGATATGCAGCTGGCCTCACTCCTGCTGCAAAAATCAACCCCTGCGGATCTCCGGCCCTTGAATACCTGGCAGGTATTCCCGAATCCGTTTACCTCCCAGATCTCCATTCTCCATTCTGGAACCAACGAGGGCGGTTTTATTGTGAGATTGTACAGTTCTGCCGGCACCCTGGTAATAGAAAAGAAGTTCACCGGCATGGGGCTTCACAGGCTGGCACTCCCCGGGGATCTTCCCTTCGGGCTCTGGTTGCTGGAAATCGCTACCGGCAGTGGCCGTGAAATCCACAAACTCACAGGGGGGAAAACAAGGTAAGACCGATGTATGAAACATCTGACCCTATACGAACTCAACCTGCAGATCCGTGAAAGCCTGGAGGAGGCCTTTCCGGGTCCGGTGTGGGTCATTGCCGAGATCAGCGAAATGAAAGTCAACCGGGCAGGGCACTGTTACCTTGAGCTGGTGGAGAAGGATGAGGCTACCGATGAGATCAGGGCCCGGGCCCGGGCTATCATCTGGTCCTATTCTTTCCGCATGTTGAAATCGTACTTTGAAACGACCACCGGCCAGCCATTTTCAGAGGGGATCAGGATCCTGGCCGAGGCAGGGGTGGAGTTTCATCCTGCCTATGGAATCAGTCTGAACCTCCGTGATATCGATCCCACCTATACGGTGGGCGACTTAGCGCTTCGCCGCAGGGAGGTCATCCGCCGGCTGGAGGAGGCGGGGGTGCTGACCATGAACCAGGAGCTGTCCCTGCCGCCGGTACCCCAGCGGATAGCCGTCATTTCGTCTGCCACTGCTGCCGGGTACCAGGATTTTACCAACCAATTGGAGAAAAACCCTTACGGATTCAGTTTTTACCACCGGCTGTACGAAGCCACCATGCAGGGACAGGAGGCTGTTTTTTCGATCCTGCAGGCCCTGGATCGTATCTATGCGGCGGAGAGCTGTTATGATGCCGTGGTGATCATCCGGGGCGGAGGTGCCCAGGCCGACCTGAGCTGCTTCGACCATTTCGACCTCGCCTATGCGGTGGCCCAGTTTCCACTGCCGGTGGTCACGGGCATCGGGCATGAAAAGGACGAGACCATCACCGACCTGGTTGCCCATACCCGGATGAAAACCCCTACCGCTGTCGCCGAGTTTTTCATTTCCGGGATGCTCCGCTTCCGGGATACCCTTGTGCAGTTACAGGACAGGCTGGCCGGCACCACCCTTGCCCTCCTGGGTAGCTACCGGGAACAGCTGCGTGAGACAGCCACCCGGATGATGTTCAGTTCCGGGAAAAAGCTGACCTTCAGCCGGGAACATCTGTCCCGCATGGGCCATCAACTGAAAGCCAGCTTCACACGCTCCCTCTATGGTCAGAAAGAGAGGTTGCAGTACCAGCAATACCGTCTGGCGCGGGGAACAACGGTGCAGCTCCACCAGGAACAGGGAGCCCTTGCCCGGCTGACAGGGGCTTGCCTTCGGAATACCCGCCATTATCTCCAGATATGGAATTACCGTCTTGAGAACCAGACAGAAGGCACGAAGACTGCAGTCAGAAACCGCCTGCTGCTGGCGCAGCAAAGAGCCGGCAACCACGAAGCCGTGATACGGCTCCTCGACCCTCAGAACGTCCTCAAACGAGGCTTCACCCTCACTCTTCAGAAAGGAAAAATACTCCAGTCGGTTCACCAGATCTCACCGGACGAAAAAATCGAAAGCCGGTTCCGGGACGGATCGATATTCAGCAACCTCTAACCAGAAAGTTATGGCCACAAAGAAAATCAGCTACCAGGAAGCTGTCAGCGAAATTGAAGAGATCCTGGCAAAAATCGAAAATGAAGAATTCGATCTTGACGAACTGGCCGAGAAGGTCACCCGGGTCACCATGCTTATCAGAATGTGCAGGGAAAAACTGTACGCCACCCAGGAAGAGGTAGAGAAGATCCTTGGTGAAATGGATAACCATACCCCGAAGCCATGAAGTCCAAAACCGCCTTTGAGCTGCTTGCGGCGTCGGCACTGATCTTTCTGCTATACCACGGCTTTGCCTATCTCGGGCATTTCGGATTTGACGACCTGCATTACGCCGAACTGGCTTCCGGCCTGGCAAAGGGACAGGTTGACTGGGGGGACCATTTCAGTTTCCGCTGGGCATTGCTGGGGCTTACAGCCCTGTCTTACAAGCTGTTTGGTGTCGGGGATTTAGCTTCGTCGCTCCCCGCGCTCCTGCTGACCCTGGCCACCCTGGCCATGGTTTTCCTGGTCCTGCGGAAGCACTCCGTCTGGGCTGTGGCTGCCGGACTGGCCCTCTTCACCCTGAACCACTGGACTCTCTTTTATGCTGACAAGTTGATGCCCGATGTATATGTAGCCTTTTTCGGCCTGGCAGCTCTTCTGGTCTATTACGTCTCTCTCAGGTACCGTGCCAGTATTTGGCTTCCCCAGCTTTTCAGCCTGCTGCTGCTGGGGGCTTTACTCTCCAAGGAAACAACCCTTCTTCTGGCACCCCTGTTGCTGTTTTGGCTTGTGCGCGACCTGATCCGGAAAGAGCATCACCGCTTCTGGCTCGTGGCAGCAATCTCCGGCATCGTTTTGCTCGGGGGATACCTGCTGGTCACCTGGCACCTCACAGGCAATCCACTGGGGCGTTTCCGGGCAATCATCGCCAACCAGTATGTGAGCTTTTGCGACTATGCTGCGCAGCCTTTCCGGGAATTGGCTGTCCGGATTACCTGGGGCCTTCTCCGGGAGTTGACCCACCAGGGCATGATGGCAGGGTTTGCGCTGCTGCTGCCCGTTTTTTTCCTGGGTAAAGGCGCCGTGACGAGCCATAGTCTTCGCTTTTTCACCACTGCCTCCCTGCTGTTGCTGCTATCTGCCAACTTTATGCCGGTAAGCCTCTTTCCTTACAACCCGATGTGTACCGACCCCCGTCATTATCTCTTTCTTATACCGGTTTTTTCCATTGCGGGAGGCCTTGCCCTGGTCACTTTTTACGAAAACCGCCGGTACCGTTTGCTGGTATTTCTCACGGCTCTGCTTTTGTCTTTCCTATTGATACCGGTTAAAAGTCCTTCCCTGGCTGAACAAATGGTACCCCTTGCCTTGCTGGCCCTGGCAGGCCTCTTCACGGGCAAATCACGTGATACCCTTACCACCGCCCTGGTGCTGCTCACCCTTATCCTGGCCATCAAACCCTTCCGCTTTGCCCTCTATGCCCGTGAAGTGGATTATCCAGGGCAGCGAAACTTCCTGAAAACAAATGTTTTAGAGAATTCCTTCGACCTGATTATTACCGATGATGTGCAGAAAAGGCTGATCCGGTACTATGGGGGTTTTGAGGAGGGTGGCCCGGAAGTGTCTAACTGGCAGGAGGCTGAAAACCTGCCGGATAGAGAGGAAGCAGTAATTGCCCTTCTCACCAATAGCTATACCCGTTATCTCAGCGGGGACCAACCCGGGGAACTGCCGTTTTTTGCCGCCGACCCCGGCCTTATTGCCCGCCCTGTAGTCGTCGATACGACCCTTCATCTGTCTTTGTACACCACCCGGTCATGGCATAAACCCTCCCTCCTGGCCCGTCACACCCACGGATTTGAAACAGACCAGGCAGGCTGGACCCTGGCTGACGGCGTTGCCGATACCGTTGCCGCCTTCAACGGGGTTTATTCCAACAAGCCCGGGGAGTTTTCAGCCACTTTCCGTTGTCCTTCCGATTCGCTGGGAATTCCCTTACCCACCCATCTGTTGGTTTCCTGCCGGCTGCAATTTATGACCGCATCAAAAACCAATGCATCGTTGGTCTTATCGGTCGATCAGAACCAGGGGGAGGATCTGTGGGAAGCTTTTCCCCTGTTTCCGCAGACAAAGGCCTTCAGCGTCTGGTCAGCGGTCTCCATCCACACCGTGATCAAGGGGGAATCCATCAAGCCCGGATCGCAGATTTCGGTATATATCTGGAATCCCGGCCGAGATGAGATACGCACCGACGATTGGGAGATCACCTTTTCCGGTCTCCGGGAATACTGAGGAAGCTTAGATCCTGGCCGCAATCCAGTCTCCGGCCTCTGTGGTCCCTGTACTTTTTCCTTCGGCAATATCGGGAGTAACCATGCCGGCATCCAGGGAGTCGCTGACAGCCTGGCGGATAGCCTGTCCTTCCTCAACCAGATGGAAGGCAGTTTCAAACATCATGGCAGCTGAAAGAATGGTCGCCACAGGGTTAGCGATATTTTTTCCTGCGGCCTGCGGCCAGCTTCCGTGGATCGGCTCGAAAACAGACGTGTGAATACCTACGGAAGCCGAAGGCAGCATTCCCATGGACCCGGTGATCACACTTGCCTCATCGGTGAGAATGTCGCCGAACATATTCTCGGTTACCAGCACATCGAAATTCCGGGGCCATTGAATGATCTGCATGGCTGCGTTATCCACGAACATAAATTCCGTTTGTATGTCCGGGTATTCTGCCGACATTTCCTGGGCTGTTTCCCGCCACAGCCGGGAGCTCTCCAGGACATTGGCCTTGTCGACGACGGTGAGTTTTTTTTTCCGTTTGGCTGCAAAGCCATAGGCCAGGCGAAGTATTCTCTCCACCTCACTACGGGTGTAGGTACAGGTGTCAAAGGCGGTATTCCTGTCGCTGCTCCTGCCCTTTTCGCCGAAATAGATGCCGCCGGTGAGTTCGCGGAGGCACACAAAGCTTACCCCTTCGACCAGTTCTCTGCGCAGGGGGGACTTATGCAACAGGGAAGGATAGGTATCCACAGGCCGTATGTTGGCATAAAGTCCCAGTTGTTTGCGCATTCTCAGCAATCCCTGTTCTGGTCTGACGGGTGCTTTGGGGTTGTTGTCGAAGCGGGGATCGCCGATAGCTCCGAACAGCACGGCATCCGACCGGAGGCAAAGGCTATGGGTTGCCTCCGGGTAAGGATCGCCCGTCCGCTCAATGGCTGCGGCCCCCACCCACCCATATTCAGCGGTCAATCCGTGACCAAATCTGCGGCACACGGCCTTTACCACTTTTAAGGCTTGTTCCGTTACTTCCGGTCCGATCCCGTCACCGGGCAGCACTGCCAGTTTTATTTCCATACTTTTTATTAGGTTTTCACGCGAAGATACCTGTTTTCCTGTCAATGTCAGTAACCGGATCCTCCCGCTGGTAGAACTCAATTACCGCCTTTCCGGAAAGGAAAATCGTTTTCAATCAGATTCAGCATCCTGATGGTGGCCTTGATGGCAGCGGTAGTCTGGTCCGGGTCGAGACCCCGGGTCTTGAACTCATGGCCGTTGCTCCATGTGATCACTGTTTCCACCAGGGCATCGGTTCTGCCTCCGGGAGGAATGGTAACCACATAATCGACCAATACAGGAAATGGTTTCTCCAGGCTTTCGTAAATCCGGCGCAGTGCCCTCATGAAGGCATCGTACTGACCGTCACCCGAACTGCTCTCCTCATATTCCCTGCCCTCAATTTCAATACTCAGGGATGCTGTAGGCTTAAGCCCTTTGGCATGCGCCAAAGCATAGTTCCTGATGCGGATCTTCTCCTCAACAGCCTGGGAACTTAATACGTCGGCAACAATGTAGGGCAGGTCTCCGGCCGAGACGCTCTCCTTCTGATCGCCCAGTTCAATAATCCGGTCGGTGACTTTCTTCAATGATTCGGCATCCAGGTCGATTCCCAGATCCTCGAGATTTTTCCGGATATTGGCTTTTCCCGACGTTTTTCCCAGGGCATAGGTCCGGGTTCTGCCAAAACGCTCCGGCAGCAGCTCATTGTAATAGAGCTTGTTTTTGTTGTCACCATCGGCATGGATGCCACTGCATTGGGTGAAGACGAATTCGCCGGTCAGAGGTTTATTGGGTGGTATGCGGATCCCGGAAAACGACTCCACCACTTTGGATGCACGGGTCAACATGGTCTCATTTACCCGGGATTCGAGTTTCAGGTGGTCTTTGGCCGTAGCTATCACACTCGCAAGAGGCACATTCCCTGCCCGTTCCCCCAGACCATTCACCGTGGTATGGATACACCGGATACCCGCCTGCAAAGCCTGAAAAACGTTGCCTACGGCAAGGTCGTAATCGTTATGAGCGTGGAAATCAAACGAGAGTTCAGGGTAGGTTTCCAGCATCTCCCGGCAAAAATGGTAGGTTTCGTCCGGATTGAGAACACCCAGCGTGTCGGGGAGCATGAACCTGCCCACAGGCTCTCCCCGGAGTGAAGAGATCATATCATGGACGTACCCTTTGGAATTCCGCATGCCGTTAGACCAGTCCTCGAGGTAGACATTGACGGCCATATTCCTCTCCTGCGCCAGGCCGATGACTTTCCGGATATCCGCAAAATGCTGATCAGGGGTCTTCCTGAGTTGCTCCGTAACATGTTTGAAAGAACCTTTGCACAAGAGGTTTACCACCTTTCCCCCGGCATTCCGGATCCAGTTCAGGGAAAGTTCGCCATCTACAAATCCCAGGATCTCAACTCTGGAGGAATACCCTTTGGCAGCCGCCCAGGCCAGGATGTTGCTGGCACCTTTGTATTCCCCGTCCGACACCCTGGCAGAAGCGATTTCAATGCGGTCGACCCTGACATCTTCCAGCAGGATCCGGGCGATGCTGAGCTTTTCCGTCTCCATGAAGGCCACTCCCGAGGTCTGTTCCCCATCACGGAGGGTGGTATCCATAATGATCAACCGGTTACCTTGTGTCTGTTCGCTGTTCATCATTTACTCTTTTCAAAATTTGAGATTTCTCCCCTGAGACTGACGAGGTAGTCGATGTCGTCCAGTCCGTTCAGGAGACAATGCTTCCTGTAAGGATCGATATCGAAACGGACCCATTCGCCGGTTGCCTCAATCCTGAAATGCTGGTTTGGCAGGTCAACGGTGAACTGAGACGAAGGATCTTCCTGGATCCTGTCCATGAGGGAAGCCAGAAAATCAGGAGGCACGACCACCGGAAGAAGTCCGTTGTTCAGGGCGTTACTTCTGAAAATGTCTGCAAAAAAGCTGGAGACCACCACCCGGAATCCGTAATCATACAGGGCCCATGCCGCATGTTCCCGGCTGGAACCACTCCCGAAGTTTTTTCCTGCCACGAGGATCTTCCCCGCATACCGGGGATCGTTCAGCACAAACCCGGGCCGGATATTCCCCTCCGCGTCGAACCGCCAGTCACGAAAGAGGTTTGATCCGAAGCCCTCCCGGTTAACGGCTTTGAGAAAACGCGCGGGAATAATCTGGTCGGTATCCACGTTGTCGGCGGGCAAAGGTATTGCCGACGAAACCAGTTCTGTAATACGCTCGGTTGCCATGAGAAAAATATTAGAGGATTAAAAGGTCAGAATTTTGGAGACAACCTGTGCCACGGTCCGACCTGAGCAGGAAGTCCTGTAGCGGGCTGCAACAGAGGTGCCGGAACGGATCAGCTGTCCCCGTATTTGATTACCAGGCTGATTAGGGGGAAGTTTCAAAGCCGGCTTCACACATCCGGGTGTAAAAGTCTTGGTTCTCTCTTTCATTTTATCATTAAAATGTGTACAATCACTGATCACTTTACTCACTTTTACATGTAACATCCTGATAAGGGATCCTGGCATTCTCCATCTTTACTCCTGCTAAGCATTCCAATACTGACCTTCAGATATTCTCATCTTCTAATCCTGAATCAGTTCTCCGGGATCGGTGATGACGCCTGTGAGGGCTGCTGCGGCGGCGGTCAGGGGGCTGACCAGGAGGGTCCGTGCACCGGGTCCCTGCCGTCCCTCGAAATTCCTGTTAGAGGTGGAAAGGGCGTATTTACCTGCAGGAATTTTATCGTCGTTCATGGCCAGGCAAGCCGAGCATCCGGGCTGGCGGAGTTCAAATCCCGCCTCTTCCAGGATATCAGCGATTCCCTCGTTCCGGGCGGCTTTTTCCACCTGCCGGGAGCCGGGAACGATCCAAACCGTAACACCGGGAGCTTTTCTTTTTCCCTTAACCATGCCGGCAAATGCCCGCAAATCCTCCAAACGGCCGTTGGTACAACTTCCCACGAACACGTAATCCACCTTCTTCCCGGCCAGTTGTTCCCCGGGTTTGAATCCCATATAACCGAGCGATTTCAGGAAAGAGGCCATATCGGAACGTTCGGATCCGTCCCCTTCCGGAATATGCCCTTTCACTGGCATGGCCATACCCGGGTTGGTTCCGTAAGTAATCATAGGCCCGATATCTTCAGCCCGGAAGTGGTATTCGGTATCGAAGGAGGCATCGGTGTCGGTTGCCAGGGATTTCCAGTCGTCGAGGGCCTGGTTCCAGGCTTCGTTGGAGGGTGCTTTTTCCCTTCCCTGGAGGTAACGGAAGGTGATCTCATCGGGAGCGATCAGTCCACCGCGGGCACCACATTCGATGCTCATGTTGCAGAGGGTCATCCTTCCCTCCATGGATAGATTCCGGACAGCCTCGCCGGCGTATTCAATAAAATGGCCTGTGCCCCCGGCAGCTGAAATCTCAGAAATGATAAAGAGGGCCATATCTTTGGCTGTGACCCCTTTTCCCAGGGTACCGCCAACCGTGATCCGCATCTGTTTGGGCCGGGATTGGAGGAGGCACTGGCTGGCGAGCACCATTCCCACTTCGGAGGTGCCGATGCCGAAGGCAATTGCACCAAAAGCACCATGGGTGCTGGTGTGGCTGTCGCCGCAAACAATGGTCATGCCGGGCCGGGTAATCCCCAGTTCAGGTCCGATGACGTGAACGATGCCGTGCCAGGGATGCCCGAGGCCAAAGAAAGGAATTCCGTGTTTCCTGCAGTTCTGGTCCAGCATGTCGACCTGACGGCGGGACATCTCCTCCCGTATGGGCAGATGCTGGTCAATTGTCGGCACGTTGTGATCGGGGGTGGCAAAGGTCTTCTCCGGCCGGAAGACCTTTAAACCCCGCTTTTCAAGTTCGCGGAAGGCCACCGGACTGGTCACCTCGTGGACCAGGTGACAATCGATATACAGGACCTCCGGTCCTCCGGCAACCTTCGTAACCACATGGCGGTTCCAAATCTTATCGAATAGTGTGATTCCCTTCATGAAGAGTCGAAATTTCAGAAAAGTGAATGAATTCAAGAACATACTCTAAGCGCTGGCTTTCCAACCGCCGCGCAGGTGGCAACATCAGGTTCATCCCGGATTCACCGGAGTATTCCTTTCGGTTCTCTGGCCTCCGGGCTCAACCATTCACTGCATCGGCAGTTTGTTCAGCGCATCGAGGAAGGCTTCGACCGAGGCGGTGATGATGTCGGTATTGGCACCAAACCCGTTGTACATCCGTTTATCGTACTCAATCTGCATATGTACTTTTCCGACATCGTCGCTGCCGTGGGTAATGGCCTGGATCAGAAATTCTTCGAGCACCACATGCCGGTGGATGATCTGCTTCACGGCGTTGATGGCTGCGTCGACAGGTCCGTTGCCGGAGGCGGTGGCGTTAAATTTTTCTCCTGCTATGTCGAGGCGGAGGGTGGCCGTGGGCACCAGGGTCTTCCCTGCCACCACCTGCAGGAAATCGAGTTTGATGCGCTTTTCCTGGCGTGTGGCATCCCCGACCAGCAGGGCTATGTCGTCATCGCGGATCTCCTTTTTGCGATCGGCAAGTTTCAGGAACTCCTCATACACCGTATCCAGTTTTTTCTTATCCAGTTTGAAACCCAGGAGTTCCAGCCGGTGGTTCAAAGCTGCCCGCCCGCTGCGCGCAGTCAGCAGGATCGACGATTCATTGATCCCCACATCCCGGGGATCCATGATTTCGTAATTCTCCCGGTTCTTCAACACGCCATCCTGGTGTATTCCCGACGAATGGGCAAAGGCATTCCTTCCCACAATGGCTTTGTTGGGCTGAACGGGCATATTCATGAGATTGGAGACCAGACGGCTGGTACGGTAGATATTCTGGGTCCTGATGTTGGTGTCTATATTCATCACTTTCTGCCGGCTTCTGAGGATCATCACGACCTCTTCGAGCGAAGTATTTCCGGCCCGTTCGCCGATTCCGTTGATGGTTACCTCCGCCTGGCGGGCCCCGTTCAGGATCCCTGCCACCGTGTTGGCAGTAGCCATCCCCAGGTCGTTGTGGCAATGCGTGGAAATCACCACCTTGTCGATACCTTTCACATTTTCGACCAGATAGCGAATCTTGTCACCAAACTCCCCGGGAAGACAGTAGCCTGTGGTATCGGGAATGTTGACAACCGTAGCGCCGGCTTTGATAACCGCTTCGATCACACGGGCCAGGTACTCATTGTCGGAACGGCCGGCATCCTCGGCATAAAATTCAACATCCTCGAGGTACTTCTTTGCATACCTGACAGCGGCAACCGCCCTTTCGAGGATCTCCTCCGGGTTGGAATTCAGCTTGTAATGAATATGGTAAAAAGAAGTGCCTATACCGGTATGGATGCGCCCCTTTTTTGCATATTTCAGCGATTCTGCAGCCACATCGATGTCTTTCTCGACTGCCCGCGTCAGAGCACAAATTACCGGCCAGGTCACTGCCCGGGAAATCTCCACCACCGATTCAAAATCTCCCGGACTGGAAATGGGAAAACCAGCCTCGATGATGTCTACGCCCAGGTCTTCCAGTGCTTTGGCCACTTCGATTTTTTCAATGGTATTCAGCTGGCAGCCCGGTACCTGCTCCCCATCGCGGAGCGTCGTGTCAAAAATAAACAACCTCTCACTCATACTCTTTTATTATTAAATCAAAGGGCCACTCCCTTTTGAGAATGGCCCCTGAAATTTCACTTCCTTCTTACCGCATACCATCCTCAACTCATCATCCGAAGAATTAGAATACCACCAAGGTTGAGAAGGAGAATGCTTATACTGTTCATCGGTATCATCTATGACAACAGAAACCAAATATGAAGAAAAATTTGTAAACTCAAAGTAAAACTGTCATTTCTTAATGATATGTTTACATAAAAAGCACAAAAGGGCTCTTTCTGATTTGGAAAGGCAGGGAAAGCGGACATCAGGTTCCCGGCCGGAGGGTGCGTACAGCAGCCCCGGCCTGCCAGAGTTCCGATTCGCGCATTTCGCGGAGTTCAGCGTTGAGGCTGTCGCGGTAGTTGGTGGCACTGGTTGAATCGAGAACCCGCTTTGTTTCGATGCCGGCTTTGACGCTTCCGTAAAGTTCTTCGAACAACGGAAGGGTAACCTCGCGGAAGCGGTGGCGCCAGTCCAGGGCTCCCCGCTGGGCAGTGGCGCTGCAATGGGCATACATCCAGTCCATGCCGTTCTGGTCGACCAGGCGGATAAGGCTTTGTGTCAGTTCTTCCACGGTTTCGTTAAACGCCTCTGAAGGGGAATGGCCATGGGTTCGCAACACCTGGTACTGGGCTTCGATGATGCCGGCGAGGGCCCCCATCAGTACACCCCTTTCTCCGGTCAGGTCGGAATACACTTCGTTTTCAAAGGTGGTAGGAAACAGGTAACCCGAACCGATGGCGATGCCCAGGGCCAGGGTGCGATCAAGGGCACGGCCTGTAAAATCCTGAAATACTGCAAAACTGGAGTTGATGCCGTGGCCGGCCAGGAAATTGGTGCGCACACTGGCTCCCGACCCTTTCGGTGCCACCAGGATAACGTCGATATTCGCCGGTGGAATCACCTCCGTCTGCTCCTTGTATACGATAGAAAAGCCATGTGAGAAATAAAGCGCATTTCCTTCATTCAGGCAGGGTTTCAACCTGGGCCACAGAAGACGCTGCGCAGCATCCGATACCAGGTACTGGACGATCGTCGCTTTACGGGCCGCCTCCTCTACCGTAAATAACGTCTCGCCCGGGATAAACCCATCACGGACAGCTTTGTCCCAGTCTTCTTTAAACTCCCTGGCCTGCCCCACGATGACCCGGAAACCCTGGTCTCTCATGTTCATGGCTTGTGCCGGCCCCTGGACACCGTAACCGACCACGGCAATTACTTCATCCTTTAAAACCTCCCGGGCTTTCGACACCGGAAATTCTTCGCGGAGAACGACCTGCTCCTCCACACCTCCAAAATTAATTTTTGCCATATGTTCGTTTTTTAGTTGAATATTGATTCCCTTTTTATCAGAAGATCCCCGTTTCAATCCAGACTGGACAGAAATGCATCCCTTTCCCGAAGGAATTCCGAAAGCCGCTCAAGAGGATCGCGTGTCAGAGCTACCCGTCCCGACCGGATGAACTGCATCACCTTGAACTGATTCAGCTCCGTGAACAGTGCCTGTGTCTCCTCTTTGTGACCGGTCTTTTCGACAATTGTATATTCACGGGTTATCTCCAGGATCCGGGCTCCCGAATTGCGGACAATTCTTTCAATCTGGTCGCTGTCGTACAGCGCCTCGGTTGGGACCTTGTACAGGGCTATCTCCTGGTAGATCATCTCCTCGTTGGTAAAATAGAATGCTTTCAGTACATCGATCACCTTTTCGATCTGGCGGACGATTTTCCTTACCATATCTTCGGACGTGACTACCACAATGGTAAACTTGAAAACCCCCCGGATGGCCGATTCAGAGACGGTAAGACTTTCGATATTGATTTTTCTGCGGGTAAATATCAGGGTTATCCTTGACAATAAACCGATATGGTTTTCAGAAAAAACCGTGATGTTATATTCTCTGTTCATTGGTATATAATTTTTTGTTGGTATGGTTCCTTCCGGGAAACAGATGGAAGGTCCGTTGCTTCACGTATTCCGGTTACGGATTAATAATCAGGACTCAGGCACCATTTGCAAAATCAGGGTTCGAGTATCATATGAGACACGGAGGCGCCTGCCGGCACCATGGGGAAGACGTTATCTTCTTTTTCGACCATTACTTCCAGGAGGAAGGGGCCCGGATGGCTGAGCATGGTTGTGACGGCTTCCGGGAGGTTTTCGCGTGAGGAGAGCCGGTATCCGCTGATTCCGAAACCTTTGGCTATCATGATGAAGTCGGGGTTGGTCAGTTCCGTGAAGGAATACCTTTTCTCGAAGAAAAGTTGTTGCCATTGGCGGACCATTCCCAGGAAGTTGTTATTGAGAAGTACGATTTTTACGGGAAGTTTGTTTTGGGCTATGGTTCCCAGTTCCTGGATGGTCATCTGGAATCCCCCGTCGCCGATGACAGCCACGACAGTTTTGCCGGGTGCAGCCAACTGGGCACCCATGCTGGCAGGCAGCCCGTATCCCATGGTTCCTAGCCCTCCGGAGGAAACAAAACTCCGGGAATGGTTAAACCGGAAATAGCGGGCCCCGACCATTTGGTTTTGCCCCACATCGGTCACCAGGATGGCCTCACCGCCGGTCTTTTCAGAGACGGTGCGGATGACCTCTCCCATGGTGAGACCGGGTTTGGAGGGATGGAGATCCTTGTTGATGACCTTCTCAAACTCCACCTTTTCTGCCTCTCTGAATTCCTGCAACCACGCTTCGTGACTGTTGGTTTTCACATTGCCGATGAGCATACGCAGCGATTTCCGGGCGTCCCCGATGACAGCCACATCGGCTTTGATAATTTTGTTAACCTCTGAAGGGTCGATTTCGAGATGGATAATTTTCGCATCGCGGGCATACGTTGAAACTTTGCTGGTTACCCTGTCATCAAAGCGCATCCCGACCGCGATAATCAGGTCCGCCTCGTTGGTTTTGATATTGGGAGCGTAATTGCCGTGCATGCCCAGCATGCCCACATTCAGGGGATGGTTGGTCGGAAGGGCCGAGAGCCCCAGCAATGTCCAGGCAGCCGGAATCCCGGTTTTTTCAATAAACTCCCGCAATTCCGCCTCAGCCCGACCGATGATCACACCCTGGCCGAAGAGCAGTAACGGCTTTCTGGCCTGGTCTATCAGGGCTGCTGCCTCTTCTACCTTGAAAGGATCAACCGGAAATTCAGGAACATAACTTCTGATTTTGGTACACTTTTTATAGGTAAATTCCAGTTCCCCGAACTGGGCATCCTTGGTAACATCGATCAATACGGGTCCCGGCCGGCCGGTCTGGGCAATAAAAAAAGCCTGGGCTATGACCCAGGGGATCTCTTCTGCACTGGTAATCTGGTAGTTCCATTTTGTAACCGGAATGGAGATTCCGAGGATATCCGATTCCTGAAAAGCATCGGTACCCAGCAGGGGAGAAACGACCTGTCCGGTAATACAGACCATGGGGACGGAATCGATCATGGCATCAGCGATTCCGGTAATGAGGTTGGTGGCGCCGGGCCCGGAAGTGGCGAAGCAGACCCCAGCCCTGCCGGTGATCTTTGCATAGCCCTCTGCCGCATGGGCGGCTCCCTGCTCATGACGGGTAAGGATATGTCTGATCCTGTTTCCGTAATCGTACAAGGCATCGTATATGGGCATGATGGCACCGCCGGGATACCCGAAAATGGTCTCCACGCCCTCCTCAATCAGTGAGAGGATCACCGCTTCCGAACCGGTGATCCTTGCCTTTGGCTTTACCATAAAAGTCAGTTATTAATTGGGTTAGTACCTGTTTACGTTTACCTGTTTATCTGTTTTCGCGGGTTCTGACTGCTCCCACCCTGCCGGAGTGCCATCTACCCGGGGAGTTGTCGAACCTGCCGGTCTCTGGTTTCCGTTTTTCGGAAGGCTTTATCATCCCTGTCAGGGAAGGAGCCCTTCGGGCAGGCGGTTTCTGATTTATCCTGGAACGATTCGCACAGCCCCCAGGTCGGCCGAGGAAACCATGCCGGCATAAGCCCGGAGAGCCGCTGAGACACGGCGGGTGCGGTTAGCCGGTTTCCAGGCCTGTTGTTCTTTCTGTGCTTCCTCCGATCTGCGTTGTTCGAGCACCTCCGGGGGAACGGCAAGGTTCAGCGATCTTCCCGGAATGTCAATTTCAATAGGGTCGCCGTTGCGGACCAGGGCGATAGTACCACCTGCTGCAGCTTCGGGTGACACGTGGCAAACGGAAAGACCTGCCGTTCCCCCGGAGAAGCGTCCGTCGGTGATGAGGGCGCAAAGACGCTCCAGTTTCATGGATTTAAGGTACGAGGTAGGATAGAGCATCTCCTGCATGCCGGGGCCTCCGCGGGGTCCTTCGTAGCGGATAACCACCACATCGCCCGGGGTTACCATGCCATTCAGGATGCCATGGCAGGCCTCATCCTGTGAGTCAAATACCTTAGCCAATCCCTTAAAGGTGAACATGGAAGAATCCACCCCGGCAGTTTTGACTATGGCACCATGGGTTGCCAGGTTACCGCGGAGAACGGCGAGGCCCCCCTCCTGGCTGTAAGCATGCCGGATATCCCTTATACAGCCCGAAGCCCGGTCCAGGTCCGGCACCTGAAAGTAGTGTTCCTGCGACCCCAGGATCCGGGACCGGGCGCCCCCGGGTGCCGACAAATAGCGGTTCAGAGCTTCCGCAGGCAGTTCGCCAAGGGTAATATCCCACTGTCGGAGGGCTTCGGCCAGTGTCAGTCCGTCGGCCCGGCAGACAGAAGTGTCGAGGAGGCCACCACGATCGAGTTCCGCCATGATTCCCAGGATCCCCCCGGCCCGGTTCACATCTTCGACATGATACGGGGAGCTGGGAGCCACCTTGCACAGATTGGGAGTCACTCGGGACAACCGGTCTATGTCGTCCATGGTAAAGATAACTTCTGCCTCATGGGCAATCGCCAGCAGATGCAAAACCGTATTGGTAGACCCCCCCATGGCAATGTCGAGTTTCATGGCATTCGAAAAGGCCGCGTGGGTGGCGATATTCCGGGGTAACACCGAAGCATCGCCATCGTAATAGTATGCTTTGGCCATTGCCACAATACGACGGGCCGACTCTTCCATCAATCTTTTCCGGTTGACGTGGGTTGCCACGATGGTACCGTTGCCCGGCAGGGAAAGACCGATAGCCTCGGACAGGCAGTTCATGGAATTGGCGGTGAACATGCCGCTGCAGGAGCCACAGGTCGGACAGGCCTGTCGTTCGATCTCTGCCAGCAAATCATCCGGCACCGACGGGTCGGCAGCCATCACCATGGTATCCACCAGGTCGTATTTCCGGTTTTGCACCACCCCGGCTTCCATAGGGCCTCCCGTAACCAGCAGAAAGGGAATGTTGAGGCGCATGGCAGCCATCAGCATCCCGGGGGTAATCTTGTCGCAGTTCGAGATGCAGATCATGGCATCAGCACAATGGGCATTACACATATACTCCACACTATCCGCAATCACATCGCGCGATGGCAGGGAATACAGCATCCCGTCGTGCCCCATGGCAATACCGTCGTCGATGGCAATGGTGTTGAACTCGGCGGCGAAAAACCCTTCCTGCTCAATGATTTTCCGGATCTCCTGCCCGGCCGGGTGTAAATGGGTGTGTCCCGGCACAAACTGAGTGAACGAATTGACCACCGCAATTACGGGTTTCCCAAACTGTTCCTCCTTCATGCCGCAGGCTCTCCACAAACTGCGCGCCCCGGCCATCCTCCGGCCTTCCGTTGTTGCCGCACTCCTCAGCCTATTTTTCATACCTCTTTAAAAACCAGGTTAAAAAAAAACCTTTCCCGTGTTCTGAGAAAGGCTTTCGTGTCAATAGTTGGCATACATCAGACCTTTCTCAGCTGGTGCTAAGAACGGTTACGACTACAATAACAATATTGACAGAAAGTAAATTCATCCTCCGGGTATTTTGACGCCCTTGTTTACCTACAACAAAAATAAAGAATTATCCGGCTTATTGAATCAATCTGAAAGCCAGCAGGGCCTGAAAACAAAAATTAATAAATACTTAACATTACACGGGAAGGAAGGGCAGGTGGCGAATGCGGGCTCCGGAGTGCGGGGGAAGGCAGGCAAGGATGATCAGCCGGAGGTCCGGGGCACACCCGGCCGGCGGATGGAGTAGGGTCAGAATCCGATGAGATCCATATAGACGGTAGGAAGCAGGAGAAGAAAACCGAGCAGGATCAGGATGATCATCAGGGGGGTCACCCATTTCACCCATTTTCCGAAAGGGATCCGGGCAACGCCGAGGACTCCGATGAGCACGCCGGAAGTGGGGGTGATCATATTGGTGAAACCGTCGCCGAACTGGAAAGCCATGATGTTAGCCTGGCGGGAGAGGCCGACAAGATCGGAGAATTGCGCCATTACCGGGATGGTGAGGGCTGCTTTGGCCGATCCGGAAGGGATGATAAGGTTAATGGCTGTCTGGATGAGGTACATGGCGCCGATGGTTCCTGTTTTTCCGAGTCCCCGGAGTGACCCGGAGGCATAATAGAGCAGGGAGTCCACGATCTGTCCCCGGGTAAGAAGGATGATGATGCCTCCCGCCAGGCCGACAACGAGGGCTGCCGGGAGGATGTCTTTCACCCCTTCCAGGAATAGCCGGGTGATGGTATTGGGGGAAAACCCCATGGCTATCCCTGCCAGCAGGCCGAGGGCCATGAACAGGGCGGCAATCTCCATAATATACCACTGGTACCCCATTACCCCGGCAATCAGCAGCAGAATGGTGAAAGCCAGAAGGTTAAGAACAAAGAAGTGGGTCGATTTCCGCAGGGTCAGGAAACCGGTAATAATAAACAGACCCGACAGAACAGGCATCACGGGAAGACTGGTTTCCGTCATTCCGGTTTTCATCCGGGTCATGGGGAGGGTGAAAGCGGTGAAGAGGAATAACAGGGAGAGGAGGACGAAAAGGACCCGGGAGACCCGGTTGGCGCGGTATTCCACCGGCAGATTATCCTGGCGGTTTCCTTCCCGCCAATAATGGTCTTCCGCATATACGGGAGAAAGCCCGGGCTTTTTGCGTATCCGCGAGGCATACCGGAGCACATAGCCAATTCCGGCCAGGTTGATGACCACCCAGCAGAAAAAGCGGTATTCAATGCCTGAGAAGAGGGGCAGGTCAGATAATCCCTGGGCTATCCCAATGGTGAAAGGATTCAGCAGGGCTCCGGCAAAACCAAGTGCGGCAGCCACAAAACACATACAAACCCCCAGGATGGAATCGTATCCCATACCGACAGAAAGGGGTATGAAGAGTACCACAAAGGCAATGGTCTCCTCGCTCATTCCGAAGGTAGCCCCGAAAATACTGAACAACAACATGATCATCACAATGATGAGATTATCGAAGCCCACGATTTTCGCCCACTTGCGGCTTCTGAAGCGGTCGCTGCTCCGCAGAAACGACTGTATGCCGGCGTCTATAGCCCGGGAACTGTTGATGATCCAAAAGGCACCACCAATGATCAGGATGAAAACGATGATATCGGAGCGATCTACAAATCCATCGTACAAGGCTGCAAAAACCTGCCAGGTCTGAGGCTCATGACCTGTAAAGGTAAAAGAACCGCTTTTAATTACCTCCCTTTCGGTTCCGTTCACCACGACGGTCTCCCGTTGGTAAGAACCACCGGGGACAATCCAGGTCAAAACCGCAGAAACCAGGATGATGTAAAAAATAATCACATACGTATGGGGAAATTTCCGGCCTTCTGTCATGCCATTTTCTTTTTGGTTCGTACCTAAAGGCAACAGGCTGAAGGACCTGCCGGCAGGGTTCACCCTGTCGTCCGGAAGACGTTGCCCCCTTCACCGGGAGCAACACCCCGGGAAATCACGCCGGGCCTGTTTCAGCCTCCGGACACAAAACTAACAAACAATCGGAACAGCGGTACCGGGGACCCCATGAAAACGGATCCCGGAACAGCCATGCTCCCTGCACAAGAATCGTTCTTGATAAACAATACCTTCGCTTTACGACCTGATTTCTTTTGTATCTGATAGGTTGAAATTGTTCTGGTTTCCCTATCTTTGGTAAATTGGTAACCATTTCTGAAAGAGCAGCGATGATATCGAAAAGAGCATTTAAAAAGCGCTGGGAGGGGCTTGTCAAGGAGCACGAAGCCCTGCTGTCGCGGCGCAATAAAAAAGTCAAAAAGGGCTACAACGGGATTTACCACCGGTACAGGCGGCCGGTACTGACGGCTGCCCACACGCCGCTTCACTGGAGGTATGACCTGAATTATGCCACGAATCCCTATCTGATGCAGCGTATTGGGATTAATGCGACCTTCAACAGCGGAGCGATGTATGTCGATGGGCGCTATTTTCTGATGGTGCGGGTAGAAGGCTGGGACCGCAAATCGTTCTTTGCCCTTGCGGAGAGCTGCGATGGCATAAACAACTGGCGGTTCTGGGACCGGCCGGTGGTGCTACCCGAAACCGAAGATCCTGCAGTCAATGTGTATGACATGCGTCTGGTGGCGCACGAGGACGGATGGATCTACGGGATTTTCTGTGCCGAGCGTAAGGATCCCGGCGCGCCAGCCGGAGACACCTCAATGGCCACGGCCAGCGGCGGCATTGCCCGGACCCGGAACCTTCTGGA
Organism: uncultured Prolixibacteraceae bacterium; assembly: GCA_964650525.1. Taxonomy (GTDB): domain Bacteria; phylum Bacteroidota; class Bacteroidia; order Bacteroidales; family Prolixibacteraceae; genus UBA1413. The sequence continues at coordinate 26,371 of CAZYUA010000032.1, forward strand.
GTGGGAAAGGCTGCCTGATTTCATTTCCCATCACGGCCAGCAGCGGAACCTGGTTTTGCACCCCGAATTTGTGGACGGGAAATATGCCTTTTACACCCGGCCCCAGGATGGGTTTATCGAGGTAGGCGGCGGTGGAGGCATCGGCTGGGCCCTGGTCGAGGACATCACCCGGGCTGAAGCTTTGGAGGAGACCATCATCGATGAGAAAATCTATCATACCATCAAGGAGGTAAAAAACGGACAGGGACCAGCTCCCCTCAAAACAGACCGCGGATGGCTGCACCTGGCTCACGGGGTGCGCAGTTGTGCTGCAGGCCTGCGGTATGTTCTCTACCTATTCATGACAAGTCTGGAAGATCCTTCCCGGGTGATCGCCCGCCCGGGCGGCTACTTCATGGCTCCCGAAGGAGAAGAACGGGTCGGCGACGTCTCCAATGTCCTCTTTTCCAACGGCTGGATCTGCAACGAAAAGGGAAAGGTATTCATCTACTATGGCTCTTCCGATACCAGGGTCCATGTGGCCACCTCTACCCTCGACCGCCTGGTCGATTACTGTTTCAACACCCCGGAAGACGGGCTCCGGTCGGAAACCAGCGTAAGAACCATCAACCAGCTGATAGACAAAAATCTTTCATAAATGCCGGAAGGAACCAGGATACCGGTATCCGGAGCTACTGACTGAACGTTTGGTATGTTTTCCCACACAGTTGTGGATGCTGATAAATAGCGTAATGGCACATTAGTAAGACCGTTGATTTTGCTAAGCGGAGATTACAAAACAGGCACCAGGTAAGATCCCTTGAGCCTGAGGCGAGCGCCTGCAGCAGGTTTTTACAAACAGACCTATTCCGGGTTCAAGGACAACTCAGTCAGGACCGGCATCAAAGGTGAAGAGATGATTTCACCTGAGGCTGAGAAAAGGGGAAAGGGAATATCCACCCTGCAGGTCATCGCAGGAGCCGTTTTACAGGGGAAAAACCTGACGATGGTATGTTATACTTTTTATGACTGTTAAGACTGGCAGGTACGTATGAAGACTTATAATTGGGCAGTTCTGGGTTGCGGGAAGATAGCCCGGAAGTTCAGCAACGATCTGAAACTGTTACCCCGGGCAAGGTTATACGCTGCGGCATCGCGCGATTATGCCCGGGCATCAGCGTTTGCAGAAGAGCTGGGGTTTTCTAGAGCTTATGGCAGTTACGAAGAGATGGTGGCCGATCCGGCTGTGGATGTGGTATATATCGCCACACCCCACTCCTGCCACCACGACCAGGTACTGTTATGTCTGGAGCATGGCAAGGCGGTTCTGAATGAAAAGGCCTTTTCTCTGACCCTGCCGGAAGCACGTGAAATGGTATCCAAAGCGAAGGAGAAAGGTCTTTTCCTGATGGAAGCATTCTGGACCCGGTTTCAGCCCTCTTTTCAGAAAACCCTGGAGGTACTGAGCTCGGGAGTCCTGGGTGCGGTGAAAGTGATCCGGTCTGATTTTGCCTTCAACGGTCCCAAGGACCCCCTGAACCGGTTGTATAATCTGTCATTGGGGGGTGGATCGCTGCTCGACATCGGCATTTATCCGGTTTTTGCCGCCCTGTCGGTGCTGGGGCCTCCCCGCACCATCAAAGCTCTGGCTTCCTTTGCCGGAAGCGGTGCCGAAGAGAGCATCGCCATGGTTTTCCAGTATCCCGGAGGCGAACTAGCCTCCCTGTATTCCAGTTTTGCAGCTTACTCGTTTGTGACCACTGAATATGCCTGCGAACGGGGTTCCCTGCGGATGGCCCGCCGCTGGATGGCTCCGACCAGTATCACCGTTTGGCATGCTGACGGAAGGGAAGAGTCTTTCAGCTTTGACAGCCCCGGCCTTGGCTACCAGTACGAAGCAGCCCATGTTATGGATTGCCTCGATGCCGGCAAAACCGAAAGCGACCTTCTGCCACTCGGTTTTTCCCTGCAGCTCATGGAGACCCTCGACCGCATAAGGGCTGAAGCAGGTATCACCTTTCCGGGAAGAGACTGATACTCAAAAACCTTATTTATAGCAGATTACAACCATCACGCTAACCCGCCACTGATGCTTTGAACCACCGTAATAACAACTACAACCTGAAAATCCATCCAATCATGAATAAACCGGAAACCTTAAAACGGGAATTTGAAAATGAACTTACCGATAATATCCTCAACTACTGGGCGAAGAAGGTTTATGATCCCAGGCGTCAAACGTTTTACGGTTTCATAGGGCCCGACGAAAAGGCTGATGCCGGAGCACTGTTAGGTGTTGTGCTGATTTCAAGGATCTTGTGGACCTTCTCAGCCGCCTTCCGGCTCTATCCGACTGCCCTGTACCAAAAGATGGCCGGCGAAGCATACCGGATCCTGGCTGGTCATTTCTGGGACGACCGTTATGGCGGTGTTTTTTGGGAAGTCAACCCCGGGGGTACCGTTGCCGATGATACCAAACAGGTATATGGCCAAACGTTTGCCCTCTATGCCCTTGCAGAGTATGCGGCCGTATTCGGCAACCAGGAATCCAAACAGCTGGCCGTCACCCTGTTTCACGTCATCGAGCGGTACACGTTCGACGTGAAACATGGAGGATATTTTGAGTCAGCATCCAGGGACTGGAAAGAAAAGGCCAGGAAGGTAATTGTACCTCCCGGTGATCAGATGAATAAATCCATGAACACGCATCTCCATATCCTGGAAGCCTTCACCAACCTCTACCGTGTTTGCAGACAGGAGGAGATCCGGACGAAAATTGCTCATTTGCTGGAGGTTTTTGTTAACCACATCATCAATCCGGAAAACCACCATTTCCATATGTTTTTTGATAGCGACTGGTCGGTTCAGTCGACGGCCGTTTCATATGGCCACGATATCGAGGGGTCCTGGTTGTTGTGGGAGGCAGCTGAAGTACTGGAAAACAAGAGGCTGATGGAGTTTTTGAAACCGCAACTGGTTGCCATGGCACGGGCGGTCGGTAACGAAGCTCTCGATAGGGCTGGAGGGTTGTACAATGAATCGGACGGGGAGCATTGGGACCGTGATTTCCACTGGTGGCCCCAGGCAGAAGCGGTAGTCGGGTTTTTCAATGCCTACCAGATCACCGGGGATTCCTGCTTCATGGATTGGTCGGTAAATGCCTGGAAATTCATCCGGAAATACCAGGTGGATAGACGGAACGGGGAGTGGTTCTGGCTGGTCAGTCCGGATTATTCCGTCAGGCCGATGGTGAAGGTCAGTGCCTGGAAATGTCCCTACCACAACGGGAGGATGTGTCTGGAGATGATCCGGCGGCTGGAACATACCTAAACCCCGGATGTGACCCCAGGGTTACAGGTCCGGCCTCCCCATACCGGAGGGTCCATTCAGCTATGCCCTGATTGCGAATTTATGATATAAACCAAGTGGGGTAACCTGCCTTCCCGCGCATAAACAGCCAGAGGCTTTTCACCAGCGAATTAGAGGAATTCAGCCACTGTTTGCAGGAGTTCCTTTTTGGGCTTGACACCTACTATCCTTTTTACTTCCCGGCCGTTTTTAAACAGGACCAGGGTTGGGATGTTGCGGACCTTGAATTTGACTGCCAGAGGCTGCTGGTTATCCACATTTACCTTTCCGATGCGGAGTTTCCCTTCCAACTCTCCGGCAATTTCATTGACCACGGGGGCTACCAGTTTGCAGGGTCCGCACCAGGGAGCCCAGAAATCAACCAGGATCAACCCCCGGGCTGTCAGTTGCTTGAAATTATTCTGGGTCAGCGTTTTAACATTGGGATGATCGGCCACCGGGGGAGCTTTCTGCATCTTCCGGTAAGAATAGGCAATCCAGGCAACCAGGATAACTGCAAAAAAGCCAATACTAATAAACAGAATATTCATAAATCAATGGTTTAATACTGTAAGAAAAGGCAGCTGCCGGATGGAGGCAGACACCGGAGAATCTGTTAATGAACATCGGCCGGCAGATCCAGGGTTGCAGGGGCAGCCTCACCTGACTTCTATCGTCAGGCATTTCCTGGTTTTCCATTTGGAATCAGAATACGGGATGAGATTTCGTAAACCTTCCTTTTGAGGTACCGGGCAGAGATCAGAGGATCCTGATTTCGGTTGAAACCTGCATGGATTTGCGATAGCTGGCCGAGACGCCGCAGTACCGTTCTTCAGACAGGTTTACGGCCTTCTCCAGTTTGTCCATTGGCAGGTCGGGGCCTTTAAATTCATAAATCACTTTAAAAGCTGTATAATGCTTCGGGTGTTCATCCGTAATTTCTCCCACCACCCGCACGTAAAAAGATTCGACCTCCACCCGCATTTTTTTCAGAATAGAAACAACATCCATTCCCGTGCAGCCTGCCAGAGCCACCAGCATCAGCGTTTTCGGGCGGGGTCCACGGTCCCCGCCGCCACTTCCGGCCGATGCATCCACCACGAGGGTGTGGCCGTCGATTTCGGTTTGAAAGGCCATATCACCCATCCATTCCAACTGTATTTCCTGTTGTGCCATTCTTATTTAATTTTCTATATAACCATCTAATCGGGAAAAAGTTCGGTTGCCGGCACTGCTCCTGTCCGGAGCAATCCAAAGAAGCCAGAATCCGGAACGGGAGGTCCCCGGTGGTATGAAAGTCCCGGGAAATCTTAAACCCTACGTAGGTTCTCCCTGGCGGCAGGCAGCGCCTGGAAAAGGAAACCGACGATCGGGCATACGTCCATCTCCGGGCATTCTGCACAGGTGGCATACCCCTTATTCCGGACGCACCGGCGGATTTCACAGGTACTCTCGCAGTGGGCAAATTTCACCCCCGGCATCCGGCACCCGGTGCAGTTGATGGCAGCAGCCACCATTCCGGGTGCCTGATACATTTCACTCCATTTGGCTGCAACGATTTCTCTCAGGGCATCATCGCCGGTTACGGTGGCGATGCGGGCTTCGCATTCTTCGCAATTGATTCCGCAGCAAGCAATCAGGTCTTTCATAACATCTGTATTAAGGTACAATTCCAGAGATCTCTGCTTTTCAGAGCCGTCTTTGCAGAAGTTCACGGGCAGTTTTCAGGGCATTTTCCGAAGGAGTTTCTCCCCCTACCATTTTTGCGATTTCCCCTACCCTTTCCGCATCGGTCAGCTGCCGGATATTTATCGAGGTACCCTCTTCTCCTTCATGCTTGGTGACCAGGAAATGGAAACCGCCCATTCCTGCAATTTGGGGCAGGTGGGTGATATTGATCAATTGCATCCGTTCAGCCATGACCTTTAGTATAGCCCCCATTTTGAGGGCTGTTTCGCCGGATATTCCCGCATCGATCTCATCAAAAATAATGGTTGGCAGAAGCGATGATTCCAAAATCAGTGATTTCAGAGCCAGCATGACGCGTGAGATCTCCCCGCCGGAAGCAATCCGGGAGATTTCATCGGGTACGCCATTTCTGTTGGCCGAAAACAAAAACCGTATGAGATCCCTGCCGGTTGGAGAAAACTCCTCTTTAGGCTGATGCTCCACCAGGAATACGGCATGGGGCATTCCCAGCTGGCGAAGGACAGCGGTCACTTTTTGCCGTATAAGCGACAGGACGGAATTCCGGGCAGAGGTAAGCTTCAGTGCTGCCTCATCCAACCGGGATCTGAGTTCCCTGAGCGATTTTTCCAGCCGGGCGATTTCGGTGTCGGAGGCATTAATGTGATTGATTTTTAAGGCCAGCTGTTCCTTAAGAGTTATCAGTTCAGCGAGGGTCGCCACCCTGTGTTTTTGCTGAAGGGTATAGATCAGGTCGAGCCGGTCCTGAAGCTCCCGCATCCTCTGCGGGTTAAACTCCGTATTTTCGGCGAGGTAAGCAGCTTCCCTGGCAATGTCGCCTGTTTCTATGGCTGTGCCGGAAAGTCTTTCGTGGAAATCGGCTGCGATTTTAAGGAAAGGGCTGATCCGGTCAAGGCGTCCCATGGCTTCCCTGATCTGCCGGATCACCGGGAAATGGTCTCCGTCGAGCAGAAGGGCCACCTCAGCCAGGGCATTCCGGATCTCTTCAGCATGTGACAGTTGTTCCCGTTCTTCTTCCAGTTCTTCCTGTTCCCCGGGTTTTAAACCGGCCTGATCCAGCTGATTATACTGGAATTCAACATAATCCTGCTCTGACTTTTCGCGCAGGGCTTCTGTCCGCCGGGTTTCCAGCTCAACGCCGACGCGGTGGAGTTCAGCGTATAACTCCTGGTATGATTGAAGGATCCGGCTATTCCCGGCGACGCCATCTACGATTTTCAGCTGGAATTGGAGGGTCCCCAGTTCCAGGTTCTGATGTTGTGAATGAATATCAATCAGATGGAGTGCTAACTCCCTCATTTGCTGAAGGTTTACAGGAGTATCGTTGATAAAGGCCCTGGACTTTCCGGAGGGCAGGATTTCGCGCCTGACCAACACCTGGGTATCGTAATCGAGGTCATTCTCCCGGAAAAAAGGTTCCAGCCCATAGCCATCCACCCGGAAAAGAGCTTCAACGTGGCATTTTTTTTCAGACCGGCGAAAAACAGAGAGTTCAGCTCTAGCCCCGAGAATGAGCGACAGGGCGCCCAGGAGGACCGACTTTCCGGCGCCGGTTTCGCCGGTGATAATATTGAATCCTGGCTGAAAGGAGACTGACAGATCCTCGATCAGCGCATAGTTGGAAACAGACAGCCGGAGTAGCATTTCAGGAGGGTTAAAAACTCTCGGATTCCTCTATCTTCTTGTATTTGGAGCCGTTCGAAGGATCCACCTCGGTAAGGATGGCCATCACGCGTTTCGACTCATCGGGAAACGATTTGGAAAAGATGTTGACCAGTTCGTCCGATTTGGCATCAAAAAAGACCTGGAGGAGATAGATAGACGGTTTCCGGCGGAACACCTGCTGAACCGACCGGAGTGCTTCAGCGATGTTGGCCCTGCCCTCTTCGGTTTTATCTGCCATCAGGTCAAGCCCCATGCGGTGGAACATATAATAACAATCGCGCATTCCCGAATAGGAACGGTTCATGATGTTCTCGATGAGCCAGTAGCGGTTTCTTTCGCTTTCATAAGCTTTCCAGCCCTTTTCACGGGCATTCTGGCAATTATTCACAATGGCCTGGGCCTTTTCGAAATAAGGGGTTCCTCCTTCCCGGGAAAAAGAATCGTAGTCAAAGCCGAGAATGATATAGGCGTAAAAGGCAATGATGTTGGTCAGGTTGTCGCGGTTGCTGGTTTCGTTGAATTCAAGCGGCTGGAATTCCACATACCGGCAGTGAAAGTCGTTATCCTTGATGTTCAGCAGGGTAGATTCGTAACTGGAATTAAAGATGGGCCTTTTCACCTGGATCTGGATGGAGCCTTTGAACTCATCTGCGGAAACCTGTTCGTCGAGCCGGATAAACATGTTGCATTCGATCCGTTCCTCCATGGTATAGGCGTGATCCGTCCACCGGCGGTTATTGAGAAATTCATACAGGTCAGACTGCATGGTATAAAAGAGATTCCGGTTGGCGCCCTGGATCCTTTCAGCTGAAATGCTGATGTTACAGCGGAACTCCTGTCCCTGTGCCACCATCAGGACCAGAAGAAGCAAAGCCGTCAATATCCCTTTTTTTTTCATGCGACAATTTCTGAAATCAGCTTTTACGCCCCGGGGAGGATCAACCAGATCCTGCCGGATACGACTGCATGACCTTTCATAATCCAAATAACTCGAAGTGATGGGTTTTATTGCATCTTCCCATCCACCACCAGGGTACGCTCCTGGAACGACTGTAAGGATTGCCGGAACAAAACACAGCTCCGGGAAGCCGTTTAGGCATACGCATCTGTAGCTTGATCCTTTTCCAGTCGGGAACGGTAAGATCAGATTCTTTTCCGGCTTTCCCTGGCAGGATTTCTATGGTAGATTTCTTCGTCTTTCCACTCTTCAAAAGCGATCAGCGTGGGTTTGGGCAATCTCTCGTAAAATTTTGAAATCTCTATCTGTTCGCGGTTCTCAAACACCTCTTCCAGGTTATCGGTAAAAGAGGCAAACTCCTGCAATTTCTGGTTGAGCTCTTCCTTGAGTTCCGAAGCAATCTGGTTAGCCCTTTTAGCCAGCACCATGACTGTTTCGTACACGTTACCCGTTTCTTTTTCGAGAATATCCAGATCCCTGGGGATCGTGGTCATAGCAGCTTTTGTTTTCTTGTAATCCATCTATTGTTTGCTATTAATCTGGTCTGTCTGATAATTCAGCAGCTTTGCTGTGGTCTCATAGAATTTATCGGCTTCTTTTTTGTATTTGCTATCGGGGAATTCATCCACAAAGGCAAAATACTCATCAAGGGCATTGGAGAGGCGTTCTTCTTTTTTCTCCTCGACACTGTTTACGCCCAGCAAATACTTTGATTTCAGCAGCATAAACAGGATATCCTCCCGGTATTTACTGTCGGGATACTCCTTTATTGAGTTTTCCAATGCAATCACGGCAGCCTTGTAATTTTCAAAATCGTAGTATAGCCGGGCGCTGATAAAAGATTTCTCCACGAGTTTATCGCGCAGTTCATCGATCAGCCGGTGAGCTTCATCCACCCTTTCGCTGAAAGGATAGAGGTTGACGTATAACTGCAGGGCGTCGATGGCATTCAGGGTCATCTCCTGGTCGAGGCGCACCTTGGGTGATAAAAGATAGGCGCAATAGCCAGTCATGAACTGAGATTCTTCGACATGTTTGCTGGTAGGATATTCCTTGATCAGGGTCTTGAAATACTGGCCTGCCATCAGGTAATCTTTTTGTCCCATCATGCTTTTGGCATAATAGTAATAAATCTGGTCGGCCCTGCTGGTACCGCGGTAAATGTTGATCAGTTCCTGGAAAAGATTGCCGGACCGGACAAACTCGCCTTCATCGAAGTACTCCACCGCTTTTTTGTACTTGAATTCATAATCGGAACTTTTCAGGATTTTGTTGTAATCGCCGCAACTCATGGTAAAAACGGACATGAGGGCCAGTAAAACGAAACGATTTCTTATTTTTTCCGACATGGCGCAAAGATAGGGTTTTTACAGATATCCAAAACGGTTTTTCAAATGGTTTTATTCGATTACTACCAGTAAGTTATGATATTTTAACAGATTTGCCTGATTTCCAAAAAAGGTTACTTTTGCATCGTTTTCAAAATCTAAAATCCGAATTATGGCCGATATTTTTGAGAAGTTTCAGAAGAACCAGGGTGAATTGGGGAGGTACATGAAGCAGGCGCACGGGTATTTTGCCTTTCCGAAGCTGGAGGGAGAGATTGCGCCCACCATGGAATTCAGGGGAAAGCGGATGCTGACGTGGAGTCTGAACAATTACCTGGGGCTGGCCAATCATCCGGAGGTGCGCAAAGCCGATGCCGATTCTGCAGCCAGGTGGGGATTGGCTTATCCTATGGGCGCCCGGATGATGTCGGGGCAAACGGTACGGCATGAGGAACTCGAAAGGAAACTGGCAGCATTTGTAGGGAAGGAAGATGCCTTCCTGCTGAATTATGGTTACCAGGGAATGGTATCAATTATCGACGCCATTTGCGGACGCAACGATGTGATCGTTTATGATTCCGAATCGCATGCCTGCATTCTCGACGGAGTGCGGCTCCACATGGGAAAACGGTTTGTGTTCATGCACAACAATATGGATAGTCTCCGCAAACAATTGGAAAGGGCAACACTGTTGGCAGAAAAGCAGGAAGGAGGCATCCTGGTTATTACTGAGGGGGTCTTCGGAATGTCGGGAGATACCGGAAAGCTGGATGAAATTGCAGCACTCAAGGAGACATTTGCGTTCCGCCTGTTGGTGGATGATGCCCATGGATTCGGCACTATGGGGAAAACCGGTGCGGGGGTTCCGGAACATTATGGAGTTTCTGAAAAGATAGACCTTCACTTTGCCACATTTGCCAAATCGATGGCCGGCATTGGCGCCTTTGTTGCCGGCCGCACCGATATTATTTTCTATCTCCGCTACAACATGCGTTCGCAGACCTATGCCAAGTCGCTGCCCATGCCCATGGTGGAAGGTGCACTCAAGCGGCTGGAACTGCTTCAGACCCACCCGGAATTCCGGGAAAAATTATGGGCTAATGTGAGAGCGTTGCAGTCAGGACTGAAAGCGGAAGGTTTCGACCTTGGGCGTACGAATTCCCCGGTAACGCCGGTATACCTCAAAGGCGGGCCTGGTGAGGCTACCAATCTCATCTTCGACCTTCGCGAGAATTATCGAATTTTTTGTTCTGCGGTAATTTACCCGGTAATCCCCAAAGGGGAGATTATGATCCGGATTATCCCGACTGCAGCCCATTCACCGGAAGATGTGCAATATACGCTTGACAGTTTCAGGGCTGTCAAGCACAAACTGGAGGCAGGGGCCTATGCCGGGGATGACATTGCCAAAGTAGAGGTAGACATGAAAGTATAAAAAAGGAGGGCTGCGGCCCTCTTTTTTTATACTTTTCTTTCAGAGAGATACCTTTCAGCATCCATTGCCGCCATACAACCCGATCCCGCAGCAGTTACGGCCTGCCTGTAGTGTGGGTCCTGGACGTCTCCGCAGGCAAAGACGCCGGGTACCGTGGTTTTTGTAGTCCCGGGGATGGTCTTGATATAGCCTACGCTGTCGCGGTCGAGGAATTCAGCAAAAATCTCCGAGTTAGGCTGGTGGCCGATGGCCAGAAAGAAGCCGTCGATGTTGATCTTCACCTCTGTTTCTGTGGGTTCTCCGAGGTTTTTCACCAGGGTGGCGCCTTCCACGACCCCATCGCCGAAAAGTCCCCGTACCTGGTGTTTCCAGAGGACCTCAATGTTGGGGGTTTTGATCACTCGGTCCGCCATGACGCGGGAAGCGCGCAGCACATCACGGCGCACCACCAGGTACACCTTCCGGCAGAGACCGGCAAGGTACATCGCTTCTTCAGCTGCGGTGTCACCCCCTCCGACAACAGCCACATCCTTACCCCGGTAAAAAAAGCCATCGCAGGTGGCACAGGCAGACACGCCTCCCCCGGCATATTTTTTTTCATCTTCCAGTCCGAGGTATTTGGCCGTGGCACCAGTGGCAATGATCACCACACCAGCCTCAATCACATGGGTGTCATCGATCCATACCTTGAGGATTCCCCCGGAAAAATCGGACCTGGTGGCAAGACCCCACCGGATATCCGTACCAAAACGGGCCGCCTGTTTTTTCAGATCCTCCATAAGCACGGGACCAGTTACCCCATCGGGGTAACCCGGAAAATTTTCCACTTCTGTGGTTGTGGTCAGTTGTCCCCCGGGTTGCAACCCTTCATATAACACAGGATGCAGGTTGGCACGCCCGGCATAAATGGCTGCCGTATAACCCGCAGGCCCCGACCCAATGATAAGGCACTTCACCTTTTCAGAAATTCCCTCTTTGGCAAATCCCTTTTTCTCCTCACTGACAACAAGTGGTGTAAACATATAGTTTTCATTATCCTTTCCGGGATGCAAAAATAGGGAAGAAAATTTAATGGAAAAAATCCTTGCGATCTTTGATGCCTGACTTCCCTAATTTTTCCGGTCACCGTAATTTCCCGCCATCCTGCAATTCCCTGGATGTTTTCATTCTGTTTTCCAATGAAAATTCTTCATGCTGCCTTATCTTTGGTAAAAAAAATATGAATCGCCTTGTACAAAGCCTGGCCTTTTTGCTGGTGTTGGCTACCTTTTCGTCAGGTGCTCAGAATATTACACAGATGAATCTTGATGATTTTCTCAAGCAGTTCAACACCTACGAGCATGGTCGAAAAATCGGGGGAGTCACGGATGTTGCCGGTACTCCGTATGAGAATGAGGAATTTATAATAGGAGCTGTACTGACAAAATCGAAGATCCGGTATGTAGAGGTTCCCCTGCGTTTCAATATCTATTCCGATGAAATGGAATTTGATACCCGGGGCAGGGGTATTTTTACCGTTGGGGTTCCGGAACTCGTTGATACGCTGTATATCGGGACTGACAAATACATCTACGGCCACTTCATGGCCGGCAAAAAAGAGCTGAGTGGATACTTCAGGGTATTGAAGGATGGGACGTCAGCCCTGGTTCAGAAAATGGTTGTTTCGTTGAAGAATGCAGAACCGCGGCAGCCCTACAAGGAATTTGTGCCTCCCCGGTTTGAGCGGCTCAGGGATGAGTTTTACCTTGTCCGCCCCTTCCGGGAATGGGTCAGGATTCACGATAAGAGAGACATCCTCCCCCTTTGGGAAACCCATTCGTCAGAACTGGAGAAATTTATCCGGGATAACAAAATCAGGTTCACCGTAGCCGACGACCTGGTGCAACTTGTCAACTACGCCGGTTCGTTGCAGGAGGAATAGATATAAGCCTATGAAACAGTCCAGGGATAGCTATCCCCCTTTTCCGGAAGAGCGGGGATTTGGTTTCCGGGCGTTGCTTTTCGGTCCTGCCACAGTAAATTTTTGGGTATTCAGCAACGAATGCAACGAATTTCTTTGCATTCCGCCCGAAAATACCGGACAACAAACGGATGTTGCCCATTTCGGTCCGATTTGTCATTTTTCACCAACCATGCATTATTGTTGGTTTAGGAAAAGTACTATCTTTGCCGTGGAAACCATGGTGTGGCGTCCCGGCTCAGCCGGGAGTAGCGCACGCGTTCATTAAAGATATACAGTGATTTTCGGGGTGTGGCGTCCCGGCTCAGCCGGGAGTAGCGCACGCGTTCATTAAAGATATACAGTGATTTTCGGGGTGTGGCGTCCCGGCTCAGCCGGGAGTAGCGCACGCGTTCATTAAAGATATACAGTGATTTTCGGGGTGTGGCGTCCCGGCTCAGCCGGGAGTAGCGCACGCGTTCATTAAAGATATACAGTGATTTTCGGGGTGTGGCGTCCCGGCTCAGCCGGGAGTAGCGCACGCGTTCATT
>CAZYUA010000033.1:0-36321 GCA_964650525.1 uncultured Prolixibacteraceae bacterium
TATTATATTTCAACTGATTACAAAGAATTTCGAAAAATTAACGCATCACTACTAGGAGTGATATAAGAAACTGTAAAATAAATTAAAAAGCAGCAAAAAATGAGAATTTCGAAGAACATCTCATTCTCAGGAAGAGTCGTCGCTGTTTTGAAACTCGTCCAGTGTGACAGTCAGTTTTCTCACAAGGCTGAATTCGCTCAGGAACTCCCTGGCGATAATGCGGAGCACCGTATAAATGGGCACCGCGATGATCATTCCCGGCACACCCCACAGGCTTCCTCCAATGATAATGACATAAAAGATTTCAAGAGGATGGGCTTTCACACTGTTGGAGAAGATATAAGGCTGAAGGATCCAGTTGTCGATGAAATTGGAAACCACGAAAACACCAGTAATCTTGATCAGCAGGAGGAAAAGATGGGTTTCTCCGGCAGCCAGGGCAGCCGTGGTTCCGAGAATGATCCCGATCCCGGTTCCAATTACCGGGCCTATATAGGGAACGATATTCATCAGACCCCCGAAGAATCCCAGCAAAAGCGCATTCTTTACACCAAAGAGGGTAAGTCCCAGCGTAATACAGGTCATCACTCCCAGCAATTCCAGGATAACACCCCCAAAATACCTCGTTAACAAGGTTTTGGACTGGCGCATAACATTCCGGGTTGAAGTATGCTTTTCATCCGGAACAAACATCAGCACTCCCTTGGCGAAAAGTTCTTCGTCCTTGATAAAAAAGAAGGCTACAAAGAGAATAGAAAACAGGGCTACAAAAAAAGAGCCTGCCACCCCGACAATGTTGCTGAAAACATTCGAAATGCTTGAATAATTAAGGAAAGACCGGATATGTCCGGTAAGAATTTCCCGTACGGAGGTGTTATCAGGGATCACACCATACAGGTGGGCTTTTTCCTCAAACCATTTCAGAGGACCTTCAAGCCTCGCAGTGAGAGAACCCAGGTCTATGCCTGACATGGTTTGTATCTGGCTGTTGATTAGAGGCACGAATAAAGCAAACAAAGACAAAAAGGCAGCTAATAGCGTAAGTAAAGCAATAATTGCACTCAGGGGCCTGGGTATAATGATTTTTTTATAGCGGATGGATTCCAGGAACCGGACAATTGGATGCCCTAAAAAAGAGACCACAGCCGCGATGAGGGTATAGACGATCAGGAAAGAAAACTTCCAGAGAAGGTATCCCAGGATCACCAGTAACAGGACCCCCCCGGTTATTTTTACTATTTTATTCATGATTCAGACAATCAAACATACCCACCAAAACCAGACAAATGGACCCCGGATTTTGCGGGTGATTTTGCATGCTTTTCAATTGAGTCGCAGGGACAAAAATGCCCTGGCGCCGCCCTGCCTGTTTACTGCTTATGATTACGATCCTGTAAAGATACAAAGGGAAAGGTTAGCATGAATCATCCGTGATATTTTTATGGTATTCCTGGAGGGATTTTACAGGGTAAGCTCCATTTCGTCTGTCCATGATACCCCTGGTTGCGGCCAGAGCAGCAGAGGTGGTAGTAATATAGGGAACCTTGTATTTGATGGCATTTTTCCTGATATACGAATCATCGTATTCGCTCAGCCTTCCTGCCGGCGTGTTCACCACCAGATGGATTTCCCCGTTTTTGATGGCATCAACGATGTTGGGTCTTCCCTCGTAGACTTTCAGGATGGGTTCTGAAGCAATCCCCTGATCGGCAAGGAATTGGGCAGTTCCCCGGGTTGCGACGATCTTAAAGTTCAGTTCGCTGAAATTCCGTGCTGCCGGGAGGATTTTCTCCTTATCGCGATCGGCAATGGTAATCAGGACAGTGCCTTCGACCGGAAGGCTGGTCTGGGTAGCCTCCTGCGATTTAAAAAAGGCCATTCCATAAGAATCAGCCATGCAGAGAACTTCACCGGTAGATCGCATTTCCGGCCCCAGAAGAGGGTCCACCCCGGGAAACATATTGAAGGGGAATACTGCTTCTTTAACACCAAAGTGGCTGAAGCGTTTTACCTTGAGGTTGAACTCGCTCAGACGGTGCCCCAACACCAGTTGGGTGGCAATTTTCGCCAGGGCTACATCGCAGACCTTCGACACAAGGGGCACCGTCCGCGAAGCCCGTGGATTGGCTTCCAGAATATAAACCACATCTTCATAGATGGCATACTGGATATTCATCAGGCCCACCACTTTCAATTCCAATGCGATCTTCCGCGTATACTCCCGGATGGTCTCAATGTGGGCCTCTGTCATGACCACAGGAGGTATTACGCAGGCGGAATCTCCGGAATGGATCCCGGCATATTCAATATGCTGCATGACAGTGGGGACAAAAGCATCAGTACCGTCAGACAGAGCATCAGCCTCGGCTTCAATGGCATCCTCGAGGAACTTGTCGATCAGCAGCGGGCGGTCGGGAGTCACATCCACGGCTGCATGAACATACCGGGCTAACATCTCCTCATCGTTGACGATCATCATTCCCCGTCCGCCCAGCACATACGAAGGCCTGACCATAAGAGGGTAACCTATTCTTGCCGCAATTTCAAGGGCTTCCCGGAGGTTGCTGGCCATCCCTGATTCGGGTTGGGGGATCCCCAGCTTGCTCATGATCTTCCTGAACCGGTCCCTGTCTTCGGCCAGGTCGATGGTTTCGGGTGATGTCCCCAGAATATGCACTCCGGCAGCAGCCAGTTCCGCGGCAAGGTTCAGAGGAGTCTGTCCGCCAAACTGGATGATCACTCCTTCCGGCTGTTCCTTCCGGTAGATGCTCAGAACATCCTCCGCTGTCAGCGGCTCAAAATAGAGCCGGTCGGACGTGTCATAATCGGTGGATACCGTTTCGGGATTGCAGTTTACCATGATCGATTCGCAGCCTTCCTGTCTAAGCGCAAATGCAGCATGGACACAACAGTAGTCAAATTCAATGCCCTGCCCAATCCGGTTGGGGCCGCCACCCAGAACCATGACCTTTCTGCGCCGGCTGGTTTCCACCTTGTCGGAGCCATTATAAGTCGAAAAGTAATATGCCCCCTTTGCCACGCCACTGACCGGCACCGGTTCCCAGGCCTCTTCCACTCCTAATGACCGGCGCCTGCGACGGATCTCCTCTTCAGTACACCCTGTTAATCCGGCAAGATATTTATCGGCGAACCCATCTCTTTTGGCCTGAATAAGCAAAGAGTCTGGTAAACCCGAATCGAGGCTTGCGAGGATCTCCTCCTCCAGGGTCACCAGTTCTTTCATCTGTCTGATAAACCAAGGTTTAATCCGGGTTTTGGCAGACAGCTCTCCAACGGTGGCTCCCCGGCGTAATGCTTCATACATCAGAAACTGCCTTTCACTGGTTGGCTGGCTTAACAGTAGCAGGATCTCCTCCAGAGGTTTCCGGTGGAAGTCTTTGGCAAAACCCAGGCCGGAGCGTCCGATTTCAAGCGAACGGATTGCTTTCTGAAGCGCTTCCTTGTAGGTCTTGCCGATGCTCATTACTTCGCCAACAGACTGCATCTGGGTTCCCAGTTTATCTTCCAGACCTTCGAATTTCTCAAAGGCCCACCGGGCAAATTTTACTACCACATAGTCGCCCGAAGGAGTGTATTTTTCCAGAGTCCCTTCCCTCCAATAGGGAATCTCATCAAGGGTCATCCCCCCCGCCAGCAGAGCACTGACAAAAGCAATGGGAAATCCCGTGGCCTTGGAGGCCAGAGCTGACGACCTCGAAGTACGGGGGTTGATCTCTATCACAACCACCCTTCCCGATTCCGGATCATGGGCAAACTGCACATTGGTGCCTCCGATGACACCGATCGATTCCACAATGGCATAGGCATAACGCTCCAGCTTTTTCTGTAAATCAGGAGCTATGGTTAACATGGGTGCCGTGCAGAAGGAATCACCGGTATGAACCCCCATGGGATCCACATTTTCAATGAAACATACGGTGATCATCTGGTTTTTTGAATCTCTGACCACTTCGAGTTCCAGTTCCTCCCACCCCAGCACCGACTCTTCGATCAAGACCTGGTTTACAATGCTCGCAGCAAGACCGCGGCTGGCAATAGTCCGCAGTTCCTCCACATTATAGACCAATCCCCCGCCGGTACCACCCATGGTATAAGCAGGCCGGATCACCACGGGGTAACCCAGTCCGGCTGCTGCCCGCTCGGCATCTTCCACACTGTTTACCGCCGTGCTGCGGGGCATGCCGATCCCCAGAGCCTTCATCATCTGTTTGAACGCAACCCGGTCTTCCCCCTTTTCAATGGCATCCTCGCTGACCCCGATCATCTCAACCCCGTATTTCGACAAAATGCCCTTCCGCGAGAGCAAAGCAGACAGATTCAGCGCCGTTTGCCCCCCCAGGTTGGGTAGAAGAGCATCCGGTTTCTCCTTTTTGATGATCTCCTCTAGGGCATATTCGTTCAGTGGCTCAATATAAGTACTATCCGCCATACCCGGATCTGTCATGATGGTCGCCGGATTAGAATTTACCAGCACAATCTCATATCCCAGCGAACGCAGTGCTTTGCATGCTTGCGTACCCGAATAATCAAACTCACAAGCCTGTCCGATCACAATCGGACCTGAACCGATAATCAATACCTTGCGAATGTCGTCACGCTTTGCCATATCTCCTCAATTTACAAGCCCTGACTGTAGTTGTCAACCTTACTGGAACGGCGCAATTTACATAAATCCAGCCGATAAAACCGGCCATAGATGAAGGAATAAAGCAGAGAAGGCCATTATTTAACACTGACGGAACCAGCAAAAATCCCCGCAATTCCTTTATTAAATCGCGGACAAATTTTGTTTCTTTGCATTTCATACCCTGTAACAATTTGGGTTTCCCGGAGTCCTATAATAAAACTGTTGAATGAAGCGGGTAATTATCTTATTGTACCTCCTGGTGGTCCATACGATTCTGTTCCTGTACGGACAGCCGGTCGAAAAAAAAACCTACCAGACACTGAGGATACAGGGAGAAGTTCCGCAAATCGACGGCAAGCTCGACGAACCTGCTTGGACATTGGCTTCCTGGGAAAACGGCTTTACCCAGCATGAACCGTACGAAGGGCAGATTCCCTCGCAGAAGAGCGCTTTTGCCGTATTGTACGACGATTACAGCATCTTCGTCGGAATGAAACTCTTCGATACCGCACCCGACAGCATCGTCAGGCGGCTAACCCGCCGTGACCAGATCGACGGCGATGTGGCCGGCGTGGAATTCGACTCCTACAACGACAAGAGAACAGCATTTGCCTTCGCTGTTACGGCTTCCGGGGTAAAATACGACTTCATCGTCAGCAACGACGGGAACAACGAAGACGATACCTGGAATCCCATCTGGTGGGTAGAGGTGAGCCACGACACCCTCGGATGGTATGCTGAAATGCGGATTCCCCTGACCCAACTCCGTTTCGGAGAAACCAGCAGGCAGGAGTGGGGCTTCGAAGTTATCCGGTTCCTATTTCGCAAAGAGGAAACCTCGCTATGGCAGCCTGTAATCCGCAAACAACCCAGTTTTGTCTCCCAGTTCGGAAGAATCACCGGATTTAAGGATATCGAGTCCAGGAACATCGTCGACGTCATGCCGTACGTTGTAGCCCGTACTGAACAGTTTGAGAAAGAACCGGAAAACCCTTTCCGGGGCAAAGGATACCAGAATAGCCTGGATGCTGGCCTAGACGCAAAAATAGGTGTTACCAACTACCTGACCCTTGACCTGACTGTGAATCCGGATTTCGGACAGGTGGAAGCGGATCCCTCTGAAGTGAACCTCTCCGCCTATGAGACATTTTTCGAAGAAAGAAGACCTTTTTTTATCGAAGGAAAGAATATCCTTCATTACGGTTTGAATTTCGGAGACGGAGACCTGTCGGACGAAGGTTTATTTTATTCCCGCCGCATCGGGAGAAAACCCCAATACTCTCCGAAAATAAAAAGCGGAAGCTATTCCAGAGTTCCCGCTTTTACACGCATACTGGGTGCTGCCAAAATCTCCGGGAAAACTGCCGGCGGCTGGTCGGTAGGGTTACTCGAAAGTATGACAGCCAAAGAGATTGCCGATGTCAGAAACCTACAGACAGAGAACAAAGTCCCTGTAGAGCCTTTTACCAATTACGCCGTTGCCAGGATTCAAAAGGATTTTGACCAGGGGAACACTTATTTCGGGGGGATGGTTACCTCCGTCAACCGGGCATTAAAAGACGATGAACTCCTCTTCCTGCATCATTCAGCCTACACCGGAGGATTGGATTTTGTCCATAAATGGAATGACAAAAACTGGGAATTTGACGCAAGCTTTTACGGGAGCCGGGTAGCCGGAACCCCGGAGGCCATCGTGCAGACCCAGAGGGCCTGGACCCACCTGTTCCAGCGCCCCGATGCTGCCTATCTTGGGGTTGATTCTTCGCTTACCTCTCTTTCCGGCTTCGGAGGAAAAATCGTTTTGGGTGAATATGGTGGTAAACTCCGGTTTCTGAGCGCTGTCTCCTTCAAATCGCCCGGTTTGGAACTGAACGACGTGGGCTACCTGCGAGAGTCTGATAACATCCTGCAGGTCGTCTGGATTGGATACAGGATTTTCGACCCTGTGTGGATCTTCCGCCAGTTTTACGCCAACGTGAACCAATGGACGGAATGGAATTTCGGGGGAGTTCTGAACGCTACCGGCGGTAACCTGAACCTGCATGCGAACTTTATGAATTACTGGAGTTTCGACTTCGGAAGCAACCTGAACCTGCCGGGAGTATCCATGAATGCCCTCCGGGGAGGCCCGGCTCTGAAATACCCCGGAAGCTTTGATTTCTTTGCCGACGTAGGGTCCAATGAACAGAAAAAACTGACTTTCGAAGCTGACGGTTATTTCAACGGGAGCTTTGAAAAAGATTTTTCACAAAGCCAGGGAGCTGAAATTGAAATCGCTTACCGGCCTGTCAATGCCCTCAAATTATCTTTCAGCCCCGAATATAATCACAGCACAACGAGCTTGCAATACATCACTCAAAAGGAGGTCAACGGCATCAGCCGCTATATTTTCGGAAACCTGGAACGAAATACTTTGAATGCTTCTTTCCGGGTGAATCTCAACCTTTCACCAGAGCTTACCATCCAATACTGGGGCCAACCCTTTGTTGCATCCGGGAAATATTCGCGGCTAAAGCGGATTACCGACAGCATGGCCGATGAGGTAAACAACCGCTTTGCGGAATATTCAGACACAGAAATCGTTTACGATAGTTCCTCTGAAAAGTACCTCATTTCGGAACCGGGTTGGGGACAAACAGAAATTGATCAGCCCGACTTTAACGTGAAAGAGTTACTGTCCAATATGGTCGTCCGCTGGGAGTACAATCCGGGGTCCACTCTTTACCTGGTATGGTCGCAAGACCGGAGTTCCTCTGTCAGCGATGGAAGCTTCGCATTAGGACGCGACATTGACAGGCTTTTCGGCACAAAACCGGGAAATATCTTTTTGGTCAAATTCTCCTACCGTTTCGGAAGGTAATCCGGGGTTGTACTATCCGGAGTACCTTTTACGGAGGTTCAGCCTTCCAGATCCGGAAATACCAACTTCTCACCTGACAGCAAAGGGAAGCTCTCTGCCCGTCACCCGGAACCTGCCCGTAACCACACCGGTAGTGGCAGCGTCGGCCCGTCCTGAAAAACCGGGTTGTTTTCCCCCCACGGCAACCGTGAACCATCCCGGCTCAACCGTTCGCTCGTTCCTGGCATTAATCACGGATAACTGGCGGGCATCCAGGTCAAATTCCACCACCCTGGATTCCCCGGGATTAAGGAAGATCCTTTGAAAACCTTCCAGTTGCCTAATCGGGCGTGGTGTGGAGGCTTTTTCATCGGTAATATAGAGCTGGACCACCTCCTCTCCCGCCCGTTTTCCTGTGTTGGTCACTTTCACAGAGACCTTCAGCATGTCACCGGCACCAATTTTTTCGGGCATCGTCAGTTCATTATAGGCAAAGGTGGTATAGCTTAACCCGAATCCAAAGGGGAAGAGGGGTTGCCCGGTAAAATAGCGGTAGGTACGTCCGCTCATGGAATATTCTTCAAAAGGAGGAAGCTGATCTACCGACTGATACCAGGTTACCGGCAGCCTTCCCGCAGGGTTGTATTCGCCCAGGAGGACGTCAGCCACAGCCAGCCCTCCCTCCTGTCCCGGGTAGCCGGCTGTGAGGATCGCACCGGCATGGTCGGCTGCCCGATTCACCGACAGGGCGCTGCCATTCAAGTATACTACGATCACCGGTTTACCGGTTTCGTGGATGACTTTTAAAAGTTCTTCCTGTACCTGCGGAAGGTTCAGATTTGTACGGTCCCCGCCTGAGAATCCATCTAACCGGATGGGCATATCCTCTCCTTCGAGTCTCGGCGACAACCCCAGCACCACAACAACTACATCGGCATTGCGTGCCGTGGCCACTGCCTGCGACAACAAATCCCCGGCAGGTGCCGACCACAAAAACCGGACATCCCCATCTCCATGCCAGTTTTTATATTCGTAAACAAATTTGTACCGTTTGCCCGCTTCAAGGGGTATCGCTTTTTCCTGATGAAAGGCATGATGCTCGGAATCATGCGACAGGATCTTCTCCCCTTCAAGCCATACATCCAGCGTAGGCATGCCCCAGCTTCCAAGATGATAGATTCCGGTGACGGGTGGCACCAGGTAGCCCGTCCACCGGATGCTGAAGCTGTCATCCGGCAGTTCCGGTGCCGGGGATCCCGATTCCCAGTAAAAATCAATGCAGTCGTCCACCCTGACCAGCAGCGGCTCGCCTTCTAACCGGGCATTGGGGAAATACTCCCCCTTCACACCCTGCCTGCCTTCTGCAGTCATGAGGTAGCAGGAAGGCACCGGCTCCAGATTGTGGATCCCCTCCGCGAGGTGACTGCCTTCCGCGAACAACACCTTCACCCGGGGCTCCAACAGGGAACGCAAACCCTCAAGCACCGTCACCGGCCGGCGGGGTATCCCGTTGTAATTCCCCAGCAGCGCTTCCGGATTGTCAGCATTCGGCCCGATTACGGCAATCGCCTTGATCTCTTTGGACAGAGGCAGCAGATGGCCGTCATTTTTCAGCAATACGATGCTTTTGAGGGCAGCTTCCCTGGCCAGCGTGCGGTTTTTATCAGAGACATTGACAGAAAAGGGAATCGCAGCATAGGGTACCTGTTCCTCCGGGTCAAACATGCCCAGCCTAAACCGGGCTGTAAAAACCCTTTTCACTGCCACGTCAATATCGGATTCCGTGATAATACCCCTTTGTACCGCCTCTTTTAGACTGTGGAAGTCGACTCCGCACTCCAGATCAGTACCTGCCCTGACAGCAGCGGCGGATGATTCTGCTGCATCTTTTGTAAATCCATGTGTCAGATAAAAATCGTTCAGGGCCCAGCAATCCGACACAACATACCCCTTGAAACCCCAGTCTTCCCGAAGGATCTTATACAGGGTGGGATTGGCGCAGCAGGGATAATCGCGGAAACGGTTGTAAGCACCCATTACCGACCCTACATTTCCGTCCATCACCAGTGTGCGGAAGGCAGGAAGGTAGGTTTCGAACAGGTCGCGGTCGCTGATCTGCGCATTGAACTCATGCCTCAGAGCCTCCGGCCCGGAATGAACAGCATAGTGCTTCGCCGTAGCTACCGTTTTCAGGTACCGGGGATCATCCCCCTGTAAGCCCCTGACAAACTGAAGCCCCAGCTGTCCAGTCAGAAAAGGATCTTCCCCGTAGGTTTCATGGCCTCTTCCCCAACGCGGGTCCCTGAAAATATTGATGTTGGGTGACCAAAAAGTAAGACCCTGGTAAATGCCTCTTTTTCCCCGTCTGACCATTTCATGGTGCTTGGCCCTGGCTTCATCGGAAACCGTAGTGGCTACCCTGAACACCAGATCCTTGTCCCAGGATCCCGCAAGGGTAAGAGATTGCGGAAAAACCGTGGCGTACCCTGCACGCGCCACCCCATGAAGACACTCATTCCACCAGTTATAGGCCGGAACGCCCAACCGCTCAATAGCCGGAGCGTTGAACACCAACTGGCTGACCTTTTCTTCAAGCGTCATCCGCGAAACCAACCACCCGACACGCTCATCAGTGGGCAGGTGGTTATCCCTGTAACGGAATACCTCCGGTTCCTGCGCAGATGCCAAAAAGGTAACTCCTGCCGACAGCAGGACCATGATTACAAATATCCTTCCCATATTTCAACCATTAATGGTTTCGGCAAAGGAGAACGACAGGTTGGACATTGCCTGTAAAACTGTTTTACACCTCGTACCAACCCCAGAATCCCCGATAACCATGCCGTTTGCTTCATCCCCGTTCATGTAATTCCCTGAACCACACGGTAGATTCCAATTTCCTCCATTTCAACAGGTAATTGTCATTTGAATTTTGTAAAAATATAAAAACATAAAAGTGAACCCGGCAGAAACCGGTAAAATTTGCCTCTTGTTTCGTCCAAATTGTCTCATGCAGTAACGGAATCTTATAAAATACCACTTCCCATGAGAGCAGATGAATGAAAAATGGTATTTTCAGACCCTGGAAAAATCAAAATTCAAAGGTTTATGAAAAAAATCATCTTAGTAATGGCGTTACCCCTTGTTATTCTGGCAACCGCACATCCCGGCGAATTGTTTGCTGCCGGTAAATTTTCAGTTCCATACGAAAAGTACACCTTACCCAACGGATTGGACGTCATCCTGCACATCGACAAGTCGGATCCTGTTGTTGCCGTTGCGATCCAGTATCATGTCGGATCCAACAGGGAGAGACCGGGCAAGACCGGATTTGCCCATCTCTTTGAACACATGATGTTCCAGGAATCGGAAAATGTACCCCAGGACCAGTTTTTCCAAAAGATACAGAATGCCGGTGGCACATTGAATGGAGGAACCAACAAGGATGGCACCGTATATTACGAAGTAGTACCCAAAAATGCCCTGGAGATGGTTTTGTGGATGGAAGCAGACCGGATGGGGTATCTGATCAATACGGTGACCCAATCCGCCTTTGCCAACCAGCAGAATGTCGTCCAGAACGAAAAGAGACAGAATTACGACAATCGTCCTTACGGGCACCGGGGTTACGTGATGGACAAAAACTTTTACCCGGAAGGCCATCCGTATAGCTGGCAAACCATCGGGGAGATGAAAGATCTTTTTCATGCCACGGCCGAAGATGTGAAAGAATTCCACCGCAAGTATTATGTTCCCAACAATGCCACCCTGGTGGTTGCCGGCGATATTGAACCGGAGGCCGTAAAACCTCTGGTGGAGAAATATTTCGGGGAGATCCCCTCGGGAGAGAAAGTACTTGACCTGCAGTCTTTTCCGGTAACCTTGGAGAAGACCAAAAAGCTATACCATGAGGATAATTTTGCTACCATGCCCCAGCTTGCCATGGCATGGGCCACCGTTGAACAATACCACGACGACAGTTATGCCCTTAGTATTCTGGGGCAGGTGCTCAGCGACGGTAAAAAGGCACCCTTGTTCAAGGTTCTGGTGCAAGAAAAGAAACTCACTTCCCAGGTCAGGGCCAACCATATGGCGCAGGAACTGGCCGGACAGTTCATGGTAACCGTCAATGCGAATGCAGGAAAAAGCCTCGCCGACGTTGAGAAAGCGGTCTTTGAAGCGTTTGGGCGTTTCGAAAAGGAAGGACTCACCGAAAACGATCTCAAAAAAAATAAGGCAGGGCTGGAAACTGGTCTGTACAACCAGATCAGCTCGGTACTGGGAAAATCTTTCCAACTGGCGCGCTACAATGAATATGCCGGTGACCCCGGGTATATTGCCACCGACCTTGCCCGTTTCCAGGCAGTTACCATCGGGGATGTAATCAGGGTATACAACCTTTATATCAAAGGGAAACCTTATGTGGCAACCAGCTTTGTTCCCAAAGGAATGGGTTCCCTGGTAGCGGAAGGATCGGTGAAAGCAGATGTGACGGAGGAAAAAATAACGGAAGCCCTGGAAGTGAAGACGGACGGGAAAGAAACCAACGAGGCGGTTGTCAGGACACCTTCCCGGTTTGACCGTTCCGTGGAACCGCCTCTCGCCCCTGACCCTGAGGTGACGCTGCCTGCCGTGTGGACTGACCAATATAAAAACGGACTGAAAGTCTGGGGCATCAGGAATGATGAACTGCCACTGGTGCAATGCTCCCTGGTTCTCGACGGGGGCCACCTGCTCGATCCTAAGGGAAAAGAGGGACTGGCTTCGTTTGCGGCAGCCATGATGACCGAAGGCACTCTCAACCGGACTCCCGAAGATCTGGAAGAAACCATCGCCCTGCTCGGCGCCCGCATATCGGTAAGGGCTGGCACCGAAGAGATTACCGTAAATGTGAATACCCTGGCCAGGAATTTCTCCCAAACCATGGACCTGGTTCGTGAGATCCTCCTGGAACCCCGGTTTGATGAAGAACAGTTTGAAATCGTCAAATCCCGGATGATCAACAACCTGAAAAGAAATGCCGCCAACCCGGCTTACCTTGCAAACACCGCTTTCAGACAACTGCTGTACGGCAGGGATCACATCCTTTCCACCGACATCGATGGTACGGTTGAATCGATATCGGCTCTCACCCCCGAGGATCTCAAAAGTTTCTACAAATCCGCCTTTTCGCCCTCAGTCACAAGCATGCACATCGTGGGTGACGTAGAAAAAAAACAAGTCAGAAAAGCAGCTAAAGCACTGGTGGCAGGATGGAAGCCCTTTCCCGTAAGTATTCCGGAGATCGCTCTTCCCCGTCCACCTGAAAAACCGGAAATCTGGTTTGTCGACATCCCGGGAGCCAAACAATCGGTCATCCAGGCCGGGGGCCCGGCATTTACCCGGACAAGTCCCGATTTCTTCCCCGCAACTGTGGTAAACTACAAACTGGGCGGTTCGTTCAACGGCAACCTGAACCTGATACTCCGTGAAGAAAAGGGATATACCTACGGAGCCCGCTCCGAATTCAACGGAGGCAGAAACTTCGGCGTGTTCTCAGCCTCTTCCAGTGTCCGGTCCACGGCAACCCTCGAATCGGTACAGATTTTCAAAAGGGAGTTTGAAAAATACACCCGCAACATATCGCCTGAAGAGGTGCGGTTTACCCAGAATGCCCTGATCCGGTCTAATGCCCGCGACTTTGAAACGATTGCTTCCAAACTGGGAATGCTGGAAACCATCAGCGGCTACGGCAAACCCGCCGACTATGTCAAAACCGAACAGGCCTTCATTCGTTCATTGACGCCGGAATCTCATATCCGGTTGGCATCGAAGTACATACGGCCTACAAACCTGTACTACGTCATTGCCGGGGATGCTGCATCACAACTTTTGGAACTGGAAAAAGCAGGACTGGGAAAACCGGAGCTTTTCAAGTTCCAATAAAAGAAATGAACCAGATGAATAAATACCTGTGGGCCTTAGTTCCCGTGATCTTTCTCTCCGGATGCCACTCAAGGCAGGACTCAAAGGATGAGGAAGCGATTGGCAGCAACCTGCAAAAGCACATTGTGGAACTCTCTTCCGACCGTTATCGCGGCAGGATGCCCATGTCACCTGAGGAACCTGCCATTCTGGAATACATAGCCCGGCAGATGGAGAAGGCAGGCCTGGAACCACCGGCCAACGGCAGCTACCTGCAGGAAGTCCCCATATTGCGAGTCACCTCGCGTATCTCCCCCACCCTGGATTTCAGAACTCCCGGAGGGATCCTTAGACTGGGAAAAATCACCGATTATGTCTCCTTCACCCGAAAGGTCAGTCCTTCGCTCTCGGTTGACGACTCAGAGGTGATCTTTGCCGGTTTTGGGATTTCAGCCCCTGAATATGGGCGCGACGACTTTGCCGGCATCGATGTAAGAGGAAAGACCATTTTGGTACTGGTTAACGACCCGGGGTATGGTACCGAAGGTAACTATTTCAAGGGAGATGAGATGACGTACTATGGCCGCTGGACCTATAAATTTGAAGAGGCCGCCCGCCAGGGAGCGAAAGCTTGTTTCATAGTTCATGAAACCGGGCCGGCGGGATACGGTTGGAACGTAGTCAGCAACAACGGCGAGACCACCAAAATCTATCTCCGCCCGGAAGATGGCTACCAGGGCCGCTGCGACATGGAAGGGTGGATCTCCCGGGAAGCAGCCCGCAAGCTTTTTGAATCGTGCGGCATGGACATGGAAAAAATCAGAAAGGAAGCGGCCTCCGTGTCGTTCGTGCCTTTCACTCTCCCCGTTACCGTGACCGGATGGATAGAGAATACATTCGAAACCGGCGTGTCGCACAATGTTGGAGGGATTCTCCGGGGCACCCGTGCACCTGACGAAGTGGTGGTCTATACCGCTCACTGGGACCATCTCGGTACCGGTACGCCGGTGAGGGGTGACTCCATCTATAACGGCGCCACCGATAACGCCAGCGGTGTGGCGTGGCTCCTGGAAACGGCACGCTGTTTTACCTCCGGTCCCCCGCCGGAGCGATCGGTACTCTTCCTCTCCCCCACCGGCGAAGAGTCCGGCCTGTTGGGATCGGAATACTACACCCTCCACCCCTTCTTCGACCTGAAGAAAACCATCGCCTGCATCAATACGGATGTCATCCTCTTCCTGGGCAATTTCCGCGACATCACCCTGACAGGGTCCGGCCACTCAGAACTCGACCAGCTGGTTGAAAAAGTGGCAACTGGTCTGGGCCGCTATGTGGCTCCCGACCCGGAACCTGAAAACGGCATGTTTTTCCGTTCCGACCAGTTTCCCTTCGTCAAACAGGGCATACCAGCCATTTTTGCCAAAGGATATACCGATGCCGTGACCTACGGCCCGGAGGAGACTTTGGCCAGAATAAAGGGGTACTGGGATTCTGTGTACCACACCCCGCAGGATGAATATCTGCCAGGGAGAGACGACCTCTCCGGACTGGCTTCGGATGTCCGGTTGTTATACGATGTGGGGTTCGAACTAGCCAACTCATCCCTCCGCCCCGGATTCCATCCCGACTCTGAGTTTTATCCATCCCGGAAAAAAGGGGAGTAAAGGTACATGTACACTGCCGCTCCTGCCGGGCTTACACTCAAAATGCTGAGGCTGAAGAAGACAGGGATAGCAGCTGCCGAGATACCCACTCCCCTTTTCACTGCAATAATTGAAACTCCTCCCGACTGAGTGAGAAGGAATCAGATACCGTCTAGGACATCATTAGTATTTTGCTCGCTTACCCCGTGCGCCCGTCTGAATTCATCGACTTAATAAACCCTCACCAAAAGCATTCTGAGATTCGTATTCTTGAAATCAGGGTGAAAAATTTGAATATAATCGTCCAGCAGCACACAGGTAACGTTTTTAGCACCTGTACCACTTGAAAAACCGAAAGAGGCCCAGCCGCCCAGAATGGCTATTTCAAGACTTAAAACTCTTGTATTTCCTTTTGTAAAACCTGAAGGATAACCATATAAGCTGAAATTACTGTTCGCCGTTGTGAAGGCAACTTCAGTGATCCCATTGATGCTTCCATTGCCTATCCTGACACTTCCGGTCACAATTATGTTTTTGTCTATTGTCACATCTCCCTTGAAATAGGCATCCCCATTGCTTTTAATATAAGCATAATCCGTAATGATTGCCGGAATAGTGGCAGTACGTCCTGTAAATCGCGCCAGGTAAGTGGGTACGGTACCTCCAAGATACTCCCTGTTTTGGACTACAAATTTGGAGTTCATTCCGTCGGGATTGACACTGATACCAGTACATCCGCTCCACCCAGCAGAATATTGAATATTGGAAATCCCCAACGATTTCGTACCAGTGAACAGGGGAACATAATTCACTTCTCCGCTGCCGTCCAAACCTCCTGCCGCATCCACATAAGCCTTTGTGGCAGCATCCTGGGCATTTACCGGGTTGGCAACATTCAGTATCTTATTGTTGTTGACATTGATTTCCCCCTTCACATCGAGCTTAGTGGTTGGGATTTTGTTTCCAATGCCAACATTGCCCTCAACATAGAACTTTCCCCCTTCAAAATAGCCTGAAAAACCATCGGAAGAAGTAACTTGTCCCTTGACTCCGATAATCCTGCTCCCGAAAGGAGCTTCATTAAAACCGCAAACGGCAATACCGTCGGTTCCCGATCCATTATACCCATACACACTGATTCCGTCATTGGAATAGGCTGAGCCCAAAACACCAATGTTATACCCATAATTTGACATAGCATATCCGGAAACACCAGCCCCCCCGGGTGCTGAAGAATAACTCAAAACACCAACGTTTTTATCTGTAATAATATGCAACGGACTTTTGGGATCAGTGGTACCGATTCCTACATTTCCGTCAATATAAAACCTTCCTCCCGTAAAATAGCCTGAATAACCATCGGGGGATTCAGTTTCACCCCTTACTCCGTAATTGGTGCCTGAAGTTGCCGCCGCTTTTCCATATACACCAAACCCATGCGTTGATGCTGTTTCACCCCTTACCCCATAGTTGCTTCCGGAAGTTGCGGCTGCAACCCCAAAGACTCCGTGTCCCAGAATGGATGAAGATATTCCGTAAACACCACGGGCAGGGCCTGACGTTGCTGTTGCGTTTCCATAAACGCCATAACCTCTGTCAGCTGCCGATATTCCGTATATTCCTTGTGTCACCCCGGTAGATGCATCCGCTATACCAATTATTGCATGTCCATTTGGCGATGAAGACAAAGAATAAATTCCATTTACCTGGTCTGTATGAAGATGCAGAGGATATTCCGGAGATTTTGTACCGATCCCCAGCCTTTTGGTGGTATAGTCCCATGTAAGGGAGGTATCTCCCCCGAAGGCTCCTGAATTGTTAAACTGGATATTACCCGGTACCCCGCCGGGCAGGTTGGGTCCTTCTCCTGTAAGGTCAGCTCCCGGAGCCCAGGTGTTGCCGTTAAATTTCAGTACCTGCCCGTTGACGGCACCTTGTCCGGCAATTTTTAACGGGGTACCCGCTGTACCGTTCCCGGCAAGGGTGGCATCGGTCGTGGCGGATTGCGCACCCCAGTTATCTCCCGGCAAAGCCACAGTTCCTCCGTCTTTTGACAGCGACAGGTTCGACCCGCTGATGCTTAACGCCTGGATCTCATTCGTACTGTTGTTGTCAGCATCATCCACCGCATCAACAAAACTGCCCCCGTTTTTCGATAAGGTCACCGTATTCCCGCTTTTCGAGAGCACCTGGATTTCGTTGTTCAAATCCGCATCGGCATCCTCCGTATTGTCAATCCCATCGGCAAATCCGGCCGGCTTGTTCTGGACCTTTGACCAGTCGGGGAGAATTTCTGCATGGACCACTCCCAACGGGCTGGCATCCGTCCCCTGGCCGGTGAGGGTGGCATTGGTCTTCGTAACCTGCGTACCCCAATTGTCGCCACCTCCGGATGAGGGGAGGGTTACTGTCTTACTGCTCCCGGTCAGCCCCAGCACCGTGCCGGTCAGCTGCAAATCCTGCAGTTCATTGGTTTTGTCCGCGTCAGCATCATCCACCGCATCAACAAAACTGCCCCCGTTTTTCGATAAGGTCACCGTATTCCCGCTTTTCGAGAGCACCTGGATTTCGTTGTTCAAATCCGCATCGGCATCCTCCGTATTGTCAATCCCATCGGCAAATCCGGCCGGCTTGTTCTGGACCTTTGACCAGTCGGGGAGAATTTCTGCATGGACCACTCCCAACGGGCTGGCATCCGTCCCCTGGCCGGTGAGGGTGGCATTGGTCTTCGTAACCTGCGTACCCCAATTGTCGCCACCTCCGGATGAGGGGAGGGTTACTGTCTTACTGCTCCCGGTCAGCCCCAGCACCGTGCCGGTCAGCTGCAAATCCTGCAGTTCATTGGTTTTGTCCGCGTCAGCATCATCCACCGCATCGACAAAACTGCCCCCGTTTTTCGATAAGGTCACTGCGTTCCCGCTTTTCGAGAGCACCTGGATTTCATTGGCAGGATCGGCATCGGCGTCATCTTTGTTCTGCACATCTTTGGCATACAGGGCATACGGAACACTCAGCAACTGCATGGTACCCATTTCCTGCCAGCCCGATGCCCCGGAAGGGAATATCTCCACTCTGACGAAATAGTTCCCGGAGCCCCAGCTGATGGCAGCAAAAGTGCCCAGTTCGGAAGCCCCTTTCCCGATTTGGAGGTCGGCAAGGCCAAAGGCATTGGTAACCCTGTCAAGGTGATTTTCCTTGTAAACCACTGGTCCTGCAGCGCTTCCGCTCAGGATGCTGATTTTAAAGAACACGGGTTTGTTTGCAATGATTCCGCCAGCCTGGTCCCTGACCACGGCCTGGTACTGGATGGCCTGCGGGGGTTGGGCAAAGACATTGAGCCACAAGCAACAGAATAGGACTGGAATCATGATTGTTTTCATTTTTTCAGATTTTCATTATTAGTTGTATTTTGTAAATCCAGGTTGTCAAACCATCCGGCCATCAGGCAGGGGTAAAAGTTCATTTCGCTGGTTTATCAAGTCATTTGACGCTCTGTCTCCGTTCGCTTTTATCTGCTTCCGGGCCCGACTAATCCCTGACACACCGGATAGAATTGCCGCTTTGCTTTTTATCGGTGTTGTTGGCAACGCCGGTACTGCTAAAATTCAGGTTTATGGACCAGGCATCTGTTTGAGGAAAAGTAACAATGTAGGGTGTAGAACTCCACCAGTGACTGGCACCTCCGTTTTCCTGGAAATAACCCAGATTATTACGTTTGCCACCAGGAAGGGCTGTAAAACCACTTTCATTGGTTGCTCCGGTATTTGGACTCTGCCAATGAACGGTTCCCTCTTCTTTCATCTTACCACCGGCAATGGGTGCCTCGCCAAGAGTGGTTGCAAGCGTTGACCATTCGGTTAAGCTGGGTACATGCCAGCCTGCCGGACATAGCTTGCCTGTATAAACAACATACCAGTTATATAATGCGCCATAAGGCACTTTGTAATTTGTGTCATCGTTGTTATACCAACACATAGCCTCTGTAGACGAAGCACTCCAGGCTGCATTGTCTGTAACCAAAGGAATGGTTACTCCATCGTTGTATTTTGTGGTTTTCAGGTTTTCACGCATCCAGCATTGGGTTCCTATCAATACTGTTTGGTAAGTATTGCCGTCAACATCATTAATGGTTCCGCAATTGCTGTAATCTGCAGTAAAGGATTCCTGCTGGCCATAAGCAGTTCCCAGGCTGTTGGTGGCATAGGCCCGAACATAATAGGTGGTGTTTAATGTTAATCCGTCCAGGCTGCTCGTAAAACTGCCTGTCCCGGTTCCATCTACAGTTTTTTTGTCTGAAATGGTAGGATTATTGCTTGTGCTCCAGCAAACACCTCTTGCGGTAACGTCTGCATCACCCTGGGAGGTAACATTGCCTCCGCCAGTCGCGGTGTTCGGATAAATATTGGTGATCGGATTTGTGGTAACCGATGGAAGGGCACCCTTGACACATCGGACACTGTAACCGAGATTTTCCGTATGGCTGTCCCTGTCAAGAGAGCTATAGTCGTAGCCCAGGTTCCGGTGCCAGGCATTGTCTGGTGCGCTCTGGGTTGAGGACCACCACCGACCGTCTTCCCCAATGGCTTTGAAAACGTCGGTACGGAGACCGCCCGGAAGCCCCGAAAATCCACTTTCGTTGGTAGCCCCCGTATTCGGACTTTGCCAATGGGTTGTCCCTGTCTCTTTCAATTTTCCACCTGCTACGGTTTCACCTCCCAGGTGGTTTGAAAGGAGAGTCCATTCTTCGGTAGCGGGTACATGCCATCCTGCAGGACAAAGTTTGTACGTGGTTACCGCATACCAATTATACAAAGCTCCGTAAACAGCTTTATTCCCGATATCGTTGTTGTACCAGCAATAAGCTCCGGTTCTCATCCCTGCCCATTGTGGATTTCCATTGACATTGGGTATTCCGGTCCCATCGTTGTATTTCGTGGCTTTCAGGTTCTCCCGCATCCAGCATTGGGTTCCTATCTGAACGGTCTTATACGTATTGCCATCAATATCACTTATGGTTCCGCAATTTTCGATTTCTGACATAAAACTTACCTGGAAGCCGTAGTAAGTGCCTGCAGAATTCGTTGCATATGCCCGCACATAATATTGGGTGCCGGCTGTCAATCCCGTCAGGTTGCTGGTGTAACTTCCCGTACCTGTTCCATCCGAGGTTTTGCTGCCGGTGGTGGTCGGGTTTTCGCTTGTGCTCCAGCATACACCTCTCGCAGTGACCGTTGCCCCACCGTCTGAGGGAATATAGCCTCCGCCGCTCGCAGTGGCATGGGTAATACCGGTGATTGGATCGGTAATTACTGTCGGGAGTGTGACAGATGCATTATCACTTACACACCTTACACTGAATCCATATTCCTTACCGTTATGGCGGAGGTCAAAGCCGGTGCGGTTGTTGAACAGGTACCGGGCCCAGGCGCTATTAACTGAGCCCTCGGTTGAGGACCACCAGTTTCCGCTGTGTTCAATGTAGCCGAAATAATTACTACCGTAACGGAAACCGCCCGGAGGACCCGAAAAGCCACTGCTGTTATTGCTTGTTTGATCATTTCCCGGAATGCCCGGAGTGGAATCATAAAACCAATTGGTTGTGGAAGCCATGGATTTTGCGATATCATCCCCGCTTCCCTCATACCCGTATCCATTGTTGATCAGATAATTTGTCAAAGTTGTCCATTCAGCATCGTTGGGCAGGTGCCAGCCTTCGGGACAGGCAGTCATAGCAGCAGGCCAATTGTACAAAACCCCAAAAGTGGAATAATTTGCTGTTGCCTTGGCAGCAGAAATATCGGTCCCACTGTAATTATACACATAATAATAAGGTGTAATATTGGATTCCGCAAGAGGCGAGTATACTGAAGGCAGCCAGGCAAGGTTTTCTGCCATCCACCATTGTTCACCTATTTTAACTGTTTTATAAACCTTCCCATCTCTTGGATCTGTAAAACTTTCTGTTGGATTTCCTGATGTGGGTGGTGTAAAGAAGACTTCATTGCCATATTCAGTCCCCGCTGAATTCGTGGCATATGCCCGTACATAATATTGGGTGCCTGCTGTCAGTCCTGTCAGACTGCTGGTGAAACTGCCCGTGCCGGTACCATCGGTAGTCTTGTTGTCCGAAACGGTCGGATTTTGAGCGGTACTCCAGCATACACCTCTTGCCGTGACTTCTGCCCCGCCATCGGAGGTGACATTGCCTCCGCCTGTGGCTGTTGTTTGGGTAATATCGGTTACCGGGCTGGTGGAGACAGCGGGAGGTTCCACCACCTGGCTGGTGGTAAATTCCACCTGGCCGCCGTAACTGGTCCCGGCGCTATTGGTGGCATAGGCACGTACATAATATTGGGTGCCTGCTGTCAGTCCTGCCAGACTGCTGGTGAAACTGCCCGTGCCGGTACCATCGGTAGTCTTGTTGTCCGAAACGGTCGGATTTTGAGCGGTACTCCAGCATACACCTCTTGCCGTGACTTCTGCCCCGCCATCGGAGGTGACATTGCCTCCGCCTGTGGCTGTTGTTTGGGTAATATCGGTTACCGGGCTGGTGGAGACAGCGGGAGGTTCCACCACCTGGCTGGTGGTAAATTCCACCTGGCCGCCGTAACTGGTCCCGGCGCTATTGGTGGCATAGGCACGTACATAATATTGGGTGCCTGCTGTCAGTCCTGCCAGACTGCTGGTGAAACTGCCCGTGCCGGTACCATCGGTAGTCTTGTTGTCCGAAACGGTCGGATTTTGAGCGGTACTCCAGCATACACCTCTTGCCGTGACTTCTGCCCCGCCATCGGAGGTAACATTTCCACCGCCGGTTGATGTGGTTTGGGTAATACCGGTGAGTGGACTGGTAATTACCGTTGGGAGTGTGACAGATGCATTATCCCTGACACAACGAACACTGCAACCGTGTCCCTTGTTGCTGTAGTCCCGGAATATGTTAGCGTAGTTGAAGTTCATGTAACGGATCCAGGCGTTCGCTGAAGAGGTCTCCGAAGAGGACCACCAGATCCCGTAGTATCCAATGGTGTCGAAATAACCACCGCTACGGTACCCGCCCGGAAGAGCCGAAAAACCGCTTTCGTTGGTTGCCCCGGTATTGGAATTATTCCAATGAGCGGTTCCGGACTCTTTCATTTTCCCCCCTGCCAAAGTTTCACCCCCAAGAAATGTTGTTAATATCGTCCAATCCGCATCGCTGGGTGCATGCCATCCTTCAGGGCATAGCTTTCCGGTGTTTACAGCGTTCCAGTTATATAAGGCTCCGTAATCAGCTCCATGGGATGTTTGGTCATGGTTGTACCAGCAATAACCGGGTGTTGTAAGATTTGCCCATGCTGTTGCGTTTGTGACCCCAGGAATGGTGTCTCCAGTGTTTAATATTCGCGTTCTCAGATTTTCTGCCATCCAAACCTGTGTCCCGATTTTAATGGTTTTATAACTGTTGCCCTCGACATCCCTGACAACAGCGTTCAATCCAGCTTCCAGCAATTCATTAAAGATGGTTTCCTTTATGGCATCCACATAGGCTTTGGTGGCTGCATCCCCGGCATTTACCGGGTTGGCCACATTTGCTATGACATGATTTTTCATGGAAAGGGTATCGTTAATTTCAGCCTGACTCTCCACAAAAAAATTTCCTCCTTCAAAATAACCGGAATATCCGCTGGCTGACCCCGAATACCCGTAAACCCCGCGGGCAGTACCTGAAACGTTGGATGCGTATCCGGCAATGGCTGAACCCGAATTGGACTGAGTCGTTGCTTTTATAGCTGTAACCGAACCCGACGTTTGTAATGCAGAGGCAAAAATGCCAACACCATCCGTAAAGGAAGTGACATGCAGCGGATATTCCGGTGACGAAGTACGGATTCCCAGCCTTCTGTTCGTTATATCCCAGAAAAAGCTGGGGTCTCCGCCGAAATTCCCTGCACTGTTGAACTGGATATATCCTGTTGATCCAGCTGGCAATGTTGACCCGGAGAGGTCGTTCTGAGGGATCCATGATGTGCCACTCCACTTCAGTACCTGCCCGTTGACGGCACCTTGTCCGGCAATTTTTAACGGGGTACCCGCTGTACCGTTCCCGGCAAGGGTGGCATCGGTCGTGGCGGATTGCGCACCCCAGTTATCTCCCGGCAAAGCCACAGTTCCTCCGTCTTTTGACAGCGACAGGTTCGACCCGCTGATGCTTAACGCCTGGATCTCATTCGTACTGTTGTTGTCAGCATCATCCACCGCATCAACAAAACTGCCCCCGTTTTTCGATAAGGTCACCGTATTCCCGCTTTTCGAGAGCACCTGGATTTCGTTGTTCAAATCCGCATCGGCATCCTCCGTATTGTCAATCCCATCGGCAAATCCGGCCGGCTTGTTCTGGACCTTTGACCAGTCGGGGAGAATTTCTGCATGGACCACTCCCAACGGGCTGGCATCCGTCCCCTGGCCGGTGAGGGTGGCATTGGTCTTTGCCACCTGTGCGCCCCAGTTGTCCCCACCGCCGGAGGAAGGCAAAGTCACCGTCCCCCCCTCCTTGTCCAGCGTGAGAAGAGTCCCGCTGATGGTAAGTTTCTGGATTTCATTGGTACGGCTGGTATCTCCGTCGGCCGTGTTGTCGATGCCGTCGGCAAATCCGTCAGGAATGGATTGAACGTTACCCCACAAAGGTTTGATCTCTGATATAACAATCCCCAGAGGACTGTTCTCTGTCCCCTGGCCGGTAAGGGTAGCATTGGTCTTTGCCACCTGTGCGCCCCAGTTGTCGCCCGTAACCGGCACTGTCCCTCCACCTTTGCTCAAGGTAAGATTGGTTCCTGACACACTCAGCGATTGTATTTCATTGGCAGGATCGGCATCGGCGTCATTTTTATTCTCGACATCTTTGGCATACAAGGCATACGGAACACTCAGCAACTGCATGGTACCCATTTCCTGCCAACCCGATGCCCCGGAAGGGAATATCTCCACCTTGATGAAATAGCTCCCTGAGCCCCAGTTGATGGCAGCAAAAGTGCCCAAATCAGAAGCCCCTTTCCCTATTTCCAGGTTCACCAGACCAAAGGCGTTGGTCGCTTTGCCGGTGTGGTTTTCCCTGTAAACTACGGTTCCACTGGCACTTCCGCCCAGGATGCTGATTTTGAAGAAGACCGGTTTGTCTGCTATGATCTGTCCGGCATTGTCCCTGACTACGGCCTGGTACTGGATGGCCTGCGGGGGCTGGGCATACAAAGCTGCCCCGAAAAAGATGGCGAGGGTAAATAAAGTAAAGCGTTTCATAATATGATGGTTCACAGTTAAGATTTCTATGTTCGCACGCAACAGCTTATTGCTTCTGGTTTACAGTCGAAATGAACTCAAATCCTGGCCCTTGCGTCAGGGTGAAAAGCAATCCGGTTCATCGTTCAATACCCGTTCGACAATGCTCACTGGTACCGGATAGCGGCATTCGCCAGGTACATGGGTTCCAGTTTTCAGATAATAGGGTAAGGTTAAAGGGTTAAAGCTATTATTAGGTGTCCATAAAGCATACCCTGATTACATTCACCCTGTCTACATTACAGGCCTAGTTCTTCACAATTTTGAAAGTCTTCAACAGCTGGTTTGCCTTGCAGTAAACGCTGAGGAGGTAAGCACCCGGTGCACAATTCTCCATGGGGATCAGTTCCGGGTAGGTTTCCGCTTCCCTTTTCAGGATAACTTTGCCTTCCAAATTGGAAAGGCAGAAAGAGAGCTCTTTCAGCCTGTCGCCGGTGATTTCCAGTTTCAGGTCAGTTGAAACCGGATTGGGGTACACCCTTAGCTGAAGATCAGGATAGACAGCAGGATCAACGGCAGTGACCGTCAGCCTGCTTTGGTGAAATCCCTGGGTTAGGATCACAGAAGTAGTTGTGCATGTTTCGATCACGGGCTCACCATTAGTCCAGGAGATTTGCACATTGAGGCCGGTCATATGCGTTCCCGCCGTTGCAAAAACCTGCTGTGAAAAGCTGATGCCTGGTACCAGCACCAGAATAAAAACCCTAATACAAATAAAACATCTCTTCATAATCAGTAAAATCAGACAGATGAGAACTTCTGGCACCATACGAAAAGCCATTTTCGACTCCTGCAGCTTATTCCATTCGGGCAGAATATTTTATAAATTTCGTGAATTT
This sequence comes from uncultured Prolixibacteraceae bacterium, assembly GCA_964650525.1. Taxonomy (GTDB): domain Bacteria; phylum Bacteroidota; class Bacteroidia; order Bacteroidales; family Prolixibacteraceae; genus UBA1413. The sequence goes on from CAZYUA010000033.1 coordinate 25,189, forward strand.
TGAGGGGAGGTACATAGCAAAATATGGACGAAAGCTTGTATTTTATTATACATTTATTGGGAAAAAAAGCAAAACCTTATAATTTTCTTCCAAACCAGCCATGAATCATTCGGATATTCTCCGCCTCCACCAAATCCATGATTATGTCAGTTCTTTCGGGGGGAAAACGTTATGTTCCATTAATAAGAACCACGTTTCAGAAGAGAAATGCAATGCACAACACAGGATCACTTGCTGTATGGGTTCAAACCCATCTGATTGATCAAAGCCCTGAATCGGGGTTCGGAACGAAGAGAATTAAACACCGGGCTAGAATGAATCCTTGGCAGAGAGGGTACTCTTTCTTCCATCGCTTTTTCAAGCCAGATTATGGCATCCTCATTTTTTCCCAACAAGGCATACCTTGAGGCAATTACCCAGGGGTCGGGATGAAATTTCCCCAGCTCGTGCTGAACCGACCAATCCAACAATCCATTTATTCCGGCCTGTTTGAATACATTTTCCGACTCATTCAATCCCGAATTAAAGAACGTCGAATCTGCTGCCAATCCCTTCTGAAATGCTTCAAGCGCCTTTATTTCATTACCTTGCAGAAAATATACCGAAAAAATACTCCAATAGGTGGCCAACCTGGAAGGGTCAATCTCCAAAATTGTATTGTATGCCTCCAGGGCTTCCTCCCATTTCCCCTCATGAAAATAATACATTCCGTTTTCAGCATTTACTATATATGCAAACGGATCCAGTTCACAGGCCTTTTCAATGTTGATTCGTGCTCCCCGCCTGTCTCCGGTAATGTCGAGGAACTCAGAATAGTATTGGTAACCGGTTGCGTAATTCGGATTTAAGTCTATTGCCAGCAAAAGTTCTTTTTTGGCTTCTGCCCAATTCCATTCAAACCAGCAAAGGAGTCCCCCGAGAGTGGCATGGGCTTCAGCCAGGTCCGGATCCAGTTCCAATGCTTTCAGTACCAGCTCTTTGGCTTTCTCATACCCTTCGGGGCGCGGGTACCATTGCCACCAGGTCATGATATAATAAGCGTCGGCCAATCCTGCATAAGCAAGGGCATAATCCGGATCAGCAGCCAGGGCTTTTTCAAAATAATCAATGCTTTTCAGCTGATCAGCTTTCGTCCTTTTCTTCCACAAAAAGCGCCCCATCAGGTACAGGTTATACGCTTCCATGCTGCGCGTCGGCATTTTGCTCATCCTTTGTGATTCTCCGGCCGAAATGACAGCTCCGAGAGCACTCGCAACTTCCTGTGCAATTTCACTTTGGATAAGAAAAATGTCGGCGAGGTCTCTGTCAAACGTTTGAGACAGCAGGTGCCGGTCGCTCCGCGCCTCGATAAACTGTATCCTGAGACGTACTTGTTCACCAGATCGCTGCACGCTGCCTTCCAGAATGTAGTTTACACCCAGCATCTTGGATATATCCCGGATGGGTAGAGTGCTTTCACGGAATTGCTCAACCGAAGTCCGCGATATGACCTTCATCTCCCTGATGAAGCTGAGGTTGGTAAGGATATCCTCCATCACCCCGTCAGCAAAATACTGGTTTTCCACCTCTTCACTCAGGTTTTTGAAGGGAAGTACCGCGATAGATTTTTCTCTGTTTTTCATCCGGATACCCGCCGGTACTCCCGGGTCATGAAATACAGCATAGTAAATGGCAATCCCCGAAAATGCAAGGAGCACAACTGCTGTGGTTGCAAAAATAAGGGGCTTTCTGAGAGGGTTTTTCAGTACCTTTTGCCGGGATGTCTCAGGCTGTTGTTCCTTTTCAGCACTTCCCGGAAGGGTACCATTCTTTGCGGTTGCAAGTGATTCTTTCCTTTTTACTTCACCGGGGGGAAAACCAAAATGTTCATGGAAGCACCGGCTGAAATAAGCAGAACTCCCAAAGCCTACCCTATAGCCAACCTCGGCGGCGGTCAGGTCACCCTGTTGCAACCATTCCATCGCCTGCTGAAGGCGAATCCGGGTAATGAACTGGTTAGCGGTCTGCCCCGTGAGGGTTTTTAACCGGTGACGTAAAACTTTCCCGGCCAACCCCGACTCACGGTTAAGCTCTTTTACACCAAATTTTTCATCTCCCAGGTGCGCTTCAACGATTTCGGTGAGTTTCCTGATCAACTCTTTGTCGTTAACATGAACCAGGTTCATAAGGTCGCATCCAGCAAATCCATGTTTTACCAAATTTACAAAAAAAATGCAAGAAAAGCAAAACCTATCAGCAACGCTTCCAACGTTCTTCCCCTTTACAGTCAGGAATCTCCGCTCATCCATAATGGCTTCAGATCCTTTTCGTTTTTGGTTACTGACTTGACCGGTTCCTTTCTGCTCAGGAATAACTACCGGCAGAACGATAACCCGCCGTCACCACCGGACAAATTCTTTTTCCTCATCATGGAAATGGCCTTTTACCAGAACATTTTCCACTTCAGGGGGAATAGCATCTTCATAGATTTTTATCTTTGCATGGCAATGAGAAATGCCATATTAAATAACTGCCATTATGAACGCACCCTCACAGAAGATTTCTGTTCTTGAAAAGATCGGCTACAGTTTGGGCGACTTTTCTGCCAACCTGATTTTCCAGACTTTAATGACCTTTTTGGCCTTCTTTTACACCGATGTGTTTAAAATTCCGCCTGCGGCGGCATCAGCCATTATCTTTTCCGGGGGGATGTTTGGCGCCTTTTTTAATCCCGTCATGGGAATCATCGCCGACCGCACCAATACGCGGTGGGGAAAATTCCGCCCCTGGATCCTGTGGACTGCCGTGCCCTTCGGGGTGATCGCCCTTCTGGCTTTCAGCACGCCCAATTTCGGCCTGAGCGGAAAAGTGGCCTATGCGCTGATCACCTATATCCTCCTGGTGGTGATCTATTCCATGAATAACCTGCCATACGCCTCCCTCAGCGGGGTGCTGACCGGTGACATGAAAGAACGAAACAGCATTTCAAGTTACCGCTTTGTGGCAGTCAATATTGCTCAGTTCATCGTCCAGAGCCTCCTGCTTCCCCTGGTGCTGATCCTGGGTGAAGGCAATAAAACCGTGGGTTTCGAGAAAACAATGCTTCTATTTGCTATTACCGGGATCGTCTTTTTTATTATCACCTTCCTGACTACCCGGGAGAGGATATTACCACAACAGGAAAAGCAGACGAGCGTGAAGACCGACCTGAAGGACCTCTTTAAAAACAAGCCGTGGATCGCCATGCTCCTGATCACGGTTTTCATTTTCATCACCCTTTCGCTGAAGGGAGGAATGTATGTCTATTACTTCGAGAACTACCTGAGCGAGGAACATCTGGCGCGTTTCCTGGAAAATGTGGGCTTCAACCGGTTTATAGCGGGATTGAACGGTATGCTGACCGGCATGGGACTTGTGGGCTTTACCTGGCCTGAGGATGCCGCGACTTCGGCGTTCAGCCTCTTCAATGCCGGGGGGATCATCATGAGCCTCATCGGTATCGGTCTCTCCAAACCGCTGGCCGACCGCTTCGGAAAGCGTGACGTCTTCGGGTACAGCCTCTTCGTGGCCGCCCTCATGCAGCTGATGTTCTACTTCTGGGGCCACCAATCGATCGGATTGGTATTTGCCACCCAGCTGTCACATGGCTTGTTCTACGGAATAGGGACCCCGATTCTTTGGGCTATGATCGCCGATGTGGCCGATTACTCGGAATGGAAGAATAACCGCCGCGCTACCGCCATCATCTTCTCCGCCATGATCTTCGGACTGAAGGCCGGACTGTCAATCGGCGGCGCCCTGGTGGCCGGAATCCTTGCCATCTACGGATACCAGGAAGGCCTGGCCGTTCAAAATGCCGCCACCATCAACGGCATCAAAACCGCCATGAGCATCTATCCTTTCCTCACCTTCAGCGTAGCCGTGGCTGTCTGCCTCTTCTACTACGAAATCAACAAGAAAATGGAAATACGAATCCAGAAAGAGCTGGAAGGACGGAGGTAAACGATTAGGATGGTTGTCTGCAGGTTAGCGGGTTCAAACATTTGGTAGCAGGTAGGCAGCTCCGAATGTCAGGCTGCAGGCAGATTTAACCAGTTATACGTGACTTGGCAACCATCCCTGAATTTTTAACCCACTAAATGATTGTTAACATGGTAAGATTTTTAAAACTTGGCGCTGCCATACTGCTGGCCGCCGTCATCATGGGGGCCACCAGTCCGGCCAGAAAAACCGAAAAAAGTCCCTCCCTCAAGGAGGCCTTCGCCGGTAAGTTCTACATCGGAACAGCTATGAATGGCCCGGAAATTACCGGAAAGGATTCCGCCGGCGTGGCAGTCATCAAAAAGCACTTTAACGCCATCGTGGCCGAGAACTGCATGAAACCCGGTCCGATACAGCCCCGCGAAGGGGAATTTAAATGGGAGCTCCCCGACCGGATAGTGGCCTTTGGAGAAGCCAATAATATGTTCATCACCGGCCACGTGCTGTTATGGCATTCACAGGCTCCCCGCTGGTTCTTCACCGACTCCCTGGGGAACACCGCCACCCCTGAATTGCTTACCCAACGCATGAAGGACCATATCTATACCGTGGTGGGCCGCTATAAAGGCAAGGTGAAGGGATGGGATGTGGTCAACGAGGCCTTCAACGATGACGGCACCTACCGCCAAAGCCGGTTTTACCAGATCCTGGGCGAGGAGTTCATTCCCCTGGCTTTTCAGTTTGCCCATGAAGCCGATCCCGATGCCGAACTCTACTACAACGACTACAACGAATGGTATCCGGGGAAAGTGGAGGCCATTGTGAAGCTGATCGGGCAGCTCCGTGCGCGGGGACTGCGCATCGATGGCGTGGGCATGCAGGGCCACATCGGAATGGATCATCCCACTATTGAGGAGTACGAAAAAGCCATCGTTGCTTTTGGCAACGCCGGAGCCACCGTGATGATCACCGAACTCGACATGTCACTGCTACCCTTCCCCGATCCGAAAGTGGGCGCCGAGGTGTCGGCCAGCTTCGAATACCGGGCAAGCCTCAACCCTTACAAAGAGGGTTTCCCCGATTCCGTACTGGTGGGCTGGAACAACAGGATGGGCCAGTTCTTCGACCTCTTCCTCAAACACAGCGACATCGTGAACCGGGTCACCGCCTGGGGCACCACCGACAATACCTCCTGGAAGAACAACTGGCCGGTGCGGGGCCGCACCGACTACCCTGTGATCATTGACCGCCAGTACCAGCCAAAACCGTTCCTGGAAAAGTATACCAAAACAGTAAAATAAATGATGGTAACTTAGGCTAATCCTGAAATAGGAAAACCGGTTACCATAACCAAAATAATGACTAATAAAGTAATAAGGAGAACCATGATGTCAAAAGAAAGAGATGCTTTTGTTTCGGCGAAAATCGCAAAAATGAGCCTTCTGGAAAAATGCGGCCAGTTACTGACCTTCACCTGGCGTGGAGCCATCCCTACTCCCTCCGGAATTGAGCAAATTACCAAATTGCATGCGGGAGGGATCTGTCTGGAGCCCTATGCTCTGGAAACGTGCAAGAACCTTTACTGGGGTCGCTCACAAGTCGATCCGGATTTTGTGAAACCCGCGGATTATTTCGATATTGCCCATACCTGGTTCGACTCCCGCGCTTTTGGCATTAGTGTTACACCCGAAGAACTCACCGAAGCCCTCAATAACCTTCAGAAAATTGCCATGGACAGGCCTTCCGGGATTCCACTGCACGTTACGATTGATATGGAAGGCGATTTTAAAAACGACTATTCCTCGGGTGGTGTTCTGCAATTTATCCCTCCCATGGGCATTACCGCCATCGGCGATGTGGACCTGGCCTATAAATTGGCCAACCTGATGGGCCGGCAGATGGCGGCGATGGGGGTCACCCAGTTCTATCACCCTGTGTGCGATGTGAACATCAATCCGCTGAACCCCGAAATCGGTGTGCGTTCTTTCGGCGACGATCCGGATGTCATCGTAAAGTTCATCGATGCAACGGTACGCGGATATGAGGATGCCGGCGTTACTGCAACCATTAAGCACTTTGCCGGCCGGGGCGATTCAGCTACCGATGCGCACGATACCCTGGATGTTTGCCGGGGCGATAAAAAACGCATGCAGAATGTTGAATTAAAGGCATTCCAGGCAGGTGTAGACGCCGGCGCTTCAGCATTGATGACGGCCCATACCATTTTCCCGGCCTATGATGAAGAGTATCCGGCTACGCTGTCGAAAAAGATCCTCACCGATCTTTTAAGAGGTGAAATGGGATTCGATGGGATCATCGTTTCCGACGCGATCGGTATGGCCGCGATTCTGAAAAAATGGCCGCTTCCGCTGGCCTGTGCCATGGCCATTCAAGCCGGTGTGGACACCATTCTGCTCAAAGCCGACGACGAATCCCGCTCACAGTGCCTCTTCGGCATTAAAAAGGCGGTGGAAGATGGCTGGCTTCCCGAAGAACGCGTGAACGATGCCGTACGTCGTTTGCTCAACCGGAAATATGACCAGGGCTTGTTTGAAAAAGCCGGCAAAATGGATCCCAAAGAGACCACAGCCATTGTTCGCAGCAAAGAGAACCGTGATTTTTCGTGGGAAGTGGCCCACAAGGCATTGCTGGTGGTCCGCGATGATAAAAAATTACTGCCCTTAAGCCCCGACAAGAGAATCCTCGTAATCGAGCAGACCATCCCTTACGAATTCCTTGGAAAAGATATGTACAGCCATGCCCACATGTTCTGTGAGCAGATGACCAAACATTCTACGAACCTCATTCTGGACGATGCGGCATTTCATGCTTCCGAAGAAGATGTGGAAGAAGCGCTGAAATTAGCTGATGATGCCGACCTGGTGGTGATGACCAATTACTATGCCCGTATCGAGAAACGGGGAAACAACACCCATCTTGTGAAAGCCTTGAAAAAGGCAGGTCACGATGTGGTTGTCGTCACCAATTTCCCGTACCGGAAAGGCACCACCACCGTGGCCGATGCCGTGGTGTGTAATTTCTCCGGCACTCCCGATTCCATTAGGGTTTCTGCCGATTTGTTGTTTGGAAAGATTAAACCTTATCCCACAACGAAGATGCCCATTGATTTGAGCGCAGAAGCAAATATTCCTGAAGAACCAACTGTTGAACCCACAAAGGAAAAAAAGAAGAAAAATGTCAATGTATGGCAGGGTAAGTGCTGATTGCACCCCTTTGCATTCGATATGAAACGAGCATGTAACGATTTACACAAAAGGCCATGTTTATTCTTCCGTGCGAGTTCCATGGGCCTGAGGAGCATGATAGGCATACCAACATTATATAATTGAATTACAGTATATTAAATTACAAATAAACGAATGAAATAGCCTGTTCCGGGTGTCAGCACTGGTTTTTCGAACCTGCCGGCGCCCGGAATCTGGTTAAATTGCCGGAACCTGCCAGAACCGGCCTTGTCAAACTTTTTAATTGAGAAATAATGACAAAATCCAATTCACTCCATATTAAAGAACTTTACACCATTTCAGGGCCCAGGATCACTGAAATTTACGGGAAGAACAAAATGACGGTGCATTTTCAGGGCATGTCGAAGTGTTTGCAGTTCCCGCATACCGTGGCCCTGATGGGAGCGCCTACCTGTTCCATCGGGATTTCCCCTTACGGCCTCTACAACCGGCTGAACGATGCCGGCCGTCTGATCCTGCTTAACCAAAAGGCGGTTCAGTTTGGCTCTGCTCCCTACATCAGCACCTACGAGGGGAACACCTTGCTGACCCAACAGAAACCCGGCGAAACGGAATCTGACGATATTCCGGCGATGAAAAACTATTATCCCGAAGCCGTCGCCGAAGAAAATATTAAAATGACCATGGCCACCCCTTCTCTGGAAATTGAATATACCCTGGAAGATGTGAAGGTGACCAGAAGGTTCATTTCTCCCTTGTTGTCGGGCAATGAGCAAACCCTGATGCCTCTCAGCGTTGAGGAATTTATTGTGGAAAATACCACCGGTGAGGAACAGGAATACACGCTGGTGGTGCCGCGGCCTTCTCTTGTGAATCTCCAGGAAAAGGAGCTGAAGCCTACCGACCAGGACAGCGTTTTCGTGAGCAGTGCCGCCATTTCGGGACAGAAGCATACCGCTTTTGAAATGAATGGCATCACCGGTGTGGTGATGGGCAGCACGGAAACCGAAAACAGGATGATCATCGCCGTTTCCAGGGTTCCCGGTGTGGCCGTGGATACCCAGCCCTATTTCTTATTGAACAAATACGCAGGCGACCTTCTCATTACTTCCGAAGGTAACTTTTATGAAAAATGCGAACCCTTAATCCGGAGGGATTATGGCGCCGCCATCAGCTTGACGATGACCCTCCGTCCGGGCCAGTCCAAAACCATTCCTTTCGCGGTGGTCCTCGACTTCCCGGTTCAGGAGTATATGGATGGAAAGCGTTTCGACCGGAAGTACATCCAGCATTTTGACAATGCCGGAACCCGGGGGTTTGACCTTGTGAAGATCGCCCTTGACAGTTACCCGCAATGGTGGAATGCCACAGTGACCATTCAGGAACGTATCTTCAATCTGATTTCCTCCACTCCTTCTTATCAGAATGACCGCGAAGGAGCGCTGCGTCTAACCCGGCTTATGCTGAACGAGCTTCATTTCCCGCTGTCGAACGCTTGCATCTGGAGCGAAGTAAATGGCGTTGAAAAAGCCCGTTTCCTCGAATGTTTCGACTATTCCTATATCGATCCTTCCGATGTGGACTGGTATTCGATGGTGCTGCTGATGCTTTTCCCGAACGTGGAAAAGGATCTGTGCCAGGCATTTATTGATTCTATTAATGCTGTTGATCCTACCCCGCGCTGGTACCACCATCACGCTTCTTTTGTGGAAGCCAGGATGCATTTTGAGGAAAATCCTGAAGAATACGAAGGGAAGAAGCTGACCCAGATCCGCGATGATTTCAAAACCCCGGGGAGCGTGGCTCATGATGTTTGTATGCTGACAAAGGGACATCCACTGCGCAACGTGAGCGACTATGCCTGGTACAATAACAACTACTGGGTCGACCTGTATCCGAAACTGATGATGCGCGTACTCCGGAATGTGAAGTTCACCGGCGATAGGGAATTCCTGAAATCGAACTGGGAAACCATGAAATTCGGATTGGAATCGCTGTTAAAACTCGATTTTGACGGGGATGGAATCCCGGAAGGGAATCCCGATGACGTGAAGAATACCTTTGACAACCTGGTCCTCTTTGGCGCCGATGCGTATGATGCCACCCAATTCCTGGGGGGGTGCCAGGCTCTGATTAAAATGGCTCAAATGCTGGGTGAAAAAGAAGACGAAAAACACATCCAGGCAAAATATGACAAAGCCTGGGCCAGTTTTGAGCAACTATGGCGGGAAGATGTGAATAAGAAAGGGGAAAAACTGGAATATTATATCACCTGTTTTGATCCTGCATCGGGAGAATCAAATACCGACGTGTGGACCAATCAACTCGATGCATTGTGGTACCTGCTTGCGATCGGTGAAGCTCCCTCAATTCCGGAAGAACGCGTGAAAAAGATCCTTCGAACGATTTATAACACCAATAAATCCTTCATGGGTTGGGCAATGTGCAAAACCAAGGAGGGGGAACCGGTAGAGTCGGAACAGGGACAGGATGTCTATACCACCTCAAACTATGTCTTTGCCCAGTTATTGGATTATTACGGCATGGTGGAGGAGAGTAAAGAAGTTTACAAACATATGGACCGTGTTATTTTCGATTACGCCAATACCATGACAACCCCCGATAATCTGAGGGCTGAGCTTGAAATGGAAGCTGGTGAAACCGAAAAAGGGCCCCACTACATTGTGGCGGCTTATCCACGGCCGGGGGCTGTGTGGACCCATCTGGTGATGAACCATGTAAAGGATTTGCGGGCCAAAAACAAAACCGAAACTGTGGATCCGGAAGAGCTGATCCCTTTCTATCCGTGGTTGATGAGTCCGGATGATTAGGCAGAGTAACATGTAAGGATTGATAAATATTACAGCTGAAAGAGTTAGTGATGAGTAAAAAATATGATATTGCGTTTGTAGGGCACATGGTCTACGACGAAATTATTCCATTCGGAGGAGTGGCCCGTGTAGCTCCCGGAAGCGCCGTATTATGCGGGGCCATGGTGGCCGCCAGAGTGGGAAAGAAGGTGGCCGTGGTCACGAAAATGGCTGAGAAAGACGATCACATTCTTCAACCGATGAGGGATCTCGGCATCGACACTTTTCTTATTCCTGCCGAAGAGACTTCGTACAACCGGGTATTGCACTATTCCGCAAATGTCGATGAACGGGAAATGACCCTCGTCAAATCGGCCGGGTTGATCTCTATCGACGACGTTCCTGAACTGGATTCCACCTGTGTCCATCTGGCAGGGATATCGGATACCGAATTCGACATGCCCCTTATGAAAGGGTTGAAGGCCCGGAATTACAAGAGCTTATCGGTCGACATGCAGAGTTTCGTCCGCCATATCAATCCGGTGACGAAAAACCACGAGTTCAGCGATGTCGCCGACAAGAAAGAAATCACTGCTATGATGAACAAGCTGAAACTGGACATCGTGGAAGCAAAACTTCTGACCGGCACCGACGACCTGGAGAAAGCGGCCATTATGGTGGAATCCTGGGGTTGCCCTGAAGTGATGATTACCCACTCAGAGGGGGTGCTGGCCCGGGTGAACGGGAAAACCTGGTATGAGAAATTCTCCAACAGCAACGTGTCGGGCCGGACAGGCCGGGGCGACACGACCTTTGCGGCTTACCTCTCCCACCGGCTGGATCACGGTGTTCCGGAGTCGTTGAAGTTTGCCGCCGCCCTGGTATCCATAAAAATGGAAACCCCCGGACCGTTCAGCGGAACACTGGAAGAGGTCTACACACGTCTTAAGGAAAAACATTCCTGAGATTGAGAGTTTTTGAAATACCCATCTCGTCTCAGACGAGACCAACCGCAATGATTACCCGCAAGGGATAAGAAGTTCAGCGGTGCTGATTACCTTCGTTCCGGGCATTTTGCCCTATGAACATAACAATGTATTCGTATGAAAAAAGCAAAACATCTGATTAATTCGATGTATACGGCAGATCCTTCTGCG
>CAZYUA010000034.1:0-31334 GCA_964650525.1 uncultured Prolixibacteraceae bacterium
TTAAGCTCACATTAGTCAGGGCTTCACTTGAAATGAGAAAGTCAGGGCTTCACTTGAAATGAGAAAGTCAGGGCTTCACTTAGAGTGAAACCCTGACTAACACAGGTAAAGCAAAGTCAGGGCTTCACTTAGAGTGAAACCCTGACTAATACAGGTAAAGCAAAGTCAGGGCTTCACTTAGAGTGAAACCCTGATTAACACAGGTAAAGCAAAGTTAAAGCAAAGTCAGGGCTTCACTTAGAGTGAAACCCTGACTAATACAGGTAAAGCAAAGTCAGGGCTTCACTTAGAGTGAAACCCTGATTAACACAGGTAAAGCAAAGTTAAAGCAAAGTCAGGGCTTCACTTAGAGTGAAGCCCTGACTAGGGACAAAAAAAAATCATAATTTTACATTTGGAACAAAATCAATTGCCATGCAATTTGAAGAGGGTTGTCTCTACCATATTTTTAACCGTGGTAATAATTCACAGCTTCTATTTTTCAATCGGGAAAATTACCAATTCTTTCTTCGGAAAATTTCTGAAAACATTTTGCCCCATGCCGATATTCTTGCCTGGTGTTTATTGCCAAATCACTTTCACCTGATGGTGGAAGTCAAAATGGAATCAATTGAAACACTTGTATCGTATGTTGAGGAATCAGTTCTAATTCCGTCTCGATTGAGAAGTACACATTCGAAGTTGCGTACCTTGAATGAATCAATTGGCATCATTTTACGGTCATATACCAGGGCAATTCAAAAGCAACAAAAAATTACAGGGTCTTTGTTCCAGAAAAATACTAAGGCAGTTTGCTTAAATGAATCGGGGTTAGTTCCTGCCTGGTACAATTCTATCGCTGGTACAGTAATCAATATCGAAAATCCGGAGAAAGACCATCCTAACGTTTGCTTTAATTATATCCACCTGAATCCGGTTGAAAGTGGATTGGTAAAGAATCCTGAAGAATGGGAATTTTCTTCTTATAAGGACTATCAATCGATGAATGGGAGTGCAATAGTGAATGTTGAAAGAGCAAGAATATTAGGATTAATTTAGAATAGTCAAGATAAAAGTCAGGGCTTCACTTGAAATGACAAAGTCAGGGCTTCACTTAGAGTGAAACCCTGACTAACACAGGTAAAGCAAAGTCAGGGCTTCACTTAGAGTGAAACCCTGACTAACACAGGTAAAGCAAAGTCAGGGCTTCACTTAGAGTGAAACCCTGACTATAAAAGTAATGGGATGTCTGTACCAGAAAAGCGGATTGTTGATTTCATCCGGAAGCACCATGTGCTCACCCTGGCCACTGTATCAGAAGGCATCCCCTGGTGTGCCCATTGCTTTTATGCTTACATGAAAGAAGAGAACTGGCTGGTTTTCACTTCCGACGACCATACGAAACATGTAGCCGACGCTGAGGGCAATCCGGAAGTGGCTGGCGGTATCGTTTTGGAAACCGGTGTGATGGGTAACATTCAGGGGATTCAGTTCCGGGGTTTGATGCGCCGTCCTTCAGCAGAGGAAAAAGGAAAAGTCTCCCGGGCCTATCTGGTGCGGTTTCCGTTTGCCGCCCTGATGAATACCTCTCTGTGGGTTCTGGAGCTCCATCATATAAAGATGACCGATAACCGGCTGGGATTCGGCAAGAAGCTGATATGGAATAAAAAAACCTGACAGGTTTATAACCTGTCAGGTTTTTTAAAAAAGAACGAATTAATTGTTCGGAGTCAGCGCTTTGTTGTAGCTCCGTTCAGAGTCGGGTGTCGGCCAGAAATAGGATTGGCTGGTGGTAGGAATGGCAGCAACCTTTCCGAAAGTGCCTCCATCTTTGCCCGGGATGTTAAGACTCAACCGCATAAGGTCCAGGTTGCGGATTCCTTCTCCGAGGAATTCCATATTCCGTTCGAGGAGGATAGCATCAATGAAAGCGCCGGTATTGGCGAAGCTGGCTAAAGTATAAGCACCGGTAGGGAAGGATCTTGTCCGCACGGCATTTAAAAGGTCGACAGCAGCCTGGGTTACTGTATTGCCCTGCCTGACGAGTGCTTCGGCACGGTTCAGAAGAACTTCCGCCCACCGGATTACCGGAGCATAATCAGACCTGTTGGTCTGATCGGCAAACTTGGTAATGTAAGGTTTTCCTCCGGCAACAGCGGTCATGATTTTTCTGGCATCGGTGGCGTCCATGGTTGCATATACGGATCCGGGAGCTGAGACCAGGTAATAGGATTCACCCGATCCGGAACCGAAATAGTGCGCCAGGTGGTTTTGCGTTCCGGCGTTGTTCGAAGAGGTATGCGGCATCGATAAGATGTGCTCTTTGGTGTTGTGCGGAGAAGCCCAGAGTCCGGCATAACTTGCATTGAGGGTGTGAGCGACCCCGGAGGAGGCAGTGAAGGGAGCAGCGGTGGGCACAATCTTGGCTGATTCGGTCACCACCGAGGCCCAGTTCTGCATGTGCAGGTAAACCCGGGTCTTGAAAGCAATGATCGTGTTCTTGTGGATCCTTGTGATATTGAGATGTGCATCACCGAAGTCGGCAACAGCCAGGCCTTCAGCATCATTCAGATCCTTAAGAATCTGGGTGTAGACCTCCGCCACAGAGCTCTTTTCCAGATCATTATCGGCAGCCGATTTCATGGCTTTCAGGCGCAGGGGAACACCCCCGTTGCTTCCGTTACCCATGTTGTAAGGCTTGGAGTACATCTGCAACAGGTCAAAATAGCAGATGGCCCTGATGGCCAGGGCTTCACTTGTGAACTGATTGTATTCCGCCTGTGTGATGATAGTGGTGATCTTGCCGGCATCCCAGGCTGATTTGAGCCCATCGAGGAATACATTAACCACATTAATGGTTGAATAAATGCCTCCCCAGAGATTCTGAACCTCATTGGTGGAGCTGATGACCGTGTGATTCCATGTAGCATAACAGGTCACCAGGTTGGAACTGTTGGGCAGAAAATTGTCGCACCTGACTTCGTTATAGACCTGGAACCTACCCCCCAGATGCTGTCCGCTCTTCAGGGAAGAATACATACCATTCACCTGTGCCACGATCCTGTCCTTGGTATCAAAAACGGTAAGATCTGAAAGCGAGGTTATAGGTGCCGGATTCATCCATTCATCTTTCATGCACCCGGTAACCACCAATATTAACAGTAATATTACTGAACCCTTAAAAATACTTTTCATATCTGTATCTTATTTAATTAGTTAAAAACTTACATTCAACCCGAAAGTATAGGTCCTTGCCTGTGGTGCAGAGTTCCTGTCTATACCAGGTGCGAGGTTGGAATCGGTATTCGTAGAAACCTCGGGGTCAGTTCCGGTGTACTTTGTGAAGACATAGGCGTTGAAAACCTGTCCGTAAATCCTGATTCTTTCAATATTCAGGCTGCCCGGCAGGATATCCTTGAACGTATATCCCAGGGCAACGTTCCTGATTTTCATATGGTCGCCCTTCTCAACGTTTTCGGAGATGGCAAATGCAGAGCCGTTAGAGACATTGTCACCCATAATGGGTTTGGGAATATTGGTGATATCTCCGGGTTTTTTCCAGGCGGTTTCGTACACTTCAACTGAGTTGTTCCACCATCTCTGGTCCCTGATACCTGCCTTTGATCCGCAGTAGACATAATATCCGAGTGCATAGGTCAGGTTAAGGCTAAGGTCGAAGTTCCCGTAGGTGAAATTGTTGTCAAGACCACCGTACATTTTCGGCAGGGGTGAAGCCCAGGGTACCCCGTCGGCGGCTGTGTTAACAGCCGGGGCCACAGCGCCATCTTTCTTGTATGTCCAGCGACTGGCAGCAGGTTGTTCGTGCGCATACAGAACTTCCTTACCGGCTTTATTGACGTAAATTCTCCTTCCGGTTTCCTTATCCACACCGCGTGTTTCGACCGCCAGAATATTGCCGACCGGCTTTCCTTTCACCGTAATATTGGTGGTTTCAAGGTCGGCTGTCGCCGTGCGGATTTCATTCACTCCCGGGGCTAGTTCTGTAACCTCATTTTTCAGGTAGGTGAAATTAAAGGTGGTTGTCCAGGTGAATTTTTTATTCACGAAATTATAGCTGGTCAGGGAGAACTCGATCCCTTTGTTGAACATCGACCCCACATTACCCGGAATGGAGTTGCCCGGGATACCTTTGGAGGGTGACTGGGGTACATTCAAAATCAGGTTGTTGATATCGTTGTAGAACAGGTCGATGTTACCCTGAATCCTGTCTTTCATAAGCCCGAAGCTAAGTCCTATATCGTATTTGTCGCTGGTCTCCCACTTGAGGTCTGCATTTCCGGCCTGTGAGAAGTAGAGGGTCGGAATAGCGGCGTAGAGACTCGAGCTGTAGAGGAACAGGGAGCTGTAATTTCCGATGCCGAACATATTTCCTACCCGTCCGTAGCTCAGCTTGAGCCTCAGGTCGGAGAAAACATCAGCAAGGCCGGCATTTGCCATGAACCCTTCGTTCGAAATGTTCCACATCAGGGAGGCGCCCCCGAAGTTTCCCCACTTGTTCTCTTTTGACAGGCCGCTGTACCCGTCGCGGCGGAAACTGCCTTCAAGGTAATACTTTTTGTCCCAGTTGAGGTTCACACGTCCGAAATAAGACGCATAAAAGTTCTCGCCAAAGCTGCCTCCCGGCACACCGTAGGCTGTTGCCCAGGCTCCTGAGAAAGTCTCAAAGAAGGGGTCAGACACGGCTGTCTTGGTGGCATCCCAGTTCCGTCCCACCGTTCTCTGTTGTTCCGCTCCTGCCAGAAGGGCAAGGTTCAGTTTATCGACAAAACTCGTGCTGTATTCGGCTGTGTTGGTCCATGTCCACCGTTTGTCCTTGCCTGTCCAGTTGTATGCGTATCCTTTATAGGAAAAACCATCGCCACCGATCGGATGCCAGAAGGTGGTTGTTTCTCTCGACAGGTTATCGATCCCGTATTTGGTTCTGATTATCAGTCCTTTTACAGGTTCGAGGCTGGCTGAAAGCGTCCCCATTATTCTGTCGGATTCTGTGGTGTGCTTGTTGGTTTCAAAGATCTGTGCCGGATTGAAATAACCGAGTCCTGCAGCCAGGCCGGTACCCATTCCTCCGATACCACCGGAGTAAAGGTTCCAGTTGCCGTCGTTCAGTTTGGGTGCAATGATCGGAGGCAGCACAAAGGCCAGACGGGCGGCACCTGAAGTGGAAAAATTGGCCCCGGTATTGGGTGATTCGGTGTATCCGTTGGTATAGGCGATGTTGGCGCCGATGGTGAGGAACCTGTTGACCTTATGGTCCACATTCATCCTGACATTTTTTCTGTTATAGGTATTTTTCACGATCATACCTTCCTGGTCGCTGTAGCCGACAGAGAGAAAATAGGAGGTGGAGGCCGAAGATCCGGAAATCGTCACGGCATGATTCATCTGCATCCCCTTTTGGTAAACCAGATCTGCCCAGTTGGTTTCAATGGGTTTTCCGTCGGGGCCATTGACCCGTTTCAGCGGGGCGGTCTGACCTGCATTGGTATAGGCCAGGTTCTTGTGTGCGAGATACTGCTCGGCATTCATCATGTCGAAGAGCCGGTAGGGCTCGGTCCATCCGGAGTAGCCGTCGTAGGTCACCCGTGTCTTGGCACCGCGGCCCCGTTTGGTGGTAATGATGATAACCCCGTTGGCAGCCCTTGAACCATACAGTGCCGTCGCGGATGCATCCTTCAGAATCTCCATCGATTCAATATCGGATGGGTTAATGTCGGCCAGTGAGTTCTGAATGGCAGTGCCCCCGATGTTACCCGTAAACACCGGAACACCGTCTACCACCACAAGCGGGTTAGAACTGGAGGTGATCGAGTTGAACCCCCTGATACGGATGACCGGCGGGTTGTTAAGTACACCATTCGGAAGGGTGATCGACACACCGGCAGCTTTTCCGGCAAGCGCCTGGTCGAAACTCTGCACATTCATGGCAGCGATGGCATTCCCGTCCACCCTCGATATGGATCCGGCGATTTCACGCTTCTGCTGCGTACCATACGCCACAACCACCACTTCATCCACCGAGAAGACATCAACTTCAAGGGTCACATTAACCACTGACTTTCCCTCGACAGCCACTTCCTGGGTACGGTACCCCACAAAGCTGAACATCAGGGATTTGGAATCCTGGGGAACTTGCAGGGAGTAATTGCCGTCCATGTTGGTCACGGTACCCACAGTGGTCCCTTTTACTGATACAGAGACTCCGGGGATGGGTGAACCGTCATCTGAAGAAACCACCTTTCCGTTAAGGCTCTTCATCTGAGCATTTACTGCCATCACTCCCGCAAAAAAGAGAATTACACACAGAAATACTACTCTTTTCATAAAATTAAGTTTAAGTTAGAAATTAAACGATAAGGTCCAATGCAAAAGGTTTACCCAAATAATGATCCGGATTGGCCGGCTACCTCCCAACCGGAAATTATTTAAGTTTCGTTAACAAATATAACACCTGGAAAGAATCTGCAAAATTTTATTGTTTAATAGGTAGAAAATTTAACTTTTATGAAAAAAAACATCGCAAACAGGAAAAAATATATTCAATAAATATCAGTAAAACAATAGTATACAAAATATAAAAGTATTTATTACCTTTTTTATTTTTTAATGGAAAATATAATGTTAAATAGGAAAAAGGATAGTTTTTCAAATAGTTGTGTCTGCATAAACCATGATAAATGGCATAAAAACTGTTAATATATATCAAAAACCCGTTGCGGGTTTTTCAGGCTGAAGAAGGTGGCAGGTCGGGATCGATCAGGGGTTGTTATCCAAAACCAGCGAAGAGGCTCCCAGGATCCCGCTTTCGTCGGTTTCGGAGATTTCGATGACCAGTTGCCGGTAGAGCCTGCGGAAAGGAAAATGGTCTTCGAGGAATTCATGCATGGAGTCGCCGAAGTACGCATAGGCTTTGCATACCGAACCTCCCAGAATGATGGCTTCCGGAGCAAGTGCGAACAGGATGTTGGCGACGGCCCTCCCGATATGAGATCCCAGCGTTTCGAATATTTTCAGGGCTACCGGGTCGCCCATGGAAGCCCTTTTGAAAACGAGTTTGCCATCCAGACCTTTATCTTTTAGAAATTGACCGCTGGCAAAGGCTTCCGTATTTTTGTCTCGGTAATAAACATTTCCGAATTCTCCGGCTCCGCACATCTGTCCTTCATACAGCCGGCCGTTGATGATAATCCCGGCTCCCATACCGGTACCGATGACCAATCCTACAAAATTGGCATAGGATTTTCCTTTTCCGAAGTACTTTTCACCCAGGGCAAAGCAATTGGCATCGTTGTTAACATAAACCGGTTTATTGAAATAATCCGAAATGATTTCAGCAAGGGGGGTAGAATCGAGCCCGGGGATATTGGTCACTTCCAGGACCCGTTTTTCTTTTTGGTCTATCAGACCAGGAATGCCGATACCAATTCCCCTTACTCCCGGTTCAAAAACCTCGTCCGTGCACTGGATCAGTGCCTGGATCACTTCGTGCTGGGGCCTGTCAAAGGGTGTAGGGACAGTGGTTTGCCGGATAATTTTACCCTCCCTGACCAGACCTGCGCTGATCTTGGTTCCTCCGGCGTCAACTCCGATCATACTCATCTAAAGCCTGATTAACCGTTTTGAATAAACCGCAAATTTAAAGTTTCCTTTAAAGGTTCGGTTTTCCGGTCGTGATTTTTTGCAACAGGTTTGTTACTTTATCAGGCCAGGTTCCTATGGAAGGAATGGCAGGGTCCTTCTTCTGCGTCTGGTATCCCGGCAGGCAGGAAACCGGGAGCCGGGCAGGAATGCGGAGCAGGCTCCGGTCAGAAAAGGCCTTCCACCGATTTCCCGAGCGATCGTGCCTGTTCGAGAAACTGTTCCACATTGAGTTCGCGGATGTAGATGAGTCCGTGCGTTGCCCGGAGAAGGGCTGATTGATTCTCGTAATAGAAATTTTTGCCGAGCAGGAACTGGATTTGTTTATGCTGTTCCATCCATACCCGTTGTGTCAGTTCACTGAATTTACCATCGAGTTGGTAACTGGGGAAGGATGCATTGACCTGGGTAAGGTAGCAGTCTGTGAACGACTGGTTCAGCACGGCCAGCGAATTAAGGGATACCGGCACGATCACTTCAACATCCCAGGGATTGTAGCGGAACCAGACATTCCGGTACCCGATAATGCGCAGGCAGGAGAGATCCTCCTCCCGGTTCCAGGCGGCCACAGCGGCAGCGATGGCTTGGAGCACCTTGTAATGGGTATCGGGCCCGCTTCCTTCCGGGTCCATAGCCAGGCTGATAACGGTAGGCTTGTATTTGCGGAAATCCTCCAGGATCGGCAAAATGTCCCGTTCTGGATCAGGTGCACTTCCGAAAACATCACCCTGGTAGAAACCGAGTCTCAGGTGATGCACGTTTTTGACGGGGATGCCATGGTGGGCCCAGACCAGCTCCTCCTCGAATTCCCTGATCGTTCCTTTCAGTTTCTGGATTTTGGGCGGGTTCCTGGCTCCGTCGTAACTCTCCTCGAGCACCCGTATGGTCTCCAGAATGGCATCGACCAGCTCCTGGCGGCTTTTGATTTCCCAAATGCCTGTCATGGCGCGGACCAGACGGTGACAAACCCCCCGCCTTTTGCCTTCCTCATCCCTGGCGGCCACATTATCCAGAAAATGATAGACATCCTTATCCCATTTAAAACGGTATCCCTGGTCAAAAAAGTCGGGATAACCGATCATTTCAATTTTCCCCTGACCGATCAACTGGAGGGTGTCGTACAACAAATCGCGCATGAACCGGTTGGTTACAGCCGTGAATCCCGAAGTGAGCACAGAAAAGTGCATTTCATTGCTTGGCTCCCGGCTTTGACGGTTAATAACCGGCATGATCCCCAGCATTATGTCGTCGTGGTGGGGGCCGGTATGGTAACAGATTTGTCCAGTCTCCTTCTTCATCCCTCTTTTCATTTTTGCCAGAATCGACTCTTCTACCGTCCTGACGGTATGTTCGTCCAATCCCGGGATATGGCGGCAGTATTCATCGGCTTTTAGATCGTCGGGAGTAACCTTGTGCCCGAATTTGTTAATCTTCCGGCATAGTTCAATGACGGCGCGTTCGGTTTTTTGGTGGTTCCAGGGTGAGTCAAAATAAAAAGAGTCGATGGTGTCGCGGAGTTTAACCGCAGCTCCCCTGGTCAGGTAAAAACGGGCATTCGGCAATTTTTGCAGTGCTGTTGCAGGGTACAGGTTGTCTGGTTTGCTTTCCATGGAATCGCGGATCACGTCGGCAATCGCTTCCCCGGCTGCATAAATAATGATCTTCCCCTCAGGGTTAAACGTAAGAGTCCCGAGGCCAATAGTGATCACCAGCCGGTTCCGGGAAACCTCGATGCCCCCCAGGTCCCCGGCTGTCACGGCCTGAGTTTCAAAGTTGGTTTTTGTCAGGCGGGTCGGTGAGTAATGGCTGGCACCCCGGGTGTTGAATGCGACATGGCCATCCGGACCCATACCCCCGAGGTAATACCCGATACCCCCGAGTTCACGGATTCTTTCTTCATACTCATTGCACCACTGATCCAGCATAAACAGGGAGCGCTGTTGGTGCTTCTCCTGCTGTGTTCTGGCCTCACGGAAACGTAACGTCAAATCGACTGTGTACTCCGGAAACACCTGGTCAAAAGTTCTCCCTTCAGACAAAGGAATTTCATCCGAATTGATAAGCAGCGCCTTCGCAGGGTCCAGTCCTAATCCCTTCAGATAATAGTTGTGGGAATAATTCCATAAACTGTTATGCTGGGCTGAATGAATAGGATAAAATTCACCGGCCTGTACAAAATGAAGTCCCCGTAAATCGGGCCTGGCAAGGTCTGACAAACCATATCGGGACAATAGATCCCTTCCCCTGGAATTATTCCAGTTCTCCAGAATCAGGTAACAATACTTCAGGAAATGCTGCGCGGTCTTGCTGGCAGGTAAAGAAACCACTCCTCCGGGATGGTTACCAGCCCATTCCAGGAAACTGAGTGCTGAAAACAAACCCAGCTTGGGAAAATTATCCACAAGGATGTAAGGGGTCGCGGTACTGATTTTGTGGCTGCCTGATTCCAGATAAACCGCTTCTTCGACAACGGTGAAACCTTTCATTGTTTTGGTTTAATGATTTTGTTGATATCAGTTTAAATCGGGCATCGTCTGGAAAGGGCCAGCGGCACCGGAATACAACCGCTCCGGAAGCTGTGGCAGGAAACCCTTAATGATCCGGCTGGTTATGTTCCTTTTGCTTCTTTGCCTGAAAATGCCAGAGAACAAACCATCCGCGGTCTGTCAGGTGATACTCCGGGGAATGGATAACCTTTCAAAAATGAGATAAAAAAACGATATCCGCAAGTACCCGGATAAATATGTTTCAGGAGGCATTTTGGGATGTCCCTGTTTGCGTGGCCGACCATCGGTTACAGCATTAACCTCCTGTGGCCGGAGGTTCGGGCAGGAATATATGCTATCTTTGCCTTGATGACACGGAAGCCTTTGGTGACCGGATGTTCCTGTTGACACTCGTAAAATGAAAGAATTCCTTTTCGGAAAAACGCTGGAAGAACTCCGGCTGGTTGCCGGAGAAACCGGCCTGCCCGCGTATGCGGCCGGCCAGATGGCTGACTGGCTCTATGCCAAGGCTGTGAATTCGGTGGAAGAAATGACCAACCTGCCCAAAAAGGCAAGACTTTCACTGGCGGAAAAAATCTCTGTTGGCGTGCATCAGCCCGTAAAGGTGCAGGTAAGCATCGACGGAACTAAAAAGTACCTTTTCAAAACCTTATCGGAGAAGTATGTCGAAACAGCCATGATCCCTGAACATAACAGGGTTACCGTATGTGTAAGTTCCCAGGCTGGATGCAGGATGGGCTGTCTGTTTTGCATGACGGGGAGACAGGGTTTTCAGGGACACCTGTCGGCCGGGGAGATCCTGAATCAGGTCCGCAGCATTGAGGAGGCAGACCGGATTTCCAACATTGTGTATATGGGCATGGGGGAGCCTTTTGATAACCTGCCGGAGGTTCTGAAGAGCCTGGAAATTCTCACGGCTGCATGGGGTTACGGCATGAGCCCCCGAAGGATAACCGTTTCAACCATCGGAATCCTTCCTGCAATGCGCACCTTCCTGGAGCAGAGCGAGGCCCATCTGGCGGTAAGCCTCCATTCTCCCTTCGATGAGGAGCGCCAGCTGCTGATGCCCGTTCAGTCGGCTTACCCGATAGCCCGGGTGATTGAAGAAATCAAACGTTGGGACCTTGGCCGCCAGCGAAGGATCTCCTTTGAATACATCCTTTTCCGGGGGCTGAACGATACCCCGCGGCATGTCAGGGAACTCTCCCGGTTGCTGAGCGGATTGCACTGCCGCATCAATCTGATCCGTTTCCATGCCATCCCCGGAACCCCCCTCGAAAGCAGTGACGAGGCTACCCTGGCCGGTTTCAAGGATCGCCTGAACGAAAGGGGCCTTTTCACGACGCTCCGTGTCTCACGGGGACAGGATATTGAGGCTGCCTGTGGACTCCTGTCTACCCTGGAGATGGTCAAAAGTAGTTGAGAAAACCTGTTTATTCAGCGAAAATTGTAATTTTATGCCGGTAACACGATTCTATGGAGAAACTGGTTTGGACTAAGGATGTTTTCGGATCAAAGCTGCAAATCTTGCTGGGAAAGGAATCCGTGGGAACCATCCAGTGGCAGAATTTGTTCAGTGGAAAGGCCCAGGCTCTGTTCAACGGCAAGGTTTTTTTCCTGAAAAGGGATTTTCTTTCCTCGAGAATTGAGATTTATGATGGCAAGGACCAATCGCTGCTGGCCTGCACCCTGGTGAGTGTTTTCAATCCCCGCAGCAATGTAATCATCAATGGTAAACAGTTTGAGCTGGAGATCAAGAATTTCTGGCAATCCCGCTGGTCATGGAAGTTTAATGGTTCTGAAATTATCACTTTTACTTCCAACGAACTGATAACGAGGGAAAAAGGTGATATAGAGCTTTTCAGCGCCTGCAACGAGGAAGTGGAGATTATGATCCTGCTGGGGCTTTTTGTCAGAACCCAGTTTGTGTTGCTGATGATTATCCTTCTGGTGTTTGTGCTTTTGCTTCTTTTTTGATCTCTATAGGATAAATTCCCCGCCGCCCGGCGGCGCAAAATACGTTACGTAATCCATCAGGATACCCCGCTGCTTTCTGCGGGGTAGTTGATAAAATTACAGAAAGTCGTTAAATTCAAGGACATCTTCCTGAACAGGGCTCAGGCCTTCACAACCCAGGTCGATATTAAAGCCGGGAGGTCTGTCAAATTCCTTTCCGGCAGGATATCCCAGCGAAGGGTCAGCCAGGACTTTTTTCAGGAAATACCCGTAAACAGGCAATGCCATGTTGGCTCCCTGTCCGGCGTTGATATCGCTGAAATGGATGCTTCTGAGGTCAGCGCCTGTCCAAACTCCCGCAGTCAGTCCGGGGGTCATGCCAATAAACCAACCGTCGGAATGGTTCTGAGTGGTTCCGGTTTTCCCGGCAATGGGCGTGGTGAACTGTCCGTATCCTGGACGGTTTCTGAGCCGGTTGCCGGTTCCGTAGTCGACCACACCCTGCAGCAGGTTGACCATCAGGTAGGCGGTGTTTTCGTCGATGGCTTCGTAGCGCTGAGGTATGAAGTTGGCCACCCTGTTGCCGTGGCGGTCTTCGATATGGGTGACAAAATAGGGTTTCACAAAAACCCCTTTATTGACAAATGTTCCGAAAGCTCCGACCATTTCATAGAGGGTAATGTCAGAGGTGCCGAGAAACATGGAGACCACCGGATCAATAGGACTGTAAATCCCCAGTTTTTTCATTATTTCTGCTACAGCCGGGGGATTGAATTGTTTCATCACCCAGGCAGATATCATGTTCCGGGAGTTAGCCAGCCCCCATTTCAGGGTTACCATTTTTCCGTAGTTGGCTGCATCGTGAGAGGCATCCCTGGGTTCCCAGATGGTGCCGTTGGGCAGGACAAACTGCTGCCTCACATAGGGTACCTTGGTGCAGGGAGTCAGCCCGTTCTGCATGGCAAGGGTATAAAGGAACGGCTTTACTGTAGATCCTACCTGGCGTTTCCCCCCCTTGACCATATCGTACATGAAATATTGGTAGTTGGGGCCTCCCACATAGGCTTTGACTTTTCCGGAGCCGTTTTCCATAGCCATGAACGAGGAGCGGAAATAGCGAAGGTACCACTTGATCGAGTCGGCAGGCGACATAATGGTGTCTTTATCGCCATCCCACGAAAAGATGGTCATTTCGACCGGCTTGTTGAAGACCTCCCGGATTTCCCGGTAACTTTTCCCCTGTTCCGACAAGACCCGGTATCTTTCTGATTGCTTGATGAACCGGGTGAGCAGTTCTTCTGTCTCTTCAGCGGACATGTCGTTGCTGAAAGGCGGGTTTTTCAGCGATTTCATCCGTTTATCGAAAAGCGGCTGAAGATTGGTTTTAAGGTGAAAGGCGAGTGCTTCCTCAGCATATTGCTGAATCCGGCTGTCAAGCGTAGTGTGAATTTTTAGCCCGTCCTCGTAAAGGTCCCACGGAGTCCCGTCCAGTTTCCTGTTTTTGTTGCACCAGCCGTACAGAGGGTTGTTTTCCCATTCGACCGAATCTTCCACGAATTTCTGATACTGAAAACTTGCGTAGCCTGCTCTTTCTGGCCTGGAAGCACTGAGCACCAACCGCAGGTATTCGCGAAAATAGGGTGCCAGCCCCCTCTTGAAATCCACCCGGTGGTAATCCAGGTCTAACGGCAGCTCTTTAAGCGAATCGTAAGCTTCCGGTGTGATGAACCCGTACTTGTTCATCTGCGACAAGACAACATTCCTTCTTTGCAGGGTGATTTCCGGCCTTCGTACCGGATTGTACAAGGCACTGTTTTTGGCCATACCCACCAGCATGGCCGCCTGGTGCAGCCGGAGGGAATCCGGCTCACAATTGAAGTAAACGTTCGAGGCTGTTTTAATACCGACAGCAAGATTCAGAAAATCATACTTGTTGAGGTACATGGTGAGAATTTCCTCCTTGGTATAACTTCTTTCCAGTTTCACCGCTATGATCCATTCCTTGAATTTCCGCAGCATCAGCCTCAACGGACCTGCATACATATCCCTCGGAAAGAGCATTTTCGCCAACTGCTGCGAAATGGTGCTGCCTCCCCCTGAACGGGTATTCCCTGTTATAATCCCTTTAAATACCCGAACCAATCCTCTGAAATCAATACCGGAATGCCTGAAAAAACGGATATCTTCGGTGGAAATCAGGGCCTGGATCAAATGGGGGGGCAAATCCTCCCAGGTAACAAACATGCGGTTTTCACGGAAAAATGTTCCAAGGACCTTTTCATCTTCCGAAATGACTTGCGAAGCCAGAATGGTCTCCGGATTCTCCAGGTCGTCGAAAGTAGGCATGAACCCTAACCAACCCCAGGCGATCATCAAAAATACAACAAGGGTAAGGGCAGCCATTCCTGCATATATCCCCCAGAAACGACGGGTGTACTTACTGAATTTACCTTCTACGCCGGGCATGATTTTCCCCATTATAAACACGGCAAATATACCTCAATTAACGTTTGCTTTTTCAGTTTCTGTGCCGGAAGAGATAAATCTGCCAGTCTGTTCCGGAAATTATTTGGAAATTTAATTTTGAACTTAGTTTTTCATTTTTGTTACTTTGCACCGTTTTTAAGAAGTAAATCTGATTTTATGCAGGAAAACCTGGTAATTGTTGAATCTCCGGCCAAAGCCAAAACCATAGCGAAATTCCTGGGAAAGGAATATGCTGTCACTTCCAGTATGGGCCACATCCGGGATCTCGACAAGAAGGATTTTGGTATTGACCTCAAGAACCACTATCTTCCCAAATACGTAGTTTCGGCCGAAAAGAAGAAAATTGTCGGTGATCTGAGAAAAATGACCAAAGAGGCAAAGACCGTCTGGCTGGCGTCTGACGAAGACCGGGAAGGGGAGGCGATAGCCTGGCATTTGCAGGATGAATTAAATCTGGATGACGAAAAGATCAGGAGGATCGTATTCCACGAGATAACCAAAGATGCAATTTTGGCTGCCATAGAACATCCGCGCGCCCTTGATCTGAATCTGGTGCATGCGCAGCAGGCCCGGAGGGTCCTCGACAGGATTGTGGGCTTTGAGGTTTCTCCGGTGCTATGGAAAAAGGTGAAACCATCCCTGTCGGCAGGCCGTGTACAGTCGGTAGCTGTCAGGCTTATCGTGGAACGGGAAAGGGAACTGATGGGCTCTGAAACCACCTCTTCTTTCCGCGTAACAGCCCTGTTTTTCTTTACTCCGGAAGGTGGTCAACCCTTTGAGATCAAAGCAGAACTCTCAAAGCGATTTGATACCGAAGGGGAAGCCCGGGCATTTCTGGAGAAGTGCCGGCAGGCGCAGTTCACTGTTTTGGAAGTCACCCAAAAACCGGTACGACGCTCACCTGCCCAGCCGTTTACCACCTCCACCCTTCAGCAGGAGGCAGGCCGCAAACTCGGATTTTCGGTTTCCCAAACCATGGCCGTAGCACAGAAGCTTTACGAAGCAGGCAAAATTACCTATATGCGTACGGACTCCGTCACGCTCTCCTCTATGGCGTTGGGCACCATTGCCCAGAAAATCAAAGAGCAACATGGAGATGCCTACCTGAAAACCCGGCAGTACACCACCCGCTCCAAAGGAGCCCAGGAAGCCCACGAAGCCATCCGGCCTACTTTTGTCAGGGATGAAACCGTCACCGGAACGGTCCAGGAAAAGAGACTGTATGACCTCATCTGGAAGCGAACCGTGGCCTCCCAGATGCAAGATGCCGTATTGGAAAAAACCAGTGTGACCATCGGAATCTCTGCCTCCGCTGAAAAATTCATCGCCTCGGGTGAAGTCGTCGTTTTTGACGGTTTTCTGAAGGTCTATAAGGAGTCGGCTGAAGAGGATACCAATGGCACGGGCAGCCAGGTACTTCTGCCTCCCCTGAAGGTCAACGACCTCCTTCTTGCCCAGACTATCCAGGCTACCGAACGATTCTCTCAGAAACCTCCCCGCTATTCCGAAGGGGCCCTGGTGAAAAAAATGGAAGAATTGGGTATCGGAAGGCCTTCCACCTATGCACCTACCATCACTACCATCCAGAACCGGAATTATGTCGTCAAGGAAGACCGTCCCGGAACGGAAAGAAAATACATCCAGCTCGAATTGTCGGGAAATCAGGTTACCCGTTCGGTAAACAGGGAGATGGCAGGGAGTGAAAAAGCCAAACTCTTCCCCACCGATATCGGGATGGTCGTCAATGATTTCCTGGTTGAGCATTTTGAAGAGATCATGGACTATCATTTCACGGCCGGAATAGAGCAGGAGTTGGATGAAATTGCCGGCGGCAATCAGATATGGTATGAAGTCATCGACCGGTTTTATCATCCTTTTCATGCCAAAATAGGGCTGGTATTGAAGAATACGGAAAAAATGCGCGGAGAAAGGATTCTGGGCACCGATCCCATTACGGGCAAAACAGTATCGGTGAAACTGGGTCGATTTGGCCCGATTGCCCAGCTGGGGGATTCCTCATCAGGCGATGGCGACGACAAACCGCTGTTTTCCAGCCTTCGTCCCGGGCAGCATATTGAGACCATTTCGCTGGAGGAAGCCATGGTCCTCTTTAAAATGCCGCGCGATCTGGGTGAATTTGAAGGAAAAAAAATTACAGTTGGGGTTGGCCGGTTCGGACCTTACATACGGCACAACAACCAGTTTGTATCGATTCCGCGAGGGGATGATCCCTATGTCATCGATTCTCAGAGAGCCATAGAACTGATCGGGACCCAAAGGGAAAAATTAACCAGGGCGGTGATCAAAACCTTTGACGATAATCCGGGGCTGAAAATCCTGAACGGCCGCTGGGGCCCCTATATTTCTTACGAAAAGGAAAATTATAAACTCCCGAAGGGAATCAAGGCGGAAGAGTTGTCGCTTGAAGAGTGCCTGAAAATCATCGATGAAGCCAGGGAGAGCGGGAAGAAATCGCAAAAGAAAAAAAAATAACTCCGGGACAGACCCTTAGAACCTGAAAATTTCCAGCATGAGCGCAGATCTGTATCTCAATCCGGTCGATTTCTCCCGATATCAGAAAGAAAATATTTTCAGCCGGCAATCGTTGGGATTTCAGGTACAAAAAGTTGCGGTTGATCGGTTTCTTTCCGGAAAAAGGAGTGTTCCACGGGTTGCCCTCATTGGAGTTCCCTTTGAAAAAGGAACCCTGAACAAAGGAACGGCCAAAGCACCTGCCGCCATCAGAAGCCAGTTATATCAGCTAAGCTGCATCGAAGGGGCCCTGGAAATTGGTGATCTTGGGGATGTAAAACCAGGCCGGAGTGCCAGGGACTTGCATTTTGCCCTCCGTGACGTGGTGGAATACCTGAATGAAAAAGAGATTGTGACAGTTGTCCTGGGAGGGGGACAGGATCTTACTGCCGCAATGGCGCGGGCCTTTTCAGGCAGCGACGATGTTTCCCTGGCCGTGGTGGATCCCCGCCTGGATGTCAAAGGAGGCCGGGAGGCCACTTCATCGTCGAATTTCATTTCCCGGATTGTGCGTGAAAATCCCTCGCTTTTCCATCTCCAGATGATCGGCACCCAGAGTCCCCTGGTACCTCCCCGTTTCCGGGAAGAGCTGAAAAAGAGAGGTTTTTCGATCCTTTCCCTGGGTCAGCTTCGCAGTGATCTTCCGGCACTGGAACCCCTGATCCGGGATTCCTCCTTTCTGAGTTTCGATATTTCTGCGGTGAAACATTCGGATGCACCCGGTCATTGCGCTCCTTCTCCCAACGGACTTTACGGGGAAGAAGCCTGCCAGATTGCCCGCTATGCAGGCCTGTCCACCCGCCTGAAGCTCTTTGGTATTTTCGAGGTTAACCCCCGTTTCGACAAAGGAGATCTGACCGCCAAACTGGCAGCCCAGATGGTATGGTATTTTCTCGATGCCTTTTCATTCAGGAGGAAAGAGGATCCGCAAACCGGAAAAGACTCCTTCGTACAGTATTATGTGGAGCTGACCGATCCCGGAGAACGGATCCTGTTCTATCATCACCCGCCGACCAACCGCTGGTGGATAGAAATTGACGGCAAGGGAACCCCAAACAGAATTGCAGCATGCAGGGAAAGCGACTACCGGGAAGCGGTAAAGCGGGAAATACCGGATATATGGTGGAAATATGCCCGAAAAACCGGGATCCGTTAAAAATAATAAAAAATTTAATCCGTTCTTTGCAATACCGGCACACACGGGATCCGTAACCCTTGACGGCATCTCCCTGCAGCAGCAGTGAACAGTGCCCCGGTTGTTATAGAAAAGGGTATGAGAAGATTATTTTCTTTTTTATTTTATATTTTTACGGCATGTTTTTCTGCATTTGGGCAGCAAGATCCGCAGTACACCAACAATATGTATTTTAAACAAGGTGTTAATCCTGGTTTTGCCGGCAGCGAAGATGCCATACGGGGGATTATCCTGAACCGCTACCAGTGGACAGGGTTCAGGGATGCACCGCAAACCCTGGTGTTCAGTGCAGATGCCATTGTGGATATTTTCGGGAAACCATCCGGAATCGGGTTGAATATCATCAACGACCAGTTGGGGCCGGAAGAGAACGTTCTTGTCAATTTGAACTATGCCTATAAGACCTCCCTTTCGCTGGGTGACCTGGGGTTAGGGTTGTCATTAGGTGTTTACAATAAAGGGATCAACGGGGAATGGGAGATACCGGAGGATGATCTTGGGATATACACGCCGCCTGGTTCCGATCCTGCCATACCAGAGGGAGAAGTCAGCCAGATGGCGGCAGATGTAGGGCTGGGGGTTTATCTTCAGGGGGCCCGGTATTACGCCGGTGTATCGGTTACTCATCTGAACCAGGCAGCCATCAGGTTCTCGGATCTGGCCAGCACCTACCTGGTACGCCACTATTACCTGATGGGAGGATACAATATCAAGCTGAGTGATCCGTTATTTGAACTGCGTCCTTCGTTCCTCTTCAAGAGCGATCTGGCCGGATGGCAGGCAGACCTGAATACCAACCTGGTCTATGATAACAAACTCTGGGGCGGTCTTTCGTACCGTTACCAGGATGCGGTTGCCCTGCTGCTGGGTGTTGAGTTGTTCAACGGACTGAAGGTGGGATATTCGTTCGATGTGGTTACTTCCGCCCTTGGGCGGTACGGGTATGGTTCGCATGAGATTTTTCTGAGCTATTCGGTTGAGCTGGAAAGAAACCGGGTCAGGAAATATAAGAGTGTCAGATTTTTGTAAGAATACGATATAGTAGGGTGCTATGAAAAGAAGTTCTTTTTTCTCATTTGTATTACTCGGGGGGATCCTCCTGGGCACCACCATGTGTATGTCGCCGGGTTCTCCCGGGTATGGCAACGGCGAACTGGTAGGGGTCAGGTCTCCCAAAAAATGGAAGGAAACCCCTCCCCAGGGGATGGCTTACATCCGGATGGGCACCCTGAATGTGGGCCCCAACGACCAGGACCCCGCGGCCGGAACCCAACCCACCCGGACCGTCTCCATCGACGCTTTCTGGATGGATGACACCGAAATCACCAACAACGAATACCGGCAATTCGTCCACTGGGTCCGTGATTCCATAGCCCGTCAGATGCTGGGCCAGCAATATCCCGAGTTTCTCGTCACCGAAGACCGTAACAACAACCCCATCGATCCGCCTAAGATCAACTGGGCGGAACGGATCCGCTGGGATGAGCCCGATTACCAGATGGCCCTGCAGGACCTGTTTATTCCCGAGAATGAGCGCTTTTTCGGAAAACGGGAAGTAGATTCCAGGAAATTGTTTTTTGAATACTGGTGGATAGACTACAAACAAGCAGCCCGCCGCCAGAACAGTTACAACTTCGAAACCCAGCGGTACGAGGGTACCGTTAACGACCCGGAAGGAAATGAAATTCCCATTGAAAACCGTTCCGCCTTTATCTTTAAAGACCGGGTCAATGTCTATCCCGACACCCTTTGCTGGATCCGCGATTTTACCTATTCGTACAATGAACCCTGGACCACCCGTTATTTCTGGCACCCCGGTTTCGACGACTATCCCGTGGTGGGGGTGACCTGGAAGCAGGCCCGTGCATTCTGCAGCTGGCGCACCCGTTACAAATCAGACTACCTGGCAAGCCGCGGCGACCCCGGACTGATGGAATACCGGCTTCCCACCGAGCCTGAATGGGAATACGCAGCCCGCGGAGGGAACAAATTTTCCATCTATCCCTGGGGCAGCTATTACATGATGAAGGAAAATTTTTCCCAGGCCAATTTCAAGCCTCTCCGCGGAAACTACGTCGAAGATGGCGGCATCGGGACCATGAAAGTGGGCGCCTTCGAAGCCAACAACTATGGCCTTTATGACATGGCAGGGAACGTGGCGGAATGGACCAATACCGCTTACGATGAATCCGGATATGTACTGATCAACGATTTTAATCCCAATTTCGAGTATAACGCCCTTCCCGACGATCCTCCCGTAATGAAACGAAAGGTGATCCGCGGAGGCTCCTATAAGGATATCGCCTATTTTAACCAGGTCGGAACCCGCAGTTTCGAATATCAGGATACGACGAAATCGTATATCGGTTTCCGCTGTGTGTTGTCTTCCTTCGGAAATGATTTCTAAAAATAACTGAAATGAATATCGGTGAACTCTTAAAGACGAAACGGGCAAAGACCATCATGGGTTTTGTTTACAGCTGGGGTGCTTCGATCGTGCTGATCGGTGCGCTTTTCAAACTCCAGCACTGGCAGTACTCGGGGTATTTCCTGGGCGTGGGGCTGATCACAGAAGCCATCATCTTTTTTGTGTCTGCTTTTGAACCGCCCCTGGATATGCCGGAATGGTCGCGTGTCTACCCGGAATTACGCGAGGATTTCGAAACGGGAGCCTATGAACCGGTCGAAAGAGGAGGAAAAAACCGGCTTGAGGATCTCCTGAAGGGCACTGAAATCACACCCAACCTGCTCGACAAGGTGAGCCTCAGCCTCAACGAACTCAGTAATACTGCCAGAGGCCTTAGTGATATATCTTCTGCCACCCTGGCAACCGAGTCGTATGTGAAAAATTTAAACCAGGCCAGCCACGCCATGGGCATTTTTTCGGATGCCGGGCAGAAAGCCAATCAATCCATCCATGACACGGTCAGCCAGTTGGTAGAATCGTACCAGAACACCACGCGGCAAATGAACAATACCGGCCAGTCCATTCTGGAAAAGCTCAACCGGACGGGGGATGATTTTACCATGAAAATCAGCGAATCGGGGAGTATCCTGGCCCGGTCGACAAAGACTGCCGCGGAGAAAATCGAGCAGAGCATGACCCAGTTCGGGGACGTTTCGGGCCATTATACCGAGAACCTTTCCAGGCTGAACCAAAACCTCTCCTCCCTCAACAATGCGGTTGAAAGCCAGCTGAAAGGTTCGGAAGAACAGTTCAGAATGAACCAGAAATTCAATTCGGATTTGTCAAAGATCCACGAAGTGCTGGCCTCTTCGGCAGAGGAATTACAAAAGTACCAGGACAATGCCGTCAGGCTGAACCAGCACCTGGAGGCACTCAACAAAATCTACGGCAATATGCTGGGAGCCATGAATTATAAAAAATAGAACTAAGAACCGGTAGTAGCCATGGGTATAAAAAATTGCCCGGAAACCCCGAGGCAAAGGATGATCAACATGATGTACATTGTGCTGACAGCTATGCTGGCACTCAATGTAGCTGCGGAGGTTCTGGAGGCATTCAGGGTGGTCGACGCCAGTCTCATCCAAACCCTGGGAGCGATAGACTCCAAGAATGCACAGATCTATGGTTCTTTCGACCAGCAGTATGCTGAAAATCCTGCCAAGGTTCAGGAGTGGAAATCGAAGGCGGATGAGGTCAGGATCAAAACCGACAGCCTGATTGCCTATCTCTGGGAATTAAAAGAGAAACTGGTGATCGCTTCGGGTTCCAAACCCGTTTCCCCGGAAAGGGCGCTTACCAGCGAAGACTTCCTGTTTGTCACCTCCTCGGGCGATTCGCTGATCATCAGAAAGGAAGATGACATCAACACGCCTTCCGAAATTATGATCGGCCAGAAAAAGGCTGCAGAGTTAAAAGGGAAGATCGCTGAATATAAGGAATACATGGTGAGCATGATTTCTGAAGATGACGCACAGTTAAAGGATATTATCCGGCAGGAACTGGAGACTGCGGATGCGCGTGCCAACCTGCGGGAAGCCGGTGAAAGAAAGACCTGGGAGATTCAGCATTTTGAAAGTAAACCCCTGGCCTCTATCCTGACCATTCTTTCGAAACTGCAGATCGATGTAAAAAACTCAGAGGCCAACCTGGTGAATTATTTCTATTCGAGGATAGATGCTACCAGTTACAAATTCAACAAGCTGGGAGCACAGGTGATCGCCAACTCATCGATTATTCTGCAGGGAGACGAATACACGGCTGAGATTTTCCTGGCAGCCATCGATACGACCGTTGATCCCCAAATCATTGTTGGGGGCAGGCAGCTCCCCATTGTGGACGGAAAGGCCACGTACCGGCTGCGCGCCAGTGAACCGGGGACCTTCCGCTGGAGTGGCGTATTGAATTACCGGACTCCCGAGGGGATCATCAAAAGCTATCCCTTCGACAAGGAGTACCAGGTAACCCGGCCGAGTGTAACCATCAGCCCGACGAAAATGAATGTCTTTTACCGGGGCATTGCCAACCCGGTCGACGTTTCTGTACCGGGCATTGCCAAGGAAAACCTCCGCATTGAAATGAGCAACGGCCGGATTACCCCCCAGGGCGGCCAGATCATGGTGTACCCCACCGACCTGGATGAAAACGGAAGGAAAACAACCGTCACTGTTTACGCACGCGTTGAAGGCAGCGAACGCCTGATGGGAACCATGAATTTCAGGGTGAAACGGGTCCCCGATCCCGTAGCAAAAGTGGCTAACCTGTCAGGAGGAAATATTCGTAAAGAAGACTTGCTGGTCGAAGATGGCGTGATGGCCGTATTGCAGGACTTTGACTTTGAACTCCGGTTTACCGTTTATCAGTTCGACGTTTCCCTGACCGGGGCCGGAGGGTATGTAAACACATGGAAATCGGGCAGCAACAGGTTCACCGCCGATCAGAAAAACCAGTTCAGAAACCTGGCTGCCGGGAGTATTGTATATATCGACAACATCAAGGCCCGGGGCGACGATGGCACCGAACGCCCCCTTGATCCTATCAGTTTTAAAATCCGGTAAGGAAGAATCAGCTGGCTCCAGAACCGGGAACCGGATCTGCTGATGCTGTTTCCGCTCTATGAAAAATAAATGGAAATGTATATGAAAAAGGCACTTCTTTCAATCGTCACCGTGCTGTTTGTTTTATGCATGGTGCCGGCGCAACCTGCCGATGCCCAGATTATCAACGGAGCCTTCAAGCGGCAGGATGTATACCAGAAAAAACCCGTTCCCATTCCGATGGTGCGCGAAGCCGATGTCTTCTGGTCACAAATGATCTGGCGGATCATAGACCTGCGGGAAAAGATGAACCAGCCGCTCTATTATCCGACCATACCGGCTGAAGGACTTACCAACCTGGCTTCGTTGTTGCTGAAGGGAATTGAAACCGAGCAGATTACCGCGTATGATGCCCGGAACGACGATGATTTCAAAACCCCGCTCACCTGGGCGCAGGTGAAGGCTGCTTTCGGTGCTGAAACCGTATCCCGCGAAGTGCAGAACTTCGATACCGGCGAGATGGAAATGCGAACCATCGAAGGGGAAGTCCGCATGGAGGAGATCAAACAGTTTATGATCAAGGAAGAATGGTATTTCGATAAGCAGAATTCCAGGCTTCAGGTCCGGATTATCGGGATCTGCCCCATCCAGGAGTTCTTCCGCTCAGACATGGAAAACAGCCCCGTACAGCGCCGGAAGGTTTTCTGGGTTTACTATCCTGAAGCCCGCGAAATCCTTGCCTCCAACCAGGTCTTCAATCCCAGTAACGATGCGCGGAGAATGTCGTTCGATGACCTCTTCATCAAACGTTATTTTAACAGTTACATCGTCCAGGAGTCGAACGTGTACAACAACCGGACCATCAGCCAGTATCTGAGCGGCAAGGATGCCATGCTCGAATCGAAAAGACTCGAAGACAAAATATTCAATTTCGAGCAGGATCTCTGGGAATACTAACCCGGAAAAGCAGCTCACGGGGCCGGCAGCGAAACTCCGGCCATTTGGTTTCACCATGATCGGAACATGAAACAGGCTACCCGCATCGTATGTTTTCTCTTTTTGCTGGCTTCCGCCTGTAAAAATCCTGATATCTACAAGGCCGATACTGCCAGGGCCCGGGGGGAGTGGTTTGAACCCACGCCCTACGGTATGGTTTACGTAGACCGTGGCTCTTTTATGCTGGGCCCTTCCGACGATGAGATCATGGATGAAACCAAAATCCGGTCGGTATCGGTTGATGCTTTCTGGATGGATCGCACGGAAATCACCAATAGCGAATACCGGCAGTTCATCAACTGGGTGAGGGATTCCATAGCCAGGGTCATGATTGGCGCCGCCGATCCGGAGTTTCTGATTACCGAAACCGACCGGGGCGTACCCCTCGACCAACCCGTTATCAACTGGGGAACAAAAATCGACTGGAAAGATCCGGAGGCCCGGATGGCACTCTCTGAACTTTATATTCCCGAAGAAGAGCGGTTTGCCAACCAGCACGAGATCGATACCCGGAAGCTGATCTACGATTACTACTGGATCGATTATAAGCAGGCAGCCCGTAGTGCCAACCGGTTCAATTATGATACCCAGCGTTACGAAGGGTCGGTGGTCAACGGTAAGGGAGAGATTATTCCGGTGGCCGACCGCAGTGCCTTTATCATGCGTGAAACCGTACCCGTCTATCCTGATACCCTATGCTGGATACGCGATTTTGCCTATACGTACAATGAACCGCTCACCTTCAGGTATTTCTCCCACCCGGCCTTTTTCGAATACCCGGTTGTAGGGGTCACCTGGAAACAGGCACGTGCCTTTTGTAAGTGGCGAACAATGCTGAATACCGAGTACCGGTCCCGTTTGAATGACACGCCTGCCCATGATTACAGGCTCCCTACCGAATCGGAATGGGAACTGGCCTCCCGGGGAGGTAACCTGAATACCAAATTCCCCCACGGCAGTTACTATACCCGCAACCGGCAGGGATGTTTCACCGCTGGGAACTTCAAACCCCTGCGGGGAAATTATATCTACGACAGCCAAACCAGTGTCACTACCATGGAGGTAGCCTCGTTCGATCCCAACGATTACGGTTTGTTTGATATGGCCGGCAATGTGGCTGAATGGACCAGCAGCGCCTTTTTTGAGGCTGGCTACGACTTCGCCAACGACCTGAATCCCGAAATAGACTATACCGCGCTCCCCGACGACCCCCCTGTCATGAAACGCAAAGTGGTCAGGGGAGGCAGCTGGAAGGATGCCCCTTACTTCATCACCAACTATACCCGCTCTTTCGAATACCAGGACACGACCAAATCCTACATTGGTTTCCGTTGTGTACGCACTTCCTTCCGCAATGAGCTGCAAAACAGATAATGCAGCCGCCGTTTTTTCAGTAATTCCCGCTCTTCCTGACTTCTGACGTTTAGTGCGGTATGAAGCAAAAATTCAAAAAAAGCACTTCATTATCAGGTTATTATAAATCGACCCACGAAAATAATCAACAAGTATCAGAAGTCAGAACGCCTGCCCGGGGGAAAAAGGTCCTTAAGCCGGATTCCGCTTTTTCATAGCCCACCGGATGGTTCTCAGCAGGGTAAACAGGGCAAGTAAAGTGAAAATAATCGTTGCTCCTGAAGGAATATTGAGGAAATAGGAAAAAATCAGGCCCAGGATGGAACCCGAAAAGGCAAACAGGACGGATAGTCCCATCATGCTGCGGAAATCCCTTGTGAAAAGGTTGGCAGCAGCCTGGGGAATGGTTAACAGGGAGAGAATGAGGATAATCCCTACCGAACGGATGCTTAACACTACTGTCAGGGCAATCAAGACCATCACCAGATAGTTCAGGAACGATACAGGAATGCCGGATGCCCGGGCAAACTCCTCATCAAAGGCGATATAGAGAATTTCTCTGAAGTACCGGACAAATATCCCAAGCAGCAGGGCGAGCATGAAAAGCATAGCCCACAGCTCGCGGGTCCTTACGGTCAGGATATTCCCGAAGAGGTAACTCATCAGGTTTGGTGTGTAACCCGGCGTAAGAAAGACAAAGATGATTCCGAGAGCCATACCCAGAGACCACCAGATGGCGATCGAGGAATCCTCCCGGATATGGATCTTTTGTTTGAAAAACTGGATGCCAAAAGCCGTGAGGATGGCAAAAAGCGCTGCTCCGAGCAACGGGTTGAAGCCCAGCAGGAAAGCCAGTCCGATGCCGCCGAAAGAGGCATGGGTGATCCCTCCGCTGATGAAGACGATCCGTCTGGCCACGATGTACGTTCCGATGATACCTGCTGAGATGCTGGTAAACAAGGCGGCCAAAAGGGCCTTTTGAAAAAACCCAAGGGTAAACAGACGCAAGAAATCATCCATGGTCATCGTGTTTTTTCAGAATGATATGGGGGATGTCCCCGTGGCTGATCATTTGGATGGGGCAGTGATAGGTCTTCAGGTCTCCGGGGGTGATGGGTTGGGAGGTGTGGTAGTGAACCCGCCGGTTCACACAGGCAATGGTCTTTACATAACTGGTAATGGTTCCCACATCGTGCGACACCAGCATAATAGCCATCTGTTCGTTGAGTACTCTGAGTTTTTCGTACAATTCGCCTTCAAACCGGTTGTCCACGTAAGTACCCGGTTCATCCAGGATCAGCAGTCGCGGGTCGCTGATCAGTGCGCGGCATAAAAACACCCGCTGCATCTGACCCCCGGATAACTCCCCGACAGGCTTTTCCCCAAGAGCGCCGATCCCCATTTCTTCCAGGAGACCGGCTGCCCGCTGTTTCTCTTCAGCCCGGTTTTTGAAAGGGATGGTCCGCATGAGCGATCCTGAACGCACTACATCTGATACCGTTATGGGAAACTGGCGGTCGAGGTTTTTTACCTGGGGGAGGTACCCGATCGGCCGTTTCAGTGAGGGGAGATCTTCCCTGAACCAGATTTTTCCCTTCTGTGGCCTGATCAACCCCAAAATTGCTTTGATCAGGGTGGTCTTTCCCCCGCCGTTCGGGCCGATCATACCGATGAAATCGCGGTCGAATACCTTCAGGTCCACCTCTTCCAGGACGGGCTCCCGGTCCCATGCGAAGGTGATATGGTCGATATGAATCAGGGGTTTCTCCATCAGTTTTCCGAAAGCAATTGCGCCATCTGTTTCAGATTGGTGCTCCAGTCCGGATTCAGCGGCCATACCTGGATCACCCTTCCCCCCGTTTCCTCACTCAATACCTTTGCTATCTCCAAATCAAATTCACTCTGAATATATACCACGCGGATCCCTTCTTTTTCTGCAGTCAAGACCAGTTCAGCCATCCGTGAAGGGGTAGGTTCTTTCCCTCCCTGTTCGATGGAGAGTTGCACGAGCCCGTAATCCCTGGCTAAATAGGTCAGTGAGGGGTGGTAGGTGATAAATTTTTTCCCCTGGCAATTCCGGAGTATCTCCCGTAATTCGCTGTCCGTTTGCGAAATCTCCTCCGAGAAGGCCTGGTAACGTTCCTGATACATCGCTGATTTGCCGGGATGAATCAGGGTCAGTTCCCGGAGGATCCGTGCAGCCATCTTCCCTACATTTCCGGGTGAAAGCCATGTATGAGGATCGGTACCTGATTGGAATTGTTCGTTCCCCGCTGATCCTGCCGTAATCAGATCCAACCCCTCAGAAAGGTTAATGATTTTCATGGCAGGGCGGGTCTCTTCAATCCGGGCAGCCCAGGCGAGCTCGAAACCGATATAGCCCATGCGGAACCATGCACTGGCCCCGGAAATGGTCTCCATCTGCGCCGGCAGAAGGCTATAGGTGGATGGGTTGGCTCCGTGAGGTATCAACACTTCTACCCGGAAATCATCGCCCCCGATTTTCTCCACAAAGGTCTTTTGAGGTAAAATGCTCACCAGAATCACCGGCTTTTCCGGCTCCCTTCCGCGGTTCTGCCGGCACCCCCAAAGTAAGAATGGTATCAGTAAAAAAACAAAGAGATGTCTCATGGTTTTCTGTTTCCGTTGGTAGAATTTATCCGGAGAACCAAAGGATTCAGCCGGCAGTCCCTTTTATCGCCGGCGGGATGTTCCTGCAATTACCCCGGGTAACCGGATGTCTGACAAAAGTAATACTTTGTACCGGACAATTAAATCGGGTTGGCAGTCGACTTCCTCATCATAATTTTTTAATTTCAGCCACTTAAAACGCGAATATGTTGTTAAGCTTTGAAATTGAATATAAAACCTGGTTAGGCCAGCAGATGATGATTGTGGGTTCACTTCCGGAACTGGGAGGTGGTTTGCGGGAGCTGGCAAGACCTTTGGAGTACAGCCCGGGGTCCGGTGGTCTGTGGACCTTCCGGCTGGAGGTAGCTGCGGATGCCGCCTTTACGTACCGGTATTTTATCCGTGACAACAATTTTTCCACAACCATCAATGAATGGGGCAATGACCGGCTGGTAACCCCTGATTCCATGCACCCCGGAATCCTATTGCTCAAAGACCGGTGGCGAACCCTTTCCGACCCTGGCTACGCCCTGTACTCTTCTGCATTTACCCGATCGGTCTTCCGCCCCGGCAAGGTATCAGAATCCTCTTTTCAGGCCAAAACCCCGGCGAAAAACAGCCTGGTGGTCCGTTTCCGGCCATCTGCCTCCAGGGTCAAACCCGGACAACGGCTTACCATCTGCGGAAGCCCGGAAGCATTGAGAAAATGGGACGTACAAAAAGCAGGTACCCTGGGAAACTGCGATTTTCCTGTCTGGAACGCAGAGGTTGCTATCCCTGTTTCGGAATTCCCCGTAAAGTATAAATATGCACTGCGTGATCCGGATGGCGCCACCCTGCTTTGGGAAAAATCGGCCGACCGCATCTTATCTCTGCCCCGGGGCTTCGTTCCAGATGTTATAGAAGTCAGAGATGAACAATTTGATTTTCCGGGCGATCCCTGGAGGGGAGCGGGTGTAGCCATTCCTGTTTTCTCTTTGCGGCGGGAAAATGGATTCGGCACAGGCGAATTTACCGACCTGAAATTGCTGGCCGACTGGGCGGTTAAGGCAGGGCTGAAGATGATCCAGATCTTACCTGTCAATGATACGGTTGCCCGTCATTCCTGGCAGGACTCCTATCCCTACGCCGCCATATCGGTATTTGCCCTGCACCCCATCTATGTCAACCTTATGGAAATCGGGAGGCTCTCTTCTGAAATTACCAGCCGTATCATGGAGGCTCAGGGGGCGCATCTCAACGCACTGGCTAAAATCGACTATGAGGCGGTGATGGCGATGAAATCCCGGTTTTTCAAGCTGATTTATGACCAGCAAAAAAGTACTTTTCTGACCGATCCTGGATTTTTGGAGTTTTACACTGCCAACCAATACTGGCTCCGGCCTTATGCAGCTTTCTCCTACCTGCGCGACCTGTTTAATACGCCTGATTTTACCTGCTGGGATGGATTTGCCGTTCCCTCACAGGGGTTGCTGGATGAGTTGACCAACCCCGCCTCCCCTCATTACGATGATATTGCCGTCCATTATTTCATCCAGTACCATGCTCACAGGCAACTCCTGGATGCGGCATCGTATGCCCGTGCCCACGGCATTGTCCTGAAAGGGGATATCCCCATCGGCATCTTCAGAAACAGCGTGGATGCCTGGATCAATCCCGGACTTTATCACATGGAGAGCCAGGCAGGGGCACCCCCGGATGATTTCTCCGCAACAGGCCAGAACTGGCGTTTTCCTACCTATAACTGGGTCGCTATGGCATCAGACCAATATGCCTGGTGGCAAAAGCGCCTGCGCCATCTTTCCATGTACTTCGACGCATTCCGGATCGACCATATCCTGGGTTTTTTCAGGATCTGGGAAATTCCCGCCAGCCAGGTCCAGGGACTGATGGGCTATTTCAATCCCAGCATACCCTACTCGCGCGAGGAAATCCTTGGCAGGGGCATTTATTTTGACGAAAACCGTTTTTGTACACCCTATATCCGGGAACATTTTCTGACTGAGCTTTTCGGTGAACTTACCGGGGAGGTGAAAGCCAACTATCTGGAATCCTATGCTCCCGGCTGTTACCGGTTAATCCCGGCGTTGGATACCCAGCAGAAAATCGAAGCGTACCTAACACCCTCCCAGGATGACGATGCCGCACGCCAGGCTGTTTTGAGCCGTCTCAAAGGGGGGCTTTTTTCCCTGGCCGCCGAAGTCCTCTTCCTCGAAGCCCCCGGAATACAAGGCAAAGCCTGGGTTCCCCGGAATTCATTTCATGCGACGCACTCTTACAGGGAACTCGACCCTCAAACCCAATATTTACTCGACCAACTATACATCGACTATTTTTACCGCCGCAACGAAGATTTCTGGAGAGAAAAAGCCCTGCAGAAACTGCCTGCCATACAGTCTGCTACGGCCATGCTGCTCTGCGGCGAAGACCTGGGTATGGTCCCCGCCTGTGTCCCTGATGTGATGAAAGAACTGGGAATCCTGAGCCTGGAGGTGCAACGCATGCCCAAAGACCCAAAAACAGAATTCGGCCATCCCTCCCAATACCCGTATCTTTCGGTGGCTACCCCCTCTTCGCATGATACTTCCACCCTCCGGGGATGGTGGGAGGAAAATCCTGAGAAAACGCAGAAATTTTTTAACCTGATACTGGGTAACGAGGGGCCCGCCCCCCAAACCTGCACGCCCGGCATCGTTAAGCAAATCATCGTTCAACACCTCTGGTCTCCTGCCATGTGGGCCGTATTTCCCCTCCAGGACCTCCTGGCCATGGATGATAAACTCAGATATCCCGATCCTCATGCCGAAAGGATTAATCAGCCTGCAAATCCCAACCACTATTGGCGGTACCGGATGCACCTGAATCTGGAGGAACTGTTGAAGCAGAAGGAGTTCACCGCCGTGGTGCAGGATCTTATTGCCGTTGCAGGAAGAATTTGACACCCACTTCTTTTAAATGGATAATTCAGGGGCGGCAGGGATCTTTATCCTGACTTGTGACATTTAGTGCGGTAATAAACTCCACTCGGCTATGAGTCCAGC
>CAZYUA010000035.1:0-30335 GCA_964650525.1 uncultured Prolixibacteraceae bacterium
CCGCTTATCTTTGTATATCTCCAGTATGAAATTGTTCTTTTCCATTCATGAACTGGAAACGGTAATATTTCCTACTTCCAGTTCACAAAGTTAAATAATAAATATTTGAGATTAACCGGGTTTAAGTAATAATTTGATTTAATGAACCAGATTCCTGTCATCAGAAAGGGAGCCATCAAAGACTATTGGGCAAACCGGAATTCCTTCTTCGGCATTCATCTTTCGAAATTACTAAATGCTTCAGAAAAATAACACTATCAGCAGATTTGACCGGTTTTCAGTGCCTGTAATCTTAACCGCTGAAATAGAAACATGGAACGAAGAGATTATATCCTCAGGGAAATTGAAAAAATCGGAGTGCTCATGCGGGCGCTCCGGCAAAAGCTCTTTGGTGGCGAAAAGGAAAACTTTTCCATCACGCCCGAACGGCAAATAGAGGAGTTCAGGGAAATGCTGCTGACCGACGCCAACCTCGATTTGGATCACCTGATGGCCCTGGATTCTGAAACTACCCGGGTGTACCTTTCCGGACTGTCAGGGTTCAATGTGGCGAACATTGAGTTTCTGGCCGAAACCCTGGCTGAAATCGGATTTGAGCACCATTCCGCGCCATTCCTCGGGAAAGCCTTGCAACTCTATGAAATATGCAACCTGACTGACAAAACCTGGTCCCCCGAAAGGGAATCACATATCAGAAAAATCAAAGAATTTCGGGATTTGTCGGAAAACTGAGAAATTTGTGAGCTTTGTGTGAAACTTAAACAAACCAATGCGGTATGAAATACAAATGTCCTTTGCTGGTCGTTTCAGATATCCGGCGCTCCCGTTCCTTTTATGAGGATTTGTTGGGTCAGAAAGTAATCGTGGATTTCGGAGAGAATGTGACTTTCCAGGGTGATTTTGCCATCCATCTGAAATCCCATTTTCAGAAATTGATCGACAACAAGGAGATCCATCTGGGCGGCAATAATTTTGAACTCTATTTTGAGGACGATGGAGTGGAGAGGATTGTTCAGTTGTTAAAAGAAAATGGGGTCACTTTTGTCCACAAGTTGAGGGAACAACCTTGGAAACAGCGGGTGGTCAGGTTCTACGATCCTGAAAATCATATTATTGAAGTCGGCGAATCCATGGAGTACGCGGTGTTCAGATTACACCACGAAGGGTTGTCGGTGGACGAAATTTCCAGGTCGACCCTGATGCCTCCTGAATTTGTGGAGCAGTCGATCATGAAATATAAGAAACAGCCAACCGATGGTTAAAATCAGGAAGGACCATGAACTGCCGCAGGCGGTAAAGGAGTGGGGATGGCGTTATCATCACCTGGGTATTCCTACCGGGGAATCCATGGCCGGCGAAAGACATCTGGCCCGGTTCGGATTGTACCTGTCGGGGTTTGAAACCAGCCCCTTTGGTATTGAATGGATGCGTTATGAAAAGGATAGCCCGGTCCATGAACTCATTAAACGGATCCCCCATATTGCTTTTGAGGTGGACGATCTGGACCATGAACTGGCGTGCCGTGGACTTGAGATTCTCACCCCTCCCAACTCCCCCGGAGAGGGAACCCGGGTGGCGATGGTCCTCCACAACGGGGCACCCGTGGAACTCATCGAATTCAAGAGGAATCAGGAAATTACAATCAGGAAGCTTGAACCCGGCGAAGTCTCCCCCAATGAAAGAGGCTGAATCAATGATTTGAAACAGCCTATTTTCTCCCTACCCCTCGTTTGCAACAGCTTGTCCCGGGGGTTCTGGTTGCTCCTGCCCGACCGTCCGCTACAGGAAT
This sequence comes from uncultured Prolixibacteraceae bacterium, assembly GCA_964650525.1. GTDB lineage: Bacteria > Bacteroidota > Bacteroidia > Bacteroidales > Prolixibacteraceae > UBA1413. The sequence goes on from CAZYUA010000035.1 coordinate 1,790, forward strand.
ACAACATCAGAAATAAGGCCAGAACAAAAATCAGATGGATCAGGTCCATGTTTGCCATCCTATCATTTATTTTTGGCAAAGACAGGACTGCCCGGGGGAAGCGGCAATTTCAGCATGGATTCATCAGGGTAACCTTCCGGCAGGCATATCGTCTGTTACACTGGTGTAGTACTCATTATCACGACAACCGGTAAGCACACAGGAGCCCCGGATGAAATGCCGCGGCTGAGGAAGTTGTAAGGTCATTAAACAGAAACGGGAAGCCGATGGCTTCCCGTTCCGTATCTCATTCTGCCTCTTGTGCCGAAAAATCAATCCCGGAGCAGCAAAAATATTGCTTCATTACAATGGGATTATTTATGGGCAATGGGATCCGGGGTTCCATCCGGGTCATTTGTAACAAACCCATCGGTTTTAATGGTTCCCCAGAGCAGGATTCCGCATACATGGGGTGCCGCCATAGAGGTACCGCTCATGGTGGCATAGCCTCCGCCCTTGTAGGTGGAGTAAATGCTGACGCCCGGGGCGCAAAAGTCAACGGGCGGGTTGCCGAAGTTGGAAAAAGAGGCCCAGACATCATATTTGTCCATGGCCGAAATGGTGTACACATTGGTTCCGTTGGCTCCTGCCGGAGAGGTATTGGCAGCATTCTGGGATTCGTTGCCGGCAGCCAGCGATACTTTGACCCCCTTGCCTCCCAGGGCTATCACAGCTGCATCCAGTGGATCATAGATTCCGCCGCCGAGGCTGAGGTTGGCAGCATCTCCGGTTACAGCCTTGGAGGCAACGTAGTTAACCCCTGCAATGATCGCCGACATGGTTCCGGAACCCCGCTTGTTGAGCACCTTCACCGGAACGACCTTGGCGCCTGCAGCCACGCCGACTACACCTATGGTATTGTCTTTGGCAGCCACAATTCCGGCACAATGTGTGCCATGACCGTTGTCGTCGTCCGCCACCGCCGTGTTGGCCACATAGTTATAATCCAGGGAGGTATCGACGTTCAGGTCCGGGTGGTCCAGATCAATTCCCGTGTCGATGATCCAGGCTTTAGCCGACCCGGTGAAGGTGGCGCCTCCGCCGACACGGGTGATGCCGGGAGGTATTGTCTCTGCCGGGGGCGCAGGTGCCGGTTTACCCATGGCTGCCGGCTGTCCCAGCGTCACCCACAAATCGGGCCAGACGCCTTTCACGCCCTTGGCCTGCGCCAGTTTTTCCGCTTCTGCGGCCGTCATCTCCACGGCAATACCCCGCAGAGCGCTGCTGTACACAAATTCCGGCTCCTGCAAAGGCAGCTCCATCAGCTGAAAAACATCACGGGCCGTCTGCAAAACCGCTTCCGGTCCTACCTCTCCCCCCAGGGAGGCTGCCTTCAGCAATCCTGCATCTTCAAACACTACCACGTACCTTCCCTCGATGACACGCGAAGTAAACTTCACCACCTCCGTATCCTGATTCTCCGGCTCGGGAATGTCGTTCCGCTCGCACGAAATGAAACCCAAACCAACAAAACCCACCATCAATAAGATCCATTTTTTCATAGCTGTTCAAGTTACGTTTAAACCAAACTCCGATTGCAATTTATAGCAAAATTATGCAAAATAAAGTAAATTTCATAGAAAAGTACCGTTGAAATACGAAAATTTTCAGACATTATTCAGTGGCAGGAATGCGGGAAAATTGCAGGCAACATCCTACCTTTACAGCGGAAATATTCTACCAACCAATCCAGAAGATTAACTTATGGCGCGCTATCTGAAAAATCGCAAAAAAACCGAAGGGAAGGAACCCGGGGCACTCATCTTCATCGGGAAGGAGAAGATGAGTAAAAGTCAGATTGAATTGTTCTCTTACAATAAGGAGCGATATGAGGAAAAAATCCTGGAGGATCTGCCTGATTGGACTGCCGAAGGCACCAGCACCGTCCGGTGGTTGAACCTGTGCGGGTTGCACGACACCGGGTTGATTGAACGGAGCGGGAATCTGACGGGGCTCTCCCCCCTGGCCCTGGAAGACATCCTGAATACCGACCAGCGGCCGAAGATCATGGAAGAAGAGGATAAACTGGTTCTGTTCATGAAAGAGATCGGGTTTGACCCCCTGGAAAAACGGATCACCGCCGACCATGTAACCATGGTGCTCGGCAAAGGATACCTGGTAACCTACCAGGAGATAGTAGGTGACCCGTTCGTGCCGGTCAGGGAACGGATTCGGAATAACAAAGGAAGGATCCGTTCAGCCGGTGCCGACTACCTGGCCTACTCGCTTCTCGATACCCTGGTCGACGACTATATCCGGAATATTGAACTGCTGGGGTCTGCCATGGAGGAGATGGAAGAGCAGATCATCAATGAGCGAGACCGCGAAACCCTGGCCCAGATCTACCATTTCAAAAAAGAGGTGGGTTTTCTGCGGAAAACGATCCGTCCGGTCAAGGAGATCATGTATTACCTGCTTAAAAATGAAAATGGTCTTTTCAGCAAAAAAACAAAAGCCTACCTCTATGATCTCGACGACCTGGTAAACCAGGCTATTGAAACGGTAGAGATCTATTTCAACATGGCCAACGACCTGATCAACCTGTATCATGCCAACATGAGCCAGCGGGTCAACGAGGTGATGCGTACCCTGACGATTTTCGCCTCCATTTTCATACCTCTGACCTTCCTGGTGGGCGTTTATGGCACCAATTTCGACAACCTCCCGGAACTCCACTGGAAATACGGCTACTTTTACATGTGGGGGTTTATGGCGGTGGCGGTGGCCTTCATGCTGCTCTACTTCAGGAAAAAAAAGTGGTTGTGAGGCACCGGAATATCCGTATTTGTTTGGCACCTGAGCCTGCCAGGCAAATATTTTTTGCATAAAATGATGAAATTGGCAGGTAAGGTATTGGCGAAAAGAAAAAAAGGCTATTTTTGCAGTCCGGAATTTGAACAGCAGAGCATATAAGATCATTCAAGAGCAGCAGCCATGAAAAGGACATTTCAGCCATCGAACAGAAAAAGGAAGAACAAACATGGTTTCAGGGAACGGATGTCGACCGCCAACGGCCGTAAAGTGTTGAGTGCCCGTCGCGCCAAGGGCAGAAAGAAGCTGACCGTTTCTGATGAACCGCGTCATAAGAGATAATCTCCCAGCACGGGTTGCCGGGCATAAAGGTAAGGATATCCTTACCTTTTTTGCGTTTATTACTACCCTGTTGCAATCAGAAACAGCCTGCCCATGTTGCTGACAAAGCTTTTTGATCTCCCTGCCGGGTTGGCTCTCCTGGCCGAAAAGGTGACTGCCGGCGACCGTATTTCGGTAGAAGAAGGCCTTGTATTGTTCGAAAGCAACCACCTGTCCCTGCTGGGCTACCTGGCCACCATGGTCCGGCAAAGGATGAACGGCGACCGGGTATTCTTCAACCGTAATTTTCATATTGAACCCACCAATCTCTGCGTCAACCGTTGTAAGTTTTGCTCCTACCGCCGTGAACGGGAACATCCCGATGCCTGGGAATTCAGCATCCCTGAAATGGTTGCCATGGCAAAAGAGCAGCAGGCCAAAGGGGCTACCGAAGTCCACATGGTAGGGGGTGCCCACCCCGATCGGGACCTTTTCTTTTACCAAGACCTGATCGCCAACATCAGAAAAGAGGCACCCAAACTGAGCATCAAGGCTTTTACTGCAGTGGAAATTGAACATATGTGTAATTTGGCTGGCGTATCCATTAAACAGGGGCTGCAAATTTTGCAGGAAGCAGGCCTGGACTCCCTGCCCGGGGGAGGAGCTGAGATCTTTGATGAGACCCTCCGTGCAGAGAGTTGCCCCGGTAAGACCACCTCGGAGGCCTGGCTCCGGATCCACGAAACAGCCCATAACCTGGGCCTGCCCACCAATGCCACGATGCTCTACGGACTGCGGGAATCGTACCACCACCGGCTGGACCACCTGTTGAGGTTGCGAAACCTGCAGGACAGGACTGGAGGTTTCAGCGCTTTCATTCCCCTGAAATTCAGAAGAGGCAATAATCTGTATGCCTCACATCGTGAGACCTCTGTGACGGAAGACATGAAAAACTTCGCTGTGAGCCGGATTTTCCTGGATAACATTCCCCATCTGAAAGCCTACTGGCCTATGATCGGGAAACCGTTTGCCCAGTTAGCCCTCCATTTTGGTGTTGATGACCTCGACGGGACCATTGACGACTCAACCCGCATATATTCCATGGCCGGGGCCGAAGAACAGAACCCCTCCGCCACCACCTCCGAACTGGTTGACTTGATCAGAAAAGCAGGGTATACCGCTGCCGAACGGGACACTTTCTACAACCTGTTGTGCCTCCATTGAAGGGAGTCCGCCCCGGATCCTGGCAGTGTGGCTCGCCAGCTTCGTGAAGGTGTCTGCAAACTGCCAATCCCTGGCCTCATCACCGATTGAAATATTAACACCAGCCAAGCGGTTTTCATGGGTAATTCCACTATTTTTGCCTGACTATTTCCGGAGAAAGCATGAGTTTAAAAGAATTCCTCACCAGTAAAGAATTTTTCAAACAGCTGGTTAAATCCCTGGCCATTTCACTGGGTCTGGTGTTCCTGGCCCTGCTGATGCTCCAGTTTTACACCCGTCACGGCCAGGCACTTCCCGTGCCCGAGCTGTATGGTATGACCAAAGACCAGTATACCAGCGTACTGGATGATGCCGACCTGAAATTCAGGGTCACCGATTCTACCTACACTTTGGAAGTGCCAGCAGGAGGGGTGGTAGACCAGATCCCCGATGCAGGTCATTTGGTGAAGAAGAACCGGACTGTTTACCTTACCATCAATGCTGTTTCTCCCGAACAGGTAACCATCCCCAGGCTTACCGACATCAGTTACCGGCAGGCACTGGCTCAGCTGGAATCGGCAGGGCTTATCAGAGGATCGGTATCGTACGAAAGTTCCGAATTCCAGAACCTGGTATTGAAAGCCCGGATCGATGGGAAAGAGGCCAGGGAGGGAGAAATGGTGGACAAGGGCACAGTGGTGGATCTGGTGGTAGGAAAAACCGGAGCTGCGGGCCAGGAGAGACTTCCCGACCTCACGGGCATGACCCTGGAGGAGGCCCGCAAGGCCTTGTACAGCACCTCCCTGAGCCTGGGGGTCCTGCTTTACGACGAGACCGTACTGAGCAGTGCCGACACGCTGTCTGCCTGGGTATTCCGTCAGCATCCCTCGAATGCATTCACCACTTTCGTCACTTCGGGTTCGGAAATAGACCTGTGGCTGACAACAGACCCCTCAAAAGCAGGAAGGGAAAAGAGCTCCGAAGAAGATTTCATTTTTTAAGGGGATGACCGGAGAGACCAGTGAGAAGTCAGATGCGGAAGCCGGGGTTGGTTTGTATGAACATTACCGGCTGGTAGCAGACGAAGGACAGTCGCCCATGCGTATGGACTCCTTTTTGGCAGGGCAGTTGCCGCATGCTTCGCGGAGCAGGGTGCAGGCTGCCGCCGATGCCGGTCTCATCCGCATAAACGGGAAACCCGCCAAATCAAGCTACCGGATTAAACCCGGAGATGAAATCGTGGTAATGATGGAGTACCCCCGCCATGAGTTGAAACTCACTGCCGAGGAGATACCGCTCCAAATTATTTTTGAAGACGATGAGATTGTGGTGATCAATAAACCCCCCGGGCTGGTGGTCCACCCGGGTCACGGCAATTACAGCGGCACTCTGGTCAATGCACTGATGCACCACTTCAGCGGTCAACCCGGCTTTAACAGTGAGGATCCCCGCATGGGGCTGGTGCACCGCATCGACAAAGATACTTCAGGGCTGATCCTGGTTGCCAAAACGGAGCACGCCCGGCTGAACCTCTCGTACCAGTTTTACCGGAAAACCACCCACCGCCGCTACGTCGCCCTGGTATGGGGCGACCTGAAACAGGAAAACGGCACCATTTCGGGAAACATAGGACGAAGCCTCTCTAACCGGCAGGTATTCACGGTCTTCGCAGACGGGGAACACGGGAAGCCTGCCGTTACCCACTACCGGGTGCTGGAAAGACTCGGGTATGTGAACCTGGTGGAATGCCGCCTGGAAACGGGCCGCACCCATCAGATACGGGTCCACATGAAGCATATCGGCCACCCGGTTTTCAACGATGCCACCTACGGGGGTGACCAGATCCTGCGGGGTACCACCTTCACAAAATATAAACAATTCATACACAACTGCTTCCGGATATTACCCCGGCAGGCACTTCATGCCAAAACCCTGGGTTTCCTCCATCCTGCAAGCGGGGAACCGATGCTTTTTGACTCGGAACTTCCCTCTGACATGAACCTGGTTATCGAAAAATGGAGAAATTATGTATCAAACCGTGAAATCACCTGATGCTCATGAGCCAGACAACCCGTAAGCCCCAAATTGCCATTGTTGCCGGAGGATATTCCTCAGAATATGGCGTCTCCCTGAACAGCGGCCGGAACCTGTTTCAGGCCATTGACAGGGATCTGTTCACCCCCTGGCTGGTTTACCTCGATGCCAGGGAATGGCAGGTTATGGATAACGACCGGCCGCTGGCTCCGGTGTGCAAATCCGACTTCAGCTTCCTGTTGGAAGGTGAAAAAATCCGGTTCGATTTCGCCTATATTACCATCCATGGTACCCCGGGCGAAGACGGACTGCTGCAGGGATACCTCGAGATGGTGCAGGTCCCCTACTCCACCTGCAATGTGGAAGTTTCGGCCCTGACCTTCAACAAATGGCACTGCAACAATTTTCTCCGCAATTTCGGCATTCCGATGGCCAGGACCCTACGGTTGAAAAAAGGAGAACCGGTTGATGCCGGCCAGATTGTGAAAGAACTGGGGTTACCCTTGTTTGTGAAGCCCAATGCCGGAGGTTCCAGCTTTGGTATCACGAAGGTGAAAGAGGTCTCAGCACTGGAAGGGGCGGTACAGTATGCCTGGACGGAAAGCGGGGAAGCGCTGATCGACACCTTTATCGCCGGCACCGAATACACCTGCGGGCTGCTCAAAACCGGCAATCACCATTTGGTGTTCCCGCTTACCGAAGTAGTACCAAAAAATGAATTTTTCGATTTCGAAGCCAAGTATACCCCGGGAGTCACCGATGAAATCACTCCTGCACGGCTTCCTGCCGACCTGGCAGAAGCCTGCCGGCAGATGAGCATCCGCATTTACGACCTCTGCGGCTGCTCGGGAATTGTCAGGATCGATTACATTCTTAACAATGGCCTCTTTTATTTTCTCGATCTTAACACCACACCGGGCATGACTGCTACCAGTTTCATTCCCCAGCAGATCAAAGCCATGGGAAATAGCCTGACCGCGATCTTAACAATGGTGATCGCTGAGAGGTTAAAAACCCATGGATAACTCCTGCTCCCCGGGTAACGGAATTCGCTGTTTTTCCCTATCTTAGCCTTCGCGGAAACAAATCCGGAACCAGAACCGAACCCGGACCCGGTTCGTTGATTAGTAAGATTTATTCAAAGGATCAATCCTTAACGGATGGCAAAAAAAGAAATAGAGCGGTCTGCAACCACCCTCGAAAAGATCAATGCCCAGTATGGCAAGGTACCCCCGCAGGCTCCCGAGGTCGAAGAGGCCGTTTTGGGGGCCCTGATGCTGGAAAAGGAAGCCTACATCACGGTTGCCGATATTATCGACACAGGAAGTTTCTACAAAGAGGAACACCGGAAGATTTTCGAAGCCATCAAGGCACTATCGCTCCACGAAAAACCGGTGGACCTGGTCATGGTCACCCAGGAGCTGAAAAACCGGAACCAGCTGGATGAGGTTGGTGGCCCTACCTTTCTTGCCCAGCTGACCCGTAGGGTGGCCTCTGCAGCCCATATTGAATTCCACGCCCGCATCATCGCACAGAAATTCATACAGCGGGAGTTGATCCGGGTCTCATCGGAGATACAGGTAAAAGCCTACGACGACGCCCTCGATGTGGATGATCTCATCGACTTTTCAGAAACATCGTTATTCAAGGTTGCCGAAGGGAACATCAAAAAGGAGACCGTTCCCATCAGCCCGGTAATGAAAGAGGCCCTGGACCTGATCGAGCAGGCACGGTTTCGTGAAGACGGACTTCAGGGGCTCCCCAGCGGTTTTTCGGCACTGGACCGCATCACCTTCGGATGGCAAAAAACCGACCTGATCATCATTGCCGCCCGTCCATCCATGGGAAAAACGGCATTTGTACTCTCGATGGCCCGCAACATCGCCGTCGACCACAACCGCCCCGTCGCCATCTTTTCGCTCGAAATGTCTGCTTTGCAGCTGATCTTCCGCCTTATCGCCTCCGAAACCGAACTGGGATCCCAGAAGATCAAGGGCGGAAGACTGGAAGACTGGGAATGGACCCTGCTTCACAGTAAAATTGCACGGCTCTCGAGTTCTCCCCTGTTTGTCGACGACACCCCCGCCCTCTCCATCTTTGAGCTCAGGGCCAAATGCAGACGACTCAAAATGCAGCATAACATCCAGGGGGTAGTGGTTGACTACCTGCAGCTGATGACTACCGGCACAGACAACCGCGGCAGCCGCGAACAGGAAGTCAGCAGCATCTCCCGGTCGCTGAAAGCCATCGCCAAAGAACTAGACATACCGATTATTGCCCTGTCGCAGCTGAACCGAACCGTGGAATCGCGCGAAGGGAAAAGACCCCAGCTTTCTGACCTTCGCGAATCGGGCGCCATCGAACAGGATGCCGACCTTGTCATTTTCATCCACCGCCCGGAATATTACGGCATCAACGAGGATGAAAACCAGAATCCCACCAAAGGACTGGCCGAGATCATTGTTGCCAAACACAGGAACGGCGCCACCGGGGTTATCCATCTCTCCTTCCGGAAGGAACTGGCCAAATTCACCGACCTGGAAACCCACATCACCAGCACCTTCGGCAAGACTGGCAGGACCTTTGCTTCCAAGCTGAACGAAGACGACGATTTCAGCCTCCCGGGAGAGAGCGGCGAAGAAGAAACCTTCAAAACCTACCGGGCCGAAGGGCCTGACATGCCTTTCTGATACCCTATGCGTATGAAACCTACAAAATATGTTCTGGTACTGGTCTTCGCGATGCTGGCACTCCGGCTGCAGGCTTCCTGGCTCCTGATTCCCATGGATGAACCACAGAAGAACCACCTCAAGGCTTATGGCATCGCCTACTGGACCCTGACCAAAGATGTGGAGGTCAGATGGTTGCTGAATTACCGGGGCGGCAGTTTTCTGATTCCCCATTACCCTGAAATTCAAGCGGAATGCGTGATCCGGGGTGTTTCATTTGAGACCCTCAGCGACGCCCGCGGGGAAGCCCTCCTGATGGAAATAGCCTCTCCCAATGTGAACCAGGACGCCATAAGCATGCAAAAAGCCCCCCGCATCGCCGTCTACTCCCCACCCAACAAGTTGCCGTGGGACGACGCCGTAACCCTGGTGCTCACTTATGCCGAAATCGAATACGACGTGATCTACGACGAGGAAATCGTCAGCGGGAAACTCTCCGAATACGACTGGCTCCACCTCCACCATGAGGATTTCACCGGTCAGTACGGCAAGTTCTGGCGCACCTACCAGCATATGCCATGGTACCAGGAGGATGTCCGCATCAACCAGGAAATGGCCAAAAAACTGGGATTCCTGAAAGTCTCCGAAATGAAAAGCCTGGTGGCCCGAGAAATCCGGAAATATGTCCTCAACGGAGGCTTCCTCTTCGCCATGTGCGCAGCTACCGACACCTACGACATTGCCCTCTCAGCCGACGGCATTGATATCTGCGAACAGATGTTCGACGGAGACCCCGCAGACAAAAACATGAACGAGAAACTGGATTTCACACGAACTTTCGCCTTCCAGGGTTTCACCCTCATCAACAACCCCTATGAGTATGAATTCTCGGATATCGACGTCACCGACACCCGGAAGGTTGTCAGGGAAAACGACTATTTCACTCTGTTTGAGTTTTCGGCCAAGTGGGATCCTGTTCCCTGCATGCTGTGCCAGAACCACTTCAACCTGATCAAAGGATTTATGGGACAGACCACTGCCTTTAATAAAAAAGTGGTCAAACCCAATGCAGTGGTGTTGGGGGAGAATAAAAACCTGAACGAAGCCCGTTACATCCATGGGGAATTGGGCAAAGGATTCTGGACCTTTTACGGGGGCCACGATCCGGAAGATTACCGGCATCTCGTCGGCGACCCGCCCACCGACCTGAACCTGTACCCCAATTCACCGGGGTACCGGCTGATCCTAAACAACGTACTCTTCCCCTCGGCCAAGAAGAAAAAACGGAAAACCTGAAAAAGGGCATCCGAAGGATCGCCGGCCTTGCAGGCCCTGTTGCCTTCCTTTCAGCCAAAGCCTGCCCGATAGACCCTGAAACGTCGTGCGACTAAGCCATCCGGAGCGTCCCGGAAAAGTCGGATTCAGGCACTCACCGGTATGAAAAGCAGAGGAGGCAGATGCTGTCAGCAAGTGCCTCCTCTCTATTTTTTCAGAATCTTCAGCAAACCAGGAAGGTCCACGGGTTCACAGGTGCCTCTCCGGTATGGTTACCCGGTCTGTACTCTATTTGGTGGCGTTTTCCAGTTTTTTCATGATGCTGAAGATGAAGGCGGCTGAAACCAGGCAGCAGACTACAAACACCACCCACAGCTGCCAAAGTTCGACCTTATCCCACAGTTTGGTGCCCACGAAGAGGAGCTTGTTGCCCACGGCAGTGGCCAGGAGCCATCCCCCCTGCATCAGCCCCTGAAAACGCGAGGGAGCTACCTTCGACACGAAGGAGAGCCCCATAGGGCTCAGGAAAAGCTCGGCAATGGTGAGGATGAGGTAACTGCTTACAAGCCAGTAGGGTGTTACCCGAATGGCCTCTGAAACGGGGGAGCCGGCCAGTGACAAGGGCGAGGGAAGCTTCACGGATGCCAGGAGCACCACGATGAAGCCTGCAGCAGCAATGATCATCCCGATGCCGATCTTCTTGGGGGTTGAGGGTTCGATGTTCTTTTTGTTCAGCCACGCAAAGAATCCCATCACCGGGAAGGTGAGGGCCACAATAAACAAGGGGTTAAACGACTGGAAGATCTCGGGTTTAATGGCATTTTTCGCCTCGAACGGGTTAAACCAGCGCCCCAGAAGCGTGGTAGGATCGAACCCTTTGAGGAAAAAGAGGATAAACAGCATACCCAGCACCACCAGGACACCCCCTGTAATCCGGAAATTTTTTGTCATCTTTTTGGAAATCAGCAGGAAGAGCCCGGCAATGGTACCAATGACAGCCAGCATGGAAGGAAGGGTAAAAAACAGGTTGGTGAAGGGCCCCACCAGCTTGTCGGTAAAGTCCCTGGCAAAAAGGGTCAGGGTCAGACCATTCTGGTGGAAGGACATCCAGAAGAAAATGACCACTATGAATACGAGGATCAGAGCTGACACCCGGCTGTATTCGTCTTTTTTGGCGCTGGTAAGGATCCAGGTCACAAAACCGGCAAAGAGCCCGAAGGCAAGCCCGGAGGCGATCCCGACCACAAAGCTGAGCCCCGTGGCAAAGACAGCCATGGCAATGGCAGCATAAATCAGTGGTCTGAATTCGAATTCCACACGGGTGACCGGTGCATCCGACTCTTTGACCACTTTTTCCTTGTTAGGCAAAAACTTGTTAAAAAAGATGTAGACCAGCAGGGAGATGACCATGGCGCCGGCGGCAATGCCAAAGGCATAGTTGTAACCGCGCGAGAAAACATCCAGGTAAGTACGGGCGAAGTTCCCCAGGTCTGTGACAGGCCCGGCCAAGCTCGCCTGACTGGCAAGCTGCTGGAATTCGGCAAGTTTGACTCCGTCGGTAAGGGTTCCGTTGTTAAACTGGTGACACAGGGCCGGCAGACTTCCATCGTGCAGGAACCCGTTGGCTTTTAACCACCAGTTCCTGATCGCATCGGCTGCATAAGGAGCAAAAAAGGCCCCCACGTTAATCCCCATATAAAAGATCATGAAGGCGACGTCACGAAGCTTGGAATAGCGCGGATCGTCGTACAACTGCCCCACCACAGCCTGCAGGTTGCCCTTGAACAAACCGTTGCCAAAGGCAATGACGAAAAGGGCAACCACCGTGAAAGTCAGCGTCATGCCCGGCACCGCCAGCAACAGGTATCCGCCAAACATGATGATAATCCCGAAAAGGATGACCGTTTTGTACTTCCGGGTGGCATCGGCCAACAAACCGCCGACCAGGGCCAGGGCATAGATGCTGAAATAAAACCAACTGTAGATATCTCCTGCCTTTTCTGCTGCCAGGCCGTATTTGGCCTGCAGGAAAAGCACCAGGATCGCCATCATGGTGTAGAAGCCGAACCGCTCACCCATGTTGGAGAAAAATGCTACAAATAAACCTTTTGGATGATTCTTAAACATAGTCAATCAGATTATTGGATTTGGCTGCAAAGAGGGCAAATATAATTTATTTTTTCATACCACCCATTTCCATGGTACCACGGTATAACGTTACCGTTTTTCTCTTTTCTCTCATCGTTTTCGTTTTTCACTTTTGTGAAACAGATTCCTACCTTTGTCTCAACCTTAGGAATGCCATGTACAACGGAATCAGGAAGGCAGGTTTAGCCTTTTTACTGGGTTTTATCACCCTTGTGGCCGCCGGTCAGACGGTGAACCACTGGGAATCGCTGGTGCTGGCCGGCAACCAGTGGAGTTACAGGCCGGGGACGAATGAGCCGCCAGCTGCCTGGACAATGCCCGGGTTCGACGACACTGCCTGGCAAAAGGGCCCCGGTGGCATCGGTTACGGCGATGGCGACGACGCAACGGTCATTGCCGCCACATCCTCCGTCTACCTCCGTTGCAGGTTTCAGGTTTCCGACCCCTCAAAGATTGTTTCAGCAACCCTGTATGTAGATTTCGACGACGGATTTGTGGCTTACCTCAATGGGGAGGAGATCGCCCGCGCCAACCTGGGAAACGCCGGTACCCGCCCCCCCTTCAGCGAGTATGCGGCCTCGTGCGACTATGAGGCTCAGCTGCCGGGCGGCGGCACTCCGGCAGGTTTCACCCTCACAGGAGCCCACCTGGCCCGGCTCATTGCCGGTGAAAACCTCCTGGCCCTGCAGGTCCACAACTGCAACGCCAATTCCAGCGACCTCTCCTCCTCGGCATTCCTCATCGCCGGCATTACCGTGCCGGGAAATTCCTACCAGCCCCTGCCCTCCTGGTTTACCGAACCTGTAAGCTATACCTCCCATCTGCCCCTGGTAGCCATCAGCACTTCCGGGCAGACGATCGTCAGTGAACCCAAAATTACCGTGCAGGTAAAAATTATCGACAACGGCCCCGGTATACCCAACGACCTCAGCCACCCAGGCAACCAGTACGACGGGTATGCGGGCATCGAAATCAGAGGACAGTCATCCCAGATGTTCCCTAAGAAAAGCTACAGCCTCGAACTGCGCGACCAAACAGGCATGGAGGCTAAAGCTGCACTCCTGGGGATGCCGGAAGAGTCGGATTGGGTTTTGTATGCCCCATACAGCGACAAGACCATGTTGAGGAATGCGCTTACTTTCGATCTGGGCAGCCGTATGGGCCGGTGGCAACCCAGGTTCCGGTTTTGTGAACTTTACCTGAACGGCGCCTACACGGGCGTTTACCAGCTTACGGAAAGAATCAAACGCAATAAGGAGCGAGTGCACATCACCAAAATGGAGCCCCTGGATCGGTCAGGGGATGCCGTTACAGGGGGCTATATCGTCAAGGTGGATAAAATCCAGGACCTGGCGGCCAATGAGTATTTCTACAGCTACCCGGATATCACCTATTCCAATGCACGGGCGTATGCCTGGACCTGGTACTACCCCAAGGCTGACGACCTTGTGCAAGAACAGAAAACCTGGTTTGCCACCTTCATCAAAAATGCCGAAAATACCCTGAACGGAAGCTCCTTCATCAACCCTTCGACTGGCTATGAACGTTACTTTGACACCCCTTCCTTCATCGATTTCCAGATTCTGAACGAACTGTCCAATAATGTGGATGGATACCGGTACAGCACCTTTTTCCACAAGAACCGCGATTCGGAAGGAGGCAAGCTGGTGGCCGGCCCTCTTTGGGATTTTGACCTCTGCTACGGAAATGTGGATTACAGCCCCCGGAACCTCTCGGTCAACCAGTGGACTTATACCAACTTCGGACCCAACGAAGGCTACTGCATGCACTGGTGGGCCCGGCTTATGCAGTCACCCGCCTACGCCAACAGCCTGAAACAAAGGTATAGCATCCTCCGGAAGGGCATCCTCCATACCGACTCGGTGATGGCCTCTATCGACCGCCATGTCGCATGGCTGGGTGATGGCGCTGACAGAAACTTCACCCGGTGGCCTATCCTGAACAGTTACGTATGGCCCAACAGCGCCATCAGGAATACCTATTCCAACGAAATCAGCTTCCTGAAGGACTGGATCACCCGGCGCCTGGCCTGGATGGATACCCAATGGCTCGTTCCGGTTGTTTTCTCCCCGCAGGCTCCTGCGGCAGACCGGAAAATCTTCCCCAACCCCTCCGGCGGCATCCTGAATATCCTGTTGCCCGCCGGTTCACAGGCTGTCAGGATGATCATCACCGACATCCGGGGAGCCATAATGATTTCGCAGGAATACCCCTCAGTTACCCCCACGGTCCCGGTACAACTAGACCTCCGGAAACTCGGGAACGGACTCTTCATCCTCAGGGTGGAGAGAGATGGCTATCCCTGGTTTGCGGAAAAAATAGTGCTGCAAGGAATCTGATGGGGACAGGGTGATTTTCCGTTTTTATTTGTTTCTCTGGCCAACTACCGGGCCCCGGCTGACACCCCCGGCGAGAGCACCCTGGCTGAACTGCGGGATTCCCAGATTAAAACCCTGGCCCTCAACGCCATGAAACCCGCCTATAGCCGGGAGATCGTCCCTGCAGGCCCCTCTCTTTGCATATGCTGCTTTCCATAACAGCATGGTATTCCTGACCTTCACTAAAACCGGCAGCGGACTGACAGTCAAATACCCGGGAAGGCCTCCCGTAAATCCCCTTCCGTACCGGTACCGGGGAGTGACCGGTGCCCTTGTTTTTGTGGCATTTTTTATTATCTTTGACCGTCCGGGACCATAATACTTCACCGATGGATACGGTTCATATCCTTGAGAGAACCCTTTTCCTGGCCGTTTTATTCGCGGTTTGCCATGTTGCCATTGCCCAGCCCCCCGAAGAAGAGGAAATCATACCAAAAGTTCACCCCAGGATTGCCGCAGGTCCAACCCTGTCTACCATGGGGTACGGCGGAAACTTCATCTTCCAGATAAATCCCAGGGTGGGCATCCGGGCCGGCTACGAAACCCTCACCTTCCGGTACCCCTTTTCTTTCGACGAAAACGACATCTCCTACGATGCCGAAATGAACTACCACTCAGGAGGATTCTCCCTGCTGGCCGACTACTACCTCTTCCGGTCGCTCTACCTTTCCGCAGGCTGTGCCTACAACCTCTTTAATCCCGTCATCACGGGAATGGCTTCCGATGAATGGCAGTACGGCGACATCACCATTCCTCCCGGTAAGATCGGCGAATTCACCTTCTCAGTGACCCCCTCCCTTCAATTTTCGCCATACCTGGGATTGGGACTGGGCCGGAACACAGGGTTGAAAAAAAACCTGGCCTTCAACGTGGAAATCGGAGCCTACTACCAGGGACCTCCAGACATCGAAATCGAAGCCAGCGGCCTTCTTGCCCCCACGGCCGAAGAATCGCACAATCAAAGAGAAAGACTCGAAAAACAATTCAGCGCCTATACCTTCTATCCCTTTGTCAAGATGGGACTTACCCTGGTCCTTTTCAAGTTTCATCCATAATTCCTGCAGCCATGAAAAACTTTGCCGCATACCGGATCTCTGCCCTCTCCACCCTGGCAGCAACCTTCCTGCTCCTTTCCTCCTGCGAAGGCATCCTGAATAACCCCCTGAAAGATAAGGACACCGGAGAAAACATCAACCTCCTCCTCGTCGATTTCAACTTCTTTAAAACCCATATCACCACCCGGATCCTCGATGCCAACAGCAAGGAACTCATCACCTCCCCAGTGACAGTCAGCTACACCGGCCGGAACGGGAACAACATCATCAATTTCACCGGAAAGAAAAACAGTTCGTACACTTCCACTCAGGGTCAGATTGAACTGACAACCGACCCGTCGGTGCTGATTTCTGACCAGTCTCCGTTCGACTTTACGGTGCGGGCAGAGGCCGAAGGATACCTCCCAGTCAGCAAGACGGTTGTTTTCCTGAGTGAGGGAAAGAAAAGCATCGACCTGTACCTGGTGAAAGCGTCTGACCAGAATTCTGCTGACCTCGAGGGAGGGATCAAGATTGATGGCAATGATACAACAATCGTCTTCGGAGGAACCCGTAACCCGGTATTCAAGAGGGCATTAGCCGGCGAAAAACCCTTTAAGATCAGTTACTCCATGACGCTGAGCGATTTTCTGAAACTGAAGGATAGCAGCGGGGAGCTCCTGTTCCACAGTTCTGAGGAGTTTTACGCCGCTTATAACGCGAATCCCACGGGATTCATGTTCATCCGGACCGTCACCTCCGGGGAGTACCCGGCATGGATCGATAACCTGCGGCACAATGGAGAGATCAGGAGGGTGATTTTCCACATCCTCGAATCCGGGACTCTCTCCCTGCTAGAAATCAACGGAACTGCCGTCAGCTCCTTCAACGGGAGCACCCTGAAAGCCCTGTGCACCTGGACAGGAACGCCGGTACCCGAAATCTTCGGGTACACCGAATTCGACACCGACTGCTGGGATTACCGGGGAACCACGGTACCCATCGGAGGGCTTCCCTTTTCGTATACCCTTGCGGAAGCTTCCGGGGAAACGCTCTGTGCATCCGGCACTCTCCTGCAGTTCCGATCGGCAGTCCCCTCCAGCTTCCGGATCACAGCCGACGTCTTCGACCTGAACAACAAACTACTGTTTACCCTCAGCTTTGCGGGAAGCTTCCCCGCCTCCTTCACTGTAGAAAATACCCCGCCGGTGCCGGTGAGACTGGTTTTCAGAAACGACAACCCCGCCTTTAAGCCGATCCCGGAACTGGCAGTCAGTAATTTTTGCAGCGGCACCTACGAAATCAACATAGAACCGCAAACAAGCTATTCGGGATACCAGGTGGTCCTCCGGGCTTTCTGCCCCGACAATCCCCAAATAGCCATTGCTCCCTCCTACAACGGAGAATACCGGCTCGTCGATTCCGGCCAACCCTGGCAGGGTGCCTCCATGAAGGGCGGCGTGGTTGACTTGCTGGGCATCCCCGACCGCGAATACGAATACCGCATCTTGTGGGAAAACGACTGGGAAGTGACCCGCTTTTACACCCGGTTCAACCCCGACGGCAGCTATCCCTATCCGAATAATTCCCAGATAACCTCCGACAAACTTCCCGACGGGCGCACCCGCATCCATATTTCGCACCTTTACAAACAATCGGTGTGCGACACCATGGGATGGTAGAAACCCTGCGCACCCTATCATTTGAATAATCGACCTCAGCCGGCGATTTTTTTAAAATTGTAACTTGCTGTATATTAACACATAGCAAGCGTTATGTTGTTGCATAATTTTATTTTAAGATAATCTGATCTTTTTTTATTATATTATTGGCAAATAAATACCCGGTTCATCGTACCTTGCACCAACTTTGAATGAAAACAACGATGAAAACGAGAATTTGGGTATTAGTGGGGCTGCTAATGACCCTAACGTCGGTTACAGCCCGCAATGGCGGAAGTAATACCATTCCGCTGATAGGTTCCGCAGCGCCCTCCTTTACGGCAGAGACAACGGATGGGAAACTCCTCTTTCCGGGCGATTTTGGAAACTCCTGGAAGATCTTGTTCAGTCATCCGAAGGATTTTACCCCGGTGTGTACGACTGAAATCATGGAACTGGCCTTGCTGCAGGACAAACTGGAAGCTTTGGATGTGAAGGTGGCGGTGATATCTACCGACACCCGTGAACGGCACCTGCTGTGGAAGAAGGCCATGGAAGAGATGCTGTACAGCAGCAGTAAACCGGTGAGGATCCGTTTTCCGCTGATCGACGACAGCGAAGCAAGGGTATCGCGGTTATACGGGATGTTGCACGAGCCGGTCAGCACTACCGAAAATGTAAGAGGGGTCTTTATCATCAATCCCTCCAACATCGTGGAAGCCACGTTATTCTACCCTTCAGCCGTGGGGCGGAACATGAATGAGATTATCAGGACGGTAGAGGCCCTCCAAACGGCTGCGTCAACACAGTTGTTGACCCCTGTGAACTGGCAACCGGGAGGGGACCTGCTGGTACCCCACTTTCCTTACACCCGAGAGGAGGTTTCCGGGAATCCTGAAATTGCGCGTGATTATTACAGGAAAGGGGCCCTGCTCTGGTATAAGAAAGCGGCCGGAACAGCAAATAACCGGGTTCCGTAAAGAGCATCTGCCGGCAGGCCATACCGGGAATAGTATCCCTCCTTGGAGTGAAATCTGAATGGGGTGAACGTGTTTTTGCAGCCTTCAAGGTTAAAATCCTGTCTTAACGCAGAGTACGCTGAGTTTCGCAGAGAACGCTGAGCCACAAGGCATTGTTCATTGCGGCCCTTTGCTTCACCTTTGCGTTCTCTGCAGTTACGAGAATCCCGCTTTACCGAAAAGAGCACGCCTATCTGACTATTTTCTTTGCATCCCCGGCAGGAAACAGACGAAGTGAACTCCGGTTCAAACAAATATCTGTATCTTGGGGCTTCCAGGAATCAACTCTGGGAACCCTTAAGAAGAATGAATCCGGAGCAATTATTTTCTAATCCAGGGAAGCTATGGACCATACCGGAAAACCCGTAGTGGTGATCGACGAAGCGGTTTGCCGCACCAACATCCAAAAGATGGCGAAGAAAGCCGCAGAGAAAGGGCTTCGTTTCCGCCCTCATTTCAAAACCCACCAGTCGGCAGCAATCGGGCAGTGGTTCCGTGATGCCGGCACTTCAGCCATCACCGTCTCTTCGGTGTCGATGGCGCGCTATTTTGCGCGGGAAGGGTGGGATGACATCACCATTGCCTTCCCGGCAAACATTGCAGAGATGGAGGAAATCAACAGGCTGGCAGGGAGCATACGGCTAAACCTGCTGGCTGACCATGAAGAAACGGTACGATTCCTGGCCGGCGCTGCGGAATCATCGGCCGGTATCTGGATTGAAACCGACACTGGACATCACCGCAGCGGTGCCGGCACGGGCGATTTACGCCGTATCGACCGCCTGCTCGATATCCTCAGCACAAACGACCGGTTAACATTCAAAGGATTTCTTTCGCACACCGGCAACACCTATTCAGCCCGGTCGGCCGGAGAAATCAGGGAGATGCACACGGAAGCCCTCCAAAAAATGTGCTCATTGAAAGCCTATTACCGGCAATGGTGGCCCAACCTGGAGATCTCCTTAGGCGACACACCCAGTTGCAGTGTCTGCGATAACTGGGAAGGAGCTGATGAAATCAGGCCCGGGAATTTTGTTTTCTTCGACCTTTTCCAATGGAACCTGGGTGTTTGCCGGCAGGAGGAGGTGGCGGTCAGGGTATTCTGCCCGGTAGTTTCGCTCTCACCGGGCCGCCGGGAAGCGGTGGTGTACGGAGGGGCTGTCCATTTTTCCAAAGATTTTCTGCTCCGGAGTCGTGGAAAACGAGGGTATGGGGCTGTAGTCACCCACCACCCTGAAACCGGCAAACCGGAGTTCCGCCACGACTTTTACCTGGCGGCCCTCTCCCAGGAGCACGGCATCGTAAGAGGCCCGGCTGAAGCCATCCGGTCCCTGCGGATCGGCGACCTCCTGGAGATCGTCCCCGTCCACTCCTGCCTCACTGCCGACCTGGCCGGTCATTACCTGACCACTGGCGGATTGAAGATCGCTAAGATGAACAAGACCGATTTCTTCTGATCTCTTTCCTGCTGCCGTACCCTCATGTGACCTCCCCCGGGGTTCTGTGCGAAAACAGTAGCCGGCCATACCCTCTTTTTCCTCCGTTTCTTCCGGCTAACCGTCAGATTTCGGGGTTTGGGTTTTATGTAAAAAACAGCCGCAAAGAGAGCTGCCTTGCGGGTATCATCCAAATCAGGGTGCCCCGGGTGTCTCCTTTGCGGCTGTGGCCGCCTCCTGCATTTTCCGGAATGCTAAACGGTCTCCCGGGCAGGAATATGCTTCAGGGTTTCCAGCAGGAAATCCCAGAATTTCTGTACCGAGGGGATGTTCACCTTTTCATCCGGTGAATGAGGATAGCGGATGGTCGGACCGAAGGAAATCATATCCCAGTGGGGGTATTTCCCTCCGAGTATGCCGCACTCCAGTCCGGCATGAATGGCTTTGGTAAGCGGCTTTTTTCTGAACCGGGACTGGTACACCTCGCGCATGGTTTTCAGGATTGGCGAATCCATATCGGGTTTCCATCCGGGGTAAGCTCCCGTGAATTTCACCGTGGCTCCGGCCAGGGTGAAGACGGCACTAATCCTGCTGCCCAGTTCCGTCTTGGCAGTATCGACCGAACTTCTCATCAGGCATGCAATGGTAAAGCATTTCTTTTTCCCGTCCTGGTTGATGATGGCCAGGTTGGTGGAGGTTTCCACCAGCCCGGGCATGCTGTCGCTCATGCGTATCACGCCGTTGGGGCAGGCAACGATGGCCTTGATGAGTTTCTCCTGATCCTTTTTCTTCAGGATGGTTTTCGGGGGATCTACCGGTTCGAGGGTGACGGTGAGTCCCGGCTCGGTGGCGGCCAGTTCGCCTTTGATGATTCCCACAAGTTCATCCACCAGCGTTACGAATTCCTGGATTTTTTTGCCTTTGACGGCAACCAGGGCAAATGCTTCCCGGGGTATGGCATTTCGGAGTCCCCCGCCATTCACCGTGGAAATCCTGGCCCCCGATTGGCAGACAGCTTCATGCAGTATGCGGAAGAGAACCTTGATGGCATTGCCGCGCCCCACCCCGATGTCGATACCGGAGTGGCCTCCTTTCATGCCCGTGACGGCCACTTTGACGCCTGCCATTCCTTTGGGGGTCTTCCTCTCCTGGTACCCGAATTTCGCACCGGCATCTTCGCCGCCTGCACAGCCGACATAGAGTTCCCCCTCGTCTTCCGAATCGAGGTTCAACAGGATCTCTCCCTGTAAAACCCCTGGTTCCAGTCCGTTGGCTCCATCCATGCCTGTCTCTTCGGTTGCGGTAAAAAGGGCTTCCAGGGGTCCGTGTTCCACCTCTGACGAAGCCAGGATGGCCAGTGCCGCCGACACGCCGATACCATTGTCGGCCCCCAGGGTTGTCCCGTCTGCTTTCACCCAATCCCCCTCTACCAGGGTGACAATGGGATCTTTGGTAAAGTCGTGTTCCTTATCGCTGTTTTTCTGGGGAACCATGTCCAGGTGGCCCTGGAGGATCACCCCCTTGAGGTTTTCCTTCCCGGGCGTGGCAGGTTTACGGATGATGATGTTCCCTGATCCGTCGCGCAGGGTCTCCAGACCGTGGTCTTTACCGAATGTCTCAACAAAATCGCGGATCTGCTCTTCGTGGCCCGAAGGACGGGGAATCGAAGCCAACTGGCCGAACAACTCCCACAAGGCTGCAGGCTCTAATTCATGGATTGTTTTGCTCATGTTTGTATTTATTTGGTTTTACTTTATCTTGTTGGCTATTTCCAGTCCGTAACCCCTCTTTTTGTCAACGCTCTTCAGCACAAAACTGAGGATGATGGCTGCCGCTCCGAAACCGGCAAAGATGAGCTCGGGCAAGGTATAGTTGTACCGGGCCCCTTCGACGCCCTGCGCTATCTGATCTGCCACCCCCGGATTAGAAAAGGTTACCGACCAGCCAATCAGTATGGGTACCAGCAACAACCCGATATTCTGGATATAGAAGATCAGACCGTAGGCCGACCCCAGGTAACGGTCTTCCACAATCTTGGGTACGGAGGGCCACATGGAGGCCGGCACCAGCGAAAAAGCCGTTCCAAGGATCACAATGGTGCCCAGGGCAACGCCGTAGGTAAACAATTCGGAGGGTACCAGGGCAAAGATGAGATGCGATACGGTCAGCAGGATGGCCCCGTAAAGCATCATGGAGGCGCCCTTCCCCTTCACATCCAGGTAATAGCCGATAAAGGGTGTGAGGACCATGGCACCTACCGGGAAATAGGAGAAGAGGGCGGCTGCCGTCCTGATGTCCATGCCCAGCTTGGAGGCCAGCATATCGGTAGCAAACTTCTGAAACGGGAAGATGGCCGAATAAAAGAGGACGCACAACCCTGCAATAGCCAAAAAGCCCGGGTTACGGATGATCTTGCCCAGGTCGGAGACCCGGAACTGCTCCTCGGGTTCGTCGCCCAGGGCATTTTCACCCAGCTGTTTATCCAGCTTCACATCCATAAAGGTATAGATGAAGAAGGTCAGGAAACCAATGCAGAGGAAGAGAAGGCCCCAGAATACCGAGTTGGAGGGGCCGCCGTGTTCGGCAAAGATGGGGGTAAGCCGGAATACGGCCACCACACCCAGCCGGGCGATAGCCATCTCCAGTCCCATGGCCAGGGCCATCTCCTTACCACGGAACCACTTGACGATGGTCTTGGAAACCGTGATGCCAGCCATCTCGATGCCTACCCCGAAAATTGCAAACCCGACAAAGGCCAGTTTGGCGGATGCCGGCACGCCCACAGCCCAGGAATTAAGCCAACCGGCAAAGGCTGTTTCGCCAAACCCTGCGGTCAGCGCATAAAACTTGACGGCCGCACCCGCGACCATGGTGAGTGCCGCAGTAATCAGCGTAAACCGGATCCCCATTTTGTCGAGGATGATGCCGGATAGTATCAGGAATCCGGCAAATACATTGAGGAAAAATTCAGATCCCCCGAGCATCCCGAAAACTTCAGGACTCCATTTGAAGTCCGTTTCCATCATGGTCTGCAACGGCGCCACCACGTCAATGAAGAAGTAACCAAAGAACATGGTCGAGGAAATCAGCAGCAGAGCCGCCCATCTCGCCACGGCTGAGTCTTTCAGTGTTTTTTTAATCTGGTTCATATCAATAAGTAAGAGTTTATCGTTAGGGTTGCCCTGCCAAAGGAGGTCTTTTTATTTTTGGGTTATACTTTTTAAGCCCCCGGTTTCGGGATGGAATTCGATTACGTAGCCGCCACCCAGGAGCTCAGCGGGCACCGGAACGACCGTGCCATACTGGGCCACGGGCACCCGGGCAGTGGCAATGACATCCAGTTCCCGCATCAGGGTGAGGAGGACCGTTTCAGGCTGACGGTAATAAATTCCCGAATCCCCGGTGAAAGATGCCTCAGCCGCAGGTCCGGAGGTTGTCCGCTCCAGGGTAACCATCACGGGAATCCCCGAAAAATCAGAGGCCGGAAGGAAGCCCCGGTTTTCGTCGAACCGGAAAACCACCTCATTTTTTACCGTCTTAGCAGTCGGGAAAAAATCAAAATGGAAGGTATAATCCGACGATTTCGATTTTCCGGTGAAGAGTTCCAGGTTCTCCTTTTCGATGCGCCGCAATTCTTCGAGACTCTCTTCGTAGGCTTTCCCGTCGGGGTGGAACTCGTCCAGGTATCCGGCTGCAATATCATAGCGGCCTGACCGCGATTTGAGGATCTTTGCAGCGGCTTCCGCAGCACGCTGGTCTGCGGGTGTCCGGCCTGAATGGTTCAGGTTTCCCGTCTGGTTGGTAAAAAGGATCTTCGAGGTGCTGTTTTCTACGACCAGGGAGTTGGTGGCAGGCATTCTGGGCGCAGCAACAGGAGCCTGACTGTTGATGCCTGCCAGGCATCCGTCGGATGTGAGCTGCACCATGGAAGCGCGGAGGGCAGCGGTTTTGAAAACCTGCTCCGGATCGGGTTCCGCAAAGGTCTCCACGCTGATATGTTTCATTTCCCAGTGGATGGCAGGTTCTGTTTTCACCCCTTTGATACCGAGGAGTGGATCGGCATAGGCGGCATAGGGTCCTGGCATGGTGGAGGTAAGGGATGCTTCCACCACAATCCGGATACCGGTCCGTGGCAGGGAGTAGCTGATGCCCCCGAATGTGGTCACCGGCACGATTTCACCGGACTTGTTTTTCGGGCGTTGTGCCAGCGTTGGCATGGCAAAGACAAGAGCAAGCAGGAAGGTTAGAACTCTCATGGTTGAAGTTTCAGTGAAAACGCCAAATGTATGAAAAATCTTGCTTCTGACCATGAACTATTTCACGGAAAGCATCCCCGATGGCTTCGGCGATGTCGGAGGCGATGAGGGCGGGTTCAGCTATCCTGGCGGCTGCCAGATCGCCGGCGAGGCCATGGAGGTAGACGCCGGCGCAGGCTGCAAGCGGGGCTTCCATACCCTGCGCCAGCAATCCGAGGATCATGCCCGTGAGAAGATCGCCGCTGCCGGCGGTGGCCATGCCCGGGTTGCCGGTGGGATTGAAAAACACCCTGCCATCAGGAAGCGACACGGAGGTCCGGGCCCCTTTCAGGACGATGATGAGGTGATGCCGTTGCGACAGTTCCCGCTGCCGCTGCAGCCGCTCCCACGAACCGGTGGTATCGCCGGCAAGCCTGCGGAACTCACCCGGGTGGGGAGTAAGGATACTGTTCGCGGGAATTAAGGCTGGCCAGTCCGGAATCCCGGAGAGGATATTAAGGGCATCGGCGTCGAGGACCAGGGGTACCCGGGTGGTGGCAAGCAGTTGCAGCAGGGTTTCCCGTGTTTCCGGGTGCGTGCCCAGGCCGGGACCCACACCTATGGCGCTGTAGGGATCCAGGGGCGGCAATGACGACAGATGACGGGGATGGTCATCGGGCAGGCACATCGCTTCGGGTACCGCCCCCTGCAAGATGGAGTACCCGCAGGCAGGAATCCGCACTGTGAGGAGCCCCGCCCCGCTACGCAGACAAGCCCGGGCAGCCAGCACGGCAGCCCCGGCCTTGCCGTAACTGCCCGCTGCCAGCAAAGCATGCCCGTAGGTTCCCTTGTGCGAATGACGGGCCCGCGGAGGAAACAGCACCTCCACATCCTTCCGGTCCAGCAGATAATAGGGCGTCGGCGTAGAAGCCAAGGCTCCGGGGTGCAGTCCGATATCCACCGTTTCCACATTACCGGCAAAGGGTTCATTTTCGGCAAACAACAGGCTGATTTTGGGAAACTGAAGCGTCACGGTGAGGGTGGCCCGAAGAATGCTGTCCGCAGGAGTACCGGCGTTGTCCTCCCCCATCAGGCCGCTGGGAACGTCGATGGCGCAGACCCGGCACCCTGAGGCGTTGATGTGCCGTACCAGGGCAGCCACCAGTCCTTCCGGAGTACGCGTAAGCCCCGACCCGAAAAGGCCATCCACAACCACCTGCCCCGGATCCAGAATGGGAAAATCGGACTCCGTTTGTATCAGGCTCCGGCTTACCTTTCCCTGTTCCTCCAGACGATGCCAGTTGATAGCCGGTGACCCCGAAAGAGGTCTCCCCATACACAGCAGGAAAACGGAACACCGGTATCCCTGCCCGGCGAGAATCCGCGCCACCGCCAGAGCATCACCGCCGTTATTTCCCGGCCCTGCAAATACAACCAGTTCCCGCTCCGGAGGCACGTAACGCACCATACAGGAACAGATCGCCCCGGCAGCCCGTTCCATCAGGTCTATTTCAGCAATCGGCTCATACTCTGTGGTGTACCGGTCAATCCCGGCAATCTGGGCAGTGGTGAACAGTTTCATCTGTTATCAATATTTGTCATGTAGTTCCTCTTGTGAAACGAATATCCCGACAAAGCAGGGACTAAAGGCCATGTACATTGTACCCGTGCAGGCAGGCAGGCAGGCGAGCCCTATCGTACTGAAAAGCATAATAAAACGTTAAGCAGCATATAATTGAATACCATATTATTAACTGGAATATACGAGAGAAATACCCCTGTATTATTTTTGCATGAACCGGCAAGAATAAGCATTAAGGGAAATGAAATCCGGCGGAACCCATAAGATGTGTTTTACAAAATAAACCATAAAAACGTAATATTATAAACACATGAAGCAGATATCGTAAGGGATTGACCATTCCGGCATCATAGCCGTCGGATGATTGTGACAGCCGGTTCCTCCCTGCGAACGCTAAGCCGCGTTGCAGTAAACTCTCAGCGGAAAACAACCAGCCTGATCCTGCTCCACCCGGGTCTTCCTGACCACCCGAAAAAAAGGATGGTTTCAAAAAAATCTTTTTTGTAACTTGCGTTGCGATGGCTTAGTGAGGATATTTTCATTGTCAAACATAACTGGTCAAAAAATGGACAAAAGAGTGTGGCTGGCAGCGCTTGCCAGTGGGATTATCTCCTTCTTCTGGGGATGGGTGATTTTCGGCCTTTTGCTGATGGACTTTTACACTGCCAACACAACGGTGTACCAGGGTTTGTTTAAAGAGCAGATGAACCTGCCGGTGATGTTTTTGTCGAACCTGCTGTGGGGATTTTTGATTACATGGCTCTACTCGCGGTTTGCAGGACGGAAAAGCTGGATCGGAGGTGCCATCATGGGCGCAGTGCTGGGGCTGCTTACCGGTGCCTGGCTGGACCTGAACTTCCTGGTAAACTGGAACCTGTACACTCCCACCCTCCTGGGAGTCGACATCCTGGCAAACGCACTCCATGCGGCCGGCGTGGGTGCCGTTGCCGGCTGGGTCCTGCGTGACAAAGTGGTAGCAGCATAAACAGGGATAATCACGACTTTTTCCCGGGCGGTTAAAAAGCAGCCGCCGTACCATAGGGAGCCCTGAGAATCCGCGGAGTACACGGAGCTTCACAACTTTTCCTTTGAGGCCTGCCGGGTCTCCTATGTGTCGTTAGCGGTTCAAATGGAGGTCTGCCGGCCAAAGGGTCAGGCAGCTTTCCCTGATCAGAACAGGTAGTTCAGCCCGATATACATTCCCGACTTGCCGTCCTGTTCATTCAGCGCTCGTCCGTAATCGACCGAGATCACAAAATTTTCGTTCATGGCGATTCGCAGTCCTGCGCCCGCAGAGGTGTGGAATTTCTCTGCATCCGTATTGAAAAAGTCGGTTTTGCTAAAGGTTCCGAAGGTGGAGGGCATGGTAAAGGGGATTTTTTTGGTCACCCGTCCAAAATCGGCAAAACCGTTGAGTCCGAGGTAGAAATTGTTTTTAATGAACTGGAAGCGGACGAATTTCCAGCGGGCTTCCACATTTCCGTAAAAGAAGCCGTCGCCCACCACGCGGTTGCGGAGCACACCGCGAAGGGATTTTGCCCCCCCCAGTCCCTCTGAAATGGCACCGGTAAGGATAGAAGTGATTACCTGCGACTGGTAGTAATACGGCACATCCCCGGCAAGAGTGGTCTGGTAAGAAAGGCGGTAGACCAATGAGAGGTCTTTGGGCACCAGCGTGAAATACTGACGGTGGATCAGGCTCAGCTTGGCAAAGGACCCTTCAGCACCCAGGATTTTCGGGGAGGCCTCCACCACCGCTTCCGTCCAGATTCCCTTCATGGGGTTGGGCCGGTTGTCGCGGCTGTCGTAAACCAATCCCCCCTTGAAGGTGGGGACAAAACCGCCATCCGCTTCCTCTTCGCCGATGATACCCCAATCCTGATATCTCTGGTACAAACCAGCCACATCGGGCAGCTTTTCGGAATCATCCTTGCCTTTGTTCAGCTTTTCCAGGTTAATATCCCCGATCTTGAAATTCTGGAAATTCCAGCCAGTGATCCAGCGAACATGGTCGCCGGCCAGCTTTCCCTGGAGGTCAACCTTAAAGCGAAACAGTTTCCGGTCGTACTTGTAGAACATCCTGGTCTGGTAATGGTCCGACTCATCATCAATCCAGGGGGCATTGAAAACAGCCTCATAGCCGTTAAAACCAAAGAAATCGTAGGCCTGATCGGAGAGATAGCTGATATCGAGCGAGGTTTGCAAACCCGGGATCAGGCGGTCAGAATCGTAGTAAAACCGGTTGATGCCGCTGCCCTTGGTGTACCGGGAAACCTCGAAGTAGAGAGAGTGGTTGTAGCGCGGGTACCGGCTTCCGTCCCCGTAATCGTAAAGGTTTACCAACGCACCATACTGGAATCCCAGGTCCGTGTCGAAGGTGACAGTCGGCAGCGCACCGAAGTTCCATCCTGTTTTGGTGACCACCTCCTTGTCCTGAGCGGTTGCCTGAAACAGGAGCGCCATCATGGTAAAAAAAACGAACGATTTCTTCATATTTTTTAGTTTTAATAAGGTTTCATTCCCTGTTATCTGGCCGGAAAAATCCCCAACCTTACGGCCTGTCTTCCCCGGTAACTATAGAAGTAAAAGACCATCACAGGGAATGGCCAATGGGAAGGCAGGCAGAGGTCCGGCACCTCTTTACCGTTGCGCACGAAAGTAAAAAAATAATCCGGAATACCAAGTCTGAACCTTTTTTGCTGCTGTTGCTGGCATACAGCCAGGGTGTCCGCTCTCCGCT
>CAZYUA010000036.1:0-30222 GCA_964650525.1 uncultured Prolixibacteraceae bacterium
AATTTTATAATGAATTGAATGATTGATATATAACATTAATAATTACGTATGAAATGGGCATCCCGACTGAGTCGGGACAAAAGGTGATGGCACTATTTCCCATGCGAGTTACTAGGAAATGAAAAGCTCAATGAACCATTCAGCTACATATAATTATATATCAGAATACTAACATAAATATATACGAATGAAAAATGAATTCCTGATGATTTTGCTGTCGGCAATGGTTCTGGCCGGGTGCCAGCCCAAACAGCCCCAGGATAAGGTACCGGAAGAGTATGCCTCCGTGCGGCAGGTGGAGACGGGTACGCCGGTTACAGTGATGCTGACCAGTTACAGCACCACCCTGAGAGCCAATGGCACCGACCGGACGCTGATGCGTCTTACAGTCGCCGACAGCCTGGGCAGGGAGATTCTTTCTGCACAAGACACCATCAGAGTGACCCTTGACGGGGAGGGAAAGCTGACCAGCGAACCGGGCCAAGAACGGGAGCTCGTCGCCGATACGGCAGGCAGACGGGTAGCGCAATTCGTCCTGACGGCAGGGGAAGCCAAATTCCTCTATGTGACCGGCACCACTCCGGGGAAAGTCAAGGTGGAGGCCACCTCAGGAAAGCTGTGGCCAGGTGCACATGAGTTGCACATCGTACCGGGTGATTTTGTGATGATGACCCCTGCAGAAAGCCAACTGCCCCCCACCACCAAGCCTATCACCCGTATGATCGGCGCCGACATCTCGTGGCTTCCCGAAATGGAGGACCAGGGCAGGAAATTCCTTGACAACGGAGTGGAAAAAGACGGAATCCTGCTGTTGCGCGACTACGGCTTCAACACCGTGAGGCTGAGGATCTTCGTCAACCCCTTAAACGAAAAGGGCTATTCCCCGGGAAAGGGCTATTGCGGACTGCCCTATACCCTGGCCATGGCCAAACGGATCAAGGATGCCGGAATGGAGTTGTTGCTCGATTTTCATTACAGTGACTATTGGGCAGACCCTCAACAGCAAAACAAACCGCAATCCTGGGCCGACAAAGATATGGATGCGTTGAAAGATTCCCTTTCGGCTTATACCGTCCGTGTGTTACAGGCCCTGAAGGAACAGGGAACGATGCCTGACATGGTCCAGGTAGGCAACGAAATAAACCATGGAATGCTCTGGCCTGAAGGACATATCAGTAATCCGGATAATCTGGCAGCCCTGCTCCGCGCCGGTGTGGCAGCCGTCGAATCGGTCGACCCGGCGATTCCCATCATGATGCACATCGCCCTCGGGGGACAGCATGACGAGTCGGTGTTCTGGCTCGACAACATGATCGCCCGGGGTGTACGGTTCGATATGATAGGCCTCTCTTACTATCCGCGGTGGCACGGCACCCTTGACGACCTGAAAGCCAACCTTCTGGCACTCGCCGACCGGTACCACAAGCCCCTCAATGTAGTGGAATATTCATGGTATAAAAAGGAGGTCCACGATATCATTTTCAGCCTTCCGGGCGACATGGGCAAGGGTGCCTGCATTTGGGAACCCTTTCGCTGGGGGGAGGCCGCCGCAAGCCACCAGGGAGAAGTGAACGAAATGCTCGGGATATACAAAGACCTCGCTGCCAGGTACCTGGCTTCTGAAGAAAAGTAAACAGGAGTACCGGTACGCCCATGAAACGGGCGGGCAGCTGAACTGAAACATCTTTCCCGGTCCTTTTACAGATATGCATCGACGTGTTTTTCTCAGAGAGAGTGCCCTGGCAACGGCAGGAGGAATTTTCGGACTTAAACTGCTCACGGGCGCTGCCGCGACTTTCCCGGACAGGAATCCGGGCAGCCCCTGCGAACCCCGGTTATACCCAGTATCGGAGCACGTTCCCTTTGGTTCTCCTGATACAAAAACCGACCCTTCTTCTCTGTTCAAAAATCCCCCATCATCCTGCCGTCCTTTTGTACGGTGGTGGTGGAACGGTAATAAAACAGAGGAAAAGGAGCTGATACGGGAATTGAATCTCCTCAAAGCTGCCGGCATCGGCGGGGTAGAGATCAATCCCATCGCCTTTCCTTCTACCGGCGATGACCTGGGCAAAAAATCGCTTCCCTGGCTCAGCGATGAATGGATAGGCCTGGTAAAGCTCACCTTTGCGGAGGCCCACCGGCTGGACCTCAGCTGCGACCTGCTTGTCGGTTCGGGGTGGCCTTACGGCGCCGAGACCATTCCCTACGGCGAACGCGCACAGGTACTGCTTATCCTGGCGGAAAAGATAACGGGACCAGCGGTGTATGAGACCTCCCGCTATTCTGTTTTCAAAGCTGTCGATCCTGTGGTAACCACCCCTTGCCCCGGACGCTCTTTTGAAATCCTCAGCATTACAATGACCCCCGACCCTCTGAATGGGCTTGATCAGGTCACCGACCTGACAGAACATGCAGATCGCGAAATAATGCATTTTACTATACCGGAAGGAAACCATGTGTTGTATACCCTGGTGAAGGTAAACTCCTTTGCAGGGGTCATCAATGGTGCTCCCGGAGCTGCCGGCCCGGTTCTCAACCATATGGATAAAGAAGCGGTCAGGAGATACCTCAACCACCTGTCAGACACGCTTCAGCAAAAAACAGGCCCCCTGTCGGCTCACCTCAGGGCCTTTTTCACCGACTCCCTGGAGCTGGAAGGAAGCAACTGGACCGGGGATTTTGCCGCTGAGTTCCTGAAACGGCGTCGTTACGACCCCATGCCCTGGCTTCCTTTCATACTCTTCAAAACCGGACGACTGGGTACTGTGGTGGAAGATCCCTACGGAGCCGCCAAAAGCCCGGAATTCAACGCGGAGTTGCAAAGGGTCCGCTTCGATTTTGAACTGACCAAAGCAGAACTGCTGCACGAACGTTTTACTCAGACTTATCAGGAATGGTGCCGCGACTTGCAGGTCAGGTCGAGGGCACAGGCCTATGGCCACAGTTTTTTTCCCCTGGAGAGCAGCCTCGGCTGCGACATCCCGGAAGGGGAATCGTGGACCACCAACTGGCTGAAACACCGCATCGGCGAAGAGATGCCCGATGAGGACTACCTGCGCGGACGTGCCTATACCATGATCAACAAATTTGTCTCCTCAGCAGCTCACCTTTCCGGGAAAAAAGTGGTCAGCTGCGAGGAAATGACCAATACGTATAACGTTTTCAACGCCACCCTTGAACTGCTCAAGACAGGCTCCGATCAGAGCATCCTCTCGGGGATCACCCATTCGGTATGGCATGGCTTTAACTACTCTCCCCCGGAAGCTCCCTTTCCGGGATGGGTCCAATATGGCTCTTACCTCAGCGAAAACAACAACTGGTGGCCTTATTTCAGATTTCTCAACGATTACAAAGCGCGCATCTCCCTGATGCTTCAGAACAGGGAAATGTTTGCCGACATTGCCATCCTGCCTGCCACCTTCGACCTCTGGGCGGAATTCGGAGCACAGACAGAACCGTTCCCGGCAAAACTGAACGTCCCCTATACCTCTATCCTCTGGGAGTCGATCAGCAAAAACGGAGGAGCTGCCGACTACATTTCTGAAACCATTATCAGGGACTCTGCAGTACGTAACGGGATAATCTCGTACGGCTCCCGGAAATTCAAAACCCTAATCCTTCCTGAAGTTTCCCGCATCACCCCGGAAAGCCTTGAAAAACTCCTTGACTTTGTTGCTTCCGGCGGAAGGATCTTCTGTATCGGCACATTCCCGGAAAAATCACCAGGATATCACGGGTTCCGTGAAAATGATGAAAAAATAAAGACCCTGGTGCGGAAGTTGCACGGATATCCCGGCCATTTCAACCTTCTGGAGAAACCGGATAAAATCAGCTTCCTGGAGTGGTACAGGGAAATCATGCTGAAATATGATCTGCCGCATTACATGGAGGTGGAGACCCCCGATCCGTTTGTGATGCAGGTCCGCTACCAGGGTGATGATGGCAGTGAACTTTTCTTCTTTGCCAATGCCCATCTGCACAAGGGTCACCGGACTTCTGTCACGTTCGCACCTGAAATAACATGCAAACGGTACGGATGGGTGTACGATCCCGAAACCGGTGAAACAGGAAGGATCTCCCTGAAGAAAAACCGTTTGGATCTGGATCTGGGACCAGCGGAGTCCAGAATAATCCTCTTCGACCGGGAGAAAAGGGGGCCGGTTTGGGAACCTTTACCGGCTGCCGGAACCGGAGAGACCAGCCTTCCGGACAATTGGGAAGCCGAACTGCACCACAGCCGGGAGGGATGGGTGAAACAGCTCTCAACGGGTCTGCTGCAGGATCTGAAAGACACGGAGTTTGCCAGCTTCACCGGCACAGTGATCTACCGCAATCAACTATCCCTTTTCCCACCCCTGCCGGGATACCTCAACCTGGGGAAGGTGTCCGGCGTTTCCGAGCTCTTCCTCAACGGTATGGCTTGCGGGGTTACCTGGTACGGCCGCCGGATCTACCGGATTGCCGGGTTGGTTCACGAAGGAGCCAACACCATCGAAATCAGGGTGACTACCACGATGGGCAACTACATGAAAACGCTGAAGGATAATCCCACAGCACAGAAATTCACGGTACTCAAAACCAAGGACCAGCCTCTTCAGTCAATGGGAATGACAGGGCCGGTCACCCTGTACCACTGAAAATGCAAATGACCATGATCAATCGAACACAGTTTTCCGGGATGATCATCCTTACCTTTCTGGTACTTTGCGGAACCGCCGGCAACGTCAGCAACAACAATGCCGGCAGCTTAAAAGCCGGAGATGGCAGGTTTTCCGGCAGCCCTGAATGCAGTGGGGCAGATCGCCGGCCCGCCGGCGTTCCTGAGCGGAAAACCGCTGACTACAAGATAGCAGGGTTTGGGGTTAAGGCCGATGGATTCACCCTCAACACGGCTTCCATCCAGAAGGCGATCGATTATGTCAGCGGACACGGTGGCGGCAGGCTGGTTTTCGAAGCCGGCAATTATGTTACCGGAAGTATCTACCTCAAATCGAACGTACTCCTGCACCTCGAAAAAGGGGCTTCCCTGCTGGGATCGGTCAATCCCTTTGATTATGTCAAAGATAAGCACATCGGGTGGATGTCTATGATCTTTGCCTACCGCCAGGAGAACATCGGAATCACCGGAAAAGGGACCATCAACGGCAGGGGATTCCAGACCGCTTACAATATGGTAGGGTACATTCATCGCGGCATCGTGGAGGATCCCCTGAAATACGACCGTCCCAACGAAACCAACCGGCCTCAGAACATCTACTTCCGCGAATGCAAAAACGTCACCATCACGGGTATCACCCTGCGGGATCCCGCCAGCTGGAACCAGACTTACGACCAGTGCAAAAACGTAACGGTCGACGGCATTCAGGTGGATTGCAAATCATACTGGAATAACGATGGCATCGACATTGTCGATTGCGACGGGGTGGTGATAAAAAATTCCCGTTTTGATGCCGCCGACGATGTAATCTGTTTCAAGTCGCACGACGCGAACAGCATCTGTCAAAATGTGGTGGTGGATCATTGTACGGGGCGTTCCAGTGCCAATGGATTGAAATTCGGCACCGTCTCCCGGGGCGGATTCCGGAATTTCAAAATTTCGAACCTGACCATTTTCGACACTTACCGGTCGGCCATTACCTTTGCCACGGTCGATGGCGGCCTCATTGAGAATATCGTTGTCGACGGGGTCCGCGCCATCAACACGGGCAATGTGATCTATCTCCGCATCGGTTACCGGTGGAGCCAGGGGAAAAAACCCTCGATGCGACACATCACCATTCAGAATGTGTATGCCGAAGTTCCCGACACCAAGCCCGACGAGGGTTATCCCTACGAAGGACCCGTGGAGGACCTTCCCCGCAACGTCTCTCCTGCCGCCATCGTGGGGCTTCCGGAGTGCAAAATCCGCGATGTCACTCTCCGGAACATCGAAATCGTATATCCCGGAGGTGGCAATCCCTGGTTTGCCAAACGAGGATTAACCGCTGCCGGACTTGACTCTGTCCCGGAAATGAGGAATGCTTATCCTGAGTTTTCCCAGTTTAAGGAGTTGCCTGCCTGGGGATTTTACCTCCGCCACGTCGAGGATATCCTTTTTGACCACGTCACACTCAAAGCCCTGAAAGAAGATTACCGGCCTGCCATCGTCACGGATGATGCAACCAGAATCATTTTCAGGACCATGAAAATTTCGGAACCCGGCAGCATAGAGAAAGAACAGATTTACACCCATCGCTCGAAAGAGATTGTGATTCAGTGAGTATGAGACCAAAAGGAATTTTTCTGATCCTGGGGATGCTGTTATCGGGGCTGAACCTGCTGGCCCGCGATTATAAGGCCTCCCTGTTCGGAGTGAAGTCGGACGGAAGGACGCTGAACACCGGATCCATTCAGAAGGCTATCGATACCATCAGTGAAAACGGCGGCGGCAGGCTGGTGTTTTATGTGGGGCGCTACCTCACGGGGACCATGTATCTTCGGCCGAATGTAATCCTCCATCTGGAGGAAGGGGCTGTGCTGGTTGGAGCAGCCTCAGTTTATGAATACCGGGGCCCGGATGGCCGGAATGGCCTGGTGGTGGCCGATTCAGTTACAAACTGCACGATCACAGGCAAGGGCGTGATCGAAGGACAGGGAGGGGCTCTTCTCCAAAACATCCGTGAACAAAAGGAGAAAGGGTACCTCGAAACAGCAGTGGAAGATACCGCCCCTTACCTTGTCTGGTTGTCACGCTGCGACACCATTTCCATCAGCGGAGTCATCCTGCGGGATGCCTGCCGCGATCTTCTCCGCGTGGAAAAATGCAAAGAACTAACCGTCAGCCATGTCGGTTTTTTTAACCAATCTGTCCCCGGGTCCGGCGGAATCACCCTGGACCGTTGCGATAGGGTGAAACTGACCAGTCTCTATTTTGATACTTCGGGTGCTGAACTGACTCTTACCGGGTTAACGGACACCATTTCCACTAAAGATTGTGTCAGCCGCGACGGCCGTAAAATCACGGAACAACCGGAGTAAGCCGGACAGGCCAATCACGTTTGCAATGACAAATCACAAAAAAAACCTGAAAAAGGAACGATGAATGGAATCGGAACTTCACAAAAAATCAGCTCCGACAGCAACATTCCGATCTGTAATTTCGTCTAAAAGAAGACAAAGAGTGAAAATGGAAAAGGTTCTCTTTCCGGCCGCTATGATCGCCTTTACCCTGATAATGGCCTGCTGCAGCCAAAATAACGGGGATAATCCGGACCCGGCGGCCATCACCCTGGTAAAAACCCTCCCCGGAGGATGTAATAACATGACTTCCGAAGGATTGAAAAGTGCTTACCCTGAAGAGCCCGACACTGTCATCTTCAGCAGGAGAAAAGACACCCTCGTCATGTTCTCGGGTATTAACTACCTATGCTGTGCCCCCTTTGGTACGGAGAGCACTGTGAGAAACGACTCCCTCCTGATTAAACTGGAGGACCGGTGCAATTTTCCGCAGGAAAACTGCTATTGCAAATGCATGTGCTACTACACCTGGGAGTTTCTTTTCACCGGTTTTCAGCAGGGGAAAGTAAAAGGCTACCGGGTCACCTTGGACGACCCGCGTCAAAAAGAGCCAGCCGTCATCCTTGAGGGTGGTTTGGTATTGTAAATACAGATCCGGCCGTAGCAGACGGCACCTTTCATACTATTTTTGTATCTTGCATCCGTGATTCACTTAAACAATCCCGACTATGGTTCCCTTCGACTCTTACTCCATTTATTATCATTCTGCGCCCCAATACAAGTGGCAGGTGATGGTTGACCTTTATATGAGCAATGAATTTTCGGGGCGGGTGTTTTTCATGAAAACCGGACAGCCCCTCCCGGCAAACCGCTTAAGAAACGGAAAGCCCATTATTCACTACCCTGTTTCGGAGTTCAGCAACATCCTGATGATCATGGCCATGGATAAGCCGCTTTATATCTCCGTTGTCGAATCAAACGGGATCGGGTTTATCAGCACCGGCAACGAACTTGCCGGCGACCTCGACAATACGTAAAATCGGCTTCCTCCTGAATCCCGCAGCCTCATTGCCGTTCGTTTTCTGAAACTTTGATCGTTCAGCAGAATACCTCTTATATCAGAAAGCCACCATCATTCAGAAAAGTGGTTTTTCTTCAGGAGCAAGAACCGGCTAACAGAGAGTAAACAGGTCTGCCGTTCTTCTTGTTCCTGCAAAACCGCCGGGTTAACCGGGTTCAGTTGTGTCGTTCCTGCTCTTTGAAAAATTAGATTAACACAAACCAATTATTGATGCGATGAACAAACTATTTCCGTTACTTGTCCTTTTTCTGGTGCTGGCCGCCTGCAGGGATAACCGCTGGGAACAAACCAACGACGGTGTGATTGTTCATCTGAAACCTGATGGTAAAAACCAGACAAGAACCCTGCAGTTGAGGGTAGTTTCCGACAGGATTATCCGGGTGGTTGCCACACCTGAAAAAAAAATTCCTGAAATCAAAAGCCTCTGCGTTCAGGATCCTGATCAGTCACCGGTATTTATCCTGTCTGAAGAAAAGGGGAACGTAATGGTGGCAGCCGGCGGTATCAAAGCGGCAGTTTCTCTTTCCGGAGGCAGGGTTACGTTTTATGATGAAGGGGGCGATCTTTTGCTGCAGGAAAAAGAGGAGGGAAGAACTTTTTGGCCCGTTACCGCTGAAGAAACCCGTGGTTTTTCGATGCGACAACAGTTTTTGTCGCCCGATGATGAGGCATTTTACGGGCTCGGCCAGCATCAGTCTGATGAGTTTAACTACAAAGGACTGAACCAGGAACTCTACCAGTACAATACCAAAGTCTCGCTGCCGGTAGTGGTGTCGAGCCGGAATTACGGGATCGTGTGGGATAACTATTCGTATACCAGGTTTGGGGATGCCCGGGAATATTCAAACCTGGATCTTTTTACACTGTACGATACCGGAGGAAAACCGGGAGGGCTGACAGCCAGCTATTATGCAAACGGAGATACGACAGCAGCCCTCTTCACCAGACAGGAACAGGTACTCGACTATGAAAACCTTGAAACTGTCCGCAACTTCCCGGAAGGTTTCAGGTTTTCCAATTCCACTGTCATCTGGAAAGGGGAGATGGAACCTGCAGAAAGCGGCCTTTTTTATTTCAGGCTTTACTATGCCGGGTATACCAGGCTCTGGATAAACGGAGAACTGGTCGTCCCCGAACGCTGGAGAACCGCCTGGAACCCTAATGCATACAAATTCACCCTTTCCCTGGAGGAAGGGAAAAAATATCCCGTACGGCTGGAGTGGAAACCCGACGGCGGCATTTCCTATATCGGGCTGAAGGTACACAGTCCTCTGCCGGAGGAAGAACAAAAATCGCTCTCCTTATGGTCGGAAATGGGCAAGCTGATGGATTATTATGTTATCAGCGGAAACAACCTGGATGAGGTTATCAGCGGTTACCGGACCCTTACCGGGAAAGCCCCTGTCATGCCCCGCTGGGCAATGGGTTACTGGCAAAGCCGCGAACGGTACAAAACCTCGGATGAACTTCTGAACGTAATCCATGAATACCGGAAGCGTGAAATACCTCTCGACAACATCGTGCTGGACTGGTTTTACTGGCCGGAAGATTCCTGGGGTTCCCATGAATTCGACACAACCCGTTTTCCCGATCCCAAAGCTATGGTGGACAGCGTACACCGGATGAATGCCCGTATCATGATTTCGGTATGGCCGAAATTCTACCATACAACGGAACACTTCAGGGAGTTTGACAGCAAAGGATGGATGTACCGTCAGGCGGTGACCGACAGTGTGCGCGACTGGGTCGGAAAAGGATACATCGGGTCCTTTTACGACGCTTACAATCCGGAAGCGCGGAAACTCTTCTGGCAACAGATGAAAGACCATTTATATCCCCATGGATTCGATGCCTGGTGGATGGATGCTTCGGAACCCGACATTCTTTCAAATGCCGGCATGGCCTACCGTAAACAACTTTCCACCCCTACCGCCCTGGGGCCTTCCACACAATATTTCAATGCATATGCTTTAATGAATGCGGAGGCTATTTATAATGGACAACGGGAAAGCGATCCGGATAAACGGGTTTTTCTCCTTACCCGAAGCGGTTTCCCCGGGTTACAGCGCTACTCTACAGCAACCTGGAGCGGCGATATCGGCACCCGCTGGGAAGATATGAAAGCCCAGATCTCCGCCGGCCTCAATTTCTCGCTGTCGGGAATTCCTTACTGGACGATGGACATCGGCGGATTTTGTGTCGAAAGCCGGTACACGACCGCTACGGAAGGATCAGAAGACCTGGAAGAGTGGAGGGAACTGAACGCCCGATGGTTTCAGTTCGGGGCTTTTTGCCCCCTTTTCAGAAGCCACGGACAATATCCTTTCCGGGAAATTTATCATATCGCCCCGCCAGGACACCCGGCGTATCAAACTATGGTGTTTTACAACAAGCTGAGATACAGGCTTATGCCTTATATCTACTCGCTGGCGGGCATGACCTGGCTGAACGACCAGACCATCATGCGTGCCCTGGTAATGGACTTCCATCACGACCCCCTGGTTCACAACATCGGCGACCAGTATCTCTTCGGCCCCTCTCTTATGGTAGCTCCGGTTTACCAGTACAAAGCACGCAACAGGATGGTCTATTTTCCCGCATCCACGGGCTGGTACGACCTGCTGAACGGGAAATATACCCGGGGAGGACAAATCCTTTCCGTAGAAGCACCCTACCAGATACTTCCTCTCTTCGTTCGCGAAGGAACCATCCTTCCCGTGGGCCCCGACATCCGGTTTACTGGTGAAAAACCGGCAGACCCCATTACCCTGTTCGTGTACAGGGGCGCCGACGCTTCGTTTATCTTATACGAAGACGAAGGGACCAACTACAACTATGAAAACGGATCGTATGCAACCATTCCCTTTCGTTACGACGAACAAACCGGCAGGCTGACTATCGGGGACCGCAAGGGATCGTTCGCAGGGATGCAGGAAGACAGAGTTTTTCGCATAATCGGAATAACCCCGAAGAAGCCGCGGCCTTTCCATCCGGAGGGTAAACCGGATGCCTCCGTTACCTATTCCGGCAAGGAAATTTCTGTACTGCTCTGACAATACCCGGAAATCTACAAACAGGAGGGAACCCGCCAAAAGGCTACATCTGGTCGTAAAAGGTATTATAGGCTTCAATGAATTCTTCCTTCGACTGATAGGGAAGGAATTTTTTCCCCGACTCCAGGGCATACCGGGCAACCTCGGGGTTGATATCCTTTGATCCCTGGATGATAGCATCACTGAAATGGATGGCCAGCTTCATAACGTTGACATAATCCGGGCTTTCTAAAATTTTGGTGTCTCCGCCGGTGATCCCTTTTAGCAATAGTTTTTTTCTGAAATTCTTGCTCAGCACACCGGGAAAATCATCGTTGTAAAGCGATAGTATCACCTTTGACCGGTAAAATAAGGGATCGTCGTGGTAGAATTTTTTGATATACATCGGAACCAGGGAGGTCAGCCACCCGTGACAATGAATGATGTCGGGAGCCCATCGCAGTTTGATGACCGTTTCCAGCACGCCGCGCGAAAAAAAGATGG
This sequence comes from uncultured Prolixibacteraceae bacterium, assembly GCA_964650525.1. Taxonomy (GTDB): domain Bacteria; phylum Bacteroidota; class Bacteroidia; order Bacteroidales; family Prolixibacteraceae; genus UBA1413. Next base: position 11,614 of record CAZYUA010000036.1, read on the forward strand.
CGCGCTCGTCGTTGTCTTCAAAAAAATTATTCTCGGGGTCGTATAAAACACACTTCCGGTGGAAATAATCTTCGTTGTCGATAAAGTAAACCTGCATCCTCGCGGTCTGGATAGAGGCGACCTTGATGATCAGCGGATGATCGGTATCGTTGATGACAAGATTCATTCCGGAAAGCCGGATGACCTCATGCAATTGATTTCGCCTCTCATTCACACATCCGTAACGGGGCATAAAAGTCCTGATTTCGCGTCCTCTTTCCTGAACACCCTGTGGTAAATAACGGGAAATTTCAGACATTTCGCTTTCCGGCAAATAGGGGGTAATTTCCTGCGAGATATAAAGGATTCTTTTATTTTCCATTTGCCTCTCTCATGTATAGCTCAGGGTGCAAAGTTAACGAAAATTTCGGACTTTTTAAGGTATTGCTAAAACCAATTGTTTAGAATCCTGTACTCCGACTGGCAGATGATTACCGGCTGGCAACCTGCCGGAAGCTGTTTCCGACATCAATCGCCACCTGTTTCTGAAATCGACCGGGTGCAAAAGGAATGGCAAAAAAACGCTACCTTGTACCGGCATTTCCCCCGTTGACGGATGCCTGACCCGCGGGTCGGGAATTCCCGCGATGATGGATAAAAGTGTAATATTATGGACCATATCAGGTACATAGAATCAAAGATCTTCCGGGATGCCGGAGGTTTTGAGCCACGTCTGGCAAAATGGAAAAACCGGGGTCTGAAGATTGTGTTCACAAACGGATGTTTTGATCTGATTCACCGCGGACATGTGGAGTACCTGGCGAAAGCTGCCGACAGGGGAGACCGGCTGGTGGTAGGCCTTAATTCTGACAATTCGGTTTACCGGTTAAAAGGAGCCGGCCGTCCCTACATGGAACAAACATCCCGCGCTTTTGTCCTGGCAGCCTTGCATAGCGTCTCGGCGGTGGTGATTTTTAACGGCGACACCCCTGAATCCCTGATTGACCTGATCAGACCAGACTTTCTGATCAAGGGCAGCGATTACTCCGTTTCTGAAATCGCCGGCAGCCGGTTGGTCCTATCGTACGGTGGAAAAGTGGAGACGATTGATCTGGTGCCGGGTTTCTCCACCTCCCTGCTGGCAGGGAAAATTATAAACCACGGAAAATGAGCAGGCTGAAAACCATTTACATTTGCCAGAATTGCGGCGCTGAAACACCCAAATGGATTGGCCGTTGTACGTCGTGCAACCAGTGGAATACCATTGTGGAAGAGGTGGTGGAGAGCTCCGGGAAAAGTGGTTCTCTGACAGCCAGACAGGGAGACGCCCAGCCGGTTACCCTGAATGAAATCCCTGCAACCCACCACGAACGGATACCCACGGGAATCCGGGAATTCGACCGGGTCCTCGGCGGTGGGCTGGTGCCGGGCTCAATGGTGCTGATCGGTGGAGAACCGGGAATCGGAAAATCCACCCTTGTCCTGCAACTGGCCTTAACACTGAACCAACGACGCATCCTGTATGCATCGGGGGAGGAGAGTTTGCAGCAAATAAGGCTCCGCGCCCAGCGATTGAATCTTTCAGGACAGGGATGTAAATTCCTGTGCGAAACCTCCCTGGAATCGCTCCTGGCCGTGTCGGCCAAGGAAAATCCGGAAATCCTGATCATCGATTCCATACAAACCGTCACTACCGACCAGGTTGAATCCTCCCCGGGTTCGGTCACCCAGGTCAGGGAATGCACTTCAGCCATTCTGAAATACGCAAAAAAAAACCACGTCACAGTCATACTTATCGGACATATCAATAAGGAAGGCAATCTGGCAGGTCCCAAAGTACTGGAGCATATCGTTGATACAGTCATCCAGTTTGAAGGGGATTTCAACCACCAGTTCCGCGTATTGCGTTCAGCAAAAAACCGGTTTGGGTCGACCTCCGAACTGGGGATTTTTGAGATGCGGCAAAACGGACTGGTGGAAATCGAAAATCCATCGGCTCATCTGTTTTCACGGGAGGCCAACCCGGCTAGCGGAACAGCGATTGCCGCCACCATGGAGGGCGCCAGGCCCTTTCTGATTGAAATTCAGGCTTTGGTTTCTTCCGCCGCTTATGGAATGCCCCAACGCTCCTCCACAGGCTTTGACCTTCGGCGTCTTAACATGCTTCTTGCTGTCCTCGAAAAAAGAGCCGGATTCAAACTGATCACCAAGGATGTGTTCCTGAATGTGGCCGGCGGATTGAAAATCAGCGATCCCGCAACAGACCTGTCCGTGCTGGTGGCCATTTTGTCTTCCAGTCTCGATACTTCCGTGAGTCACCAGTTCTGTTTTACCGGTGAAGCCGGACTAACCGGTGAAATCAGGGCTGTAAACCGGATTGACCAGAGAATAGCAGAAGCTGAAAGATTAGGCTTTGAAAAAATCTTCATCCCCGGATCTAATAAAGAATCCGATTACTCCGCCGCAAACATCGAAATCGTTAAAGCCAACCGGGTCGAAGAGGTATTCAGAAAGCTCTTCCGGTAACCCGACCCCTCAGCCCGAATATTCCTGCACCCTGAGCAGAGCTTTAGAAATATTCGTATTTTTGAAACCTGGCGAAAGTATTGGTTGCAGATAATGAAAATCCGATTGATAATTGCTTTGGGGTTGGTATTGCTGTTTGATGCCTGTAAAGACCCGATAATGGAAAAACCCCGGAAACTGCTGACTCGCGACCAAATGATTGATATGCTGGTCGAAATCCATCTTTCCCAGGCTATCAGCCAAACCCGGCGGTTTGCCAACGAAGATCTTGCAAGTTTTTCAGAATCGGATTATTATTATACCATCCTCCAAAAATTCAAAACCGCGGATTCCACCTTTGAAAAATCCTTGATTTATTATTCCGGAAAGCCCAAGGAATTCGAAAAAATATACACCCGGGTGCTGAACCGGTTGAATGAAATGGAACAGGAACAGGCCAAAAAAAACCAACAACCCGTCGATATCGGAAATCCATCCGGAAAGTGAGAAAAATAGCTGCCCGCCAGATATTTACATTTGCAGGACCTCCTTTGGTGAACGGAGTGATCACCCTGGATGAAGATGGATGGGTCCGGTCTGTGGAAGGTGAGGAAGCCAACAGCAAGGAGGGTCCGGTGGCAGAGTTTTACGATGGAATCGTTGTTCCTGGCTTTGTGAACTGCCATTGCCATCTTGAGCTTTCCCATCTCCTGGGGCAGTTACCAGAAAAACAGGGAATCGGAAATTTTCTGGATGGTATCAACCGGAAAAGAGAGGCAGCAGCGGAGGTGGTTATTCAGGCAGCCCGCAATGCCGACCGGTCTATGGTACAACAGGGAATTGCCGGAGTCGGCGACATCTCCAATACGGAAATTACCACCGAGATTAAACAGTCAAGCAAAATCCGTTATTTCACCTTTATTGAGACGTTTGGTTTCAGTCCGGCGCGTGCCGAAAAGGCCATCCGGTTGGCGCAAACCATAAAAGAACGGTACGACCGTGCGGGATTGTCCTCATCGATAGTGCCCCATGCTCCCTACTCCGTCAGCGATGCACTATGGGAAAAAATCAGAAATCTGAACCTGTCAGACGCCTCTGTTCTCTCTGTCCATAACCAGGAAAGCCTCGCGGAGGAGCAGTTTTTCAGGACCGGCGGCGGACCTCTCGGGGAACACATCCGCGACAACCTGGGTCTGGATACTTCCCTCTGGGCTCCGTCACAAACCGGGTCCCTGGCCGCTGTCCTTCCTAAACTGCCCGAAGGGAGACCCCTTCTCCTGGTCCACAACACCTTCACGTCTTCCGATGACCTCCGTTTGTTAAAAAACTGGCGAAAAGAAAACCTATTTCTGGTTCTCTGCCCCAATTCCAATCTCTTTATCGAAGATCAGCTTCCCCCTGTAGATCTGTTCCGGGAAGAGGGGATGACCCTCTGTCTCGGTACCGACAGCCTGGCCTCCAACCATTCTCTTTCGCTGTTTTCAGAAGTGGTGACGATCCACCGCTATTTTCCCCACATTCCGCTGGAAGAATTATTCCGCTGGGCCTGCCTGAATGGGGCTCTTGCCCTGGGAATGACAGACCGGCTCGGAACCATCAGCCCCGGGAAAAACCCGGGTTTGGTGCTTATTTCGTACGTTGATTTTTGCCATATGACACTAACCGCCCGGAGCACGGCACTAAAAATTGCCTGATCATACAGGGTCTGACTTACTGAATTTAGAAATGGCTACTTTTCTTTTCGACCGCATTATTTTTGGCCCCGTGATCAGCCGGAGACTGGGGGTTTCACTGGGAATAAACCTGCTGCCGGCAAATTCCAAAATATGTTCATTCGACTGTATCTATTGTGAATGCGGCCGTAATCCTGAAAATCGCGACAGGGAAATTCACCTGCCCTCGCGGAAAGAAGTCAAAGAAAAACTGGAACAGACCCTGCAGATGATGCAATCAGAAAACCGACTGCCTGACGTGATTACCTTTGCAGGGAATGGCGAACCTACCCTTCACCCCCGGTTTCCTGAAATCGTCGGTGATACAGCAGTGCTGCGGAGTCTGTATGCTCCGGAAGCCAGGATTGCCGTGCTTTCCAATGCCACCAGGATTCACCGGCCGGCAGTATTTTCTGCCCTCTTGCAGGTAGATGATAACATTCAAAAACTGGATTCGGCCATCCCAGCCACCCTCCGGCTCCTGAATTGCCCCCCGGGAGGATTCAGCCTCCACAAAACAACAGAACATCTCCGCGCTTTCAACGGAAAAGTAATTATACAAACCCTGTTTGTGAAAGGGTCGTTTAAAGGGGAAACAATAGACAATTCCACCCCCGGTGAAATTGAGCCATGGATCGAATTGCTGAAAATCATCAAGCCCTCCAGGGTGATGATTTATACCATTGCCAGAGATACTCCCGTGGAAACCCTCGTAAAAATACCATCGGGAAAGCTCCGTGAAATAGCCCTCCGGGTCGAGGCGGAAGGCCTGAAGGTCCAGGTTTCAGGGTAACAAAACCCGGAAAAGATCACAAACTGGTTTTATACCATTCGGATTCCCGGCCCAGCCAGCGAATACCTGCCACAAAACCCTTCAGTTTCAAAACATCACCTTCCAGCCAGGCGTAACAATCATAGGTTTTGCCTGCCTTGGGGTCATAAATCTTCCCGCTCGCCCACTCTTTCTTGGAAGCATTGTACACAAAACCGGTGAGAATCTGTAAACCCACAACCGGACGGGACTGTAGCGCCGGATCCGGATTTTTGTCATCAACCGGTGATTTACCGTCAACCAATTTTTCAGGTATCATATAGACGATCGTACCGATGTACTTCCCGTCTTTCTTTTCAACCTTAATCTTGGAGGTTTTTTCCTGATTCCACCAGATTCCGCATATGGCCTCGGAATTTTGGGCAAAACCTGCATAAGCAAATAAAACAAGCAGGGAAATAACAATAACTCTTTTCATAATCGTTCTTTTTACTGCGTCAATCAGCCAGTAAAAATACACCTTTTCCGGTCTGTAATAAGAAGACCACAAAAAAACCGGCTGTTGGTTTCCCTATTCGCCTCCGCTGGCAGAAATCGGGCTCGAAAATTTGAACCAAAGGATGAAAAAAGCCAAGGAATTACTGGATCTTTTTATTCACCAGGATAAAATCGCGGTGCGACTTGATAAGGTTCACTGAATGAAGCAGCATGTTCTTGGCTTCGGCCAGTGCCTTGAAAAACAGAAGGGAATTCCTAGTGCTGACCTCCGTTTCCTTGATTCTTTTAATCTGACCCTTCTCAATGCGATAAATGGTGTCCACAATTCTCAGCCGTAAGGAAACCAGTTCGTCTACGTTGGTGAACTGCTCTTCTTTAACGATATAGAGGGCGAGGTTGAAAAACTCATCCATTTCATTGATTAACTGGCGGATTTCCAGGGATTGGGATTCGGTGAAAGGTTTGTGTTGGTTTTCCATGTGCTCTTTCAGAGGCTGCACCAGAAAATTGAGGGAGTGGGCAACTTCCCGCTGGTAATCGACTACCTGGATGTAAAAATACCCTGCATCCACATCCACCCGTTTCATTTTGGAGATCGCCTGGAAGATTTTATTTTTTTGCTTCTTGGTTTTCACGTTCAGCAGGTTATTCATTTCCATAACCTGCCGCATTAGGTTAATATCTTCGTTCAGGAAGCTTTCGAGGGCAGAGGAGAAGATTTTGTTGGAAGTAAGGATGGTTTTGACCACCTGATTTTTGCATTTCTCCATTCTTCTGGCCACCTCGTCGATTTCGTTGATCAGTTCCTCCTCTTCAGCGGGTTTGGCCGACCTCCGTTTAAAGATTATATGAGTCCGGATGACCAGGAAAATGGCCAGGGCGAGTAGCACACCAACGGCTATCATGCCGCCGGCAGAAATGATCCAGGCTATGAAAGCGCTGACAGAAAAAGCAATGATGGCGGTAAGAAACCAGCCTGCTACGACGGTGAAGACACCTGAAACCCGGTAAACGGCACTTTCCCTTCCCCATGCACGGTCGGCCAGGGAAGTTCCCATGGCCACCATGAACGTGACATAGGTAGTAGAGAGCGGCAGTTTCAGGGAAGTCCCGAAGGCAATAAGGCTGCTGGCAACCACAAGGCTAACGGATGCACGAAGTTTATCAAAGGCAGGAGCATCGGGGTCTTCAGAACCCTCAGGCGGCGCAAACCGGTCCATGATGAATTTGTTAATTCGCCCGGGCAATTGTTCCTTAACCCTTCTATTGATCTTTACTGAACTTCTTACCACAGCCCGGGAAATAGCCGAAGACCCGAATCTCTCGGTCCCCTCCATCTGCCGGCCCAGGTTTACACCGGTGTCAATGACCCCCCGCGCCTTTTTGCTGGCGATCAGGGTAACCGTCATAATAGCACCGGATGCGAGCAGGAAAAGAAATGGGGTTTGAACATCCCCCAGCAGCATTTCCATATTAAAATCACCCGGCGCAGCACCCGAACGATGCCAGGCTTGAAACGAATTAAACCCGGCAACCGGAACCCCGATGAAATTGACCAGGTCATTCCCGGCAAAGGCCATGGCCAGTGCAAATGTCCCCGCCAGGACCACTACTTTCAATATATCAATCCTGAAGATCCACCACAACACCTGCATAAGCCCGGTCCAACCGGCGAGACTTACCAGCAGGATCATTCCTTTGTGGGTATTTATCCATTGGCTGAGGGGGATATCGCTGTCCCCTACCGGGATCCCTGCAAAAGAGGATCCGTCAATGCCCTTGATGAGGATGAAATACAAAATCATGGTGATGGCCAGGCCCCCGAACAAGGATCCGAAATAACGGAGCATCTTCCGGTAATGAAAGGTAAACAGCAGACGCACCAGGTATTGGATGAGGGTGCCGAAGGTAAACGCCACGATAATCGAAACCAGGATCCCTGAAATGATAGCCAACGCTTTACCCGTATTGACATATTGTGCCAGATCGGCCATGCTACCCCCGAGGCTTTTGATTTTCACCAGAGACACGGCAACAGCCGAACCCAGCAATTCAAACACCAGCGATACGGTGGTGGAAGTCGGTAATCCCAGGGTATTGAAGGTGTCAAGCAAAACCACATCGGTGATCATCACCGCCAGGAAAAGCACCATAATCTCGGAAAAAGCAAACATGTCGGGGTGGAAAACACCCTTCCGGGCAACCTCCATCATCCCGGTGGAAAATGTGGCCCCAATTAAGATCCCTAACGCTGCACAACTGAAAATGACCCATTTGGGGGCAGCCTTGGAACCAAAAGCAGAATTCAGAAAATTGACGGCATCGTTGGTGACTCCTACGATCAGATCGGAAACAGCCAGAGCAAACAAAATGATCACAATAACCAAATAGAACTTTTCCATGTTCAGGATTTAATCCGGCTCAAAATTAAGGTTAATAGATTTTGTACAGCCTTCCAAATATTATTAAAACATTAACTAACTATCATTAAACCATTAATCTCCGTTAAGGAATAATTGCCTACTTTTAACGCCGAATACACTTAAACAAAACAATGTATACCTACCGGCAGTTGGCCTTGTTGATCTCCGGTATCCTTACCTTCGTTGCCGGCTTTATCCTCTTTCTGGGCTACTATAGTAACAATACACTGTCTTTTATTTTTATTTTCCTTCCTGCATTCCTGTTCATTTCTTATACCATCGTCCGCTTCATCCTGAAGAAATACATCAGCGAAAAGATAAAACCGGTTTATAAAACCATTCTGGATCTGACCGGGAGTTCAAAAAAACAGAATATTAAACCGCCCTCTCCATTCAGCATTTCCGAAGTTAAATCGGAAGTTGAAGAGTGGGCAAAAATCCAAACGCGGGAAATTGAAAGGCTGAAAGACCTGGAAAAATACCGGAAAGAATTTGTCGGAAATGTGTCGCACGAGTTGAAGACGCCAGTTTTTAACATCCAGGGCTATATCCTGACTTTACTGGAAGGTGGAATCGACGATCCCAAAATCAATAAGCTGTACCTTCAACGTACGGAAAAGAGCATCAACCGGATGATTTCAATCATTGAGGATCTTGAATCGATCACAAAGCTTGAATCGGGAGAGCTCATCCTCATCCCTGAAAAATTTGATATTGTCAGGCTGGTAGAAGAGGTTTTCGAAATGGAACAAATGCTGGCCGGCGAACAACAGGTAACCCTTGATTTTAACCAGCGGCCCGAACGCCCGGTATTTGTGTATGCCGACAGGAGAAAAATACACGAAGTGCTGAATAACCTGATTAACAATGGGATTAAGTATTGCCGTAAAAAAGGGTACGTGAAAGTCGGATTTTACGATTTGGAAGACCATATCATGGTGGAAGTGGCCGATAACGGAATCGGAATAGACAAAAAGGACCTGGCAAGGGTTTTTGAACGGTTTTACCGGGTTGATAAATCGCGCTCACGGGGCGGGGGAGGGACAGGACTGGGCTTATCCATTGTTAAACATATCATTGAAGCACACAACCAGTCTCTCAATGTGACCAGTTCTGTTAACGAAGGAACTACGTTCACCTTTACCCTGGAGAAAAACCGGAAAGGCTGATGCCGGAATCGGGTTCATGACCCCGTATTCAAAAAACAGAAATATGTATAGGGGAATTAGAAAAACGGAACAAAGATGAACGGAGAAAAAATAACCATCCTTTTAGTGGATGACGAGGTGGACATTCTGGAATTTATTAGCTACAATCTTGAAAAAGAGGGGTTTGTGGTTCACACCGCTCACAATGGGGTGGAAGCCGTGGAGGTAGCCGGCAAAGTCCAGCCTCACTTGATTTTACTGGATCTGATGATGCCCGAAATGGACGGTATCACTGCCTGCGAGGAGATTCGCAAAATCCCCTCCCTTCGGAAAACGCTGATTGCCATACTCACTGCACGCGGAGAAGACTATTCTCAAATTGCTGGCTTTGAGGCAGGTGCCGACGATTATATCACAAAACCGATCCGACCTAAAGTGCTGGTAAGCAGGGTCAAGGCTCTGCTGAAAAGATTTGCACCCCCCGCGATGGAACCGGAAGTCGCTGTCTCTTCCGGCCGGGTGACCATCGGAAACCTGACGATTGACAAGGAAAAATATCTCGTGAAAACAGGCAATGAAGAAATTATCCTTCCGCGTAAGGAATTTGAATTGCTCTCCCTGCTGGTCTCAAAACCCGGCAAGGTGTTTACCCGCGAGGAAATCTATACTTCGGTCTGGGGTGAAAATGTTGTGGTGGGAGACCGAACCATAGATGTCCATATCCGCAAGCTGCGCGAAAAAATCGGAAATGACCATATCAGAACCCTGAAGGGGGTGGGGTACAAATTTGTCGAATAACCCGTCAGAGTTCCTTTCTCATCCGGGCAACCGGAATATCCAGCTGCTCACGGTACTTGGCTACGGTACGGCGGGCTATGTTGTACGATTTTTCCTTTAAGATCATCGTTAGCTTCTCATCCGTCAGCGGGTGACGTTTGTCCTCATTATCAATACACTCCTGCAGTATCTTCTTGACTTCGCGCGTGGATACCTCTTCTCCGGTGTCTTTTTGCATACCCTCAGAAAAAAAATACTTCAGGGGGAATATTCCAAAATGGGTCTGAATGTATTTGCTGTTCGATACCCGCGAAATGGTGGATATATCAAGCCCGGTACGCTCTGCAATATCCTTGAGTATCATTGGCTTTAACCGCGTTTCATCACCATCCTGAAAATACTCCCTCTGCAGATGGACAATTTCAGACATGGTGGAAAGCAACGTGTGTTGCCGCTGCTTGATGGCATCGATGAACCATTTGGCGGAATCGAGTTTCTGCTTGACAAAGGTTAGTGCTTCCCGGTTGTTCCGGTGTTGATTATTCTGGGTTCCTGCCAGAGACCGGAGCATCTGGATGTACGACTCGTTGATCCGGAGCTCTGGCATGTTCTTCTGATTCAGGCTTAACTGAAGCTCTCCGTCTGCATTTTCAAGAATGAAATCGGGAACAATGTGCTGGTTGTTCTTATTAAGGGGATTGCTGTAGGAACTGCCTGGTTTCGGGTTTAACTTCAGAATCAGATCGACGGCTTCTTTCAGCTCTTCATCGGTAATATTCAGTTTCCGGATGATTTTTTCATAGTGCTTTTTAGAAAACTCGTCGAAACAATCCCTGATAATGAGAATGGCAAGGTTACGGTAGGGACTGTTTCTACGGTTGAGCTGGATTAACAGGCATTCCTGAAGGTTTCGCGCACCGACGCCGGGAGGGTCAAACCCCTGAATCCCTTCCAGAATAACCGACAATTCCTCTTCGGTTACTGTCATATTCAGGTGAAATGCCAGGTCGTCACTGATCGACAGTAAATCGCGCCTGAGATACCCATCTTCGTCGATATTCCCAATGATATATTCGGCCAGCATCCTCTGCTCCGCGCTGAAATTGTCGGTTCCGGCCTGTTCAAGCAAAAACTCGTGGAAGGTGTCACCCACAGAAAAGGGAATGTCTACCTGCTTATCATCCGACGAATAGTTATTGGCTTGCAGCCGGTAATTGGGGATCTCATCATCGGGCAGGTAATCCTCAACCGAGAATTCCTCGTTATCTTTATCTTCGTCCGACCGTAGTTCCGGTGCTTCTTCTGTTTCCTCCTCCTCCGGCATGGAATTGCCATCTATCTCCAGGACCGGATTTTCCTCCAGCTCTTTTTTGATCCTTTGCTCCAATTGCAACGCCGGGATCTCCAACAGTTTAATTATCTGAATCTGCTGTGGGGAAAGCTTTTGTAACAGTTTCTGCTGTAGCGTAAGTTTATGTTTCATCCCTCCTGGTGCTTACCGTCCAAATTTACAGCTTTTTCTGTAAAGCCAAAAGAGAACGAAATCGATTAATCTGATTTAATTTTACCACCCACAGGGCTCATTTTCTGACACATACGGTTTGCTCTTAAGGAAAGTCGTGGTGGTCGAAGGTAAAAACGTGCAGGGGCATCTCATCAGAATTCGGCGTTCTTGGGTGTCCTCGGGAAAGCAATCACATCACGGATGTTGCCCATGCCGGTAATAAACTGGATAAAGCGTTCAAACCCAAGCCCAAACCCACTGTGAGGTACCGATCCGAAACGACGGGTATCCAGGTACCATTCCATTTCTTTAACAGGGATCTTCATTTCCTTCATCCGGGTTACCAGTTTGTCGAAATTTTCCTCGCGTTGCGAACCCCCGATAATTTCACCGATCTGTGGAAACAAAACATCCATGGCGGCAACCGTCTTACCGTCTTCGTTCTGCTTCATGTAAAAAGCTTTAATCTCTTTCGGGTAGTTAATCAGAATCACCGGTTTTTCGAAATGACTTTCCACCAGGTACCGTTCATGTTCACTTTGAAGGTCCACCCCCCAGTCTACAGGGTATTGAAATTTGTTTTTCCTAAAGGGAGCTGATTTTTTCAGAATATCGACAGCTTCGGTATAGGTAATCCTTTCAAAATTATTATCCACCACAAAACGGAGTTTTGCGATGAGGTTCATCGAACGTTGATCCCCGGGTTTTCCCCTTTCTTCTTCTTCAAGCCGGGAGGCCAGGAACTGCAGGTCATCCGGGCAGTTTTTCAGGGCGTACCGTATCAGGCTTTTGGTAAAGTCCTCAGCCAGGTCCATATTATCCTGAAGGTCGTAGAAGGCCATTTCTGGTTCTATCATCCAGAATTCGGCCAGATGGCGGGTGGTATTGGAGTTTTCAGCCCTGAACGTGGGACCGAACGTATAGATCTCCCCCAGGGCCAGGGCGCCCAGTTCGCCTTCCAGCTGCCCGGAAACAGTGAGGTTGGTAGGTTTTCCGAAAAAATCGGAAGAAAAGTCTGCTTTACCCTGCTCATTCCTCGGCGGATCCAGGGGATCCAGCGTCGTTACGCGGAACATCTGTCCGGCACCTTCTGCATCCGAAGCAGTAATAATCGGCGTATGCAGATAGTAAAAGCCCTTTCGGTTGAAGTACTCATGGATGGCAAAAGCCATGGCATGGCGGATCCGGAAAATCGCACCAAATGTATTGGTGCGAAACCGCAAATGGGCATTTTCACGCAGGAACTCCAGGGAATGTTTTTTGGGTTGTATGGGATATTTTTCGGGATCGGCGGGACCAATCACGGTAATCCGGGAGGCTGCCAGCTCAACGGACTGACCACTGCCCGCGGAGGCAACCAGTTCCCCTTCCACACTGAGGGCCGCCCCGGTGGTCACCTCACGCAACAAAGACTCCTCAAAGAAACTCACCTCTGCAACCACCTGTAAATTCAGAATGGTCGAGCCATCGTTCAATGCAATGAAATTGACGCTCTTGCTGATACGCTTGGTCCGGACCCATCCTTTTACTAAAACCCTCTCTCCGGGTTTTCCGGCTGAGAGTATATCCCTGATTTTTCTTCTCATTTCTTTGTCTCTAATCCTGGTTATAAGCTGCAAAAGTAACCTTTTCGGGAAAAAATGACTGTTTTCTCGCACGGGTTACCATGAACCTTAAAGTTTCAATAAAACCGGCAAGCCTTTCCGGTGGGAAAACAGGCTGCCGGAATAACAACAGGATATCCGGACATGCCAGGAACGGGTCATAGAGCCCGCCAGGATTGAAATTCCCTGCCCTCAGACAGGCTCCGGGCCAAATTAACCGGGGAGGGTATTCCAGTGGTGAAGGTCCGGTTCGTCTCCGTACTGAATAGCCCTGAGTTTCCGGTATAACTCGGAAGACCAGCGTCCGGGAGCACCCTCGTACAGGAATTCCCGGTCCAGATCGGCATCATAAATCCGCTTGACCGGCGATATCACCGCTGCAGTTCCACAGGCCCCGACTTCTTCGAATGTGGGAAGCTCCTCATAGGGTACCTTCCGGCACTCTACTTTCAGTCCGATTTCTTCAGCCAGGGTCATCAGACTTTTATTGGTGATCGAAGGCAAAATAGAATCGGAAGCCGGGGTTATATACGTATTGTTTTTTATTCCGAAGAAGTTGGCCGGACCGCATTCGTCGATGTACTTTTTTTCCTTGCTGTCGAGGTACAGAACGGCCGAATAGCCCGATTTTTTGGCTTTCATGCCTGCAACCATACTGGCTGCATAATTTCCCCCCACCTTGTATTTGCCGGTCCCCTGGGGAGCAGCCCTGTCGAAATGACGCAGAATGATCAGGTCCGTAGGTTTAAAACCTTCCGGAAAATAGGGGCCCACAGGCATGACAAAAACCACAAACAGGTATTCACTGGCCGGTTTAACCCCGATTTCAGCTCCGGAACCGATTAAAAGAGGCCTGATATACAAGGAAGCTCCGGAGTCATGGGGAGGAATATATTTCCGGTTTAAGCCGACAACCAGTTTTACTGCCTCTTCAAAAATTTCTACCGGCAACCGGGCCATCATAATCCCATCACAGGAACTCTGCATCCGCCGGGCATTCTCCTCCATCCTGAAAATCCTGATTCTGCCGTCCTTTCCCATAAAGGCTTTCAAGCCTTCAAACGCTTCCTGTCCGTAATGAAGAGCCGTAGCTCCCATATGCAGGGGGATGTATTCCGAGGAACTAATCTCCAGTTCCCCCCAGTTTCCGTTACGGAAATAACACCTTACATTGTAATCGGTTTTACTGTATCCGAATCCCAGGTTGTTCCAATCTGTCTTTTCCATATTTATTCATCTTACATCAGTAATCGGCCTTAGCCCCGGAGGGCCATCGGGTCAAAATAACAAAAAAAGCACCTGAATTTTTAAGACATACGTCAGGTTATTTCGATAAAACAGGCAGGTTGAAACGGCACCGGCCGGGATGCACCAACAGAATCGCTCCGTCAGGCAGCGCTCTGGCTGCAGGATGTTGTTAACCCATTATTTCTCCGGATACTCTGATGGTGACCAGGGGACGGTCATTATGGGCATTCGCGGGAATTGGCAATTCCAAGGACACCCAGATAAAGCAGTTTGGCTGCATCTTCCATTATCTCCGGAGTTAAGGCATCGGTGTTGTCCAATGGCTGATGGTAATAAACTGGTTTGACTGTACCGGTAGTCCAGAGACCCAGGGTTGGATAGCCTGCTTTCTCAAAAATTGCGGCATCGGTGCGGGGCCGGCCATAAGAAATCCTCGCAGCCGAGGTTTTCAGGTCGCGATGGATATACCGGTTGTTTGCCTTCAAAAAATGACTGAAGAGACCCGGGTAGGAGGCCCCGCCCGAGAGGTGGAAGCCTGTTCCGTTACCCACCATATCCAGGTTGATCATGCACACCACCTCCTCTTTGGGAACCAGCGGTTCCTTCACATAAGCACGGCTTCCCAGAAGACCGCACTCCTCCCCTCCGAAAAAGATAAAGAGTATGGAGCGCAAAGGTCTAACAGCCGACGAAACCAGAGCCTGAGCAGCCCCCAGCAGATCGGCACATCCCGACGCATTGTCAAGAGCCCCCGGAAATACCATTCCCGGACTCCCCACAGCATCAAGATGGCCTCCCAAAATAATCACCTCCTTTTTCAGTACAGGATCGCTCCCTTCGATCATCGCCACCACATTACAGGCCCTGGCATCCGGAAAATGACGGGTGGAGGCCGCTATGGCCACCTCCCGGTCCAGAGGAAAAGAGCGGGGTTGCATGCTTTTCCTGATCCCTGAAGCCAGTTCACTGTACTGAATTCCCTGCTTTGAAAGGATTCCATCGGCAACTTTTTCGCTGACATGGGCATAGACAAATCCTTCCAGATAGGACGTGTTGGGATTCGCAGTAAGACCGGTATATAAAAGTCCCGCGGCTCCAAGTTCCCGTGCCCTCCGGAATTTATAAAGGTGGTAGCTGTAAGGCTCCCAGCGCATAAGTGCCGAATCGTTGCCACTGTATGGAACCCCCGGTTCAATCATCACGATCTTACCCCTGACATCCACCCCCGCATAATCGTCGTATCCCAACTCCGGAGCCGAAATCCCAAAACCGGCATACACCACCTTGCCGGTTACCCTGCCCGAAGCAGAATGGGAACCCGGATAATAATCCGCAGGAAAGTCAAGCCTGGCTTTTTTCCCTCCCCTGATACCCGCCGGGGGAAAAACCACCACGCTTCCCGGATGAAGTACTTCAGTCCAGGGATTAGGAAACCACTGAAAGTAGGAGGAGTCACGGCATAGAGGCGACAAACCCCAATCCCGGAGTTTCCCTGCTACCCAACAGGCCGACGCCTCGTAGCCCGGGGAACCAGAGAGCCTGCCTCCATACCGCACTGAACTTAACTCCGCAGCATAATCCAGAAGATCATGACTAGACAGGGATTGAAATGCAGTATTGTCAATAAGCACAGAATCCTGACCAATGGCGCTCAATGGCAGGCAAAAACTCCACAGCAGGCAGCTGAGTATTCTATTTTTCACTTGTATCAGTTTAATTTAATATTATGATATTCAATTATATGCTGCTTAATGATTTATTCCGATTTTCATTTCCGCGAAACTCACATGGGAAATAGGTATAGCTCCTTTTGTTGTAACAGTTCGCCATGCCCGTTTCATCTTCCCCGTTTTTAAGAACCCTAAAATAATAATTCCGGAAGATTATCGCTGCATCCGTCCGGGAGGAAAATATTTCGTGAATTCAGGAGACCGGGTACCCATTTTCCCATTATGTTTTATATTTACAGACTGATCTCAAGGGGCCGGTCTTATATTTTCAGGATCCCTGAGACAATTGCAGGCAGGAATCCCGGGGCAGGCTACGGACTCATTTTCCGCCGCAAGCTGCGGGGTCTTATCCCTTCCGGTTTCATCGGAATTGAACAAAAGTCAAATATCCGCCTGCCACACATTTGAAAGGAAAGTTGTACGGATAAACAAAGTAAAAAACCACCATGGAACGCAGGATTTTTTTGAAAAAAACCGCTTTAGGAGCTTCAGCCGCCGGAGGAATGTTGCTTTTCCCGGGCATGGACACAACAGTTGCCAGATCGAATACCAGCCAGTTTAAACTGAAATACGCACCGGGGTTCGGCATGTTCCGGGAGCACGCCGGTAACGATCTGGTTGACCAGATCCGGTTTGCATACGACCAGGGGTTCAGGGCATTCTTCGACAACAGCCTGATGGAAAAGGACCCTGCTGTCCAGGAAAAGATTGCCGGCGAGTTATCCAAAAGAGGTATGGACCTGGGACCCTTTGTGCTTTATGCTGATTTCTCTGCCCGGTCCATGGTTACCAGCGATCCTGCGGTCAGGGAAATGTTGCAGGGGAAAATGAAGGATGCCCTGCTTGTCCAAAAACGCACCGGCGCCCGGATGGCCCTGGTGGTACCCGGCCGGTACGATGAAAAACTGGCCTGGGATTACCAGACAGCCAACGTAATCGATGCGATGCGCATGTGCTGCGACATTGCCGGACCCTCCGGACTGGTTCTGGTCATGGAGCCGTTGAATGCCCGCACCGACCACCCCGGCCTGTTCCTGACCACCATTCCCCAATCGTATATGATCTGCAAAGCCGTTAACCACCCTTCCTGCCAGATCGTGGAAGATATCTACCATCAGCAGATTACCGAAGGAAATGTCATCCCCAACATCGATAGAGCCTGGGAATACATCGCTGCATTTCACATCGGGGACAACCCGGGAAGGAAAGAACCTACCACCGGGGAAATCAACTTCCTCAATATCTTCAAACATATCCATGCAAAAGGATACGACGGCGTACTCTGCATGGAACACGGAAAAAGCAAACCGGGAAAGGAGGGAGAAGCAGCAGTCATTGATGCCTACCGGAAAGTGGATGATTTTTGATTTCAGGCTTCCCCTGTCCGGCGGTTTACCCGGGAAAACCCTCACGATAATGACCCGGGGTTGTGTTCTCAAACCGCCTGAAAACACGCATGAAATTGTTCAGCGATCCAAATCCGCACTGCTCACCAATGGTTTCAAGCGATAAATTGCGGGTCGCAGGATCCCGGAGCATTTTTTTGGCCTCTTCAATCCTGTATTGATTCACAAACTGGGAGAAATTCATCCCGTATCCTTCATTAATCAGCTCAGAAATGTACGACCGGTTGGATCCCAGGGCAACGGAAACATCCCATATGGAAAGATTGGGTTTCAGAAATATTTTTTCCTGATCCATCAGGCTATCCAGTTTTTCGCGCAGACGTGGCATCATTTGCCCCGGTACTTGTCCGTCCTCTTTTATTTCAGAATCTTCTGCTCCGGATAACTTTACCAGCTGAACCTGGATGTTCCCGAGAAATCCCACTACAAAAATTCCAACTGAGAAAACCAGGAAAAACACCAGCAGCCACACCGGCCGGTCTGTCAGGTTACTTCGGCCTGTTAATCCAAACAGAATCCCTGCGGCACCAACCGCTATGAACGTGTAATGAAGAATCCATACCATCCGTACATCCCGTTCCCCATAATCGGAATAGTAATTGGCCAGCCGTTCCTGATGCCTGTTGATCAACTGGTTGCCGTTGTAAAGGTAAAAAATGGCCTGCATCACAAAAATCAACCGGAAAAGAAGGTAGAAAAAGCTGGTCGGGAATACTTCATCTTTATGCCATTCAGTGATATAAGAAAAATAATTAATGGAATTTTCCAAGGAGTAAGAATGATAGATCAGGTGCTGGGATCCAGCCAGGATGCCACAAATGATCGCCGTCAAATAATGATACAAATAATTCCTGTTCCAATTCTGATCAACTGTCAGCAAACGGATATAATGATAATAAACGGGGAAAAGCATCAGCGAACTGAAAATGAACAGGGGATCATAAAAAGTGTAAATCCGGGACCATTTCAGAAAAAAGAAAGCCTGTCCGAGAAAAACCAGGGAAGCAAAAATCATAAACAAACCCAAAAACACCCTGGGTTTGTCTCCCGGCTTTTTCGCTAAAAACAAAACCAAACCCCAATGAACACAGGTAAACAATGGTGCAAATACCGCAATTAGTTTAATCACAGCAAATTAGGTTTATTGACAAAATGAGCTTGTGGTAATATTTGACGATTTGGTGATTATATTTTATGTTTTTACAAAACAATACTCCTGAGACCGGTTACTTTTGCGTCAGATCGTTATTGTTGCACTAAATCCCGCCCCTGACGGAGCGGGATAGCTTTTTTGTTTAACCAT
>CAZYUA010000037.1:0-26470 GCA_964650525.1 uncultured Prolixibacteraceae bacterium
TGTCAAAGAACAATATGATCTATTTAGTTTTTAAAAATTAACGCATCAGCACTATGTATTAACAATGAAACATACGGCATCTCCTTTAATCCAGTCTTGCGGATTTGCACAGCTCATAGCGGAGTTTCAATTCATAGCGGAGCTTTTCACCCTGGGAAAGCGCTGCCATATTCCGGTTTTTACCCAACCGGGCATAAAGCGCAGCTCCCTGGTCATAATTGGCACCAGCAAGGAGCCATTCCAAAACAAGAGCTCGGGGTTCTTCCATTGCCATTCTTCCATTTTATATTCAAAACGGAATCAAAGTTATTGGCAGAAAAAAATGGAAGAAAGGACAATTCAATATTAACGTTCTGCGGCTTGCTGTTATGGGCAGCTTTTCTTGTCATGATAATGATTATGTTGAAAAAAAAGGATAAATGCTGTAAAAGTGGAATAAAGGTTTATTCTTTTACAATTTTGGTTTCATACGCAATGGATTTTGAGTTTATGTGCACAATATAGATTCCCTTCTTGAGATGTGCGAGCGAAAGAAAACAGTTGGCTTCACTCATATTATTAATCAGAAGCCTGCCGGTTATGTCAAATATTTTAACATTTGATTTTTCTTCAATGCCACTAATATAAATACCATTTTGTACAGGGTTCGGAAAAACTTTAATAGTTTTTGCTTTAATATCTTTGGATAGCACCATGGAATGATTTTTATTGATCCAAAGTGGAATTAAGGATTGAAATACTGCACTATCGCCCAACTGTCCGCTTCCGTTATACCCCCAAGCCCAGAGGTCTCCAAATTCATCAATAGCCAGGCTATGACTACCACCGGACTCAATAGATTTGAATTTTGTTTCAGTTTTAATTTTTGTGGGTGAAGTATTACTATCAAAATAACCATCGCCCAATTGTCCATATCCACCATACCCCCAAGCCCAAACACTTCCCATTTCGTCAATGGAAAGGCTGAATCCGCCACCTGCTGAGATTGATATATACTTTATACCGGGTTTAATTTGGGTAGGTACTAGCTTATTAGTAGTCGTTCCGTCACCCAACTGCCAATTTCCGTTACCCCCCCATGCCCAAAGGTTACCTGATTCGTCAATGGCCAGGCTATGGTCACCCCCTGCCGAGATGGATTTAAATTTTTCTTCAGGTTTGATTTGGGTAGGTATGGATATATCTGAATTTGTTCCATTGCCTAATTGACCATATTCATTATCCCCCCATGCCCAGAGGATACCTGATTCGTCAATGGCCATGCTATGGTTAGTCCCTGCCGAGATGGATTTAAATTTTTCTTCAGGTTTGATTTGGGTAGGTATGGATATATCTGAATTTGTTCCATTGCCTAATTGACCAAATTCATTATCCCCCCATGCCCAGAGGATACCTGATTCGTCAATGGCCAGGCTATGTTTATTCCCTGCCGAGATGGATTTAAATTTTTCTTCGGGTTTGATTTGGATGGGTGCTAATTTATTTGAAGTTGTCCCATCTCCTAACTGTCCATATCGATTGAAGCCCCAACCCCAGAGACTTTCTGATTCGTCAATGGCCAGGCTATAGACGTCACCCGCTGCAATGGATTTAAATTTTCCCCCAGGTTTGATTTGGGTAGGTATGGAGTTATCACTTGTTGTTCCATCACCTAACTGACCATATACATTATCCCCCCAGACCCAGAGGCCTCCATATGAGTCTATTGCTAAGCAATGTTGACGACCAGCGGAAGTCAATTTGAATTTTTCCCCAGGTTTGGTTTTTGCAGGTCTAGTGCTGTATAATCTTATCCCGTTACCCAATTGTCCATCATGATTACTTCCCCATGACCATAGATTCCCAGTTTCATCAATAGCCAGGCTATGACTACCACCGGCCTCGATAGATTTGAATTTTATTCCTGGCTTGATTTGAGTAGGAGTCTTATTATTAATTTTTGTCCCGTCGCCTAACTGCCCCATGTTATTATCCCCCCAAATCCAAAGTGTCCCCGATTCATCAATAGCCATGCTATGGTTAGTCCCTGCCGCGATAGATTTGAATTTCACCCCGGATTTTATTTGAGTAGGAGTTAAACTAATAACTGTTGTCCCATCGCCAAGTTGCCCCGTGCTATTATCCCCCCACACCCAAAGGTTTCCTGATTCGTCAATTGCTAAACTATGGCCGCCCCCGGCGGCTATAGACATAAATCTTATCTCTGGTTTGATTTGGATAGGGGTGGGATTATTAGCAGTCGCACCATTACCCAATTGTCCATACAAGTTGCCACCCCACCCCCAAAGGTTCCCTGAATCATCAATAGCCAGACTATGTCCAGCACCTGCCGCGATAGATTCAAATTTTATTAGTGGCTTGATTTGTATTGGAACATTTCTGTTAATAGTTGTCCCATCGCCAAGCTGCCCAGTTTTATTGGATCCCCACGCCCAGAGGTTCCCCAAACTGTCTATGGCCAAACTATAAGAACCGCCAGCTGCAATTGATTTGAATTTTTCTCCGGGTTTGATTTGGGTAGGAGTTAACAACATACTTAGGTTGGTACCATCCCCTAACTGGCCAAACGAGTTACCTCCCCACACCCAGAGGTTTCCCAACGTATCAATAGACAAACTATGTGCACCACCAGTCGAGACAGATTTGAATCTTGTCCAACCTATGTGTGTAGGTACTGATTTAGTTATTTGTGTCCTGTCGCCCAACTGGCCCTGACTGTTTGACCCCCATGCCCAAATGACCCCGGATTCGTCAATTACTAAAGAAGTGTTTTCTCCTGCTGAGCATTCAACAATACCCTGTTCGTAAAAATTCTGTGTAAAAGCTTCTTGGTACAGGAAGTTAACAAGCAGGAAAAATAGATATTTTTGCCAATTTGATTTATAATTTCTCATTCTATTCAAAGTATATGACAAAAAATATTTAACTATATGATTAATAGTAACTTACATGTAATTTGTTAATAAAAATACATCCAAATATATGGATATGTTCTTAACATTCAACTGGTTAGATTTGCATTACCAATACGATTTATGACCATGAACTTGTTTATGTAAGTCATAATAGTTGACATAGCTTGAAACTTTTTGTGGATATCATTAACTTAAGTGCTTTCTTTTTCGTGATGTAAATATACAAAAAAAGCCGGCACTCTGTAGCACCGGCTTAATCAATTAACTCCAAAAACTTACACTATGAAGGCTTACAAAACTTATTTCTTCTTTCTGAATCTCTTCTGAACTGTCACATTCTCAATCGTTTCGTGAATTTCAATACCATAAAACTCTTTTTGTCCTTCCGGAGTCAGCTCCAGGTAATAGGATCCTGATTCTACAATATGCCGGAGCATTTCCACCTCCAGATCATCCCGGCGAAAGTCAATCTTGCCGAATCGGGGGTGTATCATCACCCCGGGAACCATCCTGAACCGGAAGAACCTGCGCCACATGTTACACTGCCGGAGTCAGCGGCACACTGCCGGTGTAGACGTACATGTTGGCCGTCTTGAACGAAAACTCCATGCTCACCCCGCGGCGGCCTGCCGTTTCCTTTCCGGTCCCGGCCCCATCCGGCGATCCGGTGAAGATGGCCGGACGGACTTCATCGCCCAGCAGGTAAAGCTGCTCGTCGTTGTCACGGGCAATGATCACCAGGTTCTCGTTCTTGGCGTAGTTCAGAAAGCCCAGGATCTTTGACTGCAGTCCCGGGTGGAACAGCGAAACCCTGAGGATGTAGCTCTTCCCGTCGGTCTCCCCCACCATTTCGATTTTGAACTCCCCGGTGTCGTCCGTCAGGTAGAGCGGGAACATCTGCTTGGTGGCTTTCATCACCAGCTCCCCGGTCAGCACCCCGTTGGCATCGATGGTCACGGGACTCACCGGACGGGTTGGCCAGGTGGCCACGTCCTCGTACTTCCCGAAGTAGATATACTGGGCGATGGAGCCCATGTTGGCCCCGTTCTTCAGGTTCTTGTCAACTGCCGTAAATTCCATGTTGTTACTGGTTATTTTGTTGGTAAAGGATCGCCCGGGTGTTAATCCCGAACGATCCGTTTTATTCAGTGATCAGGCATTCGCTTTGATTAAGGAATGACCGTGGGCTGCAGGTTGGTCCAGATGGCCTGGTTCAACCCGAACCCGAGGCCTTCCCACCAGTCGGCCATCACGGCCACGCAGCGCTTGGCCTCTTCCAGCCGGAACTGGTTTTTCGTGAGGGTCTCGGTGGTGATGTGCAGCAGGTTCTCCCTGGGGGTGCACCAGATGATGTCGGAGTTCACCATGCAGGCAAGCCCTTTCACCGACAGCGGCGTGAAATCCACGCTGGCGTCGATCTGGGCATCCGAGGTCTTCTGATAGAAGGTCTGGGCACGCTTGTCCTGCAGGTATTTCTTATACCAGTACTTGGACATGTAGATGTTCATCGGGATCCCCTGGTACACCTCGGCGATGGCATCCGAGAAGGCCTCCACCTGGTCAAAGATGGTCTCCGTGGCCAGGGCGCCGATGTTCACCGAATTGATCGTGGAGGCATCCACACCGGCCTGCAGCAGCTTTTTCAATCCGTCCATTCCGGACCCGTCCACCCCGGCAACACCGGCGGCCGGAGCGCCATACACCCCGTTGAAGTACTCCAGGAGTTCCATGTCCCGGTCGATCTGCTTCTTGTAGTACTCCTCGACCATCCACTTCACCAGGGGCCATTCCTCCCGGTTCACGTTGTTCATGGCCAGAAAGCCAAGCCACGATGCCTTGATGTCATCGGGGTAGAACTCATCGTCGATCTTGTGGTGGAATACCCGGATCTCGTTGGGGACCAGGGTGACGCCCCCTTTCTGTGTGAAGGCCTTCTGGAAGGGCTGCACCAGCGTGTTGAAGGAAGCGTTGGAGAGACGGAAGATGGTGTCGTCCGTCTTCATGGGGGTGCAATACTGGGTGAATTCCCGGCCCTGGGTCAGAAGTCGCAAAATGCGGCTTTTGTTCTGCCCCGCGTTTTCATAGTAGGCTCCGAATTCGGCAACAATGCTCGAGATATTAATGCTCATGGTAAGATTTATGCTTTAAAGGTTCTTGTCAATGTCCAGGTTATGGGGAAGCGAGTTGATCAGCTCCCAGTTCACCCCGTCGGGTGAAGGCGCGGGATCCCCCTTGTCCAGGATCCCGGCGATGCCGGCTCCCGGCATGCGGGAAAGCAGCGAGCGGATGGCCGAAGCCTTGGCTTCGGGCGCAGCAGCAGCAGCCACCGAAGGATCGATGGCATCCAAAAGGGAGGTCAGCGTGGCCAGGGTTTCAGCGGCGATGCGGCCGGTTTCACGTGAGGCTTCCAGATCAGCATGGGTTGTTTCCAGCTCAGTCCTGGCAGCATCCCTTTCACTCTCAACCTGAGAAACAGATGCGGTCAGCTGAGTAATCCTCTCTTCCTGCTCCTGGTTGATCAGGCGCGACTGTTCCAGCTGCGACATGGCGGTATCGTAACCCGTCAGGAAGCCGTTGGCATCCTCCAGGGTTGATTCCATTAGGGAAAGCTGCTCCTCATTCAGGTAGGTCCCATCTCCGGCGCTTTCCAGCGATGGGACATCCAGCACGGCGCAGATGCGCGGGTACGTCGTCATATCTTCATTCTTTTGGGTTTGGTTTTGCGGTGAAGCGGTTTCAGGGGAATATCCGTGTGCTCCCGGATAATTGATCGGTTCAGGAACCAATACCGGAAACGGCGGTAGTTCAAAGGAATTCACCATGGCCACGAACCGTCCGGAGAAAAAGTTCACCTTCTCATCCGGCTCCACGATCCTGTCCACGAACCCTTCCTCCAGCGCCTGCTGGGCCGACATCCAGGTGCCCTGCCTCATGCGGCGGATCATCTGCTCATGGGCTCGCCCGGTGCGCTTGGCATAGATGTGGGCGATGGCCTTGTCGAACTCCCGGTTCTCCGATCGGATCACCTTCAGGTTGCGGATCAGCTCATCGAGCTCCTCCTCGTTGAAAAGGCCGTAGTTGTCCACCCCGGCCATGACTTTATGCACAAGCAGAAAGCAGTTGTCCACGATCGAGATGTGTTTGGCCGCCATGGCCAGAAAGGTGGCCGCCGAGGCCGAAGGGCCGGCAAAGAGCACCTCCACGTTCCCGTGCGAGGCGATCTGGTTGTACATGTCCAGGGCATGGAACACCTCCCCTCCCAGGGAGCTGATGCGAAGCACGGCCCCGTCCTTTTGGGTGCCGTCAAGGTCGTAGCGGAGAAGTTCCTTGGAGTAACCCCACCGCCCGATGTAATTGTCAATACGGATGATTTTCGCGGCCATTAGCCTGCTTTATCTTAAAAACAAAGCAAGTTTACGGTCATGTCCAAGGCTTTGAAAGGACAATTGAAAGAAGTAAAAAAGATAAAACTTAATTCAAAAACAGCTATTTAAACCAACAAGGCGTACTTTCGAATTGAGAAGCAAAAGAAATTTGAGTCAGACCAGTGCCATCCAAATTGATTACAAAAATGTCATGCAGAGGATCACCACCCTCCTTGCTGCCATTAAATGTCAGCTTGCTGCCATCAGGTGACCAGTTTACACTTACATCGCCATAATAAAATTCAGCCGGAAGGGTTATAAGGGTCCTTTGACCGGAGCCATCAGCATTCATGGTATTTATTTTAAAATAATAAGGGCCACTGCCCGCTTCATCAGGACTGCGGCGGACTACAAAAGCAATCTTCTTTTCATCCGGAGAAAATACCGGATTGTATGTGTAGTGATCTTTCCCCGATGTAGACAATCGTTTAAGAGATTTACCTTGTAAATGGTAGGTAAAAATTCCCTTCAGTGAATCCTTATTGAAGACAACATCCCCCATTAACAGATAGGTTTCATCTTTTGAAACACTCACATTGGTTTGAACATCAAGATCAGCCACCAACCTGTTATTCTCCCCGTTCGATGAAATACTGTAAACTGAATAGCCATTCCTTGAGACAGCTGTGTCGGAATACACATAATACAATTTCGTCCCATCACGATTCCACACCGGAAGAGTATTGTATGTGCTACTATTTTGATGCTTAGTAAGCTGAAAATAATCTCCTCCTTTGGATGACATCGTAAACACCTGAATGCCGTTGTAGTCATAAGAATAGGCTGAATAAGCCATCTTATCCCCACCCGGTGAAACAGAAAGAGACCCATTCAAAAAAATCGATCTGTCTTTAGGGCTTAAATAGGTTGTCGTTTTTCTATCAAAGTCTACTAAAACAAACTCAAAAAGCCCGATATCAATAAAACGTTGAAAAACCAATTTCCCGGTCAAGTTCCCATATTTAACTTTATCAATACCCGGTTCTTCATCGGGTTCATCATCCTGACACCCTGCAAGCACTAACGGGAATACCAATATCAACAGTAATTTGCACCATTTTTTATTGGTGCCAACAAAATCAATTCCATCCGTCCTTGTCATTTTACCATTTTTTAAAGGGTTGAAATTGATGCAATATACAAAAATATATGAAATATAATATAAATATATATTTTTATCTCTATATACGTAATTAACAGGCAGGGCTGTCAGAAAGGGTTGGCCACCGTTGCCAGCGGATGGGAGCACTCCCTCTCGAATCGCAGCTCGTACCCGTTGCGGTCCGTCACCGCTTCCCCGGTGCGGGCGGTGAAGGAGAAGTGAAGCGGCTCCCCCGGTGATCCGGCCACCAGGTACTGGCCGTTGCCGTCCTGCAGCACCACCACATACTGACGGCCGGCCATTTCCCCCAGCAGCAGGGAAGCCTCCTCCCGGATCCGCGGGGTGAACCCTGAAACGGCGGTCTCAAAATAGAGGCCGGCCAGTGAGAGCTTCTGAAGGCAATATGCCCGGTCGGGAAACCGGGGTGATCACCTGCCACAGCTGGAACAGCGACCCGGAATACGCAGACTTCACCGTCAACCTCAGGGATGTGATCCAGATGTTCTACCTCAAGGAGATTTCCCGGAAAACCAGGTACTGATCAGGGCCATCACTTTTTTATTCCTGAGTCTCCGGTTCGCCTTCTTTGAGTTCTTTCTCTTTCAGTGTATCGAGGACTTTCCGGTTGGACTCATCGATGATAGAATAGTCGTACATGATATACATGTCCGTTACCTTGTTGTCAATGTCTTCATGGCCAAGGCAAAGGGCTACGTCATCCTTGTTGATTCTGCAGTCGTTGCGGGCTATGGTGGCCCAGGTATGCCTTGCCCAGTTGGAAGATATGGTTTTGGGATAGGAAAAACCGGGATCTTCTGTTTTCATTTTCTTCTCAATCGACTTTCCGATAATTTTCAGCTCCTGGTTGATGGATTTCAGCCAGTCCAGGTAATTTCTATAACGTTCGGCTGCGTTTATGAGAGTGGCTCTGCCTGCGTATCTGCCGATGATTTCAATGGCTTCCGGTTCAAGCTTTATCGAGTAATCTTTCCCCGTTTTAGCCCTCACATAGTTTACCCTCCCTTTTTTATCAGGTTTTTGAAGAGTATACAAATCCGCTGAATTAATTCCGATAAGGTAAAACATCAGTAATAACATATCTTTTGCCATTGCTTCCCTATCCCGGTCGGGCTGATAATCCCTCAACATTATCAACTGATCAGCACTCAGCCTGTTCTCCGTTGTTTGGCGCCGTATCTTTTCAAACTTAAACTTCCGGAAAGGATAATAAGGGATCCTGATGATTCCGCGATCTTCATCGTTGTACTTATCAATGCCAGCCTTGAAAAGCAACCTGAATGCCCTCATGTAATTATCAACTCCATTCTTCACTCCTTTTTCTTTCAGAAAATCAACAAAATCATTCAGGAATTGAAGATTAATATCATGGAAACAGATATCCGGCTTGTACTTTTTCAGATTGGAGATGATGCCCGTCAGGCTACGTGCAGAACCGATTTTACCCTTATTGACTAATTCCTTCTGATACGTTTCTGCGAATGTCAAAAAGTCAATATCCTCGCTTTCGGCATCACTGAATAATCGTTGCCTTAGTTCTTTGGCGGTTAACTTTTTCGCAGCTAAACCCATTTTAAGATACCGGGCATTGATAATGCTGAGTTCATCCCTGATCCTGCTGTTGATAAAAGAGGAGTTTTTGCCCTTGGCCTGACCATTTTCAAACATTTGAGGATTCACATACAAGTCGGTAGAAATATATTCCACTTTCCGGTTATGGGTGATGCGAATTTTGATGTTGGTTGTTTTATCCTGCTTAACGTGAATGTCTCCCTTGAGGATTACAGCTTGAAAAGTAGCCATATTTATAAATTATTTATAAATTAATACCTTCAAAAATAACCATTTTTCATCGATAATGCAAGTAATAAAAAAAGGGTCTTATTCCTAAAACCCTTGCAAATGCTGGTTCTGCCAGTGTACCCTGAATGAGACTCGAACTCATAGCCTACGGCTTAGAAGGCCGTTGCTCTATCCAATTGAGCTATCAGGGCATGTATGAAAATCTGTGCAAATATAAAAAATATCACTCGCTGAAACAGGGATTTTAAATGAGTGAATACAATAAGGAACCGCACACTGCTGATCCTTGTAATGGGTATCCGGATTTTTCAAAGGCAGACGACTCAACCGGATGATGTAATCAGCCCCTGTTCCGGAAGTTCCAAACAACTTCCGGAAAGAAAACCTCAAGATCCGGGAGAATGATGACCCACTCTGATGAAAGACCCCACCGGAAGCAGTAGGGTATGTTGATGGATTCCTGGCTTATTTTGTGCCGCAGAGCGGAGGGCTATGAATCCGATAGAAAATAAACAATTATAACAGCCGGATTCCCGAATTCCTGCAACCGGATATCATCTCTTCCGGCCAGATGCTGGATTGAATCTCCCCGATATGGGCTTTCCGGAGGAAATACATGCAAAGCCGGGATTGTCCGATACCCCCGCCGATGGTGAGGGGGAGTTTGCCTTCGAGGAGCAGCCGGTGCCAAAAAAGCTCTTTCCTTTCATTGAGGTTGCGGATCTTCAACTGTTCCACCAAAGCCTCAGGGTCAACCCGGATACCCATGGAGGAAATCTCCAGTGCATTTTCCAGTATGGGGTTCCAGATGATGATATCTCCATTCAGCCCCTTGTGACCAGGCGTGGTCGGCGTAACCCAGTCATCATAGTCAGGCGCCCTGCCATCGTGGATCTCTCCGTTGGGCATCACGCCGCCAATGCCGATAACGAAAATTGCTCCGAATGTCCTGGCCATGCGTACCTCGCGCTCACGTGGCGACAATTCCGGGAACTCCGCAGCCAGATCCTCAGCATGGAAAAAAGCAATCTCATCCGGTAATTGGGGAACGATGCCAGGATAATAATCCTGAACCAGGTTCTCGGTTCTCACCACGGCAGAATAGATCTGCCTTACCGTCTTTTTAAGAAATTCGAGGTTGCGGTCTTCCGGACCAATCACCCGCTCCCAGTCCCACTGATCCACATACAGGGAATGAATATTGGTTAACTCCTCATCGGGCCGGATGGCATTCATATCGGTGTAAATCCCGTATCCGGGAGGAATACCCATCTCTGCCATGGCCAGCCTTTTCCATTTGGCCAGAGACTGCACAATTTCCGCTTTGGCATCATTAATCTCCCTGACGGGAAAAGAAACCGGCCTCTCGATGCCGTTAAGGTCATCGTTGATTCCCAGACCTGACTTTACAAACAACGGCGCTGTAACTCTCCTCAACCGCAACTCTGAGGCCAGATTCAACTGGAAAAAATCCTTCACCAGTTTGATGGCTTGCTCTGTACCATTCACATCCAGGATGGAATGGTAATTCTCCGGTATATGCAATTGCATGATGACAATACTATTTTGTTTACAAAAATAACATTTAAATATCAATATGATAATTAATCGTACATTTTATGTAATTATATTATAAAACATTGACAGTATATGACAATACTGTTAACAGATCATCACGGGTTGGCGGATTTCTTTCCGCTTTACGAACCGGGATCCCTTATGAGCCTGGAGGAAGAACACACATCACTGGCAGTCAGCCAATGTGGGGAAAATCGATGGTGAGTCCGTCGTAGGCCAGGAAGATTCCGGAAGGCAGTGTCGCAGAGATTTCCTGGTATAATCCCAGCCTATGGCTGATGTGGGTAAGATAAGTCCTGGCAGGGCGGATCTCACCGGCAAAGGCAATAGCCTCGGCGAGGCTGAAATGGGATATATGTTTCTCATGCCGGAGTGCGTTCACAATAAGTATTTCTGATCCCCTGATCTTTTCTTTTTCGGATTCGGGAATAAAACTGACATCGGTGAGGTAGGTAAGATTACCCACACGATACCCAAGTACCGGCAGCTTATGATGGTAACAGTGAATGGGAATGAACGTGAGGTGGTCGATGGTAAAAGGTTGGTCAGTGACGTTGTGAAGTTCCATCTGGGGAATACCGGGATAGCGCCACCGGTCAAACACATAGTCAAAGATCCGCCGGATCGCCTCGTGCACCCGGGGATCGGCATAAATGTCGGCAGGCCGTTTCTGAAGCCAGTTAAAAGCCCTGATGTCGTCGAGCCCGAAAATGTGGTCCACATGTTCATGGGTCAGAAGGATGGCCCGCAGGCTCTCAACCTGGTTCACAAGCATCTGCTGCCGGAAATCGGGCCCTGCATCAATCACGATCCGGGCATTTCCATACGAAAGCATGGCAGAGGTTCGCAGCCTTTTATCACGGTAATCGGACGACCTGCATACCGCACAACGACATCCAATAATAGGCACACCCTGCGAAGTACCCGTTCCTAAAAATGTTAGCGTCAGATGTGGAATCTTCATCCCTGAATCAACCATTAAACGGCAAATTTAAGAAATCAGGGGAATTAATTATTTTTATCGAAATTTTGAAATATGGCCCATTTATACCTCATCCCCAATCTGCTTGGCGAAGTGCCCTGGCAGGCAGTCCTGCCCTGCACCACCCCCGGTATCGTCAGAACCCTGCGGCATTTCATCGTGGAAGACATCCGCAACGCCCGGCGGTTTTTAAAAAAGTTAGAACCTGCGCTGGATATCGATTCCCTGACGTTTTTTACCATGAACCATAACACATCGGAAGAAGAGAGACAACGGCTGCAGACATTTTTTGACCAGGATGCGGATGCCGGGCTGATCTCTGAGGCAGGCTGTCCGGCAGTGGCCGATCCCGGAGCGGAAGTGGTGCTGTTTGCGCATCGCAGGAATTACCGCATCATCCCCCTGGTGGGGCCCTCCTCCCTTCTCCTGGCCTTGATGGCATCTGGTCTTAACGGGCAGAATTTTTCATTCTCCGGATACCTGCCAGTTAAACGGGAGGCCCGGATCCATAAAATCAGACAACTGGAGAGTCTGGCTGTCAGAGAAAGACAAAGCCAGCTATTCATTGAAACCCCGTACCGTAACAATCTATTGTTGAGGGATTTACTGGAAGTTTGCCACCCTGCTACGCTTCTTTGCATTGCCGCCAACCTTACTACCGAAAATGAGCAAATTAAAACCATGACCATCGGGGAGTGGAAGGAGAAGGTTCCGGACCTGGACCGGAAAGCATCCATTTTCATCCTCGGAGCCGGCAGGTAATCCGGTCTGGTAAACGCTCCAGCATGAAACTCCCTGATCACCGTCTCATTCGCCGTATTCCGCCTTCAAGGCTGCTTCTTTCTTACATCCTTCATCCTCGCGGCAAAGATGAGTGAAGAATAAGGCGGAATTCCGCCTACCCATTGATTCCCGTACGCGAGACCCGAAGGAACCACAAATTCCATGCGGCACGATTTGTTCATCAGGAGCATCATTTCATCCCATCCCGGGAAGATAACGGTCTCCCCGTAAATATAGGTCCATGCAGAATCGGGTGCATTAAGGAAAGAGGTGTTAAACACGTTACCATCCATGAGATAGCCTGCGTATTGAACCGAAATGGTGTCCCCGGGCTCCGGGAAGGGCCCCTCTCCTTCTCTGATCCGCACATAGAAGACCCCCAGGGCAGTGGTATCCACATTATAATTTTTCGATTCCAGCTTCCTGATGTAATCGTTCAGCATAAGATTCTCCATCTCCGGTGTGTACGGTTCAAAACCCGATTCGGAAAAACAGGAGACCATGGTCATTGAAAGCAGAATGCCTGCAAAGAAGATCAATGGTCGGAAAACGAATTTCATAATTTTTGGAAATTTGACTAATTCAGGGAGTAAAAAACATATTTCTTATTCATTTTTTGGCAGGCAGCAGGAACAAACTACCGTGCTCGATTGGTTTTAGCCATCTTAGAGTAATGTACCGGCATCATCCAGAAGTTCCTGACAGGAAGGCAATAATTGTCTGAATTTTTCAACAATACTTTCAAGCGATCCTTTGGCTTCCCCTCCGGCTGCATTCAAATGCCCCCCCCCGCTGAAATGAGCAGATGAAAAGGCATTGACAGGAAAACGACCTTTTGAACGGAAAGAAACCTTGACCAGGTTATCCTTCTCCAGGAAAAACGCACTGAACACAATCCCGGCAATAGACAAGGGCATGTTAACCAAGCCTTCGGTATCACCGGGCACAAATCCGAAACGTTTCAGCTCCTCGCGGGTGACCGCGATGTAAGCAGTCCGGAATTCCGGAAGGACAACCATTTTGTGCAACAGGCAATAGCCAACCAGTCTGAACCTGTCGGCCGAAAAACAATCATATACCAGCGAGTGAATCCTGTCGGTATCGATGGGAAAGGCGGTGAGTGCGGCCAGAACATGGTACATCCCGGGGCGGGAAGTGGAGTAACTGAACGATCCGGTATCGGTCATTATCCCTGTAAAGAGGGCTTCAGCACTGCTTTTGTCGAGATAACCAACCAGTCCCAGGTCTTTCAGCAGATCGTAGACCAACTCGGCCGACGAACTGTAGGTGGGTTCCGATACAACCCAGTCGCAAAAAGGTGTCGGATCAGGATGGTGGTCTATCAGGATCCTGGTTCCGGTGAACTGGCTGATGAGTTTCTGCAATTCATCGGCCCTTCCGATTTCGTTAAAGTCAATGCAAAACATCAGCGAGCTAGACTTGATGGTATCTTCTGCCAATGATTTATTTTTCAGATAGTTAATGATTTCAACTTCACCCTGCAGCCAATGAAGGAAAACCGGATAATCATTCGGCGTTACCACTTTTACCTGTTTCCCTGCATTCCGGAGTACAATGGCTAATCCATAAGCAGATCCGATGGCATCGCCATCCGGATTGGAATGAGGAATGACCACCAGAGGGCCAGGGGTGAGATCCAAAACTTCCTTGATAGCTCTTATACTTTCAGCTCCAGTATTCTTCAAAACCGGTTTGTTTTAAACGTCAAAGATAGGAATAATGGGTGCTCCGGATGGTTACAGGGAAAAATTTGTTATTTTACTGCCGGAAACCAAGACAAATAACAACGATGGCAGGAAGAATGACACTAACCATGATCAAGCCGGATGCAGTTTTGAAGAACCGGATCGGGCCGGTATTAAAAATGTTTAACGATGGCGGGTTCAGAATCAGGGCGATGAAATATACGCGCCTCACCTACGAGCAGGCTGCTCTTTTCTATGCAGTCCACCGGGAAAGACCCTTTTATGCCGGACTGGTGGAGTTCATGAGTTCCGGGCCGATAGTGGCGGCGATCCTGGAAAAGGAAAACGCCGTGGCAGATTTCAGGAAACTGATCGGAGCCACCAATCCCGCGATGGCTGAACCAGGAACTGTCAGGGCACTTTTTGCAGAGGACGTCCAAAGGAATGCCGTGCATGGTTCCGACAGTGATGAAAATGCCATTGTGGAGAGCGATTTCTTTTTCTCAAAAACCGAGCGGTTCTGATCGGAATCTCACCGGAGCACGATTTTCCGTACCAGTTCGGCCCCTATTTTCTGGTTGATGGCAGAAATCAGGGAATCACGGGTCATCATCAGTTCCGCTCTGACCACCGAAGAGGTGATTTCTGCATACAGCACTCCCCGTGAAATACGGGCATTCCGCGAATAAGCACTCAGACTCCTGCCCAGCAGTTCATCCCAGCAGGCCAGTGCTTCCGCCTCTTTCAGCTTTTGACTGAAACGGTAAACCCGGACGAATTCATTCATCACTTCCCCGATGCTTCTTGTTTGGGTGCGTTTCATGGAACCATCCTTACGTTTCCGTTTTCCACCTTGAAAATCCGGTATTCATCAGACACATCCTGCAAGATAGAATCAAGATGTTCACGATTGGTGTCGGTGATAAATATCTGACCAAATACCTGATCAGAAACAAGTTTTACTATTTGCTCCACTCTTTTTCTGTCCAGTTTGTCGAAAATGTCGTCCAGAAGCAAAATGGGTTTTATCCCGGCAGCAGCCCGGATGAACTCAAACTGCGCCAGCTTCAAAGCGACAAGGTAGGTTTTCTGTTGTCCCTGGGATGCGATTTTTTTCATCGGGTAGCCTTCAAGGGTCATTTTTAAATCATCCTTGTGAATCCCGGCAGTGGTGAACTGAGCCGCCATATCGTCAGGCAGTTTGGCAGACAGAAGTTGGGATAAAGAACGATTGTGCAATTCCGATTCGTACTGAAGCCCCACGGGTTCGTTCCCCCGGGAAATGATCCCGTAAAAGTGCTGAAATACCGGTACCAGGTTATGTACGAATTCCTTTCTTGCAGAATGGATTCTCATTCCTGAAACGTCGAGTTCCAGGTTATAATACTCCAGGATCTCCCCCATGGATCCGATTCCGGCATGTTGTTTCAAAAGATTATTACGCTGGAGCAATACCCTGTTATACCGGATCAGGTCGTTCAGATAGGATGTGTTGTATTGGGAAATTACGCCGTCCAAAAATTTCCGTCGTTCTTCACTGCCGCCGAGGATAATGGACGTATCGGTCGGGGACACCATGACCAGTGGCAACAGCCCGATATGTTCGGACATTTTTTTGTACACTTTCCCGTTACGCTTCAGTTGTTTTTTTTGTCCTTCCTGAAAGCCGTAAACAACCGTTTCCTCTTCACCATCGCGGTCGTATTTCCCCTGCAGCATAAAAAAGGGTTCTGTGTGGGAAACATTCAATGTATCGCTGTTATTTTGATAACTTTTTGAAAAGGAAAGGGCATACAATACATCCAGCAAATTGGTCTTTCCTGCACCGTTGTCTCCAATAAAGGCATTCAGCCTGGGTGAAAAATCGACCACGATTTCCCGGATATTCCTGAAATTTACCACCGACAGTGAGCGCAGAAACATGAAAACACAATTAGGGAAGCAAATTTAAGCAAAAACGCCAAAGCAGGGGGGTATTATAACATCCTGCTGAAGATAATTCAAAATTATAGAGTGTTCTTCAGCCATTTTTTGAAAAATAAACTAATTTTGCGACACAATTTTGAAAAAACAGACATGGCAAGTAAGAAGAAATCCCAGCATGATAATCTTCAGGAAATCGAAAGCGCACTGACAAAAACTGAACAGTTTATCGAGGACAACCAGAATAAGATCTTTTATGCAATCGGAGTAATCGTACTCCTTGTGGTTGGATATTTGGCAGTTACCCGTTTTTACATTCAGCCCCGTGAGACAGAGGCTCAGTCACAAATGTTCATGGCTGAGCAGTATTTCGAAAAAGATTCTTTCAATCTCGCACTGAACGGAGATGGCAACTACCTGGGATTCCTGGATATCATTGATGATTATGGTATCACGAAACAAGCCCGTCTCTCCCACTATTATGCTGGGCTCTGCTATTTACGGCTTGGTCAGTTTGAAGATGCAGCTGAACACCTGGGCCGTTTCAGTTCAAAAGATGCGGTTCTGGGACCTGCCTCCGCGGGAGCTCTTGGAGATGTCTTTCTTGAATTGGGCGAACAGGACAAAGCACTTAAGAATTACAGCAAAGCCATTTCCCTCTCCGACAATGATCTGACCACTCCCATATACCTGATGAAAGCGGCTACCCTTCTTGAGGTCATGGGCAAACCCGACAAAGCGCTGGAATACTACAACCGGATCAAAAAGGATTACAGAAACAGTAACGAAGGGCGTAACGTGGACAAATACATCTCACGTTTGAATGCCCTCAGCAGTGGCGGCAAGTAAGCCCTGCCTGAACCCTTTTCCAGAGCTGACCTCCCTTTTACCCTGCCCCGGGAAGTATCCGGGGCTTTCTGTATCCGGTAAGACTTTATCCGGACATGACTTTTCCTTAACCCAAGGTTCTCATTCCTGTTAAAGCGTACCGGCAGAATGACCCCGGGGGTGCAAATCTGCGCCTAACTTTCTATGACTGGTTGACATGCCACGGCAACCGGTTCGCAATAATGGAAGACCTTAGACCTTGTCAATGACCTGGCGAAAGGGGTGCATAACCGGCTAATGCAAAAAAAATGCACCCGCATTACCGTTCCCTGCCAAAAGCCGGGGGCGTGAACAACATTGGAACATAAACCGGGAAACAAGCAGGATGGGCTTCGCGGAAGGTTAAGCGATCTGTTGATCGTGGGCATTTTGCGTCTGACCAATACCCTTAAAATTCCCGGGGCGCAAACCGGTATCCCGGGTTCAGAAGGCATTTCTGACAGAAAGAGGCTGTCTTTTTGGGGACAGCCTCTTTCGCGGGAAATCCCCGTGATCAGTAATCATGGTAAGGCTATTGCGGACGACGCTGCATCCGGTTTCTCATCTCTTCCCGGAATTTTTCATACGCTGTCATCTGTTCCGCACTGAGGATAGTCTTCATTTCCTGGTCTTTTTCAGCTTGCTGGGCATCCATTTTTTTACGCATTTCAGCCCGCTGCTCGTCGTTCATATCCATGAAAGAGACTCCGCTTCTCAACTCCTGCATCTTCTGGGAATACTTCAGATTCAACTGATAGACCTTTTCTTTTTGTCCTTCCGTAAACGTTATGTACTCTCCGATTTGCTCCGTCTGCCGGTTGGCGAAATCTTCAGGACTGAACTGGCGGCGTCCTTCCTGGCCGGGACCTGGTCCCTGTTCACGCATCTGTGGGCCCCCCTGAGGTGGTGTACTTGTTGCCTCGACGGCTTTGTTTCTTGGTTGGCCACAACCGGCCGTAATCGCAAATACAAAAATCAAACAAATAAAACCTAATCTTTTCATCATTCCGGATTTATTAAAATTTCATTTTTTTTGACTGAAGCGACCGGATAAAGTTTAATCAGAGCATCCTTTTTTTTATCTTTTCTTCTGGGGAGGCGGCGTTATGCCCCTCTCCTTGGCCAATTTTTCCAACCGTTGCTGAAATTTCGACTTGGTAACCGTTTTCTTCTTGTTCAGCTGAATCTGAGCCCTGATCTTGTCCTCATCCACCATTCCCCTGACAACATAGGTTTGGCCTATAGTAATCACGTTAGCCAGAAAATAGTAATAACTGAGTCCCGATGAGTAGCTGTTCAAGATGAAAAGGAACATCACGGGCATCAGGTACATCATGGTCTTCATCCCGGGCATGGAGGTTCCCGCAGTGGCCTGTGAATTCAGATGGGTCGAAATAATCGTGGTCAGGGTCATCAACAGGCAGAATAGACTGACATGATCGCCGTAAAAGGGTATCGAAAAGGGCAGATTCAAGATAGAATCATAGGTGGAGAGATCGTGTGCCCACAGAAATCCCTGCTGACGCAATTCTATCGAGGTCGGGAAGAAAAAGAACATGGCTATCAGAATCGGCATTTGCAACAACATGGGCAGGCAGCCTCCCATGGGGCTTACCCCTGCTTTTTTGTATAAAGCCATGATTGCCTGCTGTTTATCCATGGCTTTATCCGCAGGGAATTTCGCATTGATTTCATCCATCTCGGGTTTTAAAACCCTCATTTTGGCCTGTGAAATGTAGGACTTGTAAGTGAAGGGGAACAAGATAAACTTGATGAATACCGTAAGCAGCAGAATCACAATTCCCATGTTGGAAATGTATTTCCTCAGAAAAGTGAATACGGGAATAATCAGGAACCGGTTTACAGGCCTGACAATGGAATAGCCCAGGTTTACCTGGCTCTCCAGATTGATTTTGTATTGCCGGAGCGTATGAAAATGGGTGGGCCCAAAATAAATGTCCATGCCGAAATGGTCGGAACTGTTGCCTTGGTAAGGCAGGGAGACCTCGCTCTTAAACCGTGCCAGGTATTCTTCATCCTCCGTCATCCGGGTGCACGCCACATGGGCAACCGGGAAAAACTCATCCGCAATCAGGGTCGAAGTAAAGAACAGCTGTTTCATCCCGATCCATTGAGTCCGGGTGCTCAGGCTCTCCTCATCCGATTTGTTGGCATTCAGTTTTTCAACTTCACTCTCGTAGAACTTGTAGTAGATGTTGGTATAACGGTCTTCGCCGTATTGCGACTTTTTCTCCTGCCGGGGAACGTCGAAGGCCCATACCAGGTTCAGGTAGGGCTGATTGTTGGCAATGTGGCGGTTCAATCCCTCGGTCTGAATGTTAAAACCTACCAGATAGGAATTGTATTTCAGCGTATAGACATAATCAAGATGACTTCCGGGATTCACTTCCAGCCTAAAACGTACGGTGCTGCTGTCGCCCGGATTATCCCGGTTAAACTTTTCATTGCCTTCGTCTCCGGTCTTCACTTCCGGACCGGTAACCTGGTCCACCAGCGGCGGGAAAGCCTGGAAAAAAAGTCTCTCGGTTTGTATATTCCGGTTTTGGGAAAAGAAATTCAGACCGAAAGTGTTTTCCGGGCCATCGAACAAAATCAGGGGAGTACCATCAAACCGTTTGAATTTTTTCAATTCTACCGAATAGATTTTACCGCCTCTGTTGGAAAAGGTTAGTTTAATCAGGTTATTTTCAAGGGTCAGGAACTGTTCTTCCCCGCTGGCAAACGCGCCGAAAACCCCCAACTGATTTTCGGCCTCCTGCTGCTTTTCCTCTTCGGTCAAGGAATCCGGTAAGGCCTCCTGGTAAGTAGCCGCCTGTGTTTCCTTTTCAGCCAGCAGCTGTTTCTGAATCTCTTCAGCCCGTAAGATGGAATCCTTTTGGTGCTGAAGTTTTTCAATCTGCTGCCGCGAAGGACGGTTAATCAGGGATGCCACAAACAACACCACAAAAATCAGAACGATACCAATGATTGAATTTCTATCCATTGAGGTCAGATTAGGGCACTTTTAATGAAATCGACAAATAGTGGATGGGGATTCAGCACCGTACTCCTGTACTCCGGATGGAACTGAACGCCAACAAACCATTTATGATCGGGAATTTCCATGATTTCAACCAGATCGGTTTCCGGGTTCATCCCGGTGGCTTTCATGCCATGCTTCTCAAACTGCTGGAGGTAGGCATTGTTGAATTCAAACCGGTGGCGGTGTCTTTCGCTGATGGTGAATTTGTTGTATGCCTCAAAGACTTTGGATTTCCGGGAGATGATCCGGCAGTCGTAAGATCCCAGCCGCATGGTGCCGCCAAAATCGATGACTTCCTTTTGTTGTTCCATCAGGTCAATAACCGGGTGCGGGGTTTTGGGGTTTATTTCGGTTGAGTCGGCACCCTCAAGCCCGGCCACATTCCGTGCGAATTCGATGACCGCCATCTGCATTCCCAGGCAAATGCCAAAGAAAGGAAGGTTATTTACCCTGGCATAGGTAACTGCCAGGATTTTTCCCTTGATGCCCCGGTGCCCGAAGCCCGGTGCCACCAGGATGCCCTGCACACCTTTCAGGGTCTCCTCCACAGTGGCAGGATCCAGGGATTCGGAGTGTACCCAGCGGATGTTCACCCCGGACCTGTTTGCTGCTCCTGCATGGACCAGGGCCTCCGCGATCGACTTGTAGGCATCGTGCAACTCCACATATTTCCCGACCAACGCAATGGTCACCGAATGGTCCGGATTTTTAAGCCTGCCCAGAAAATCGTTCCAGGCTGTCATATCAGTAGCTTCCCTGACCGGAAGGTCCATCTTTTTTAATACAGTAATATCCAGCTTCTCCTCCAGCATTTTAATGGGAACCTCATAAATGGAGGGAACATCTATCGATTGAACCACGGCATCCATCGACACATTCGTGAAAAGGGCCACCTTGGCACGGATAATTTCATCGATCGGATGTTCGGTGCGCAATACCAATACATCAGGCTGCACTCCGTTTTCGAGCAGTTGCTTAACCGAATGCTGCGTTGGCTTGGTCTTAAGCTCACCAGTAGCCGAAAGATAGGGTACCAGGGTCAGATGAATCACCAGAGCCTTGTTCCCAAGCTCCCATTTCAGCTGCCTCACCGATTCTATGTAGGGCAGCGATTCGATATCCCCGACCGTACCCCCGATCTCCGTGATCACAATATCATACTTCCCCTTTGAGGCAACCAGTTTAATCCTCCGTTTGATCTCATCGGTAATATGAGGTATGATCTGGACGGTTTTCCCCAGGTAATCCCCTCGCCTCTCCTTGCTGATCACTGCCTGGTATATCCTTCCGGTCGTGATGTTGTTGGCCTTGGAAGTGGGAATATTCAAAAAACGCTCATAATGCCCAAGGTCCAGATCGGTCTCCGCACCGTCTTCGGTGACAAAGCACTCTCCGTGCTCATAAGGGTTCAGGGTGCCGGGATCCACATTAA
Source organism: uncultured Prolixibacteraceae bacterium (assembly GCA_964650525.1). GTDB lineage: Bacteria > Bacteroidota > Bacteroidia > Bacteroidales > Prolixibacteraceae > UBA1413. The sequence goes on from CAZYUA010000037.1 coordinate 21,578, forward strand.
TGTAAGGATCCAATTTTTGAATGGTGACTGAATATCCCCTGGCTTGCAACAACTTAGCAAGTGAGGAAGCCAATATCCCCTTTCCCAGGGAAGATGTAACGCCACCGGTTACAAAAACATACCTTGTTTCAAGCACAACAGGATTATTGGTTCAAAACCACAAAATTAAACTTTTTACGGGAACCAGACCGGAAAATAAACAGTCAACCCTCTCCCCAGCGTGCAACAGCACCCTGTTTAGTTGAGCCAATGACCTGTTTCTGTAAGAAAAGGATGGCCTCGACCGTCAGACTCCAGCCACCGAGCCCTCACCTCTACTGATATTGCTTAATATTCCGACTTATCCAGGTCGTCAATAATCCGGATTTTTTCTTTCAGCTCATCGATCTTTTCCCTGGTATCCTGAATTTTTTGATTAACGTCAGCAATCAGGGCCTGGGCATTCTTTGAATTGGCAAAGAACCCAATGTTGTTGTCAAGCAAAGAAAGATCGCTCTCCAGCTGTTTTAGCTTTATCATATATTTTTCCCGTTCCGATCTGACCTTCATCAACCCCCTGGAATTGTCTGTCATCGATTCGATCTTGTTCCTGAAGTTGAAAGTGCTCCGGTTTGGACTGTCTATTTTCAGGGTGTCGAAATGCTTATTGATGGCATCACGGAACCTCAGCTGAAGGGAATCTTTATTCTTGAGCGGCACATGGCCGATTTCAGTCCATCGCCGTTGAAAATCACGTAATATTTTCAAGCTGGCCGACAAATCTGATTCAGGCTTAAACCTTTCGACCTCCTCAATGATTTGCTCCTTCAGCTGTTGATTCTCAAGTTGTTCACCGTCAATGTCGTTGAAATGCCCTGCTTTCCGCTCAAAAAAGTAATCACATGCTGCCCGGAACCGCTTCCATATCGCGTCAGAACTTTTCCTCGGAACCGGTCCTATCTCCTTCCATCTGCGCTGAATGTCGATAAACTGCTGGGTCGTCTTCTTCCAGTCATCGCTCTCCTTCAGGGTCTCCGCTTCCATGCAGAGATCGATCTTCATCTGAAGATTGGTCTGCTGAATATCTTTGTTTTTCGAGTAATATTCGCGCTTATTAACGAAAAACCGGTCGCAAGCTTCTCTGAAACGGTTATAGATTCTGTTGTTATCCTTTTTTGGGGCAAAACCTATCGTCTTCCATACTTTCTGAAGTTCAACCAGGTCTCTTGATTTTTCATCCCAGTCGCGGTGAGACTCAAATTTGACGGAGGAGATCTCTTCGGCCTTTTCACAAAGGGCAACCTTGGCATCCAGATTCTTTTTCTGTTCTGACTTGCGCTTCTCAAAATAATCCTGATGTTTGAGGTTTATCTGGGAAGTGGCAGCCTTGAATCTTTCCCAGATTTCATCTTTCTTATCCGGAGGTACCGGACCGATTTCTCTCCAGTCGTCATGGTATTTTTGCAACGCATTAAATGCCCTCAGTACCGAAGGCTCCATCAACAACTCCTCTGCCTTCTCGCAAATCTGAATTTTGGCTTCCAGGTTCTTCTTCAGGTCCAGGTCTCTGAGCTCCTTGTTGATCTTGATATAGTCGTAGAAATTCTCAACATGAAAATGATAGGTATCCCATAAATCCTTCATCCGGGCCTGAGGAACCTGGCCTATGTCGTACCATTTACGCTGCAAATCCCTGAATTCCTGAAAAGTACGGTTTATGGATTCTTCCTTATTCAACAGGTTCTTGATCTCTTCAATAATTTCATACTTACGCTGAAGATTCTGTTCCTTTTCTGCATCCAGTTTCTTTGCTATCTCAAACCTGATCTGCCTGAACCGTTTCAGCAGCTCCTTAACCTCAGGAATGTAAGGATCCTCTTCCTGGAGAAATGCCGCGGGATCGCCACCCCCCGACAAATAATCGCGTTTTGCCTGGTCACTGGCCTCTTTGGATTTATGGTAGAAAAGGGCCACTACCGCATCGATGTTATGGTCTGTTTCTCCCCCTGCTTCTACTGCATCCCTTAAAATTTTTACCAGTTCATTCTGGGTGAGCTGTGCATATTCTTCCGATAACCGCGAAATAGGGGATCTCTCATCTTCCGGGTTCTCTCCTGGTTCTTCGGTGATTTTCACCTCCTCCTGGAAATCATCCACCCCTTGTTGTGCGGCAGGCTGTACTTCTGTTTCTTCCCCTGCCGGTTCCGGTGTTACGGTTTTGGTTGTTTCTTCGAAGTTCCTCTCTGACACCAATTTCCCGATTGATTCTGTTTCACCTGCAGGAACCACAGAATCCAGTCCGGCTTCCAGGGCTTTGGCATTCTCATCAGGTATACCCTCCCCAGTATAAGGTACCTCTTCACCAGTTCCGGATGCAACCCCCTCAAAATCAACCGTCTCTGTTTTACCTTCCGGGGATTCAGGGACAGAAGCCATCTCCTTCAACCCTTCTTCCGGTTCATCATCCGGCGAAGATTCCACAACTCCTGCATCCACAGGCAATGGGAAATTCTTCTCATGGAGTTCAGGTTCATCCGGTGCATAACCATCCGATCCTCCTTCCGCAATGCTATTTTCAGAACCCGGTAAATCCACAGCCAACAACTCCGTTTCTACCTGATCAGGAACCTGAAGCAGTGTCACCTCTTTCTTGGCAATTGTTTCTGAACCAGATTCTGGCCTTTCATCCATCATTCCTACCTCTGCCAACCCTTCCCCGGCACCGGGCCTTTCCGGCTCACCGGCCAGTTCCGCGGCACTGGGATCGACAGGATCCTTGAGGACAGCGTCAGCAGCTGAGGCAGTTTCTTCAGAAATTTGCTTCTGGTCATCAACATTATCGGTCTGCACTTTTTTCCGGGTACGTGGTTTTTTTGTTTTGGCAGACTCCAACTCCGGAGAGTTTTTCAGATCTTCAGGCTCCATGTAGTTCTTATTAATATTATGGTAAAATCCATTTTTACCAAACAGAGGGCGAAAATAGACAATTCACAAAAATACTCAAAGTTTTCCGATATATTCCGCACAGGAAATGGAGGGATCTTCATTTTTTGTACTTCCTGATTATTATTCCGGCAGCACTGACAACAGCCCGGTTGAGACCCTGACGTTGCCTACCCAAGGCGGCAACTCCCCTTAACCCTGAAACCTGCTTAACGTCATAATCCCGATCCTGCCAGACCTTCCACCTCCTCAGGGTTTATCAGAACCCGGTTTCCAAGGATCCTGGCCCCGGTTCCGGTAATAAGCAGATCATCTTCAAGCCGTATCCCGCCGAATCCCAAATATCTTTCCAAACGCCGGTAATCAATAAATGGAAGATGCTTTTTCTGGGATTTCCATTGATGGATCAGAGCAGGAATGAAATAAATCCCGGGTTCATTGGTTACGACAAAGCCTTCCCTGAGTCGTCTTCCAAGACGGAGGTAACCGGTGCCAAACTGCTGAACGGGGCGGGTTTCCTCGTCGTATCCTACATGAATCTGGCCCAGGTCTTCCATATCATGGACATCCAATCCCATCATGTGCCCGAGGCCATGAGGAAAGAATAAAGCATGGGCTCCCTGGGCCACCGCTTCCTTAGCATCTCCTTTCATCAATCCCAGCTGTTTCAACCCTTCAGCAATTACCTCTGAAACGGCCAGATGCACAGACAGATAGGTAATTCCGGGTTTAGCCAGGGCTGCAGCCTTGTTGTTTGCAGCCAAGACGATTTCATAGATTTCCCGCTGCTGTTGGCTGAATTTCCCTCCAACAGGAATGGTGCGGGTAAAATCTGATGCATAATGCAGCGGGGACTCTGCTCCCGCATCGACCAGCAGGAGCTTCCCCCGAGCCAGAATCCGGGAATGATTATGGTTGTGCAACGTCTCTCCGTTCTGCGATACTATCACCGGGAAGGAAACCATTCCTCCTCCGGAACAGGCAATTCCCTCGATCCGGCCCGCAATTTCCTGTTCCCTGATTCCCGGTAAAGCCATTTTCATGCACTGAACATGCATGTTGTACCCGGTGGCACAGGCCTTTTCTATCTCCTCAATCTCAACCGGTTCTTTTACTGACCTCAACGAAACAACAGCCCGGATCAGGTCAAGGGAAGCCATATCCTTCTGCCGCGATAGTTCAATACCAGTAAGTTGCTGTAACAGAATTTTATTTTCAGCCCTGTAGGGAGGAAGAAAATGGATTTTCCTGCCTTTGCTGATGACAGAAGCGAGCAAGTCGGGCAATTTATGGAAGGGCAGTGTCTTTTCTACTCCCACCTTGCCGGCCTTCAGGCTCAGCGGCTCCTGTGGCCCCATCCAGATGATGTCTTCGATGTCAGCATCATCGCCAAAGATGATTTCAGTACCATCCGTCGTATCTATTATGCCGGCCAGTCCCTGATAATCAATCCCGAAGAAATAGAGAAAACTGCTGTCCTGCCTGAAAGGGAATGAATTATCGGTGTAATTCATGGGTGAATCGTTGTTCCCCAGCAGTAAGATGAACGCCCCATCCAACTGGGCACACAGGTTTCTCCTGCGTCGCTGGTATACCTCTTTATCAAACATACATTCCAATTTAAGAAGGCTCTAAAATAAACTATTTTACCGGGTTTCCCTCGAAACCGGGCCAGATCTTAATACCACCGACATCAAACAGGGAAAACCGGAACCAAAATCAAAGGTATAACCCCGACGTCAGACTTTGGCTCCATTCTCCGCAACAAGCAGCGGCGGATTATACCCTCCGTCTGAGCCGGGATTGTTCGACTGGCAAATTTCAATTCGCTGCGCTCTTGAAATTTGAGTCTCACGAATCACGGGTATAACCCCGACGTCAGACTTTGGCCCCATTCTCCGCAACAAGCAGCGGGGGGATTATACCCTCCGTCTGAGCCGGGATTGTTCGACTGGCAAATTTCAATTCGCT
>CAZYUA010000037.1:26570-28777 GCA_964650525.1 uncultured Prolixibacteraceae bacterium
CCGCAACAAGCAGCGGGGGGATTATACCCTCCGTCTGAGCCGGGATTGTTCGACTAGCAAATTTCAATTCGCTGCGCTCTTGAAATTTGAGTCTCACGAATAAACCAAGAAGACAAAAAAAACGTAACATTGTAAAAAAAGCAAAAACAGAACAATGGACAATTTACTGCATAGCTATCTCAGCAAAAGGGTTGGGATGATCCAGTATCCCAAAAAGAAGGCAAAACCTCCGGGGCCGGTTATCACCGTGTCAAGAGAGGTAGGGTGTTCGGGCCTCGAACTGGCTTTTATGCTGGCAAAGCAGCTCAATCTCCTTATGAAAGAGGAAAAATGGAACGTCCTCAGCAAAGAAATTTTTTCTGAGAGCGCCAGGGAGCTGAACCTTCATCCTGAACAGGTGGCCAAGATCTTCAAACAGCCCGAGCGCTCCTCGTTCGATGAGATCCTCAATGCTTTCAGCGAAAAAAGATATAAAACCGATAAAAAAATCAAAAAAACCGTCGTAGACGTAATCCGGAGTTTCGCAGAAGACGGGTTTTGCATCATTGTAGGCAGAGGCAGTAACATCGTGGCAGCCGACATCAGAAACTCGCTCCATATCCGGCTGGTAGCCCCGCTTGAAGACCGCATCAACTCCATCATGACCAAGAACAACTGGTCAAGGGCCGATTCCGTCTTGTTTATCAAAAAAGTAGAAAAAGAAAGAATCGCTTACCGTCACGCCGTTTTGGCAAAATCCTCCGATGATCCTGAAATCTTCGACATGACCTTCAACCGGACCATCTTCCCTCCTGAAATTATCACTGAGCTTGTCTTACTGGCTGCTGAGAAAAAAGGTATCTTTGCCGATTATTTCAGGATTCCCAAATCATGAGGTTCATAAACAGATCGCTCCTTTTTAACGCCAAGATCTACGTATTCCTTTTTGTGATCGTACTGATCGGGATTATCCTTATATCGAACGAAGCGATAATTTACGGCCTGATCTTTATTGGTATTGCCGGCCTGGCTGGCACCCTTTGGGAACTGGCACTCCGGAACAAGGAAGAAAAAATCGGGGAACTTTCGGCACAGTTAAAAACCACTGTCACTCAGGTGGCTACCCTTCAGGAAGAGAACGAGGAACTCAGATCCCGGAAACTTAATATTGCTGAAATAAAAGATATTATCGATCTGGGGTTGATGCAGGTAAATACCAATTTTACCCGTACCTGGAACGATAAATTCGAACAGGGAAACAAATCGCTCCATTTTATCGGAGCGCTACAAGTCAAAATCATTGCCAGGTATGGTATTGACCTGAAAGAACTCCGGATTAAGCACAATCGCGAAAACAACGAGTTGACCGTAGCCAACTTAAACCCCAAATTCCTATCGTTCAATGACTTCGATTACGAATGGAAAATTGCTGAGGTTATGGAGTACAAAAAACCCTGGATCGGCTCCGGAAATTGGCGTACCTCACCGGAACTGGAGGGACTGGTTGGGCAAATCAAGGAAGAGCTACGGATGAAAACCCACCAGGAAGTAAAAAACGGCCCGCAAGAACTTGAATGGGTCCTGGACCCTCTCAAAAAACAAATCGCTTCAACCATCCAGCTTCTGGCTGGACCTAATTATCGTACAGTCAGAATTACAGATACTTACGATGATTCATTTAAAGCTCTGGACGAATCATCCAACATGCAAGGAACGGGCAATAACGATCCTTACCCTGGGAGGTGAGCGTTATTCCTGGCTGCTATTTAACCGGAAAGGATTCGTATCGTTTACTTTTACACTGTCAACCAGATAACGGGTTTCACCTACCCAAGGTAAAACACCGTTTTTCTCATGGTAATGGACCACAATATACTCCCCCTGCAGGTCATTCATTTTGACAGCAATTGGTTCGGCTGCTACCGAAAAAAAGAACTTCTCAGAAGCAAGGGCGATATCAGCACGTGACTGTACACTGCTGAGGATCATCTCTCCTTCGTAAGTTTTAAAAATAGTTCCCTTTTTCGAGAACTTCTGCAACAATCCCGCCCTGTAACCTTCGCTGTAAGTGAAAAAATACTTCCAGTAGATGAAAGCAGCCAGCACAATAACCAATACAAACAGAATCCAACCAATATACTTCTTCATATTTCAAACGGTTTTACGGAGTGATATAGTGCTGATGCGTTAATTTTTAAAAACTAAATAGATCATATTGTTCTTTGACA
>CAZYUA010000038.1:0-28679 GCA_964650525.1 uncultured Prolixibacteraceae bacterium
GTCCGGATTCTTATTTATTGTACTTTTACTCGCAGGTTGGTACCTGAGTAGTTACTTTTCATTAATTGTCATGTAAATCTACAAAAAACCGGCACTCTGTAGCACCGGCTTAATTAATTAACTCCAAAAACTTACACTATGAAGGCTTATATACCTTCACTTTGCCCGGGTACTTTAAAATCTACCCACCCCCCTTCGTAAAAAGCTTATTTGGATACCCCCCCCTTACGATTGTCCAAAGTCATTTTTTCTTAGCTGTAAGTAATTGACAAGTAATAATTTCCATGTCTATGAGAGGGGTGTTTACTCCCTATCACAACCCCCAGCACACCCTGAGAAACCGGGACAGTCCCCGGGTTCATAATCATAGTATTAACAATTTAAAAATCAGTAAAATGGTAGAAGTGAAAGATTTTTCAGTCCGTACTACGAAAGACGGACGGCAGTTTGTGGCCTTAATTCTGCAAGGAGGCCTAAGCTTGGTACAGTCCAGGCAAACTGGCAATTATTACGCTACGGTGAAGCAGGTGAGCATCCCTTCAACGTTTGATGAAGCAACTGCCAGGTCAATGATCGGGGAAAGGGTGTACCCCGCTGTTACACGGAAAGGGAAAATGACAACTCCGGATAGCAAAATCAGAATTCAGCTTTAAGTCCAAGAGCAGGGACATGAACTTTTCTGACCGCAAAGGGCGGCACCTGAAGAGGGTGGTAAAAAAAATCTCTCCTTAAAGGGTTTAGCCGGAAATCTCACCGTAGTTGCCCTGACCGGTTTGGGCTATTGGATGCTCAGCTTGGCAGGCAGACCGTTATTGACGGTTACCAGGTAGAAACCTGCAGGGGCACGGAACGGAAACCGGAACCGGTTTTCCTCATTTCCCTTTTCCATGGCAACCAGTTTTCCCTGCACATCGAAGCACCTGACCTCACGGATGGTTTGTGCGGACGACTCGACCGTGAGGTTTCCCCTTTCGTAACGGACCCTGACCTTTTTTTCCTCCTTTTCCGGCAGGACCAGACCGGTCCCCTGATGTTGCAGCCTTTCGTACTCTACGCTTGCCAGGATGAAGGGCCCCACCCCTTTCAGGTCGTTCGAGACGATGCTTCCGGCATCACTTCCGTCGAGGTAATAGCTTGCCGAACCGTCACGACCAGGGTTTGACGCCGGTCCCAGGCCTGCGGAACGGCAAATCCGGTTCAGAGAAATATTTCCTGCCCCGTCGCGGCTGACGAAATTCGTTATCAGTCCCTGATAGGCTTTCTCGGCCACAGGTTTGTAAAGGCTGGCATCGACAATCCCCAGGCGGAGGGCTTTCATCAAGGCATAGGTAAACATCGAAGAGGCGGAAGCCTCCAGGTAGTTGGGTCTTCCCTTCGCCGAGGTGAAGGTCTGGTCGTAGCGCAACAGCTGGAACCAGCATCCGCTGGCAGAATCCTGCCACCGTCTGATCCCTGCGGCCACCTGGTTGAAGAGGACAACCAGTTCTTCCCTGCGACCATAGGAGGCTGGCAGGATTTCGATCACATCAGCCAGTGCAGCGGCATACCATCCCAAACCCCGCCCCCAGAACTCTTTGGAGCAGCCTTCATAAGGCCCTGACCTGTTGGCCCAGAACGAGCTGGGCTCACCGGGCATGGCCGACCAGGCATGGTAATTCAACTGGTATTCGGGATCATAGGTTTTACGGTGGATCAGAACAAACTGGTTGACGATATCATCATAACCTTTGCCCTGATTGTACAATCTTTCGTATTCGGCATAAAACCGGGCCCCCATGTATAATCCGTCGAGCCACATCTGGTGCGGGTAGATTTTCTTGTGCCAAAATCCACCGTCAGGATGGTCGTTGGTGCGCGGCTGGACCGCCAGCTGCTTCCGCAGGGTGTCCAGGGCAATTTTGTACGAGGGTTTGGGCGCTGTCTGGTGCAGTCCGATCAGGAACATCCCGGGGTTCACATTATCCAGAGTAAAATCGCCAAAATTATACCTGGAGCCGATTTTTCCCGTAGATGCACTGACCGTTGATCCGGCATGTTTAACCACATAGGTAAGGTATTGCTCCTTCCGGTAATAGTTGTAAACCTGAAGTACCGATTCGGCAAAGAGCCCGTTCGGGTAGTCCCAACTGCTGATGTTGCCACTGCGGAGCATCTGTGAATTGGCCATCTGCTGAGACCAGGGCAGGGTATCCTGGCCCGCCAGGGGAGGCATGGCAAACATGGCGGCGATCCAAAGTAAGAAAAACCTGTTCATCCTTCGTCTGTTTTAAAATGATTGATCCGGCTGATGCAAAAATAGCCAAAAAGTGTCGCCCCGGGATAACCACAGCACGACGAACCCCTGCATAAGGTTGCTTTTACCCGTAAAGCAGGAATGGTAGCCGATCATTACTGTATCGCCGCGCTATTTTACCAGGACAATCTTCTTCTGAAACAACTGGTTATTGCTTTGCATTTTCACCAGATAGATTCCGGGCGGCAAAGAGGCACCCTCAATCATAACTGTATGATTTCCGGCCCCGACCATCCCGTTTAATAGCAACAATACCCGCCTGCCATCTGAATTGTACACCCCGGCAGATACGAAGCTCTCGGCTTTTGTTTCAAATACGATACGGCAGGAGCCGCTAAACGGATTGGGATAGATTTTGATCGCGTTACCGGCAGCGGGGACCGGGCCATAGCTATTGATGCCCTTTTTTATTGCAGCAACAAAATACATAGGCTGAATGGTCGCGATGGTACCCAGGAATAGGGTATCACCTCTGGATACCTCCCGTTCGAAGAGGCTCATCTCTGCAGGTGCCTGCCCTGTCACTGACAAAATCACTTTTTCGGGCTTCAGCGTAAAGGAGGAAAGCCAGCCGGGTCTGTTTTCAGCAGTGGCCGGGTGGACCACATAAACCTTAGCCTCCTGAAGCACCATGAAACTGGCCAAACCATCGCTGTTTTCGAATCCCCCTGATCCGGCAGCAGTTCTGATCCATTCACTGCCTTGAAGAAATCCGGGCATCTGGGAGGCAAAATAGGTCTTGTCGCCGTATACCGAAACCGAGGAACTCAGATTTTGCATCACCTGCCAGCGGAGCGCATTTACATCGTCGTAGACCATCAGGTCAGCGATAATTTCACCCGATCCCCGGTTAAAACCGGCCACCGGCAGGCCCATCGGTACCGGAGGCGGGAAATTCATATCGCTCGCCACATAAAAACCGGGATGAGGAGGTTGGTTGTACGAGGAATTCTGCCATGATACAGCCACCCTGTAAACCGGATCGTGCATAAAGGTGAAAAGTTTATGGGCCGTAGGCATGGTGGTGGTGAAGACCCGCAAAGCACTGTTATCGTTTCGGCGCAAAATGACTTCTTCACGCCAGTCGCCGAAAAGGTCAGCCTGTAATACCGGCGTCGATTTGGTGCCGTTTATGGAACCTGCCCCGGTACCGGTCAACAGGCGGGTGGAATTGTTCGAAAGGATGTTCCAGCGGTCTATGGTGTTGCTGTTCATCAGTTCACGGCTCAGGTTCCCGTCCCACCAGATCACGAAATTGATGGAATTGGGTATATTGCCTACCCTGCTCCCGGTGATGTTATAGAGTCCCAGTCCATTCGTCGCCCAGAAGTGGAATCCTGGTTGTTCAGGGTCCAGTTCGCCTGCACAACCCCGCCCGACATCGTTATTGTTGCGATGGTTAAAGACCAGTTCGCCGTCATCGGCATACCGCAACGAAACCCCATGACCATCGCTTTCATGGGGCATAAAAATCATCGGACGGGTACTGTTTTTATTCATGAAGGAGACATGGCAGGCATCGCCATGCCCCATGCGGGAGGTATGAAGGCCGGATCCATTGCCTGAAATGACCGACGAGCCGGTCACAATATCCTGTTTGCCATCGCCATTGGCGTCGATCACATGAATGGAATGGTTTCCCTGACCATAGTACAACCCGTTTCCTTCAGAATTGGAATCGAACGTCCACCTTCTGTTAAGGGTGCCGTTTCGCCAGTCCCAGACAGCGATGGTCATGCGTGTGTAATAGCCGCGCTGGAACACCGCTGAGGGGCGCTGACCGTCGACATACGCCACCGTGGCATTGAAACGGTCCACCCGGTTTCCGTAGCTGTCACCCCACGATGATACCGTACCCCTGGATGGCCAGTAATCGTCGGTGGCCAGTTCCAACCCTGTCAATCCGTCGAACACCGTGATATATTCAGGTCCTGAAAGGATATAGCCGTTTGTATTCCGGTAGAGTGCACTGTGGTTGGCCGTGGCGGCAGGACCTTTGCTGAGGAATTTCCCGGTGCCGTCCTTAGTTCCGGGGGCGGTCTTCACCATGATTTCGCCTTTTCCGTTCCCGTCGAAGTCGTAAACCAGAAACTGGGTGTAATGAGCCCCCGCCCGTATATTCGGCCCCAGGTCGATACGCCACAGGTGTTCGCCGTTAAGGGTAACCGCATCCAGATACACATTATCGGTAGAGCCGCTTTGGGAATTGTCTTTGGCATTGCCGGGGTCCCACTTAAAAACAATTTCGTATTCGCCGTCGCCGTTCAGGTCGCCGGCACTCGCATCTCCCGGCGAATAGGCGGAGCCCAAAACGCCGGTCGCCGGCCGGTTGACCGGAATATCAAAATACCCCGCATTGCTCCCTTCCGTGCTATTGATGATCCGGGCCTGTTTTCTGTCTTGCTGCTCCTCCCCATGGTGAATTGCCCTTACATAATAAACACTGCTTAAAGGAGATGCAGGATCGGTAAAAGATGTCGATTCCGTTACCGGTTCTGCATTCAAACGGGTGTTCCCCCTGTAGACATTAAAGCCCGTTTCATAGGATTCATTGGCCAGCAAACGCCACGACAGATAATATCCCTGATTGCTTCTTACCGCAACCAGTCCGCGATCCAGGCGTTCCACCTGCATCTGTGCATTCAACCGGGTTGAAAAACCGGAAAACAGGGCCAGGACCCAAAAGCAAACCAAAACATTCCTCATCGGGTTAATCGATCACCAGTTTATGACTCTCCACCATTCCATCCGAAACGATGGTAACAAAATAGATGCCTTTCCGAAACGAGCTAACGTCCATTTCAATCCTTCCGGTACGGGTAAATACGGCACGTTTTACGGTCTGTCCGTTTATTCCGGTAATTTCGACTGTGGTCCGGTTCCGGATTCCGGGCAAACCAACGACAAAGCGGTTTTCAACCGGATTGGGACCAACCGTCAGCACCGGCTTCATCAGCGAAGAAGCCGATACGGCTCTTGCCACTTTCAGCATCCCGCCGGTGGTGAGTTCCGACAGATCCCAAATCAATCCCTCTCCGGGTGTTGCGGGATTCACCGAAGTAAAGCTTCCGGTACTATTCGTTCCTTCCAGAATTTTAAAACGATCTCCCTCTTTGAACCCGGAAGGAGTGGTATTGTTCACGGTCAGCAAACCTGCAAGGGTCAACTTTCCGGTGACGGCCAGGCAGTCTGCCATTTTAAACAAAGGGTTGACCCTGACGCTGAATACCGATCCGGAAGAAAGGGTTACGTTGTTGTTTACCGTGGTTTTGGTGCCCGTACCGGAACCTCCCGGCTTCAATGTTCCTCCTGACTGCACATTTACTGCTCCTGTAATTATCCCTTCCCCGGTGAGGGTTCCTCCCTCCTGAACAGTAACGTTGCCGGTACCCGTGGCACTTCCTGCGGTGTTGTTCACGTGCAGGGTGCCAGACCGGATGGCAGTGGTGCCGGTGTAGGTATTCGATCCCGACAATTTAAGTTCTCCCTTACCCACTTTGGTAACACTTCCGGATGTGATCCGGCCCCTGAAATCGGAATCGATGCCTTTGGAGCCAATCTGATACGCCTCGTTACCCGCCAGTTCACCCGTTCCGGATAGTGCGCCCAGCACAAGGCCTGTTCCGGAAACATTCGATGCGGATACCGAGGAATTGATAATCACCAGGGCATCGGGTAAGCCTTTGGAGTGGTTGATGCGTAATTCGGCAGGATAGCCCGAAGAGTTATTGTATGAGGAAACTACATTCAATGTGCCGGTGAAGCCGCTCATATCGCCGTTCAGATCGGAGCGTACAAAAGGGATATACAGGTTTAAGGTGCCACCCCCTTTTACCGTACCCGTATAATAACCCCGGGCATCGAGCCGGATAGTGGCCGATTTTCCATCCGGCACCTCGATACTCCAGCTCATGGTATTGTATGAGGAACTGTTATCGCTGCATTGAAGTGTTCCTCCTTCCAGCACAACGGAGTTTCCCGGGTTGGTTTCATCGTTCAGTAAGGTCAGGGTACCCTCTTTCACGATGGTTTTGGCGTGGGTATTGGGCACTGCCAGCACCAGTGTCCCGTTTCCGGTTTTGGTCAGGACACTTCCGGCAACAGGCTCATGAAGGGTCAATCTGGCGGTATTCCTGATGGTACCCCCGTACCCTCCCAACAGGATCGCCCGGTTGGAATTGTTCTCTTGAGTAACCAGCAGGGTCCCTCCGTTCAGCTCAAAACCGGATGGATCCGGACTTGCCGGACCTATTCCGCCGGGAAACTGGGCAGAAGGCATTTTATCCAGACTGAGGGTGCCCTCCCGTATCAGCACCTTTCCGGTAAACTCATTCGTATTCTCAATGGTCAGCATCCCGGGGCCGGTTTTGGTCAGGCCGGCAGGACCTGCTATTTTCCCGGAACCTCTGAACAGATAGTCAGAAGTGGCATTCACTACCATGGATGCCGGATTGACTTCTCCCGTAATATTTACTGATTTGCTGAAAGCCGCATCGGAAAACAGGACCGAGTCGCCTGAAACAAAAAGTCCGGGTTGTCCGTCAACCACAAAATTCTCCGTGAGTGCCAGATCCCATGCAGCGCCGGGCTTATCGCCGTTCCATAACACCGGGGCCGCGTTGCGAACCGACCGCACCTCAAGCACAATTTTTCCTCCCTCAACCTTCAGACGGCAGGGGGTGCCCGGTAATCCCCCGATCTGAACCCCGGATATATCTCCGGTCAAACCACCGGTGAAAGTGATCAGAAGATAATCGCCTGCCGGCATTTTTTCTGCCCCTTCGGGTAAATGGGCATGGATCTGGAAAACCGTATTGTCAGCGATAGAAACAGAACCATCGACAAACAAGGAGTCGGCTTTTGGTGATAAGGATGGGAACAGGTCGAAAATTATGCCTGCCCCGCTTTCAAGAGATAATTGCTTGCTGATACGAAGGGTTCCTGCCGAATCGGGGTCGCCTGCGCGGAGCACTGAACCGTATGACAGGGTCAGTCCGTTGCCCAGTTTGCCCGAAGCATTCATTTCTGCGAAGAATCCCAGCCAGACCGGGGAGTGCCTTAATTCTCCCGAGAATGAGAAGGTGCCGTCCCAAATCCGGGTGTCACCGGTATAATCATGGCTGCCGGTAAGCGTCAAGGTGCCTGCGCCGGTTTTGGCCAGGATCATGTTGCCGGCAAGCATTCCCTCTTCACCCGACACCGTGTGGTTTCCCGGCGACATTACCGACATAACGGAAGGTGCCACTGTGGCACCCAGTTCAATCACCACACCGGAACCGGATGAATGGTCGAACAATACCTCTTCTCCATCCGTAAAGGCCGCCGATGTGCCGTTTTTTGTCCAGCAAACCGTGTTGTGATCCCATATTCCCATTCCTGTGTACACCAGTTTACCGTTTGACAGGGCCGGGGGAGGAGGGATGGTTTTTCCTTCGGCTTCGCCGAGGAAGAAACTGACATGAGGCGGCTGGTTGTACCCGCACATTTGCCAGCATACAGCCTGGCGATATTGGTGGTCGTGCATCAGAGAATAGATGCGGTAAGGGGTTGTATCAATGGTGGTATAGATGCGGATGGCTGTGTTGGTGGTGTTTCTCCAGACAACCTCTTCGCGCCAGTCTCCAAAGAGATCAGCCTGCAGCGAGGGTGTTCCTTTGGTATAGTTGCAGGAGATAGCGCCCTGGGCCAGCAGCAAAGGCTCTGTGCGGCCATATTTGTATATGGCTCCCGTTCCGTAACCCGTAGAGGTGGAAAAGCCGCTGTGATCCAGGAGTTCTTCGAGCAGGTCGCCGTCCCAGTAAATCCTGAAATTTTCGGGCCCTCCGGTGGTGCCTGCAGGTTCCAGGGTTGAGGCGGAAAACATTCTGGCGCCGCCCCACAAAGCTGCGCCCCTGATTTCGTCTGAGATGTTGGCTGCACAGCAGCGTCCGCAATCATCGCTGACCATATGATGAATCAGAATTTCGCCGGTGGCGGCATCGTGCAATACGGTTCCGTGCATAGGGCTGTTCTCCAGACAACGAAAGACTTCCAGCCCTTTCCGGAAGGGATCAAAGTCGCCCACATGCATAGCATCGCCATGCCCCAGCTGAGTCGAATAGAGGCCTTTGCCATTGTCGTCGACAACCATCGAACCCCAGACCATCTCGTCACGGCCGTCGCCATCCACATCGGCAATGGTGTAGTTGTGGTTCCCCTGGCCAAAATAGGGCCCGCTGTTCCCTGATTGAAATTCCCATCGGAAAACCAGTTTTTTATTCACCACATCATAGGTGCGCATGATGGTTTTGGTATAAATACCGCGGCCGATGAAAAGACTTGGTTTTTTCCCGTCCAGATAGGGAGCCCCGAAAAAATATTTGCTGGCCCGGTGTCCGTAACCGTCTCCCCAATCTTCCGATTGCCCCCGTGGAATAAAATCCACCCGGTCAAATTCGATGCCGGTCTCACCATCAACGAGAGAGAGAAACTCCGGTCCGGCATTCATAAACTGCATGTTGGCAGTCGTACCCACCGAATAGCGGTAATTGGTGGTATTATCGTGGTCTGTATCGCCAATTCCTTTTCCGTCGCCGAAGAGGGTACCTTCGGAGGTGCGCAGGAAGACTTCTGCCTTGTGGTCACCATCAAAATCAAAAGCGGCCAGGTTGATTTCCACATCGGGGAGGATATTGGGCCCCACGTTGATTTCCCACATAAGGGTACCATCCTGTTTGTATGCCTCAAAGAAGGAATACTGGTCATTATCCTGATTCCAGCCCGGGGCTATCCTTTTGACGATGATTTCGTATTCTCCGTCGCCATCGAGATCGGCAGTGGTGGCATCGTTAATCTGGTAGACCGCTGTATTCCGGGTCTTCAGGAGGATCTCCTTATAGGGGTGAGCCCAGGGGACCACCGGCAGGCAGGGGGGTTGTTCGGCCTGACCCACCACGGCACTTACAGTATAGGTTGATGCGGCTGTTCCCGAGGGATCCGTAAAATTGGAAACATGCAGGGGCTCGGAGGTAAGTTTTTGCCCGTCGCGGTAAACGTGATATTTTACGCCATACCACTCCGTGCCGGGGATCCGCCAGCTCAGAAAAACCCCGCCCGGAACCTGAACAGCGACCAGCCCCCTTCCGAGCTCTTCCATGCTTCGCTGAGCCTTTGCGGTAAAAGCAACCATCAGCAGCAACAGTATGATGGGAACACCCGCCCCCCGGAAGTAACCGATTCTGTCACCCATGCGAAAAAATTAAACCGTTGGTTAACTGGACCCACAATGAAATCCACCCTGTGTTTCTCCGCCCTGCAAGAATAGGAGCAGGGGAATTAAGAGCAAAGCTAACAGATAAATGGTTCTGTGGAATGTTTTCCCGGCGTCCATGGAGTCCGCCAGCCCTCTGATCGCGGATCAAAAAAAAACCAAGGGGCTCTCACCCCCTGGTTTTGTACAGCGTACTATAGCATTTACTGAACGATCAGGCGTCCGGTTTTCACTTCCTGACTGGATTGTATTTTCACCAGGTACAGGCCTTTACGGTTGAACCTGACAGGTTGCAAGCCACCCGTCATGATTTCACCGGAGTAGTGGATTTTCCCGGTGAGGTCAAAGATCGTCACCCGGTATTCATCGTTGCCTCCATCGATATAGAACAAGCCGGATGACGGATTGGGGAACATTCTCAGCGATCCGGTTTTGTTGTCGGTAATGCCGACATTGCCGGCTTTGATGGTAACGGCTTTGCTCATCAGAAAGTACTGAACACTGAATTCATCCTGTACTTCGGCAACATAGAAGACTTCGTAGACGCCGTTGGTGCCGAACTTGGGAACAAACTGCATCCCCTGGATATAGGTATCGATATACTCTTCAGAGCCAGCCAGGCGATAATACCATGAAACTGCGGTAACAGTAAACGGTGCAGGTATGACAGCATTCAGGGTGTCGCCATTGGCATTCAGCGCCAATTCCTGATCTGCCGCCGGAGAGATGCCCAGTTCGATGACAATGACCGGTTTGAAATTCGAAGTCTGAACCCCATCGGAAGTTTCTGCAATCACATAATAATTGCCACTCTGGCTGAATGACGGATTAAGGGTTGGTTGATTGGTCACGGGAGGATCGAAGGAATTCCAGGGGCCGTGAACATTGGCAGACCATTTCCATTCCCACGCTGTAATGCCATCGACATTGGCCAGTGTTATGGCCTCCTCAAGGGGTGTGTTCGCGGAGGTATAGGCATTTTTCCCATCGGCAATAGAGAACGATTTGGTATTGCGCGCTTTCAATATGGTATAGGCCCCGTCATAGAACATGAAAGGTTCCCAATCTTCGACCGGGCAAAGGTATTTCCCCATTTCGATCCTGGACTGCTGGGCAGAACGGACATCACCTGCAATCTGGATCTGACCCTTGTCGTACAGGTACACCCGGCTGTAGGTGGAGTCGACGGTGCAGAAGCGGTCGATTGCCTGACAAACAACCATTGCATTGTCCCTGATATGAAGATGACCTCCGGTACCTGCAGTGGGAGAGCTGTGACTTCCCATCAGCAGGTTGGACGCCAACAGTTTGGCGTTGCCATAGAGGGTAAAAATGGCTTCCGGCCGCTCAATACGGAAATATTGATTGGTCTCGGTCGGCCTGGCTGTCATGACGCCTTTTTTCAAATCAACAGTACCCTGGACATAACGGTTGGAACCGGTGGTCTGAATGGTGTCGGGACCATCAAAAATGACATGGCTGTTGGGAGCAAACGTGAAAGACGAGATGATAAAATTGCCTTCCTTCGAAAAAACCGGATAGGGCAGGGTGGATGCCGAATCGCGGGCATTAACGTTCAGGGTATTGTTATAAGGATTGGCAACCGGAGTCCAGTTCGCCGGCATGGTAGCATCACTCGAAAGCAGCCCTGTCCAGGTCAGCACTTTGCCGGCAGTGGTGGCCCCTTCAACGATGTACAGCATTTCAACGCTCCGGTTCATGACTCCGCTGATGTCAACCTCGTAGACAACATAATAGTTACCCGTAGTTCCACTGAATACAGGAGACAATTTATTCTCCAGACCCCCCGTAACGGTGGCATCCAAAGCCAGGTAAGGCCCACCCTGGGTCTTCGAATACTTCCAGGTTCCGCCCGGCACACTGGCTACAATTTCCACTCCGGTTTCACCCACCCTGACATACTGCATGTCGAGATAGGGGGTAAAAGAAATGGCACTGGAACCAATCAGGAACATGACCGGCGTGGTCTGGACAACCTGGCTTCCGTCGACCCCTTCACAAATCACAAAATAGGTACCCGGTTCTGCAAAAACCGGAGCAAACGAAAGGGCATTGGCTCCCTGTCCGGCAAAGGGAGTATAGGCAGTTTCGCCCTCTTTGCGATACTTCCAGGTCAGGACCAGGGTCGGACTTTTTAATAAACCCGATTCCATCAGCTTCAGGGTGTCGGTAGCTTCGCCAAAAACCAGCACCTGGGCATCGGAATTCAACACATCAAAAACAGAGTCCTTATGCAAGGCGGTAAAGGTGGTCACATTGGTAGATGCATTGTAGCTGCGCTTGATCAGGTAATTTTCACCGCCATTAAGCCAGTTTGCAGTGGGCGGCGTGAAATTCGTTCTGACGGTGACCTTTCCCTTTTTTGTAATCTCCACCTGACCATCCGTACGGGCGGTCCACATTCGGCCGAAACCATTCCGGACGATAAGTTCGCCACCGCTGACATAAATTTTCCCTCCTTTGGACGGGGAATTTGAATTCCCCAACAAAAGGTTACCAAATTCAGCAATGCCGCCTTCCACCCTGAGCCAGCAGTTTGTCTCATCGAGCCGGGCAACATTTTCGCGTGTAATCCGGTAATGGCCCTTTTTAACCACGGTTCCGGTATACTGATAATCCGCATTACTCGCACTTCCCCTGGCAACATCGAAGATAAGTGTATCATGGTCGAGTTCGACGTTTACCGTAGGCTGGTACTGGTTGAGGGTAGCGTAGGCAACTTCGAGCCAGTTGACGGAGAGATTCTCGGCACCGGACACCACCAATTGAAAAGGCGCCTGTGTGGAATCGGTCTTCAGTGGAACGGTCAGGTTATTGCCAACCGGCGACCCGGCGGGGTTCCAGTTGTTCTCGTTGGTGAAGCGGGTATTCTCAGCCCCCGTCCAGGTCAGGGCAGACTGGGCATACCCCGCATTCGACAACAACAGGAATAAAAGCACTGTGGCAAGCAGCTGCCACCCTTTACCCGGCCAAAAACCGGGTTTTTGTTTCATCAAGATGTAGACATTTTCCATAATAAAACAATTAAATTGAACATTAATAATTATCAAATTGTACAACAAATATCTCTATTTTAAAGGAAGAAACCAATTTTTCCGGTCCATGAGTCTGATCCTGGCTGTTTCGCCGTCGAGGCCTGCCCGGTTGAGTTTGGCCGCAATCGCATTGGCCAATATGGCATTGTCGTTTCTGCGCAGGGAGATTCGCACCAGGTCGGCCCAGCGCTGACCCTCAAAGGCCAACTCCAGGGCGCACTCTTCCAGAATCTGATTTTCGATAACGGTCAAAGAATCGCCTTCGAGGCTTTTTCTCTGGAGGCTGACCCTGTTCCGGATCCCGGTATTACGGTGCCAGGGCATCCGGAGATTGGGAGGCAACTGGGCCAGAGAGGTGGTGCGGGCGTCAAAATCATAGGGGAACGGCAGGAGCGTCTGGTTACGCAACGTGAAGTCGTTCGAAGGTGCCTCCGGATCCGCACCGGGGTAATTGGCCCCGATTCCGTTGTTCATGATGGCATAGGCCACCCGGTGCTGCCCGTTGCGGTTGGCAGCTTCGCTGTACCGGAGATGCAATCCCCCGGCACGCCACAGGTACCACTTCCCTGCGCGCTGCGAAAACCCCGTATGGCCGTCCATATAATGGTTGTAGATATGTTTCAGAATGACCGGTTCTCCGTTTACAGCCACATAGGAACCGGGTAATCCATACAGGTTGTCGTAATAACCTCTGAAGTCCCCCTTGAAGGTATTATTCTGAATCTGGCTGTTCCATTTGTCAATCACCAGAGCCGAAGGTTTCAGCAGATAACTGCCCCCCTCTTTGGCAAAAAGATCAATAAAGGTGTTGGGTTCCGTGAGGGGATCGAAATACAGCACCCAGATCCACTCGTTGAAATAATTGGCTGTCTGGGTTTCGTAAAACATGTAAGGCCACATGTTTTTGGCACTCAGACGGTCATTTCCGTAATAACGGACATAACCGCTGTTGTAACGGCTGCTGGTTTGATCAAGGGTTGCTGATGCATCGTAGACGATTTTGAACAGATCGTAAAGGTCGTTCCCGCTTTGTCCGCGTTCCATGATGTTTTTAAAATACTGCGCCGCCTGATGATAGTTGCCTTTCCACAGATTCAGCTCGCCCAGGAGGTATTCCTTATCGATAAACATCAACCGGCTTTGGTAACCGTCGATGGTGGTATTGAGCCCCCCATCGGTATAGGGTTCTTTGTAGGGCAACGATTCCATGGCCAGCAACAACGAGTCGAGCATGGCTGGTAAATCCAGGTGAGGGTGCCGCGACATCGCCTCCGGAGATAAACTTTCAACATCAGCCAACGGTTTTGTTATATAGGGCACCCCTCCCGTTCCGGCATCCGCAAAATGAAGCGCCACCTGGAGGTAGGCCCAGGAACGAACCGCGACCACATCGGAATACCGCATATTGAATTGTTCGCGTGTAATCCTGTTTTCGCTGTACATTTTTTGAAAATGGGCCACCACATCGTTACAGTTATTGATCAGAGAAAAAAACCGGCGGGGACTGGCCCATTCATTGTCGGCCGATACCGGCAGATGCTGCGACAATTCAATCAACGACAGGCCGGCATTGGGCGTCACATCCATTAAATCGGCCCGCAACTCGTTCAACACAACATATTGGGTAGCCAAATCCATCAAGTGGCCATAGATCCCCCGTATGGCGGCATCGGCATCCTCCTTGTTGCGATAGACCTCATTTGCCAGCAAGACCTCGTCGGCATCGGTCTTGAGCAAATCGCTGCACGATACCAATGGAATACCAAAGAGGGCCGCAACGATCGCTGTTTTGAAGAATTTGCTGATTCTCATCCGTAATTTATTTATGTTTTACCCCTTCATTTTCACCCATCCTTCCTGCAGGTTCTCCTGTCAGGCTCCTACAATCCGATTTTGAAACCCAGAAGAACCATCCCGTTTTGCGGGATCATGCCCACGTCGATTCCCTGGGATAAGGAAAAGCCGTTTATACTGAATTCCGGATCCGACCCCAAGTAGTTGCTGAATGTCAACAGATTGATTCCCATGGCATAAATCTCAGCAGATTGCAACCACCTTGATTTGAACGGCAGGAGATAGCTGAGGGTAACATTCTTCAGCCTCGCATAGGAACCATCTTCGATCCAACGGTCTGAAAAACGCGAATTTCCCATCGGATCGCCAAACTCAGCCCTGGGAATGCGGGTCTTTTGTTCCTGGTATCTCCAGCGGTTCACAACAGCTGCTGTCTGGTTTTGCGTCCCGTCCATGCTTTCCAGGGTACAACGAAGATAATTGTATACATCGCTACCATACGAAAATCCAACCGAAGCATCCAGCGTTATCCTTTTGTATTTCAGCCGGGTAAACAATTCACCGGTCAGGTCAGGGTTCGGGTCACCAATGATTTGCCTGTCTTTTTCATCAATGATGCCATCCTGAAAAAAATCTTCGAAAATCATGTCGCCGGCCCTGAAAGGAACCAGGCTTTCGTTCGACATCCGGTTGGCCAATCCGGAATGTTGCGCTTCCGCATCGGTAGCATAGACACCCCGGGTCTTTAAGCCGTAAAAAAGACCCAGGGGATGACCTGTTTCTGTCAGGATGTCAGCCCCGAAAACCTGCGTAATACGCCTGGTGTCGAACAATTCATCCACGGAGGTAGTATATTTCGACAACACAGCCCCCACCTCCCATTTCAGGGTACGATGAAGGATCTGAGCCTGGACCATCCCATCAAACCCTTTGGTGGTAAAGCCTCCCAAATTACCATAATAGCCATAAAACCCCGATAACGTGCCGGCATTTATATAGTCGAGCATCCGAAAGGTTTTGTTACGGAACAGATCGACCGAGGCTGAAATTCGCTCCTTCAGGAACGACATATCAAGTCCCACATTGGTTTTTGAGTTTCTTTCGGCTCCGAGGGCGGGATTCCAAAGATTCCCCATCACCGTTCCCTGATAACCCAGAAGGTTTTTCTCAACGTAGTACTTTTGCGCGGTATAATTGCCTATATCGTCATTTCCCGTCATACCCCAGCTGACCCGCAATTTGAGCAATTCGACCGAAGGAATGCCGGCCATAAATTTTTCTGCCGAAACAATCCAGGCAGCAGCCACTCCGGGGTAAATGCCAAATCGGGTATCGAACATATTCATTCCCTCTGCCTCATCTCCATATCTTGAAGAGCCATCGAGACCCAGATTCAGGGTAAACAGATATTTATTTTTAAAACTGTAATCGGTATGCAAATACCACAGGAGGGTTGACCAGTCACCAATGGTGCCGCCTTTTTGCCTCAACAGGTAATTGCCGTTTCCAAGCGACCGTATCTGGTCGTTGGCTGAGTTGTAATCGGCACCCCAATCTTCCTCCAGCGTGTTCACATTCAGCCGGGCTCCGGCAAGTACCATCAGCGAATGATCGGCACGTAAATGGGGCTGGTATTTCACCCTCAGGTCGTTGTTGACGACAAAGTGACGCAATACCCGGGCTTTCATCTGGTTTTCGATGACCCCGGCATTGGTCGAATCGGGGGCAACCCCGGCTCTCGGAATAAATATGGATTGACGCTGCTTATCAAACGACAGGCCAACCAGGTTGCTCAAGGTCACATTTCTGGCAATATCCCAATTGAAATTAAAGGAACCAAACAAACGATTGTTCATATCTTCATTTTTCCCGTTGTTAATCAGCGAAACGGGATTGCTTACCGACAGAAAATCATAGCCGGTGAGGTCCGGACTGGCAATACCCTGATCGTTTTGGATGTATTCCTGCAGAAAAGGGGCTTTGATCCGTGCCTGGGCAACAGCATCGTACGAACTGAAGATATTGGTGCCGGAGATGTTTTTCTTGTTATAGTTGAAACTGATGTTTGAGTTCAGGGTAACTTTTTTCGAAAAATTGATATCCGAGTTGAACCGGAAGTTGAACCGCGAATTATCGGAATGAATAACGGTGGCGTTTTGCTGCGAGAACCCCACCGAGAGGGCATACAGGGCGACATCGTCGCCTCCCTTGATTCTCAGGCCGACATTTGAAGAATAGTTGTCGGCAAACACTTTTTTCTGCCAGTCGGTTTGGTTATGATAGGTATGGTATCCCGACACGGAAGGATCGTGGTTCATGAAAGGCATCCGGCCGACGGAGTCGGCGGATACTCCTTTCGACAGGAGTATTTCATTCAGATAGGTACGGTAAGGTTCGGCTCCCAGCATGGGTATATTTTCAGGGGCGAGCTCGATGTTTCCGCTCATAATCAGGTCTATCTCTGTTGCCTGTCTGGTGGCTTTGCTGGTTCGGATAAAGAGGACCCCATTAGAGGCTTTGGCACCATAAATGGAGAGAGCGTCCCGCACAATGGTCACATTCTCAATATCATATTCGGCAATACTGGCCAGCGGATTGGACCGGTAACCATCGATCAGGGAGGTTCCGTAACTGTTGGTATCGAAAATCATACCATCGACGATGACCAAAGGCTGGTTGTTGCCATACAGTGAGGAGTAGCCTCTCAGGAAAAGATCGGAACCTGCGCCTTTAATCCCGTTCCGCGTGCGTGCTTCCATACCCGCCAGGCGCCCGTCGAACACCGCTTCGCCTGAACCAATACTTGCTGTTGATAAACCTGCCCTTTGGTTTACCGTTGCTACCGATTGAGTGGTATAGATCTGTTTTTGGGTAAAATATCCGAAATCGGCTTGTTCACTGAACGAAAAGATTTCTTCCTGAACCAGGTAAATCTTCATCCGGGTCCTCCCTGCCAGCCGGATATCTTTGGTGTGGAAACCCCGGGCAGAAACGGACAGGATATCGTTGGCCGACCTTACCCCGATCGAAAAAACTCCGTTTTCGTCGGTGAAGGTGGATGAAAAATTGCCGCAATTGACCAAGGCAACTTCAATGGGCTTGTTGGTTGCGGCACTGTACACTTCACCGCTGACCTGAAACCCCGGGGCAACCTTTTCCTGGGCTGAAACAATTGGTTGAAGCGCAAGGAAACCAACAACAATCCAAATCTTTCGTATAGGGTTCATATAGTGCAATTTTTCAAATTATTCAAAGATGGGTACCAGGCGGAAATAATCAGCGGTAACGGCCATACCACCCGAAAAAGGTACCAACCGGAAAAAGAGACTGTCGGAGCGTGAAAAATCATAATATCCCAAATCCAGTTCGTCCTCCCGGGCCATTTCTGCAGGACTGTACTGTTCGCGGGTAATGGGAACGTAGTAAGTACTGACATCAACAGGATCATAAACAAAATCGGGAGTGCCATACAGCGTATCCGTTTTAAAGGCATTGGTTACCGATGAAATGGTGAGGATTTGATTGGTCACCGGGTTCCTCGTTACGGATACCTGTCCGAGAAACTGCCGCAACACGACCGCCACATCCGGGTTTCTGTAAGATTTCCGGAAATCGTTGATGGCCCTGATCTTGACCCGGTACTTGATGGAGGAAACCAGGGGACCTTTGAACAGGGCTCCGGTAAGCACCTGGCTTCCGTTTGAATTGTCAAGAATGAAATCGGAACCTCCCGAAGCATTCTCCCGCTCCCGGAAAAAAGGATGGGGCGTACCGGAACTCCCCTGGTAGCTGTACAGGCACGATTCAGCCTCCATCAACACCGGAAGGATCTTATGCTCCCGCTTAATATCACAATCGGAAACAAAATAAACAGTTCCGTTGCTGGCATTAAAAACACTGGAAACCGCCGTTTTTACAAAAGGAACTTTCACCCCGAAATAAGAAACCAAGGTGTCGGGAGCATCGCTTAATCCATGTTTTCCGCCAAAAACAAGATCGCGTGCAATCATCATTTTGATGTTCTGGGTATCTCTTTTCGTTGGTATTTCATTGGATATCTTATCGTCCACACGGAAACTCCGTTCAAATTTCCGAAACTGTGAATCAAATACTTCATCGGAAATTACCAGAAACGTCAGCATCGAATCTTCAGACGAGAGATCGGTAACGGTTTTCAGGAACAGGTTTTCTTTCACCCAGACGGTATCATAAACGGGCCGGTTCCGGGCATCAATGCCTATCTGGACAGAATTATACTCATCAAAAACAAACGATGTCAGCGAATTCAGGAATTGAACAAACTGGTTTCCGGGAGCCCGTAATTCGAGATAGTCCCAGATATTAAACCTTGGGACAAGGGGCTGATTAATGACCTGGATGTTTCCGTTCGAGACGATGACCTCTTTATCCTCATCAATTCCTGCCCCGTCGATGGTTTTGCCCAACGGATCATATTCCAGGACTTTCCCGCTTTTCATGGTTAGTGCTGTTTTTTCCTTATCGGACCGGACTGAATAGATTCCGCTGAGATAATGATTCTGTATGAAGAACCGTTTTTCTTCCTGGGTGTCGATCAGTTCAGAGCCGACCTGTGCCATGGCGCTGTTGGAAGGAACATATAGCGTATACAAACCCGAATAGTTGAAATGCTTTTCCATTCCGGCATTTTTCAGCAATTCCACAAATTGTGAAAAGTCGGCGTTTGCTTCGAGATAATCGAGAATGGTTTCCTGCGACACATCGTCGTTAATCCGGGTATGCTCCTCCCACCTATCATTACAACCTGCCGTCAATATGCTTGTCAGAAGTACGGCAATCAGGCGATATTTGTTCATAATCATCAATATTTCAGTATTTTATTGCGGGAAGTTGCCTTTTTCCAGGTCTTCCTTATAGACAAAGGTTCCGTCTTTCACGTTGATTCTTGGCCAGTTTTGATCTTCATCGACCGGAATAAACTGGATCATATCGAGATACATGTAACTTCCGTTTCCTCCGGCAGTAGCAATAAATTCAATGGACTGGGGTCCGGTTTCCTTCACCTCGACGGTTCCTGCCAGCTGGCCGGCATACCGCGACCATGCAGCGCTGTTGAGCCAGTTTTCGGAACGTCCTTTGGCAATTACCTCAGGAAGCAGAGCAACATCGGTCACCACATAGTCGGCAGGATTGTACTGGTAAATTTTGAAACCATTCAGGTTCAGCTGGCCATCGGTAATATAATTGCCTCCAAAACTGCCATATGCTTTTGAACCGTCGATGATGCGGGTCGTTTGCTCCCCGTTGAAATACACGTAAGCACGATACTGGCGGGCTGAGGAAGTTTGAGTCCTGGCGCAAAACCAGATATTATAAAACCCTTTCACCAACGTGGGAGTAACCAGTTTGATGGATTTGACAATTTCAGGCCTGAAATAAATATAAAAATAATCGTTGAAGGCATGGTGCGAAACCCCATTGATGGCCCCCACATTATAATCGATGGTGGTGGTTTCGTTTTCCCAGCTGACATTGGCCATTTGTCCGTTTTGCAACCCTGCAGCACCGGCTTTCCTGAAAACACCGGGCATTTTCATCAACTCCATCTGTTCACATACATCCCAGTAAACGGCAAACGGATAGCGCACCTTGATGAAGAAATTCCCTTTCATAAAGTGAATAACCCCGTTGGCTGCCGTCTGATCCGACAGTGCCCGGTCAATTTCGTACCCCGGCTCATGGATACCTGCAAAAATATCGTCGTTCACCAAAACGGTCTGGCCGCTTGTACGGATGGTTAACACTTCAGAAGGCACCTTGGTCGAAACAACCTTCGAGGAAATCAGGTCGGTAACAAAAAGATACTGATTGTGCAAAATGTGATAGGCCATGTAATCAATGAGCCCACCGGGCCGCTCTTCCGTTTGATACCGTGCTTTCAGATCATCGAACGACTGGATGCCATCCTCCTTATATACCACATCGGGAACAGCAAACAACGTTATCCAGACTGTGTCTGATTCAGCATCCGGAAGGATGTTGAGAGAATCATACAGGCCTGTTTTTTTCAACGCTTCCGTAAAGATGGAATAACCCTCCAGGCTTTCAACGTACAGGGCAATGGATTTGGGTTCCGGTTCCAGCACATCGTCCATGATGTGAACGATGCCATTCAACACACGGATATCCATCTGACCGATCACTGCTTTTTTGTTAATCTTGCCCACAACCTTGCCCCCCTCGAAATAGGTTCCGTAGGTCAGGTACTGCCCTAAAAGGGTTGGTGTTACCATCCTTCCGTCGACAAAGGTTTCCGAACTCAGGGTGTCTTGAATCACACAGTAACGGACCAGGTCTTTCATTTCGACCACATTCATGGCATCAAGGCCTGAAATACCCTTTGCGGAAAAGTATTTGCCAAACGCCTCGTTGGTCGGAGCAAAACAGGTATAGGTGCCGTATGCTTTCAGAAAAGAGAGCGTCTCAGATTTTTTGAGCAAATCAACAAAAACGGAAAAAGAATCGGGGTGATTCTCAAAATACTCTCCGATCAGAATTTCAAAGTTGGTCCGTTCAACCCATTCCGGCTCATTACAACCGTGCAGACAAACAGCTCCTGACAATACCAGAAGGATGCCTAAAGTTTTATATTTAATTCTGTTCATGATGCTTATGTCTATTGTTGTACGGTTTGACCTGTAATTGTATTAACCTGATGACTCTTCCCGGTTTCCCTTTTTCTAACCTACTCTTTGTAAAAAGGATTTTGTTCCAGTTTTGAGTTGCTGGCCTCGATATCAGCCTGAGGCAAAGGCAGGTAGTGGCTGTTATAATCGTTCAGCTTGCTCTGAATCGAAAGCAGTTTATCGGAGGGTGCGCTCAGCTGGTAAATATTTTTTAGCGCCTGCAGGTTCCGGTAATTGTCTCTTTTAACATACCGCATCAGGTCGAACCAGCGTTTTCCTTCAAAGGCAAATTCGCGGGCACGTTCGTTAAGGATGTACATCAGCAATCCGTCGCGGCCGGTAGGATCGCCTTCATCGGTGAGATCGGATGCGTTAGCCCGTTTGCGGACCTGCCGGATGAGGGCCAGAGCCTCTTCTCCCCGGCTTTGATCACCGCTTTGGAGCATGGCGGCAATCGCTTCGGCTTTCATCAGCAAAATGTCGGCATAACGATAAACGACAAAATTAGAGGTGGCTTCGTTGGCTGTCAGTTCAAACGTCCTGTCGCGGCCTATGTACTTCCAGATCGAAAAATTCCTGCTGGAATTGTAGGCCCCCCGGTCTCCCCGGATATCGGCACTGTCGGCACTGATCAGGAAAGGATCGGTTGGCCAGAAAAATTCCATCACGTCCGGATGTGCCCGGTAATTCGACCGGGTGCGGAACAGGTTGAAAAAGGGATTTAATATGTCAACATCAAATTGTAATTCGAAGATTCCCTCAGGGCTGTTCCCTTTAATAAACACATTGGTAAGCCATTCCAGGTTTCCGGGTGCCAGCCAAAACCTGCCGGATTGGATGATTTTGTTGCAGGCCTCCTCCGATTTGGCATACTGCTCACTCCAGAGATAGAAATCGGCCATGAGAGCCCATACAGCAAATTTGGTCATCCGTCCCTTATCTTCTGCATTAGATTTATAGGAAAACGGAATATGCTTTTCGGCTTCGAGCAGATCGGCCTCAATTTGATTCCAGATCGCCTGCCGTTCGGCTTTGGCAACCGTAATCGTCTGCAAATCGGAATTGGTGGCTTCAAGAACCAGCGGTACCTGGTCAAAGGTCCGGGTAAGGTAAAAATACATCAGCGCACGGAGAGCCAGCACCTCAGCCCTGTACTGATTCATCTGTTCGGTGGTGAACGAAGCATCCAGTTCCAGAATGACCGGTGCCCGTTCCAGCACATTGTTGCAGTAGTTTATCGTACGGTATACCGAATTCCACTTGCAAAACTGATTGGTCGACTTGATATCCCCCTGCCAGATCAGGAGAAAATCGGTGGGGGTATTGTTAAACCGCATCAACATGTCAGCCCTGATCTCTCCCCAGAAGAACATCAGTTCCGTTACGCCGAGAGAACCACTGACGTTGTTCCCGAGCATGGAAGCATAACACCCCATCACGCCGGCTTTTAAATCAGCTTCCGAATTCCAGAATTCATTCACAATTACGCCGTCTTCTGGCTCCAGATACAACCAGTCGGAGCACGAACTTACGATGGTATAAATGAAGAGTGCCAGAATGATAGAACCTATTTTTTTCATTTCTTTTCTGTTTTCTTTAAGTCTGACTGATCATGGTCGCTTTCTCACAAAGTTACAGCAAGGATAAAGGTCAGGTCTTTTGAGCGGGGAGTGTTGGAATCGTCATAGCCAACGGTATAGATCACATCATCCGTCGACCGGATGGTAATCTCCGGATCCTGCCCGCTGTAACGGGTGAAGGTTAAAAGGTTGTTGAAGGTGGTCGACAGCCTGATACTCTTGCACCCGAGCTTTTCGGCAATTTTTCCGGGAATACGGTAAGTCAGGGTAATATACTTCAGACGCAGGAAAGATCCATCCTCCACAAACCGGTCGGAACCAACAAAATTATAACCCGTCTGGTACAAGGCGCGGGGAATGTCGGTATCGTCTCCCGGTTTACGCCAGCGCCGCAATACCGATTTCAGCTGGTTATCGTAGCTGTACATGGCTTCACCCAACATCCGCGTACGGTTGATAATATCGTTTCCGTAACGAAAATAGAAGAAGCTGTTGAAGGAAAAATTCCGGTAAGAGATCATGGAACCGAACCCGCCGGTAAACAGCGGATTGGCATTGCCCAGGTACACAATATCGCTGGCATTGATATTTCCGTCGTGATTCACATCATCGTACATGGCATCGCCCAGCTCAAAAAAGTAGCGGGTGTTGTCGTAATCGTAAACCATCAGCACCTCCTGCCCGTTGGGATTGGTAATCTTCTTATCGCCTGCATCGCGGGCAATCAGCATATCAGGTGTGGTAAACACCCCTTTGTAACGATAACCGTAAAACGAGCCTGCCGGGTTATCAATCTGGGCAATGTTCTGGTACTGACCATTGGAAATGGTGATATTCCGGATATTGGAATAATCGTTGGCCAACTCACGAAGCACATTGTAATTCCGGGCAATGTTAAAATCAAAGGTCATTTTAAAATCCTTTTTCATGACGGGAACGGTTTTTATCGAAAAATCGAACCCTACGTTATCCATCGATCCGAGGTTAACAATGCTTTTGGTCGAAAAACCCGACGACGACTGCACCGCGATGTTGTAACCGAACATGTCGCTGGTCTTGTTCAGATAATAGTCCAGCTCAAAATAAACGCGGCTGTCGAGAAAATCACCGGTAATCCCGTAATTGAAGGTGCGGATCGACTCCCATTTCAAGCTTTTCAGCTCCATGTTGGACGTGTAAATAGCGCTGTTTCCCAAATAGTTCCAGTTGAAAGAACCAATCTGGCTGAAAAACATCCCTTCGTAACGGGGCGGGTTTCCGTTTTCTCCGTAACTGAACCTGAAACGGAGATCATTCATCCATTTGCTGAAAGGTTTCATAAACTCCTCGCCCGAAAGCCTCCAGGCAAGGGATACGCTGGGGAACAAGGCAAACCGGTTGTATTCGTCAAAACGGGAGTTGCCTTCGTAACGCATTCCCCCGCTGGCAATATACCGGTCACCAAATTTATAATTAACCATCAGGGCAGAACCCACATCGCGACCCCGGGTGCGTTCCGACCCAGGTCCCAATCCGCTTTCGTTCACTTTGGAGGGATTTGACGGATCCTGCTGATTCGGCGAGGAAGTGTTGGAAGTGGTAATCCGGTAGGCATTCCCTATCCGTTCGTTGGTCATGATATTCCATGATGCGGATAAATCGTGCTTTTCGCCAATTTTCCTCGCAAACGTCAGCATGTTGTTGGAATAGATGTAAAAATTATCCCCATCGACATCGTATGCCCTGTTTACCGAAAGATCGGTCCACGGTTTACCGGTTGCGGTTTGCGGAAGGAAGGTTTTCGATTTACTGGTGTTCACGTCGAAAGAGATGTCGAAGGTGTACCGAAGCCCTTTGAGAATATCGTAATACAGGGAATATTTAGTGGTGATACGGTCGTTCAGAATACGGTTAAACCCATCATTGGCCATGGCTACCGGATTGTAGGTTCCTGAATAGGTTCCCTGGGCATTGCTTTCGGGCGAAAAATAATTGCCGGTTAAATTACCATAGGCATCATATTCAAAAACAGACATGTTCGGCATCTTTTTGTACGCCACACTCCGGATATCCCCCCGGTAATTGGCATCCGTATTACTGTGGGCAATGGAAAAGTCGGCACGCATCTTCAATTTGTCGGAAATGAAATAATCGAGGTTCAACCGCGTAGATAACCGGTTCATATCGGTACCGAGCGTGGTGCCCAGCTGATCCTGCTCGTTTACGGAAAACCGGTAAAATGCTTTGCTGCCCCCACCGGTGATTGAAAAATCGATATTATTGGTGTACCCATTGCGGGTAATGGCTTCCATCCAGTCGGTATTGGCTCCGTAATTGTAAAAATAGTAGGGATCGTTGGCAGAGTAGAGAAACTCCTTCCGGATACTGGTGTTGAGGGGAACATCATAGGAATTCTGATGGGCCTCCAGGATCATGGTCGAATATTCATCACCGTTCAACATGGGAATATGCCCGGGATTCCTGGAATACGTACCGCGATAATTGAAGGAGATTACCGGGGCCCTGCCTTTAGCTCCCCGTTTTGTGGTGATCATCAGCACACCATTGGCTGCCTTGGTACCCCAGAGGGCCGTGGCAGCAGCATCCTTCAAAACGGTGATCTCCATGATGTCGTCAACCGGGATATTCAGCATCTGTGAATACCCCTCCTCGTTGGCCGTGCTGAAACTGAAATCGGAAGATATCGAAACCTCGTAAGGGATGTTGTCAACCACGATTAACGGATTGGAATTGGCCGACAAGGTACTTACCCCCCGGATACGGATGGACATCCCCGCACCGGGGTCGCCAGAGTTGGAAGCAATATCAACCCCTGCCAAACGCCCCTGCATGGCTTCATCAATCGAGGAAGCCTGAATATCTTCAAACTCCCTGGCTGAAAGACGGGCTACAGGCATAGACAAGTCACGCTCCTGAATGTTGATCATGCCTATGTTGGTTACCTTTTCGGCCACCACATCAATCGTTTCTATGGTATATACATCTTCCTCCAGCGTTACGTCAATCCTGTTCCTGCCCCCCACCTCCAGAAGTTGCTCCTTAAAACCGATAAAGGTGAACTGAAGCTTGTTGGTACGGCTGACCATCGAAATAACATACTCCCCGTCAATATTGGTGGCTGTTCCCGTTGCAATTCGGTTGTTCCTGTCCAGTTCCACCACAGATACGCCCGGAAGCCCTCCGATCCCGTCGGTCACCTTTCCGCGGACGACAAAACGTTCCTGCCCGAAAACCGTTGCTATCAGTAGAAAAAGCTGGACCCCTGTAAGTAGGATTTTGCAATTATTCATTTCGAAGCAGATTTAGTCAATACGACAAATAATTATCAATCACATGAACAATAACCCTGTTGCCAAGAATATTGTAGGTAGAGGTGGAACTGGTGATGACCTTCGCAGTACGACCCTTCCCGTCGGTAACGGTGATGGAGCCCGGATTTCCCTTTACACTTTGCACAAACAGAGTGGCATACGTTCCGTCATCCAGTTTTCTGTAGGTGGTATATTCTCCCGTACTGCTCTCTCCCACCGGAACATTCCCTTTGATGATGTGATATTTCAGAAACAACTCAAGCGCCAGATTATCAGTGCCAAGAACATTTTCGTTGCCGTTGGGAGCAAAACTCGCCAACGCTTTCAGGGTACCACTGCTGGCCGCCGCCGTCATGGAAGGATCATTCGGCAAAAAGACCGTAATGATATCGGTGTTGGGGATGTCTTTGATGGCCTTTGTTGTGGTATTGTAAACACAATTCGACACATACATTACATTGCCCTCGTCGTTGACATAGGTGGCATTGGCAATTTTTTCAAGGTACCGCAACAAGGTGGTGGCACGCAGCTGTGAATTCAAGGAAGAGACAGAAAGGATTCCCCCGATCGTCGCGTTCGAAAACAGTAAGGCCCTGTCCATGCTGTACGACGTGCCGTTCTGGGGTTTACTGTCTATGACGGAGGTGATCCTGGGGCGCTGGCCCGACAGGTTTCCTCCTGCTGAAATCTCCCCTTTGTTGTATTTGATGTACTCATCGCCATAAGTCTTCAGAACTCCCGAACCATTCATCAGATCTACGCCATCGGCCAGCATTTCGGCATTCTGCAATACAATGTGCATATAGATAAACCGCGATAAAGCCGTTCTGGGATGGGTGCCCAGGTCGGGCCGGCCGGGATCGGCAGTAAATTCCCAGGCTAACGATGCCGGATTGTATTTGAAACCGGCTTTTGTCATCTGGTCGTTGGTAACCAGAAACAACAGATAACTGCTGATCGGATTTTTCAATGTGGCCACCAGGGGTTCCAGGTCATATAGCGCCTGGTACATCAACGAATAATCGGGATTCAGGATAATATCCCCCAAAACCGTGTTAAAAGCATTGGTGTTCTGGACCTTATCAACCACATAAAAAATACCGTTGCTGCCGATTTCCCCTTTGGAAACATCGGTACTCAGATTAAACCGGGCTTCTTCACCATAGGGATTGGTGGTTATTGAAAACTTCGATGGCCAGACAGTGGTTCTGAACAAATGGGCATTAACAAATTCCTGAATCACGAAGGCCGGCATCTCAGACAAAGACCGGTATCCATACCTGAAAAACTTCTCGGTGTAAAATTTTGTCATCGCCTCATCCGATGGGGCAAACAGCGTCCAACCGTCTACCTGGGCATCCATCTGGGATCCGCCACCGAATTTGAGGTAGTTTTCACAGTTCAAAGCAAAACTGGCCTGCGGATAATCTTTAATATAGATTTCTTTCCGGGTTCCCGACGATTGCTCATATTTCAATTGAAATGGCTCACCGGCTAACGTGTAGGTCACCATATATTTGTTCAGAACATTTCTGAACTCACTGCATTCTGCCGTTTTGGCCAGAATTTCCTCCAGGTTGTCAAGTGGCTCAATAACCTTGTCTACCACGTGGATAATGCCGTTTTCAGCCCAGAGGTCCCTTTTCAAAACTTTGGCATTGACTACATTAAAATCTGTCAGCTCCGTTTCAGGATAGAAAAACCTGTAATCGGAGGCCAATACATTCTTCCTGGCCATAAAACTGCTGGTGAAGACGGGTATATTCTTCTGGTTATAGTCGTCAATCTCAAAATTTCCCGGAACGGGAACTTCCGATTCAACGGCATTCATGTCGACAACATCGCGCTGCACCTGATCGATATGGTCAAAATCAGAATACACCCACTTATACTGAAAGGTCGTTCGTTTAAAGGCCACATCCCTTTTATTTTCAAGGCTAACGGTGGGGGAGGAGTTTTGAAAATCATCGATTTGTTCAAACGAAGCCGCACTGACACATAAGGAATAGGTCACTATGCGGGTGGCCAGTTCAGTACTTATGTCTGCAACAGAAGAAAACCCGTTTTCGGACAGGTATTTTTTGAATGCCTCATCGGTTGGAGCAAATACCGTATAAAAGCCGGCTCCCTTTAAGGTTTTATCATATCCCGACTTATCCACACACTGAAGGAAATGGGTGAACTGGCCCGAATCCTGTAACTGCTGATAAATGGGTGGAGCCAATGTGGCTGGCCTTGCATAATAATCGCTTTGAGGATCACACCCCGGCAACCATCCGGCCAGAAAAACCCCCAGTATGATCATCAGTAGAGAAGACTTTTTCTTCATTTTTCTGTTCTTAAATCCTTTTTGTAATCCGCCTTTTTAATCTGTTGTCAGGCGTACCCGGATCCTACAGTTCTGACCAGATACGGAAGACCCCTTAGAAATGGTTGATTGTAAGCGCATTTGAACTCAAATAGTGATATAACAAATGTATTCTTTTTATTTTAATATTCCACAGAGTCAGCCAGTGACGCTTGCATTTCCTGAGTGTTTTCTCCCGGCCTTTCCGGAACAGGACTTGTTTGTAAAACGATTGTGCTTCCACCAGACCAGAAACTATTTCGGAATTATCTGTTCTCTCCCCGATGGGTCATACATTTTAGTATCTTTATTCTGCTTAAAGGAGTATGTTTTTGGGTTTAGCCTATAATAAACAGGCAATTGACTCCGCGGAACTTCGTTTCC
>CAZYUA010000039.1:0-28250 GCA_964650525.1 uncultured Prolixibacteraceae bacterium
ATGGTTAAACAAAAAAGCTATCCCGCTCCGTCAGGGGCGGGATTTAGTGCAACATTCCGTTGCTACCTATAGACCGTGGATTATCAAAAAAATTTCTCTTCAGTTTTATATTTGTCGTTTCCGGAATCTTCAAAATGAAACTCCCCGTCTCGCCTGGCAAGAGGAATCAGATTCCGCTGACAACTTCT
Source organism: uncultured Prolixibacteraceae bacterium (assembly GCA_964650525.1). Taxonomy (GTDB): domain Bacteria; phylum Bacteroidota; class Bacteroidia; order Bacteroidales; family Prolixibacteraceae; genus UBA1413. The sequence goes on from CAZYUA010000039.1 coordinate 189, forward strand.
CTGGTCGCACTTACTTCGTCTCGACTAAGTCGAGACCAGAATTCAGATACTTTGCTTACGAATTGTCTCGCAATTACGCAGTTGCAGCAAATGAAGAGTCATCCACTACACTACTGGGTCGGCGGCAGTGCTGATATCATAAATGTTTTATCGTTTAGTAATTGTAAAATATTTACATCCATCTTCGTACTGCCTTTGTGTATTTCAGGTATTCCGCCCCAAAAGTATCCTGCAAAATCTTCTCCTCTTTTAATACATACCTATGTTTCACCAGTTCAAAAAAAGCTACCGGCACCAGTATGGCAATTATATTGGTTGAAAATATGGAGAGTCCGAGTATCAGCAAAGTTATCCCCAGGTACATTGGATTACGGCTTTTTGAAAACACCCCCTCGGTGATCAGGTGGCTTGATCTGTCTAATATCAGGGTGGTGTTGTGCTTTTTGAACAATTTCCGGGTCTTGCTCATTAAAATAAGCCCGGCAAGTGCAAATATCAAACCGGTTAAATTAAACGGAAAGAGCAAAATGTTGAACAGGGGAAGAAATATATATAGCAAAATGATGGAAGTAATGGAGTAAACGATCAGTGCAGGCGGACTGTACAAGAATTTTTTCATCACACTTAATTTCCTATCTTTTTATCCAGTCTGTTATTGCATTTGCTAAATCTTCAGCCACATTGCCAAACCGGTGCGGCAGCGTAGCTGCCTAATCTTTGTAGCTAATTCGCCCGAACAACGCACCAAGCCGCGTAGCGGCGGAATCTTTTCTGTATTTCCATCAAGGATGATCATTGGGGTATGTTTTTCCCATTATTACATTTTTTTATTCGCGGCTACGCCGCTTTTATTTCCTGAGACATTTAACAGTTTCTGCCAGGATTAAACAGTTTCTCCTATTTTCTTTGATTTAGAAAACAAAAACCACGCATAACCAACCGCAAAAACGAAATAAAGTCCTGCGGTAGGCCAACCCATTTTTAATGCCCCGGAAAGCGAACCCATAACAGTGATTATTACGCCGATCACATTGCATATCAGCATGGCCGGAATGACGGTCTTTTGTGCCAGTGAAAGTTCCATATTCCTGGCGAACCATGGCACAAGTCCAAGGGCAACCGACCCCAATCCGGAGTATTGTGCAAGCATCGAAATAGCCGCATTCGGATCTGCTCCGTATAAACTCATCACCTGTGCCGGAAACAGCAATGACATAGCACCAAACGAACACGACACGATTGCATTTACGATTAAAAGAGTTTTTAGCTTCATGATTGTATTTTTTGCTTTTCAATGTTGTTTTTCTTTATTCAGTCAATCTTTTCAAATTTTGTAAGGAGATGTCGATGATTCTGATCCATTGTGGGATAATGAATTTTTTGTCCACAAAATCTCCTCCCATATAAAATGGCAATTTATATCTCTGGATATAGGTGAATTCAGTTTTCCCTTCCTCCTTTTCTTTGAATATCCACTGGGTTTGGGCATCCAATCCTTTGAATGATTGACCAATCCAGCCCTCGTTTCTTTTAAACTGCTGAAATTCAGTGCCAACAGTCATCTTTAGCCCCAGCAGTTGAACCCTGTAAAGAAATCGCGCCCCATTGTCATTGGTAATATCAGTGATTGGCCTGATATCTGAAATGCCCACAAAGAATTCGGGCCATCTTCGATAGTTGGAAGCAAATTCAAATACTTTGCCTACCGGGGCATTGATCAGAATGCTTTTCTTGATTTCTGTCATACACTAAAGATTTATTTACGTCATTTACTTCTAATCCATGCAGTTATGGCATTGGCCAATTCATCTCTCTGATTTGTAAAAAAGTGATCGGTTTCAAGCGCCTTTATCGAGACAGCTTCCGGGTTCAAATTCTTTAAATGACGATAAGTTGGAAGAATAAATTCCTCCAAAGGTACCGTGGTATCTAGCCAGCCGGTGATGAAGAAGATTTCCCTGTCTTTTAGTTTATCTGCATTTTTAATCAGGTCAAAATATTCATGGTTGGTCATGATCCGGCTAAAATAGTTGTGGACGTACGCCGAATCGCCCCGGATTGGCCCATTGTTAAGCGTGGGTGCAGTAATCCTTTTTTCCATAGCTACACGGAATGCAGGGTCTCTGTTCATTTTCTGAAGATAGATTGAGATATCATTTCCTCCGGCAACTGCAATTATTTTTCTGATTCCCGGATTATGAACCGCTGCCGACAAGGCTATCGCAGCGCCCATGCTGCATCCACAAACAATTATCTTCGAAGTGTCAATGGCAAATTGCCGGATGGTATTCGTTTTCTTAAGGAAAGACAACGCAACGCCAACATCAGTCATGCAGTTTTCCCAACTGAAAACTCCTTCGCTCTGAAAACTTCCTTCGTAATTAAAAACAAGAATGTTCATCCCGTTCTTGTTCAGTCTTTCTGCCAACCCGTAGGGACTGTTGGCGTTACCCGGATATCCATGCAGCAGGATTACAGTTGGTGCTGAAGGAACAATGCCGGCAGCGTAGAATTTCGCATCGAGCTTAACAGCATTGCTATAAATATCAATAATTACCGGCTGAACCTGTGCATTACTAAGGATAGTTTGAAATGCAAGTAGAAAAACCGTAAAGATTGCTTTCATACTCATTTTTTACCATTTGATTTAATCCAGTCTATAATAATCTGAGCCAGTTCATCCCTTGATTTTCTGAATGAATGGCTATCCTGAACCGCCATGATTTTCACATTTGCAGCTTTGGCAGTATACAGTGCCCGGTAAAGAGGCAATACAATCTTTTCAATCGGAACATTCATGTCATTCCATCCACCGATCAGCAAAATATTTTTAGGAGCAAGAAATGGGGCACAATACCTGAGGTCAAACGTTGGGTTCGAATCGATAATTTTCATTTCAAGAACCTCTTTTGGTATTCCTCCGGGTGCGAATCTTACCATTTCTGTATTCGATTTATATTGATCAAATAATGGATCTATCTTCTTTTTCAATTCTTCATCGCGCTGATAATTTCTGATAAACTCACCATGATCATTTCCAGCTATTGAAAAAACGTCTTTCACATACGGATGATTCGCTGCATAAGTAAAAGCCATCCCACCTCCCAGACTGTAGCCGCCTAATATGATGAGGCTGGTATCAATTTTAAACTTTGCAATGTTATCGGGTTGATTTATGAAATTATAAGCCGCTTCGATGTCTTTTTGTGTATTAACAAAATTAAATTCACCTTCACTTTTAAAGGTGCCGCTGTAATTAAACGTAAGTACATTATAACCGGCATTGCTCAGTTTACTGTCAATTCCAATAACATCGGTTCCATTTCCCGGAAAACCGTGCAATAAGATTATAGTAGGAATGCTTCCTGAACCCTCTGCCATAAAGAACCTGCCTTTCAAAAGGGTTCCATTATTATTGATAACAACCTGAACAGGATTTAAAGATCCGGATTCAGAGCCGGTAACAGTTGTCTGTGCAGTACTGTTGATTCCGGTTTTACCAGGCTGCTGCTGTGCACAGGCTCCCGTAAGAGCCACATACAAAAAGCATAAAGAAACAATTGACGCTTTCCATAAACTACAGGATAATAAATTTTTCATAGGGAACAATTTTAGTTTTTCAGAAATACTATTTCAAATATTTTCGGTCAGCATTTTGAGATTCGTTAAAATGTGCCCCTGCATTTTGCCGAAAGTAGATTTTATCATAAGAGCACTCATGATTTTCGCGATAAAGTTCGCCGGTTGATAAAATGTCTCACTAATAACCTTTGTCTCATTATCCGAAAGTTTCTCCAGATTCATGACAAAACGGTTCTCTTTTAACATCTTAGACATACCCATGGTGTCGTTCTCAATCGTCCAGACCGTTTTCTTTTCAGGCACCAACTCAATCAGTTTTTCTGTAAAAGTTCCGTTCCTGCCGTTCATACTGATCTCGACAATCCTCGTTTCACCTTGTTTATCCATCCGGCCTGTTGCTTTTACAACGCCCTGATTTACCTTTGGCAGTTGATCAATGTCTGTAATGACAGCCCAAATACTTGTAACCGGAGCATTGATTACGGCTTCATTTTTTACTTGTAACTTGCTCATTTTGATAATATTTAAGATTTTACCTACGTCTGAATTGTTAATTTAATGATTTACTCAGATTTTCTGTGACTTAGAAAATAAAAACCACGCATACACAACTGCATAAACCAAATACATGACCGCGGGAGGCCATCCCATTTTAATACCATCGGAAAGTAACCCCGAAACTGAAATAAATATTCCGATAACAGCGCATATCAGCAAGGCCGGAATAATCGTCTTTTTTGCCTGAGAAAGTTCCATATTCCTTGTAAACCAAGGCACAAGGCCCATGGCAACTGAACCTAATCCGGTAAACCGGGCGAGAATCGAAATTACCGGATTCGATTCGACTCCGAACAAACCCAAAGCCTGTGCCGGAGCCAGCAATGCCACAATTCCAAACAGGCATGACACAATTGCATTTACGATTAAAAGAGTTTTTAGCTTCATGATCAGTGTTGTTAAACCGGATAACTCTCGGTAACCGTTGTAAGAATAGCCTGTTCTGATGGACAGTATTGGTATTGAAGCACTTTGCCCAAATTCAGTTCCTTCAATTTCAACCCCATGGGGTGATCGCCAAATTCAAGGCGGACATCTGATGACTTTTTGGAAACTCCCGTATCACTTTCACTGAAGTTATATTCTGACCGCAGCAAACGGTTGTCTTTAACGGTAACCGGATAAAAACGCTGCCTGGGAAATTTTCTAAGGTTTATCTTCCTGCCCGACAGCTTCAAAATATTTGCTCCGTCAGCATTGACCACACAGTGTATCCATTTATCATCTTCTTCAAATTGTACTTCCGCCAGAAACCCGGGATTATTGGCAAGCTCAATACCTGTAACCCTGGCTATTTCAGTATTGACAGCTAAATAGGGAACGTATATCATCGGAACTTCAGGTGCTTTGTGCAGGATTCCGGTAAATACGGGAGTTGCTTTATCCAACACAAACGGGACACCGATGTTCACCCCGTTGTAGAGGCCAATATCAGACTCTTTGTGCTGGCTGGCACTCATGGTAACCATACCATGCCAGGGCGTCAGCCGGAAAGGGTGCATCCGTTTTGAAGGCAGAATGCTTCTGATTTTTTCAAGCGGAGCAATCATAAAGACGGCCATGTGGGCAGTATCCCTGTAAAATACAGGGTAAAAAGTATTATACGGACCAACTTTAACTGCTGTTTGAGAAATACCTTCAAAGAATCCGGAGTATTTCATTATTTCTTACTTTTAACCAAAATCACAATGCAGCATACAACCGCAATGATTTCCAGCACCTTAAACAGGGCGGACAAAGAAATCAATTCGGGTATCCCGAATTTGATCAGCGAAAGGGTCATTCCAATCAAAGGAATGATGATAGCAAGGTAGAGCGGGTACTTCTTCCGGTTGAACAGGAGAGCCCCAACGGTCATGTAAATGATTCCAAATGCAAGAATCGGAATGCTTCCCGGGCTTTCGGGAGCCTGAAAATAGGCAACGATGTGCAGAGCGCCGGAAACCAATAGCAGAATTCCGGCGAGCAGGCGGGTTGTTTTCATATACTTTCAGTTTTAAGATTTAAGTTGATTTTTAATGACTTCAATCGAAAAAGGTTTTCCATGTCCGGGGTAGACATAAGTAATTCCTCTGTTAATCAGCGCTCTCCAGTTTTCTTTTATCGCACCGATATCCTGAGCCAGAATGGGCAATCCAGGTCTGAGGCGGAATGGCCATCCGTTATGCGCCATGCACCCTACGATTGCTTCGCCTGAGTTGAGAATTACACTAACGGAGCCCACAGTATGCCCCGGCGTATGAATGATTTGCCCGTCAATGCCATATTCTTTGAGCGGAAAAGGTTCATCGTTCAGAAGAATGTCGGGACTGAACTTCGGGAAAGGAACTTTTAAGGAGAAAATCAACGGCGCAGCGAGTTTGCCTTTCCAGTTTACTCCTTTCGGTATCATCACCTTGTCATGCTCAACACATTCTCTTTCGCTTTCATGAACGGCGATTTTTGCCCCGGTCAAATCCCTTATTTCACGTGCCGACCCGCAATGATCGATATGCGAATGCGTAATGACGATTAATTTAACGCGTTCCGGGTCGATGTTGTTTTTCGCCAGGACTTTTTTGAACAGCTTCAGCTTATGGAGCCCGCCGGCGTCAACCATCACGATATCCTTGCCAATGATTAAATAACAACTGGCTAACCCCAGACGGAAAGAGATGATTTCAGGCTTCATCGGGCATCAGAATTTCTTGTTATACAGCACCCTGAAGGCTCTCATCCATGCTGCCGGAATGCAGGAGTGGTGTGTTTCATCGGGGAAAACCTGCGTTTCAACTCTTAGCCCCGGATAATTCCTTGCCTTCAGCCGGGCAGCCATTTTATGCACATTTGCTATCATTGCCGAATCTTCGGCTCCTCCTGCCGTCATGAAAAGTGTGGCATTCAAATCTTTGCGCGCGGCGGCATATTCCTCTTCATACGTGAAGAGTACACCCTTGTCGTATTTTATGGAAGGACTGCCGGCATAGTAAAGACTGAACAGCTCCGGCCGCTTAAATAAAACATACATGGAAAACAAACCGCCGAAGGAGTACCCGCCCAGTCCCCGGCCTTGCGGCGAAACGCGGTAATTTGATTCGATGAACGGGAAAACCTCCTTTTCAATGCATTCGAGGAATTTGGCAGCCCCGCCGGTCTTTACCTCCAGTTGTCTGCCGGCAAATTTTGAAAAGAAATCCGTCCAGTATTTATCAGCCCCTGGATTATTAGTCGGAGTTAAATCTCTTGTCCTCCATACTTCCCAGTCACCCATATCTTTGATCTTGTAACCTATTCCCACCACAAAAATTTCCGGTTCGACAATTAACGTGACTTCGAAAGTGTTTGCCATATCAGCTACCATGCCAAACGCCAGGTTTGCATCGGTAACATAGTAGCAGGGATAAATTTTCTGCGTGTTGGTTTTATAAGTGGCAGGAATTTTAATGTAAAGCACCATTTCCTGTTCCAGGATGTTCGAATAAAAAGTGCGGGTTTCGGTTAACCTGACGGTAACCGCAGGGTAGTTATTCACATCAGCCTGGACAGGCTGATGTTGTGAAAAAACCGGCAGAATTGACGCCATGCATAATGACAGGAATAACAGCAGCCGGCTGCCGCACCTGCTGGCTATTAAGTTTTTCATAAGGCCGGATTTAAACGGTTTTCTGACTTTTAAACAGAATGATTAAGCAGCACACGACCGCAATGATTCCCAGCACCTTAAACAGGGCCAAAAAAGAAATCAATTCGGGAATTCCGAGTTTAATCAGCGAAAGGGTCATCCCGACCAGCGGAACAATAACTGCAAGGTAAAGCGGATACCTCTTTGTGTTGAACAGGAGAACACCAATGATCAGGTAAATGATTCCGAATGCAACCATTGGAATGCTACCCGGACTTTCGGGAGCCTGAAAATAAGCAACGGCGTGCAGAATACCGGAAACCACCAGCATGATTCCGGCCAGAAGGCGGATTGTTTTCATATTCAATCAATTTTGGGTTATTCTAATGTGCATAGAAATTTAACACAAAATGATTGAAAATGCAAGCCGGTTTCCGGAAATTTTTTTTTGTATATTGCTGTTCCAGAGCAGCCTACTATGTAATTACGGCGAAAATATTCTCACCAGGGCAGGTGCTGTCAGGCCGCGGTTTCTTTATGCTTTTTGATTGCCTTGAATTCGGATGATTTTTTATTGAATTCTTCTTCAACATCATAATCATTTTGAAGTCCCAGCCAGAATTTTGTTGAATTTCCGAAATAATTACTCAATCTGATGGCAGTATCCGCAGTAATCCTCCTGTTACCTTTGATTATTTCACTGATCCGGGTCTGAGGAATACCAATTTCGATGGATAAACGATATGCTGTTATTCCCAACGGAATGAGAAACTCCTGCAATAAAACTTCTCCAGGATGTATATTATTTAATTTGACCATATCCTTGATTATTAATGGAAATCAATAATTTCAACATCGAAAGCATGTCCTTTGCTCCATGTAAATTTAATTCTCCATTGATCATTTATTCGTATGCTAAAGAACTTTTTCATCTCACCTTTGAGCTTATCAAGTCTGTTAGCAGGTGGAATAGTCAGATCTTTGATATCAACCGAGTTATTGATCATCCTTAGTTTCCTCCTTGCGATTTCCTGGATTGCCTCCGGAAACTTTGAAGACCTGGTACCTTCCCAGATTAGTTCCGTTTCTTTCGAGCTAAAAGATTTTATCATACCAACGACTCGCGTTACTAACGCCAAAGATAACTAATTATTATTATATTTCAAAATTGTGGGATAATGGGGCATAAACAGATCGAAACGCGTCAGGCGCGCCGATGCCGAATACCTCCCCGGAACCGCTGACGAAGTTCCGCGGTAAACAAAACGGTGATCACTTTGTTGATTGGCAGGTAACCTTATTACTGCCTTTAAGGTGCGAATGGATTAAATAAGGAAAAAATGAAACGATATTTTTTATTATTCCTGGCTCTTTTGTCCGGAACGCTCTATGCCCGGGAACGACCTGTCCTGGATATTTTACTGTCGAATTATCGATATCCGCACGAAGTCAGCTTCTACCACTTCAGAAGCCAGAACCAGGATCTGACAATGGCTTATATGGATATCCGTCCGCCGAAAGCCAACGGTAAAGTGGTTGTGTTGCTCCATGGCAAAAATTTCAATGGCGCCTACTGGAAAACGACGGTTGACGCACTTTCGGAAGCCGGATTCAGGGTCGTTGTTCCCGACCAGATTGGTTTTGGAAAATCCTCAAAACCTGCCGGCTATCAGTTTTCATTTCAACAATTGGCGCAAAATACAAAAGCACTGCTTGACGATCTGAAGATGGACAAAGTTGCCGTTGTGGGCCATTCCATGGGGGGTATGCTGGCCACCCGGTTCACGCTGATGTACCCTGAAATGGTGGAAAAAATGGTGCTGGAAAATCCCATCGGACTGGAGGACTGGAAAGTCGTGGCCCCTTATACCACCATTGATCAGCATTACCAAAATGAACTCAAAGCCTCTTACGAGTCCGTCAAAGCTTACCAGCTGGCCTTTTACTACGACAACACCTGGAAACCGGAATATGATGAATGGGTTTACCTGCTCACCGGATGGGTAAAACACCCCGATTATCCCGTCGTCGCATGGAATAATGCCCAGACTGCCGACATGATCTTCACGCAGCCTGTTATCTATGAATTCCGGAACATCAATGCCCCTGTCTTATTGATTATCGGGACCAGGGACCGCACCGCCATCGGGAAAAACAATGTCAAAGACCCGGCCGTACGGGAAAAAATGGGACTCTACCAAAACCTGGGGAAAGAAACACAAAAGAAAATCCCCAATTCCAGACTGGTGGAATTGGACAACATCGGCCATTTGCCGCATATCGAAGCGTTTGAACGGTTCATTCACCCGCTGAAGGATTTTCTTATAGAGTGATAAACTTTTACGATTTTATAAACAGACAAAAATGTCTTATTTTTGCAATAAATGTTAGAAACCAATGACAGAAAATAAAAATCTGGAAATTATTGAATTCACCGACCCGGTGTGCACCTGGTGCTGGGGAAGCGAACCGGTATTGCGCACCCTGGAGGCCCGTTTCGGAAACCAGGTGAAAATCAGCTTTATCATGGGCGGCCTGGTGAAGGACATCACCGCTTTCTACGATAGCCACAATAATATCGGTGGCGATCCCGACGTATCGAATAAGAGCATCGCCGGCCATTGGCTGGAAGCCTCCGAACGTCACGGCATGCCGGTAAAAGTGGAGGGTTTTAAGCTTTTCACCAAAGAGCACCCTTCGACCTATCCCCAGAATATAGCCTATAAAGCCGCGCAAATGCAGGACCAGGGGCTGGCAGACCGTTTCCTGCGGCGCCTGCGCGAGGCTTCTGCCGCCGAAGCCCTGCAGACCAACCTGACCGAAGTGCTGGTGGAACTCGCTTCCGAAGTGGGTCTGGATATTGCCCGGTTCCTCGATGACTTTACCAACGGAAAGGCTGAAGCCGCCTTCGAAGACGATCTGTATACCACCTCCCAGTTCAGGGTCCGCGGATTTCCCTCCTTTTTAATCCGGTATGGCGAAAAGTCGACGCTGCTGCGCGGCTACCAGAACTACAACAATTTCAGGGCAGTCATCCAGCAGGTGACCAACGGAGAAGTTCAGGAAACAGGAATGGCGGCAACCGAAGAAATCGTGCTGGAATTCATCAGCCGTTACGACGCCCTGGCTCCCGTTGAAATTCAAATGCCCTTTGACCTGCCGGAAGCTGAATTGAACGGGATCCTCGAAACCCTGTTGGAAAAGCGGTTGATCGTCAAAAGGGAAGCCGGAAACGGATATTTCATTTCATCCCGGAAAAATCCCATGGTCTGTGACGCAGAAACAGGCCTATGCAGGCCATGAAACGATGGCCCATGAACCATTCCTGCTTCTTTTGGGGCCCTCAAAGATGAAATGAGGAAAAAAGTGATAATTTTAGACAAATTCAAAAAATAAATCATTCACATGGAAAATAAAGCGCACGAAAGCAAATGCCCGGTGACGGGAGCAGTCAGCAAGCACAGCGCCGCCACGGGCGGGACAAAAAACGCCGACTGGTGGCCCAACCAGTTAAAGCTGAACATCCTGCGGCAGCACTCCTGCAAATCAAACCCGATGGGAAAAGGGTTTAACTATGCCGAAGAGTTCAAAAAGCTGGATTTAAAGGCCCTCAAAAGTGACCTTCACAAACTGATGACCGACTCGCAGGAGTGGTGGCCGGCCGATTACGGCCATTATGGACCCTTGTTCATCCGCATGGCCTGGCACAGTGCAGGCACCTACCGTGTGGGTGACGGTCGCGGGGGCGCGGGCGGCGGACAGCAGCGCTTTGCCCCGCTCAACAGCTGGCCCGACAATGTAAACCTCGACAAGGCACGCCGGCTCCTCTGGCCCATCAAACAGAAGTACGGGAAGAAAATTTCCTGGGCCGACCTGATGATCCTCACGGGGAACGTAGCCCTGGAATCGATGGGTTTCAGGACCTTCGGATTTGCCGGCGGCCGCGCAGATGTGTGGGAACCCCAGGAAGATGTCTACTGGGGAACCGAAACCAAATGGCTTGATAACGACGAACGCAACCTCGATATCAGTGAAACGGATAATCCGCTTGCGGCCATCCAGATGGGACTGATCTATGTCAATCCCGAGGGACCCAACGGAGTGCCCGACCCGCTGGCAGCCGCCAAAGACATCCGCGATACCTTTGCCCGCATGGCCATGAACGATGAGGAAACCGTAGCCCTGATTGCCGGCGGACATACTTTCGGGAAGACCCACGGAGCCGGACTTGCCTCGCATGTGGGTCCCGAGCCTGAAGCCGCCCCCATCGAAGAACAGGGCCTGGGATGGAAAAGCGCCTTTGGCAAAGGGAATGCCGGCGATACGATTTCCAGCGGACTGGAGGTCATCTGGACTCAAACACCCGTCAAATGGAGCTTCTATTTCTTTGACAATCTTTTCAGATACGAATGGGAGCTGACCAAAAGTCCGGCAGGAGCCTACCAGTGGGTGGCCAAAGATGCCGGCGAGGTGATGCCCGACGCACACGACCCGTCGAAGAAACATGCCCCCACCATGCTCACCACCGACCTTTCGCTGCGTTTCGACCCTGCCTACGAGAAAATTTCCAGACGCTTCTATGAACATCCCCTCGAATTCGCCGATGCCTTCGCAAGGGCCTGGTTTAAACTGACCCATCGCGACATGGGTCCGGTCGCCCGCTATCTGGGTCCCGAGGTGCCAAAGGAAGAGCTGATATGGCAGGATCCCATCCCTGCCGTCAACCATCCGTTGATCGACGACAAAGATGTGGTCGCTTTGAAAGCCGCGATATTACAATCAGGCCTTATGGTTTCACAACTGGTGTCGACCGCATGGGCTTCGGCTTCCACCTTCAGGGGATCCGACAAACGGGGCGGCGCCAACGGTGCCCGCATCCGCCTTGCCCCGCAGAAAGATTGGAAAGTGAACAACCCGGCCCAGCTGGCCAAAGTGCTGGAAACACTGGAAGCCATCCAAAAGGATTTCAACACCACCGCCACCGCCGGGAAAAAAGTCTCCCTTGCCGACCTCATTGTGCTGGCAGGCTGCGCAGCAGTTGAAAAAGCCGCCAAAGACGGCGGCTTCAACATTACCGTTCCTTTTATACCCGGAAGAATGGATGCCTCCCAGGAGCAAACCGACGTGGAATCTTTCAACTACCTGGAACCTGCCGCCGACGGTTTCCGCAATTATCTGAAAAATAAATACAAGGTTCCTACGGAAGAGTTGCTGGTGGACAAAGCCCAGCTGCTGACCCTGACGGCTCCCGAAATGACGGTGCTGGTCGGAGGTATGCGCGTCCTGAATGCCAACTTCGACCATTCCAAACACGGAGTTTTCACCCACAAGCCGGAAGTACTGACCAACGACTTCTTCGTGAACCTCCTCGACATGAGCACAGCATGGATGCCTGCCCCGGACGATAAGGAGACCTTCAACGGGCGTGACCGGAAAACCGGAGAAATCAAATGGACAGCCACCCGGGCCGATCTTATTTTCGGATCCAATTCGGAACTCAGGGCCCTGGCCGAAGTGTACGGCAGTGCCGATGCCGGTGAAAAATTCGTAACCGACTTTGTGGCGGCCTGGAACAAGGTCATGAACCTCGACCGGTTCGACATCAGATAAGGAGGCCACGGCCTCACAGGCTGACCCTTTTTGCAGATTTATGCATCAGGAAACCCATCGCGGAGCGGGAGTCAACGGATACGGAGCATTCCGGCTGTTGACTCCCTGCTTTGAATACATGAGATAAACAAAACAGCATGAAGATTCTTGCTCTGGGGGCCTCGAACAGCAGGGCATCCATCAACAAACAATTTGCGGCCTTTGCCGCTGCGCAATTTGAAAATGCGACCGTGGATATCCCGGACCTCAATGATTTTGAGGCGCCCATCTTTTCGGTCGATATTGAAAGCCAATCGGGCATACCCCGGGTGATCCGTTCATTTGTCCGGAAAATAGAAGAGGCCGATTTCATCATCATCTCCCTGGCAGAGCACAACGGCAGTTACACCGCTGCGTTCAAGAACATCTTCGACTGGGCTTCCCGGCTTGAAATCAAACTGTTCGGAGGGAAGAAAGTGCTGCTGCTGGCCACATCCACTGGTCAGGGGGGTGGTAAAAGCGTGCTGGAAAGTGCCCTGAAACGATTTCCGAAGCATGGGGCCGACATCGCAGGTCATTTTTCACTGCCCCGGTTTTTCGAAAACTTCTCGGCAGAAAAGGGTATTTTGGACCCTGATCTTAAACGGGATTTTGAAAAATTATTGGGTGAAATGAAAGAAACAAAATGACAGACGTAGAACTCATCATGCCTGAGAGGTATGCCGATATCGGCCAGTTCAGGGTAGGGAAGCTGTTCCCCTACCCCAGGAAAGGTCGGTTGGCCCTTTCGTATTTATAGACCATATGGGGCCGGCAACTTTGAGCAGGCAGGAAAACCTGGATGTTTTGCCCATCCTCCTATCGGACTGTCCACCCTCACTTACCTGCCGGAGGGGTCCATCATGCACTGCGACAGCATAGGTAATGAAGTGGAAATTCAGCCCGGGGCGGTGAACTGGATGACCGCCGGGAGAGGGGTGGTCCATTCCGAAAGGACTCCCGCAACGCTGCGCCATTCTGCCAAATTTTTGCACGGTTTGCATATCTGGGTGGCGCTGCCCGCAGAGTTGGAAGAGACCGAACCCACTTTCACCCAGCGATCATCTTTTTCCAGCCCTGATGGAAAGCATCGCCCTCCAGACCTACCGGACGTGAGTGGTGATGAAATCGTGGTGTTGAGGAGGCTTTCCGGCACATTTGCGCAGGAGCCCTCCTTTCTGACCAATGAATCGCTTCTTTCTCAGGAAATACTACCCACTTCCGTGCTTTGCAAATGGGTTTATGATTGTGCAGCAAATTGAGAAAACGCCGGAAGAAAGGGCGCTCTGACTTTGCCTGTCGCCGGAAAAAAAATTCTTCCTCCAAAAAAAATAACATAACATAAGTCCTTATTATGTTTAAAATACTATACCTTCAATCTTAAATTTATCGTTGTCTGAAAGGGCTGTTTTGATCTGCCCAACCCTATTGCTGCCGGGTTTCTTCCTTTTCGACGGATAAAGGGGCCCGGGAATGGGTTGTCCGGAAGATTGTTGACGGGGGAAAGGCCATTCATTCACAGTACTGACAAAACAGGTTTGTTCACAGTAAATACCCATAAAAAAACCGTGATATATGAAAAAAATGTTATTCCTTTTCTTTGCTTTCTGGGCAATGATGATTGTCAGGGGTCAGGCACCCCAAGCTATCAAGTACCAGGCTGTGGCCCGCAATGCCGCGGGAGAGGTGATGGCCAACCAGGCTGTCAGTTTCAGGATCTCTGTTCTAAGCGGTTCGGCCAACGGCACAGCGGTCTATTCAGAGACCCACTCCGGGAAGAGGACCAATGCCTTTGGACTGGTCGACCTCGAAATCGGTAAAGGCATTGTTGCCACGGGGTCCTTTGCTGCCATACCCTGGGAGAGCAACACTTTTTTCCTGAGGGTGGAAATGGATCCTGCGGGAGGATCGGCATACACGCCGATGGGCACAAGTCCGTTGCTGAGTGTACCCTATGCCCTGCATGCGAAGACGGTGGAGGTGGATCTGGTCGACGATGCCGATGCCGATGCGGCCAATGAGATCCAGCTGCTGCAATTGGCCGGAAACCAGTTGTCGCTATCAAAGAACGGAGGTATGGTAACCCTCCCGGATGCAGACGCCAACAATGAGATCCAGGCACTGTCGGTTAGCGGGACACTGCTGACGCTGAGTAAGGGAGGGGGGTCGGTGACGCTGCCCTCTTCCGGGGGCGGCGACAACTGGGGCACACAGAGCGTAGTCGCCGACGCCACTCTCGCCGGACAGGGAACGACAGCCCAGCCGCTGATGGTGGCCGATAATGGAATCACTTCACTGAAGATTCTCGACGGGACCATTGCAAATGGCGACCTGGCCGACAACGCCGTGACTTCCCAAAAGATCACCAATGGCACGGTCACTGCCGCCGATCTGGCTGACCATGCTGTCACCACCCAAAAACTCCAGGATTTGTCGGTGAGTTCCGTTAAAATCCAGACCGGGGCCGTTTATTCAGGCAATTTGGCCAACATGGCCGTCATTTCCGATAAAATCGCCAATGATGCGGTGACAGGTGAAAAAATCGCCCGGGCAGGGGCTGCTTCCGGACAGGTCCTCAAGTATAACGGCACCACCTGGGCCCCCGGAAATGATGAAGCCGGCAGTTTGTGGGAGAAATCGGACAATGGCATTTTTTACAATGGAGGTTATGTGGGAATCGGTACCACCCAGCCATCTGCAAAGCTCACCGTCGCAGGGACGCTCAGCTCCAGCTCCATGAAAATTGTTAACAGCATTTCAGGTTATGGTGTGAGCGATGGTTTGGATATTTCTCAATATGGAACCAACAGCTATTTGTCAAACATGGAAAACGGACCATTGTACCTTTCAACCAACGGGCTCATCCGGACAACCCTCTCGTCGGAGGGAAACCTGGGAATCGGCACCATGGCACCCCTCAGAAAACTGGATGTCAACGGCGAAGTCAACATCAGTGGAAATGGCGAATACATGCTATACTCCAAAGGGGCCGAGACCATCTGGTACGATGGCACCTATTTCAGCTGGGGTTATGGCGGAAACTATAACTATTTTTCCGACAATGTGACGATTGGCGGTGGCGGTTCAATGGTCCCCAATTATAAACTCGTGGTCAACGGAGATGCGGCCAAAACACTCGGGGGAAGCTGGTCCGTCGTGTCGGATGCACGTCTGAAAGACCTGAAGGGCGAATACCTGAAGGGATTGGACGAAATCCTCCGGCTCAAGCCGGTGAAGTTCACCTATAAGCCCGGTAATCCCCGCGGACTGGATTCCGGGGAGGAACAGATCGGTTTTGTGGCTCAGGAGGTGCAAGAGGTTTTCCCGGAGGCTGTGAAAGAGGGCCGGGACGGGTACCTCGACTTTAACATGCATTCCGTCCATGTGGCTATGGTCAACGCTGTAAAGGCGCTGAAAGCGGAGAATGACCAGCTAAAAGAACAGAATGCAGTGCTGACGGGAGAGCAGTCTGCCCTGAAAGCACGCCTGGACGAGGAGGTGGAAGAGCGCATGGTCCTGAAAGGCCGCCTCGAGAAAATCGAGTCGCTGCTCCAAATCCGCGCGTCTGCTGCCATGGAATTTGTGAAGTGAAAAACGAACAGTGAATATGCCGTCCAGCCATTCTGAGGAGAGAGGATGGCGGAACATCTTCCGGTCGTTCCGCTATCGCAATTTCCGGCTCTTTTTCAGTGGGCAGAGTATTTCGCTGATAGGAACCTGGATCCAGCGGATTGCCGTCCCATGGATGGTGTATGACCTGACAGGCTCTCCTTTTCTGCTGGGGGCAGTGGGGTTTGCGGGCCAGATCCCCACCATGCTTCTCGCCCCCTTTGCGGGGGTTTATGTGGACCGCTGGAACCGCTACCGGATCCTGTTGGTTACCCAGGTCCTGGCCATGGCGCAAGCGCTTCTCCTGGCCTTCCTGACCCTCGCCGGCACCCTCGCCATCTGGCATGTGTTCCTGCTGAGCATCCTCCTGGGGTGCATCAACGCCATTGACATGCCAGCCCGTCAGTCCTTCCTCATCGACATGGTCGACCGGAAAGAGGATCTCGGCAACGCCATCGCTCTCAACTCCTCGTTCGTCAATGCCGCCCGGATCCTGGGGCCTTCCATCGCCGGCATTCTCATTGCCCTGGCTGGCGAGGGGATCTGTTTCCTTATCAACGGCGCCAGCTACCTTTTCGTGATTGCTTCTCTGATGATGATGCAGGTGACGCCCAGGGAAAGGATACCCAAAGACAAGGATATGTTCGGAGAGTTGAAGGAGGGTTTTGCCTATGTGGCCGGCTTCCCGCCCATGAAATACGTCATCCTCCTGCTGGCGCTGGTCAGTCTTGTGGGAATGCCCTATTCCGTGCTGATGCCTGTGGTAGCCCGCGAAGTACTGGGTGGAGGATCTTCCACTTTCGGGTTTCTGATGGCTGCTTCCGGGGCCGGGGCTTTTATTGCCGCTCTTTACCTCGCTTCCCGCCGTTCAGCCCACGGTTTGCACCGCCTTATCCCCTCTGCCGCCGCCCTCTTTGGCGCCGGACTCGTAGCCCTCTCCTTTTCTCGCCTCTTCCCTCTTTCTATGTTCCTCATGCTCTTTACCGGCATGGGCATGATGATGCAGATGGCCTCGAGCAATACCATGCTCCAGACCCTCACCACCGATGAACTGCGGGGCCGGGTGATGAGCTATTACACCCTTGCTTTTATGGGTACGGCCCCCTTCGGGAGCCTCATGGCCGGATCGCTGGCCAAATGGATGGGTGCCTCACACACCCTTCTGGCCGGCGGCATCGTCTGCATCCTGGGTGCCCTTCTTTACAGACGCAAACTGCCACTCCTGGAAAGGGCGATACCTGCCGGCCACTCTTTCCCTTAGCCGGCTTCAGAAGTAACTTAGATCATGTACGGAGACAAGCAGTCCTGAAAAAAATCCCGCCAGGGTTTCGCATCGGAGGGAATGCTGGCAGATGATCCGCTGTGCCTGGATTCCTGAGAAAAACACAAAGCGTAGCCGCTAAAACGCGTACCTGGAGTTTATCCCAGGTACAACCGCATCATTCTTACAGCTTAGAAATCCCCGAGGGATAGTAGTAGTGATAGGCGGTGCCTTCAAGGGTGCGGATCCAGGTGTTAAAACTGCGCTCCCCCTCGCGCAGTTCAATAATCCTTGAACCCCGGCCAATGGAACCGTAGCTGCCGAATCCCGTCTTTTGTCCGTAGGCCAGGGCGATCCCCTTGTGGATGCCGATGTAGTTGTTGTCATGGTCGTGCCCCACAAACACACCCATCACATCCTTCATCTCCACAAAGGCGGCCAGCATACCGGTATTGATCTTCGGACTGCACTCCTCCTCCTTTTTGAGGCCCACGGTCTGTTCTTTTCCGGCAACTTCGGCGTATTCGGGCAGCGGGATGTGAAAAAATGCCAGGGCGGGATAAGGTTTGCCATCGTTCAGGGTTGTCAGCTTCCGGCTTTGTTCGCGGTACCAGGCGATCTGGTCGAATCTGATCCAGCCATAAGTGCTGATCTTTGCATCACCCCCGTAACTGTTGGAATCGAGGAAGTAAAGCAGGGCGGCCGTACCTCCGGAAGTGGCACGAATTCCGACGATGTAATTCCCTACTCCGGAAACCGATGCGGGACCCTTGCTCCCCACAAAACCATCCACCGTTTCGAGGAAGTCAAAAATCCGGTCCCTCGACCATTCCGCCTCATCGTCATGGTTCCCCATCACCACGGCAAACGGGATTCCTGTTTCCGTGAAAATATCCGTGACCTCTTTCCACCCTTCTGCTGAAGATTGAACGACGATGTCGCCCGTCAGCACGGCCAGACCGGGTTGCTCCTCCTTCAACACATGCCGGATCAGTTCGGCAGCCTTCCTGCATTTTTCTGTACTGTCATGCTCCCAGTGAATATCAGTAAACTGGGCGATTTTGAACTTCCCGTCGTCATTGAAGCGCAGGTTGAAGGATTCAGGCTGTGGACCGGCGCCCGGTTGCATGAGCTTGCAGGCGGTAGCCAGGACCCAAAGTATGATGAGGGTCGATGGCACTGCAAACAGGGTGGAACATTTTATGTGGCTCATGAATACTCAGTTTGTATGAAATTTTATTCGATCTATTTGACCCTAAAATTAGCAAATTAGGTCAACCGTCGAATGGAAAAACGGCAGTGGAAATTTTCAGTCCTTACTTATTAAACCGGCTCTATCAATTCGCTAATATTGTGAGATCACGGAAACGAATAAATTACAACCCATGAAGAAGTTTTTAGTGCTCTCCCTGGTTCTGCTCTGCACGATGGCCGGTTATGCAAAAAAAGGCAGCGGGGAAACCCTGTTCAACGGAAAAGACCTCAAAGGGTGGAAACAGCTGAATGGCCAGGCAAAATACGAAGTAAGCAACGGTGAGATTGTGGGCACGACGGTTTTCGGCACCCCCAACTCTTTCCTGGTCACAGAAAAGGAATACGGAGATTTTGTGCTGGAGCTGGATCTTCTGGCAGAGTCGTCGATGAATTCGGGCATCCAGTTCCGGAGTGAGAGCAGGGCTGATATCATGGATGGCCGCGTGCATGGCTACCAGTGCGAGGTGGATCCCTCGCCGCGGGCCTGGTCGGGGGGCATCTACGACGAAGCCCGCCGCGGATGGCTCTACACCAACGACCTCAACCCCGCCGCCAAAACGGCCTTCAAACCGGGCGACTGGAACCATTACAAGATCGAGTGCACCGGCAACAGCATCCGCACCTGGCTGAACGGTGTCCCCGTGGCCTGGGTCATCGACGACATGACCCCCCGGGGTTTTATCGCCCTGCAGGTCCACGCCATCACCTCAAAAGAGCAGGAAGGCCAGAAAATCAGGTGGAAGAATATCCGCATCAAAACCACGGGATTGCAGCCGGCCCCCTTTGACGACATCTATGTGGTCAACCTGATCCCCAACTTTCTGAGTGAACCTGAGAAAAAACAGGGCTTCCGCCTTCTGTTCGATGGAAAAACCACAAATGGCTGGGTCAGCGCAAACAAGGGGACGTTCCCCGAAAAAAGGTGGATCGTGGAAAACGGAAACCTGGTGGTCCTCTCTTCCGCGGAAGAGAAACAACGGGGTGGCGACATTGTCACCAGCCAAAAGTTCAGGGCTTTCGAACTGAAATTTGACTTCAACATGACCCCGGGGGCCAACAGCGGTGTGAAATACTGCACCGGCAACAACGGACCCTCGATCGGACTGGAATACCAGGTCCTCGACGATGAGCTCCATCCCGATGCCAAAATGGGGGCTGCCGGAAACCGTACGCTGGCCTCCCTCTACGACCTGATCCCGGCAGAAAAGGAAGCCCGCTTTGTCAACAAACCGGGGGAATGGAACCGCGGCGCCATCATCCTCACGCCCGCAAACCACGTGGAACACTGGCTGAATGGCCGCAAGGTGGTGGAGTATACCCGCGGAAACAACATCTTCCGCGCCCTGGTGGCCCGCAGCAAATTCGCAGAATTCGAAAATTTCGGCATGGCCCCCGAAGCCCCCATCCTCCTGCAGGAACACGGCGACCGCGTTATGTTCCGCAGCATCAAAATCAGGGAGCTCTGAGACAATTGAAGATTACTGGCGGGCCCGGGCAGGCGGAAACTCAGAACCACATTGAAGGGCAGCCGGAACCTGGCAACCGGCCGGGGGCAATTGTAACTCCCGCGGCGGAGAGACACGTTGATGGTGTCAATGCACTTACCTAAATTCTGTTATCACTTTCTTCCCGGTATACTCAATCACTTGATCGAACCCTTCGGTGGTCTCCATCCCCACTTTCCTGTTTTTGGATACCCGCCTGATATTGAATTTCCGTTCGGTCAGCATGCCGGGGAATGATCCCTGGCGGTCACCGATGGTCAGGGTTTTGCTTTTATCATCCCAGATGAAGGAAACGGTGGCATAGATTCCCTTTTCATAGTTGTAGTTGTCCCCTTCGTCCTCATACAGGGTGAACTCCCCGTTTGCGCCTTCGTATACCCTGAATTCAAGGGGTTCTTCCTCCTTTTCACCCGCGTACTGGACGATGGGCCCCATGGGGAGGATGGCTCCCGCCTTGACGAACAACGGAATTTTATCAAGCGGAGCTTCGGCCTGAATAGTCTGGCCGCCCTTGTAATCCGCACCCGTCCAGAAGTCGTACCACAAAGCAAATTCCGGCAGACGAACCTCCCGTTGTGTCGCCCCTGCCTCGGTAACGGGGGCCACCAGAAGGGCTTTCCCGAACATATATTCATACGGCTGCTTCACGCTTTCACTATCGCCGTTAAAATCCATGACCAGGGGACGCATCATTGTCGAACCGTTTTGGGTCACCTGCCAGGCTTCGGAGTAGATGTAAGGAAGCAGGCGGTAACGGAGATTCAGCATGAACCGCATGTTGTTCTCCACGGTGCCGCCGAATTTCCATGGTTCGGTTTCGCTCTGGTATCCGTGCATCCTGAAAATGGGGTTGAAAGCCCCCCATTGAAACCACCGGGTGAGCAGTTCGTGGTATTTCTCATCGGTGTACTGCGACCTTCCCGGGCGGAAAAATCCCCCGATATCGGTGGTCCAGTAGGGAAATCCGCTTAATGTAAAGTTAAGTCCGGCAACGATCTGCCGACGGTAGGCATCCCAGTTACCGCCTATGTCGCCCGACCAGTTGATGACCCCGTAGCGCTGCTGGCCCGAAAAGGCGGAACGGGTCAGAATGCAAACCCGTTTTTCATCCGTCACCTCCCGCTGCCCTTCGTACACGGCCTGGCTCACCAGCAGGGGATAGGTTAACCGGTAGAAATCGCCCCATCCGATGTAGGTTCTTTCACCCTTCAAGGCATCGTTCTCAGGCTCCACGGCATCCATCCACCACGAATCGACACCATGGTCGAACATGTTCTCTTTTAAAGTATTCCAGTATTCTTTCCGGGTTTCCGGATTGAAATAATCTAACCACTTGGTGCCGGGAATGAACCGGTTCTTTGCCACATACGCCTTTCCGATTTCGGCATTTTTATCGGGATTCGACCAGATGGAGATGTTGAAATGGGCATTCAAATCATGCAATTCCCTGATGAATTCTGACGGATTGGGGTAATTCTTTTCATCGAACTGAGGAACGCCCCACCCTTTGCTGCCCCAGTATTGCCAGTCCTGCACGATCACATCCATTGGAAGCTCCCGCCGGCGAAACTCCTTCACCGTTTCTGTGAGGTGTTTTGCAGAGGTGTAACGCTCCCGGCACTGCCAGTAGCCGAAAGCCCATTTGGGAAACATGGGGGCAGGGCCCGTAAGATTCCGGTATGATGCGATGACTTCACCGGCTGTCCCGGCAAATACCACATAATCGATCATTCTGGCATTCGGAGAGCGGAAAGTAGTGAAATTATCGATCAGCTTCCATGTTAAAACAGGTTGGTTATCAGACTTGCAGACCAGCTGTACCTCATGTTCCCCTCCTTTCAGGTGAACCTTCGCCCCGGCAGACGGAGGTAACCACATGTTGCTTTGATCAATAACAGCTTCACCGTCAATGACCACGTAATGGCGGTTGCCCATGCCTCCCAGATCGAGAAAGAGCGAATATTCCCCATCGCCGGGAACATGAAATTTCCCCCGGTAAAACGACTGGTTTTGCAGTACTTTTTGGGTTCCGGCGGTAGTGGTCACTTCAGCCACCTCGTCGCGGCCTGCCTCCTGGCTTTGCCTGGTGAGCATGACCTGGTTATCGGCCGGATTGAAATCGGTCACTCCGTACTGATGCCACAACAGTCCATACCCCTTACCCGAATAAATAAAAGGGATGGCGATCTGGCTGTTGACCTGGGTCAGCCTGCGGCTTACTCCCCGTATGTTGAAATGGCCGTCCTGAAACTGCCCCAGCCCAAAAATCGACTCATCATCCTGAGAATCAAAACTCTGCTCAATAAAATAACAGGGTTCTCCCATGACCGAATCGGCTCTGAACAGCCGCGATCCCGGTTTCTCCCTCAGGAGGAGTTTCCCGGTACGATCAGTAAAAGTCAGATGTCCGGTTTTCCGGTCCACCTCAACAACCATGTCCTGAAGCGAAATCCTGATTGTTTTTCGGGATTTGGCCTCCATAAAATCGGGAACATCGTATGCTTCGGTGAATACAAACTCAGGAATTTCGGGTTCTCTGTCTTCAAAAAACTTAATCCTGACGGCGTTACCGGACAAGGGAGAGATAGAAAGTGTCCCGTCAGCTGTTTTGACAATGACACTTTCTTTTCCCTTTTCAGAAATCCGGATAGGCTGTTGCTGGCAACTAAGAAGAAAGAAGCTGATGGCAAGCAAACCGACTGATTTCATATCCTCTGTGTTCAGGATAAAGAGGGTGGCCAACCGCTTCAGGGCTTCAGTCCGCTGTTTACCATCCTGAAATAGTCAAACGAAACATCCCAGGGAGTGGGCGGTTTGGTGGTGTCGGAATCAAACCAGAAGGTGCTTTTCATATTCTGCGTAACGATGCCATCGCAAACAATGATACCGGCCTTGATGTCTTTCAGCAGCATGTCGGCAGTTCCCAGTTTTTCAAACGTGGTGCCGTCGAGGGAATAGGACGCCGTGTAAAGGCTCCCCTTTTTCTCCAGCCTGAGATACAAAGGACGATCGCCGGTGATCTCATTTGGTAGGTTGAAAGAGCCCACCGATTTGGTAATGTCGTTCTCCTCCATGATCAGGTCAATGGTTCCCGGCTGCATCCGGCTGCCGGGAGCTCCTGCCCGTGAGGTCTTGATGACGGCCCTGTACATCAGCTTCACAAAATTGTGATCATCCTGGCAGGCCAGAATCCCTGCATTTTCAGGTTGCGAGGGAATTCTTGAGCTGTAGAGTTTTGTTTCAATGGTCCAGTCGTTGTTCGCACTCTGCAACAACAGGTTCCGGGCATTGTTTGTCCCCTCCGACACATCACCCGCCTCGCTGGTAAGGGTCAGCGATCCGGCGACTTTGGAGAGGCTGACGGCCTGCGGGTTCTTCCTGATCCATTCCCACTGTGGTCCGACAGAGGCTTCATTAAACTCATCACTGACGGAAGTGACGTCGAAATTCAGATAATAGCTGTTCTTTTCGAGGGTGATGTTGTCGATGAACTGCACGACGGCTGTTCCGGGAACTGCTTTAGCCTGCTCTACTTCTACCGTAATCCCCTCACCCCGCACAGAAGCGGCGACCACGGGAATTTTGGCGCTGCTGTTCAGAAGGTAACTGTACGCTTTCACCGCCTTATCAAACCCGGTGATGTTTTTCCGGTTGACGGTTATCGACGCAGGTGTGAGATCGGGCATCACTTTCAGCGGATAACTGCCTGAAACCGTTTTCCCGTCGACCGTCACTTCAGCAATTACCGTGGCAACGCCGACCCCGGTGGCCGTCACCATTCCGTTTTCGTCAACGCGGACCACCGACTGGTTGTTGGTTTTATAGGTAACCTTTGCTTTTGCCAGATCAATAAACCGGTCGTCTGACATGCATGCCGTCACACTGGTTTGGGTGGTATTTCCTGGCCTCAGCACGACATGACCGGTTTCGGCGACAACGGTCGTCAATACAGGTTTATAGCTACCGCTCATCATGGCTTCGACGTTTCCCCTGATATCCCGGGAAGAAGCCCCGATCTCAAACACAACCCTGCCCGGATCGAAGGTAATCCCCATTTTTTCGGCATCCCAGAACCACAAATCGGCACAGTCAATGTTGATGGAAACCCTCCGGGTCTGTCCTGCGGGAATGGTGACCCGTTGAAATCCCTTCAGCCTTTTGATGGGTCTTGCAAGGGAAGCCCGGCTGTCAGGCGTCTTCACATAGACCTGCACGACCTCATCGCCGTCGACATCCCCGGAATTTTTAACTTCCACAGAGACAGTGACTTTGTCGTTGGGGGTGATCTCTTTCTTGCTGATGCTGAAATTGCTGTATTCAAAAGTGGTGTATGACAGGCCGTATCCGAACTCATAGGAAACCTCCTTGTCGTAATACCAGTAGGTTCTGCCGTTGGTGCCATCGCCCCTGAGGTTATAATCGTTAAACTCGGGAAGATCCCTCACCGAGGTATGCCAGGTCACATTCAGCTTGCCTCCGGGATTCACATCGCCAAACAGGATTTTCGCCATGGCAGCTCCCTGCGCCTGGCCGTTGTAGCCTGTCCATACGATTCCGGGGATATTCGGGTTGTCTTTGAATTGTGCCACCTCCACCATTCCCATGGTTTGCATGACCACGATGGTATTCGGGTTCACCGCCGCCACGGCTTTGATGAGTTCATTCTGGTTACCGGGAAGGGTAAGGGAAAACCGGTCCGATTCTTCCCTTCCGGTGCTCTGGTCGGTGCCCACAAAAACAATCGCCACATCAGCAGAAGCGGCCATGTCGAGTGTTTCCTTGTCGGTAGCCGGCACCTCCGGCTCACGGTAGACAAAAACAAGGGTCTGCGGTCCGGTGATGCCCAGCGTCTTCATTTTTACGGGTATTGTTCTTGTCCGCCCAAAACCCCGGAAACCACCCGCGGCCTGACCGCCGGCAATTTTCTCTGAAGCCAGCAGATTCCCGGTCGGCGAGTCTACCCTCACCTCCAGAAGCCCGCCACCACCCGTGACTGTCATGTGAAACCTGATGGAATCCAGATTGGTAACATCGATGTTGTTATACGCGGTCCAGTCCCCGTCTTTGATTCCCCTGACCGCGGGTTGTCCGAATCCCGCCGACACAATAAGACCCCTGGCTGCAGCATCGTATTTGGTGGCATCATGGCGCTCTGCTGTACCCGCTGTAGTGACCGTTGTAAATCCGCTCATGGTAAAGAAATCGGTTCGTTTTTCGGTATTACCACTTGACAGGGAAACCACTTCCGTCGTCAGCTTATTCTCTTTGATATAATTCTGAATTCCCAGCAGCGGAGAGATCCTCAATTCAGGTTCCACGGGTCCCGAATAATCGCCCAGTTCGACCTTGTCGGCCTGCGTTCCCAATACTGCCACCCTCTTTATCTGCTTCAGATCGATGGGCAATCCTTTCTTTCCGGTTTTTACGACCACTTCGTTCTTCAGCAGCACCGGTGTTTTGGTGGCGATTTCAAGAGCCAGGTCGTTATGCGAAGGGTCATTGATGATGGTGGGTTTTATGCCGGCATAGGGAACCTTTTGGGGAGGATCGAACTCGCCCATTCTCATCCGGATGGTAAAAATATTCGCCAGCGCCCTGTCGATGGCCCCCTGGGTAAGGATTCCCTGTTCCAGGGCCTTTAACGCATTGCTTTGATAAACCCCTCCGCAATCATTGTCGACGCCCGCCTGAAGGCCCATGGCAGTGGCTTCTTCATTGCTTTTGGCAAAGTTGTGGCCCCGCACCATATCGTCGATGGCGCCGCAATCGCCGGTGACATAACCGTCCAGACCATAGGTTTTGCGGGCGATGGTGTCTACCAGGAATTTGCTGGCCGACACGGGTGTGCCGTTGATGGCATTATAGGCCGACATGATGGAAGGCAATTTATATTCCCTGATCAGCTTCCGGTAGGGTGCCAGGTAAAATTCCCGCATATCGCGGTCATCCATATTGGCACTTCCGTTATGGCGGTTAAACTCGGTATTGTTGGCCAGGTAGTGTTTTCCGCAGGGAACGGTTTTCAGGTAGACGGGATCGTCGCCCATCATCCCCTGGATAAAGCCTTTCCCGATTTGCGATACCAGGAAGGGGTCCTCGCCGAAAGTCTCGGCCGTTCTTCCCCAACGGGGGTCGCGGGCTGGCTCTACGACCGGCGACCAGTAGGTAAGGGTAAAGATGAGATCATGGTTAAAACCTCTCGCCTCATCGGCGACGACCGAGGTTTCCCGTTTGACCAGGTCAGGATCCCAGGTGGCTCCGACGGCAACACTGTTGGGGAATGAGGTAGCCGTCATCCCACTGTTGTTATTCCGGCCCATCACACCGTGCAGCGCTTCACCCCACACATTGTACCCCCCCACTCCCAGGCGGGGAATGGGTGCCATGGTATTGCCCAGCAAACTTTGCTTCTCTTCGGGCGTCATCCTCGACACCAGGTCGGCAGCCCGCTCTTTAAACGAATAGGCCGTGTTGAGATAGATGGGTTTTGTTGCTTTTCTGACCTCCGGCACAAAGGCCATTACCGCTAAACAACTGATAAGTAACAAAATCATCCGGGTAAGTCCTGACCTAAATACAATCCTTAACAGACTCTTAAAAAAATCAGATTTTGCTTCTTTTAATTTCATAATGATGGGTTAATTGGTATTGAATGAACGAACATGCTACAAGCAGAGGTATCTTGATGGTTTACAAATTTTATTTTTGCACCGCAGAATTGCGGGGAATTAATTCCGTAGAGAATAAAAATAAAAACAAACGAGGAAATTGGTTTAATAAACCGGATTAATTCTGCAATTTTAATCACTTTATTTTGAACCCGCCAGTTCTTTTCCATTTAATCATGAGAAACCGGGAAAATACAAAAAGTTTGAGAACCCATATTTTTCAATTACTAAAAAATCCAATTATGAGTAAACTTCACACCTTGATCATCCTGATGCTGGCCTTATCAAGCTGGACAGCAATGGCGCAGACTGCCCCGCAGGCGGTCATCGAAGATTTCAAACCCTCTTCCATCAATCAACCCGGCAGGCTGTATCCTCAGGTTAACTCCGAAGGAAGGGTGCGTGCTCAGATTTCAGCACCAGAAGCACTTAAAGTTCAACTCGATATCAGTGCCGTGAAATACGACCTTGTAAAAGATGACAAAGGGGTATGGACTGGTGAATCAGCACCGCAGGATGAAGGGTTCCACTATTATCAGCTCTGGATTGACGGTGCTGCGGTACCCGATCCGGGAAGTCTTTACTTCTATGGGGCCAGTCGCTGGGGCAGCGGAATTGAGATTCCGGCCAAGGACGAGGATTTCTATGCCATGAAGAATGTTCCCCATGGCCAGGTCCGCGAAATCCCCTATTTCTCGAAAAACAACAACTCCATGCGGCGTTGTTTTGTCTACACGCCTCCAGGATATGACCAGGATGTGAATAAACGGTATCCGGTGCTCTATCTCCAGCACGGTGGAGGCGAAGATGAGACAGGCTGGTCTAACCAGGGGCATGCCAATCTGATCATGGACAACCTGATCGCTGAGGGAAAAGCCACGCCCTTCATCATAGTGA
>CAZYUA010000040.1:0-27576 GCA_964650525.1 uncultured Prolixibacteraceae bacterium
CTGGATCTGGTAAAACAGATGAATCCGATTCCGGTGAAGTACAAAAAGGAGTTTGAAGTGCTGTACCGGGTATTGACACAGAAGAGGGATGATTCGAACAAGGTTTACAGTGTCCGTGAACCGGAAGTTCTTTGCATCTCGAAGGGTAAGGAGCATAAAAAGATCGAATTTGGAAACAAGAGTTCATTATCCTTGATTCAATATATGAAGATTTCAAAATTATAACCTAAATTTAGGAAATTAGTACTTAGTCACTGATCATCATTTTCCAGTTTAAGTTACAAGGTATAAATTGTTTATCCATGAAAACACCCGGTATAGCTTTCAAATTTGCAATCTGTGTGATTGCCATATTATCCGCTGCATGTTCCGTTTTGGAAAAATCCTCAAAGCATGGTTTTGGAAACGGGTATTATAAGTTCAAATCACAAAATATGCTGGCAGGCAAAGTATATGTGCGTACGGATGACAAAGAAGTAGAGGTATATAAAAACGAGAGAAACAATCTGGAAAACCTGCCCCTGCATATTAACCTTGCGGACACTGATTCAATTACAGGGCCGGTTGAATTTACGCGTAAAAGCCTGGATATTGACCTGACTACCATTTTACTCAAGTATCGGCCACCGGTTAACGATATGCCAGCTCAAATGATCACCGATTTCAACATGGCTTTGTATGCCGGATGGCGGCATGATACCTATATCATCAGAAAAGAGCTGGATCCGCTGAAAAAATCTGAAACCAGCATAATGGCAAGGGGATACGATTTTGGTGTTTTTGCCGGGCCGGGAACAACTGTAATAAATTCATTTACAACTGCAAACAAAACAGATAATGAATATAACGGAATGATTTTGCAATATGGATTGGCTGGTTTTCTGGAATCCAATGTGGCCAGTTTCGGAGTTGCTGTGGGTTTTGATTACCTTGTGAGTCCCGACAGAAAAATATGGATTTATACAAATAAACCCTGGTTTGGACTGATAATCGGCATTGCCTTGAATTAATACGTTGAAGAAGTTATTATAGCAACCATGTGCAGCTTTGCCAGCAAGACATTTAACGCACTTGGAGCCGGACCGGATACTATTTACCAGGACCTTGAACAACTGTTATCTGACCTTCTTCCAGGTTAGTGTGTTCATGCCATATGTTAAAATGGCTCATTTTACCATACCCCCAGAAAGTATGGATAGTAATTTTCTTTCCCGTCCATACGTCATACTTTTTAAGTATTATTTCTTAATTTTCAGTGGTCATAAAAATTTACCGATTTATGAACCCAATCATCTGCCCCGGCTATGAAAAACCTGTTTGTATTGATATTACTGACCTTTTTTACAATCTGCAGGGTTGATGCACAAATCATCATCGATCATCACTACACTGACATTTCTGCCATTCCCCAGGAAGCGATCACGACTGCCAGGGCAACCCTTCACATCGCGTATGGTCATACCTCGCACGGGAGTCAGCTGGTCAGTGGTATGACCGGATTAATTTCATACGCAAATGCAGGAGGTTCCGGGTTAAAATTGCCCACGAATATTTTCAGTTTCAACAACGGAGGGTCAGGAGGTGCATTGGACCTGCATGATCAGGCAATGGCAGGGGATGTCGGGTACTATCCCGATTGGGTGAACAATACCCGGACTTATCTTGGTGCCCCGGACCAGGCTACCGGCCGTGGCACAGGGACCAATGCAGATGTTAACGTAATCATATGGTCATGGTGCGGACAGGCTGCATCTCAGACTGAAGCGACCATGATCAGCAATTATCTTACACCGATGACCCAACTGGAAATTGATTACCCGGGCATTAAATTCGTTTACATGACAGGACATCTCGACGGGACAGGTGCAGGCGGGAATCTTCATACCCGGAATGAACAAATCCGCAACTATTGCCGGACCAATAAAAAGATCCTTTATGATTTTGCCGATATCGAAAGCTTTGATCCAGACGGCCAGGTAAATTATATGTTGCTAAAGGCGAATGATAATTGTGATTATGATTCCGATGGCAATGGTTCCCGAGATAAAAACTGGGCTGTTGAATGGCAAAATTCACATAAGGCAAATGAAGAATGGTATACCTGTTCAACCGCACACAGCCAGTCACTGAACGGCAATCTCAAAGGATTTGCTGCATGGCACCTCTGGGCAAGACTGGCCAACTGGGAGGGCATCAGTGGAATTCATGACCGTGAAATAGAAACGGCCCACAAAATTTACCCTAATCCCTTCTCTCAGGAGCTGATTATTGAAACAAAAGGAAACAGCAAAGCCTTCGAATTACTGAATGCCTTCGGGCAGATTGTCATTCAGGGGACTGTTTCAGGGAAAACCACAGTTCAGACAGGAAACCTGCCTTCAGGTTTGTATTTGGTCAGATTGAAAAAAAATAATTTTACTCAATACAGCAAAATCATCAAAGAACAGGCTCAGAAGTAGAGTTATTTAAAAAGAACTGTTATTATAATCTGTATGCTTCTGGTTCATGATTGGTTCAATCAAAATGTATTTCATCTGTTTCAAATATTTAGTATCTGTGGTAAATTCCGTGAAACACATGTAATACCCATGTGGCTTAATCATGCCGGTTGTTGCATAGATAATACATGGGTATTTCATGTTAAAAGCATCATAGCGCCATCATGATGACGGATCCCTCGCTGCCATCGCACACCCTTTTCAGGCCTGCAGCACTCACCTTGTTCAGCTGGAAGAAAAAACTGCCGGAGACTGCCCGGGCCAATGGAGCCTGTGCCAACTCTCCGGGGGGACATATCAGGTTTTTACATGAGGTGGCCTCCATTGGCTTCCTGATCATAGCCATTGGACCCATGCCCACAGAAAGGGGAGAACAGGAAACAGGCCATAAGGAGTCGAAACAACTGCTGGATGCCATTGCGGGCTTTCGCAATCTGATGCCTGAACGGTTGAGAAAAGGAATTTGCCTTAATCCATCTTGTCTAAATAAAGACAACAAATCTGTGGTTTTTAGATTGGCTTTTATGTTGGGTCATTCCTGTACAATCATTTTTCGGCTCATTATATATTGATTAGTGTTCATAGTGTAAAAGTAAATACCTGCGGGTATGCCCCCTGCATGATATTCCACAGAATGGCTTCCAGGGGGAAATACTTTCCCTGCAAGCTCTGCAATTTCTATCCCGTTTACATTGTAAACTTTTAGTGAAACATAGTCGGTTTGAGGCACTGTAAATGAAAGGATGGTTGTTTTGCTGAACGGATTAGGATAATTTTCCCCGAGCGAAAAACCGGCAAAGCTGCCGGGAGACTCAATTCCCGTGTTTATTGGGTGCCCCAGTAAGGATAACATTTTGGAACCGTACCGTTTTCCCAGTTCCCTGTATCCTGCTGAATCAAAATGGAGATTGTCGGAAGCATCAGTGCAACCATCTGAAGAAACTACATGGGCAGTAGAAATAGTTTGGGGGAGTTTTGCGATGATGGTGTTCATGCTGGCGCACACTCCACCCTGATTGGCATGGACAACCTCTCCGGCGAGCAACGGGACTGTGTCGGCATTCAGGTTAAGGTCTGCCAGCAAGTTGTTATAAACTGTTTTTACCTTACCGGGCCATGAGTTTTCGCCCGTATTTGATTCTCCCTGGTGCATCAGGATTCCCTTGATGACGCCGCTTTTCTGAGCCTCCCTGGCCATTTCAACCAGGCGCCCGTAAGGGTTATCTCCATACTCACGAATGATGTTTTTCATCCATGTCTCAACAGTCGATGCGTAGGTCTGGTATTTGTCTTTGTCAAACAACTCGATTTTACATCCTGCCACAGAAACATTTACCACCCCGACACTGATGCTGTCAGGAAGGTTTTCAACCAGAGTTCTGCCAAAGTAATCAGCAGGGGTAAGTCTTGAAAAACAACGGCAAAGTGGTGGTGTAGCCGTATACCATTTTCCTTTTGTTCTTCCCAGGTTTGAACAGTCAACAGCCTCCAAAACCTTAAAACGGCTGCTGACAGTCCTGTCCTGAGCCTCAATGGTCCCCTGACCTTCCATGTTGGATTGTCCGAAACAAAGGAAAATATAGAAATTTGGATCTTGCGAAAAGAGGTTACTGTTTGCAAACAGTAACCCTAAGCATAGGAGTACAAGAGTACGTAAGTTGAGCATAACCAGTATCAATAACTTCCACAAATTTTTTGGTGAAAATAGCAGAAGAATGGTTCATGTGCACCTGATTCCCGTCTATTTTATTGTTTATGACTTTGCAGCTTTCAACTCTCAGGGAGCGCCTCAATTTTGTACCCTGCTTCCTGTACAATGCGGATGACTTCTCCTTCAGTGATTCCGTCGGATTGAACTGTCAGGATTTTGTTGATATCGGTGATATCAACTTCCCAGTGACTGATTCCCCGGGCGGCATTCAGAAAGGGGGATACCTTGGCTAAGCAACCGCCGCATTTGATATTGGTTTTAAATGTATAGGTTTTTTTGTCGGTGCTCATCTTACAATTTTTTAAGTGACAACTTTCAGTCGGGTTAAGACTCTCGAAAAAAATATAACAGCCATCCTGCCGAAGTTGTTGCGCTTCTGAATGTATTTTTCCGGAATGGCTGCCCTTTTTTTATTTTTTCCATTTGAGCCTCAGGCTGTTGCTCACCACGCTCACACTGCTTAGCGCCATGGCTGCACCGGCAACCATAGGATTGAGCAAAAAGCCGTTAATGGGAAATAATATTCCGGCAGCCACGGGAATGGCAACGAGGTTGTAGACGAAGGCCCAGAAGAGGTTCTCCCTGATGGTCCTGACAGTGGCTTTCGACAGGCTGATGGCCTCCGCAATCTTGCCCGGGTCTGATGAGATGATGGTCATGGCAGCCACGTCCATGGCGATGTCGCTACCTTTTCCCATGGCCATGCTAACATCGGCCCGGGCCAGGGCGGTGCTGTCGTTGATGCCATCGCCCACCATGGCCACAATTTTCCCCTGGTCTTGCAGCTCTTTTACGAAGCTGGCTTTTTGTTCGGGCAATACCCCTGCTCTGAAGAACCTGATTCCTGCTTGTGTGGCAATGGCTGAGGCGGTTGTTTCGTTGTCGCCTGTCACCATGTACACTTCGATTCCCCCATTTTGCAATGCTGCCACCGCATCTTTGGAGCTCTCTTTAATGGGATCGGCAACGGCCAGCACAGCTATCGTTTTTTCCTGACGGGCAAACCAGATCACTGTTTTGGCTTCATGGCCCCAATGGCTGGCTTTTCCCGACACCTCCCCGTCACTGAAAATCCGGTGTTCCCCGAGGAGCGTTTTGTTTCCCACATACCAGATTTCACCGTCTACTACAGCTCTGACTCCTTTTCCGGGGATGGTTTCAAACTCATCAACGGACAGGGTGCCCGGGAAGTTCAGATGTTTTACCACAGCTTCTGCCAGGGGGTGCTCCGACATTTTTTCGATGGTAAACAAAATATGCTTCAACCAGGGATCTTCGTCAGCCCAGAATTCATCCGTAATTTCCGGTTTCCCCAGGGTCAGCGTGCCGGTTTTGTCAAGCACAACGGCGTTCACCTTCCGTGCCAGCTCCAGGCTTTCGGCATCCTTGATCAGGATTCCTTTTTCGGCAGCTTTGCCCACTCCCACCATGATGGCTGTGGGAGTTGCCAACCCCAGGGCACAAGGACAGGCAATCACCAGCACGGTGATCATCGCCTGCAGGCCATGGGTGAAGGCCTCATCCCCCCCCAAAAGGTTCCACAGGATAAACGCAACCAGGGCAACCAGGATTACCATCGGCACAAAAATACCGGCCAGCTTATCCACCAGTTTCTGGACCGGAGCTTTGCTTCCCTGGGCATCCTGAACCATTTTGATGATTCGGGCCAGCATGGTTTCGCTTCCCACCTTTTCGGCCCTGAACCTGAACCTTCCATTCTGGTTGATGGTGCCGGCAAACACGGGATCGCTCTCCTTTTTCGGGACAGGCACTGGCTCCCCGCTCAGCATGCTTTCATCTACCCATGAATTTCCTTCGGTCACGATACCGTCAACAGCAATTTTCCCGCCTGGTTTTACCAGAATGATATGTCCGGGTTCCACTTTTTCTATGGCTGTTTCATCGTAACTTCCATCGGGGTTTTCCACAGTAACAAACGCGGGTTGCAAACCCATCAGCTTTTTAATGGCCGATGTAGTCCCGGCTTTGGCTTTTTCCTCAAGAAACTTACCCAGCAATAGGAAAGCAATGATTACCGCCGCCGCCTCGAAGTAGACATGGGCATGCAGACCTCTTTGGTGCCAGAACGCCGGAAAGAGGGTATTGAAAACACTGAATACATAGGCAACCCCCGTACTCAGGGCTACCAGCGTGTCCATGCCGGCCGAACGGTGCCGCGACTGCTTCCAGGCGTTGATGTAAAAATCACGGCCCAGCCACACCAGTACCGGAGTGCTCAACGCCCACATGACCCAAATGGCATAGGGCATCTCCATGAAAAACATCCCTATCACCAGTAACGGAAGGGAAAGTGCCAGAGCAAGGAAGGTCCGGCGCTTCAGTCGGCGAAAGTTAACCTGGCGGATCGATTCTGCGGTTTCCCCAAATGCCGGATGGTCTTCAATAAGCAGGTCGTATCCAATGCTTTGTACGGCTTTTTTCAGTTCTTCAGAACGAACCATCTCAGGAATGAATTCAACCGTGGCGGCAGCGGTGGCGTAATTAATGCCCGCATTGATCACTCCCGGCTGGGATTGTAACATGCTCCCCACACTTACTGCGCAGGCGGCACAGCTCATTTCAAGCACAGTAAAACTCTTTTTTACGGTTGGCACACCATACCCCAGTTCTCTGATCCCTTTTACTGCTTCTGAAATAACCCGGGTGTCTTGTGAAGTGATCACGACCCTTTTGTTGTTGACCTCCACCCGGCAGGTGTCAATGCCCCGGATCCGCCCCAGTCTGTTGGTCAACATCAGGGCAGAATGCTCATCGTCAACCCCTTCGACCGGCAAAATGATTTCATGGCTTCTGGCAGTCATTCACGTTGTGTTATGTTGCAAAGATAATGATAACATAATCCCCGAATGACAGGTTGTGTTCATGACTTTTCCCATACCGAACCCTTCCACTTTCTGAAAATGAACCTGCAAACTGGTCTGACAGATTACTGTTTACCATTCGTCAGACAGAGAGAAGTACCAATGCCGGTTCGGTTGTCATGATCGCCAGGATATCGAACAAGCAGGGAGAATGCAGGGAATCGCCACCGCCATCGTTCTTTTCCGACACTCCGGATTTTGTTCACAAGGGGATGGTAATCTGTAACCCTGTACTCCAGGGTGACAGGGTCAAATTCAGGTCGTTCATGAAATCCAGCCTCTGGTTTCGCATAATTCCGTAAAGAACAAGGTCGAATGCCAGGAGAAATCCTCCCTGGAGCACCAGCGATTGGCCGTATCCCTTTAATAAATCTCCCCGGTTTGCCGATTTGCCTGATAAATGACTGAGCAGCAAACCGGTACCGATATAGCCTGCATCGAGCACCGAATTGATCAGGAGAATCCGTTCCGTCTGAAGATGTTTCCCCATGATCCCGTCAGGATCCATCAGGGAACAGTCAACATGGCTGTTGCTGTACAGGGCAATCCCCGCAATGGAAAGGTTAACCGTATTCCAGAAAAAGTTCATCTGATGAAAGTACTTTTGCCGGCCATCATTTCTGGACCAGCCATAAGCGCCACCGGCCATGTTTGCCACAGCCCACGAACCCAGCACCATCATTCCCGCGTTATTGGTTTTGAAGCTTTCATGGCAAAAACTGCCGTAGTCGTTTTGAGCCCATACGGCATGAAATGACAAGATAAAGACAGACATCAGAAGCAGTGTCCGGTAATTCAATGTTTGATTTCCATTCATGCTAATTATGCTTTTCCGGAATGTAGTACAATGATAACAAAACAGTTGAAATGCAGAAAGGTTTTGTTTGTTCCGGTCTGAGGGAAAAATTGGTTGCGATCAGGCACCTTCGGCCATCCGGAAAGTTCAAAACTCAGCTTATTATGGGCGTTCCGGCTGGAGTGGATGGATAAAATCCCTATTTTTACGCGATGGGGACGGCCTGCCGGAACCTGGCATACTCCGGAAATCCGTTTGCTTCGGAAATACCGGAACAGCACGCTGGTCCTTTACAATAATTACAACAGATGATGAGAACGAAAGCGGTAAGACTATACGGGAAAAACGACCTGAGGCTCGAGGAATTCGATCTTCCTCCTGTCACCGACGATGAAATCCTGGCCAAAGTGGTATCCGATAGTATTTGTATGTCGTCGTACAAGGCAGCACACCAGGGCCCTGACCACAAGCGGATACCCGCAAATGTGGCTGAAAACCCCATTATAATAGGCCATGAATTCAGCGGTGAGATCCTTCAAGTGGGCCGCAACTGGCAGCATAAGTTCTCCCCGGGCCAGAAATATTCGATACAACCTGCCATTTACTATCCGGGGGGTCCGGTGGGTGTTCTGAGTGCGCCGGGCTATTCCTACCCCTACATCGGGGGGGATGCCACCTATATCATCATCCCGAAGGATGTGCTGGTGCAGGACTGCCTGCTGCCCTACGACGGGGCGGGTTATTACCTGGCTTCCCTGGCCGAGCCTCTGTCGTGCGTGATCGGAGCCATGCATGCCAACTACCATACAAAACCGGGTTCCTACCTCCACGAAATGGAAATCGTGCAAGGCGGGAAAATGGCGCTGCTGGCGGCAGCAGGTCCCATGGGGCTGGCCGCCGTAAATTATGTCCTTCACCGGGAAGACCGGAAACCCTCCCTGCTGGTTGTCACCGACATAGACCAGAACAGGATCGACAGAGCCAGTGACA
The DNA here is from genome assembly GCA_964650525.1 of uncultured Prolixibacteraceae bacterium. Classification (GTDB taxonomy): domain Bacteria; phylum Bacteroidota; class Bacteroidia; order Bacteroidales; family Prolixibacteraceae; genus UBA1413. The sequence continues at coordinate 8,878 of CAZYUA010000040.1, forward strand.
TCCTGCCTCCCTCCAAAGCCGCTGAAAAGGGTATCGGGCTGGTCTACCTGAATACATCCCTTCACAGCAATCCCGTGGAAGCCTTGAAACAGCTCGCGGGTGGTTCAGGCTATGACGATGTGTTTGTGTTCGCTCCTGTTCCGGCTGTCATTGAACAAGGCGACGCTCTCCTGGCCCATGACGGGTGTTTGAATTTCTTTGCCGGGCCCTCGAATCCTGATTTTACCGCCCGGATGAATTTTTACAACGTCCACTATGCTTCCACCCACATTACCGGAACCTCGGGAGGTAACACCGACGACATGATCGAAGCACTGAAATATATGGCCATAGGGCTCGACCCCGCCGGGCTGATCACCCATATCGGTGGATTAGATGCCGTCGTTGAAACGACGATGAACCTGCCCTCGATCCCGGGCGGGAAAAAACTGATATACACCCACAAGAAGCTGCCTCTCACTCCGCTTGCTGAATTCGCCGAACGGGGGAAAACCGACCCGCTTTTTGAGCATCTGGCTGACATCATTGCCAAAACCAAAGGCCTCTGGTCCTTGGAAGCCGAACGGTTTTTACTCGAAAACGCCCCGGGAATAGGGTAGTTTACGTGAATCCCGACGAGCACGTTCCCTGTCGGCCCTGACAAAAGGTTGGCGATCAGGATACTAACCAACCCTCGACTGCATCAGACTCCTCCCCGATGTAATCGGGGGTTCTCGGGGGGTGTGTTTCAACAACCGGGTTAACCGGATTTGCATTCACTAAACCGCCCCCTGCAGGTGACCGGACCAAAATATTGTCATTACCGGAGGAGGGTGTTTTCCCTCTCCGGGAAATAAATTTTGATTTCACGGGAAAATTCCGTAACTTATCCAGATTATTGGATTGTCACCGGCGTCTGCAAAAGGCTCTTGCCATCGGTATAACAGCCCATGGGAATGACCCTGCCTGGTATGTCGTGGGCTATTGGGAATCAACAGTACTATCTAATGGTAAAACCGATGAAAACAAATCTGATTATGCTACTTGTGTTGCTGGGAGTAACAGCCGGCAGCGGGGTCTATTCCCAGGATACCATTGTAAAACGCAACGGGGAGAAGATTGCCTGTACAGTAAAAGAAATCGGCTCGGTAGAGATTAAGTATGTCCAGGAAGAATTCCGTCCCGGCCTCCTTTTTACAGTCGAACGTAAGGACGTCGTGAAGATCGTTTTCACGGATGGCAGGATATGGGAAAACGATACAGCTGATGCCCTGAAGGAAAATATAGAGCAAAACTCCCTCGATCTTTACCAGATGCAGAAAAAGAATGCCTGGAAAGTCGACTTTACAGGCCTTGTCAGCAATGTCTTCTCCTTAACGTACGAACGGTGTCTGAGCCCAGGGAATTCGGTGGAGTTTTCGTTGGGTTATGTCGGCCTGGGAGTTGCCGAGCAGGAATCGGATCCATCGGGTATTTTGTTCCGCGGTGGGTACAAGCTGATGAAAAGTCCCGATTATTTTCTGAAAGACATGCGGTATGCCCACATTCTGAAGGGGCAGTATGTGAAGTTCGAATTGGACATAGCCAATTACGGGTTTCATAAAACAGATTATGACCAGGTCCCCGGTAAGAGGGAGACCCTCTCGAAATGGGCTGTAATGACAGTATTCGGGAAACAGTGGGTTTTCAGCGATAAGACCCTGATCGATGTGTACTCCGGGATCGGATTTGGCAGGAGAAACCGGTCGGATGTCGATTTCGTATGGCCCTACGGATTTGGTGTTTTGGGAAAGAGTTTCCCATTGGCTACCTCATTCGGAGTACGCGTGGGATTTCTGACCCGGTAACCTGGTCGCCGGGTTACAATGCGTGTTCGAAGGCAGGTCCCTTCTGCCGGTTTTGTCTACACCGGAGAAACAGATATAAAGACAGGAAAATGAGAAAAATTCTACTGGCAACTCTGCTTTTCGCATTGACAACCCAATGGGCTCTGTCGGCCGTTGAGGGTGGGGATAGGACCCATCTGAAGCCTTTGAACGGCGTCGGCTTGAATTTCCTGGGAGATGCTTCCATCCTGTCCCTATATTACGACAGGTTTTTCCCGGTCAGTCCCTCTTTCAGGATGAGCAGCAAACTGGGTGTGGGGGGGAACCAGGAGTTTTGCCTGATGGGATCTTGTGGTTCAGTGGAAACCTTTGTTACCCTGCCGCATCACCTGACAGGTAACATAGGAAAAGGACGCCATTTCTTCGAATTTGGTCTGGGGGGGACGGTTATCATGGGCAACACGGATCAACACTACCTGCTTTACCCGATGCTTGGTTACCGGTTCTGGCCTCTGATTTCACACAAAGCCCATTGCAGGGTATTCGTGCAAATGCCCTTTACCGGGCTCGATACCCAAGACATCGGTTTTGTACCGGTCGGATTCAGTCTGGGAGTGAGCTTCTGAGCAAGACTTTCAGCCCGGATGGATGGCCTGCATTTGTTTTCCGTCAGATTCTTAACAGTACCGAGTAAGGTGCAGCCTGTATATGAAAACGTTTACATACGAAAATACTTTTCCCACCCCCTGACCATGCCGCTATTGCTCTTTTACAGGTCTACTTTGAGGCAATAGTATCGGACAATAAAAAAAATCGCAAATACAACACGAGAACCGCAGTATGAATGACAATTTGCCTAACTTTAACAGCTGTTTTATACGTTCATAAGCGTACAATAATCAATTCACTAAAAAACTTCCTATGAAAAGATGTTTATTGATTGTAATCGTTTACTTTCTGTTCTCCGGTCACCTGTTGGCACAGGTCAGGCTAAGCGGACAGGTGAAAGATGAAGCGGGATCCCCATTGCCCGGCGTATCCATTTTAATTAAAGGGTCGACCTTGGGGGTCGTCACAGATGCCAGCGGAAATTACGTGCTGGATGCGCCTACCCAAAGTGGCATCCTTCAATTTTCATTCGTGGGGATGAATACCGAGGAGGTTCCCTTCAACGGCAGGGGTACCTTTAATGTTCTGCTGACCTCTTCGGATGTATATCTTGATGAAGTGGTTGCAGTGGGATACGGTACAGTTAAGAAACGGGACCTGACCGGGGCGGTTTCTTCAGTGAAAAGTCAGGACATTACCATGCGGCCGGGTCCGAACCCCATGGAAGCACTGCAGGGAAAAGTAGCAGGACTCGACATTACCCGTTCGTCGGGCCAGCCGGGTGCCGGGGTCAGAATGCAGTTGCGCGGTACAAGATCTTTTACCGCCAGTGGAAATCCTCTGTTTTTGATAGATGGTTTGCCCGGGGATTATTCTACTTTGAACCCCAATGATATTGAATCGATTGAAGTGCTGAAAGATGCTTCCTCAACAGCCGTTTACGGATCGGCAGGTTCAAATGGTGTAATTATCATAACCACAAAAAACGGCAGACCTGGGAAGTTGAATGTAGAGCTGAATACCTATTACGGTTATAACGGCTGGTCGATCACACCCAAAATGCGCACGGGAGAGTCCTATCTGACGGCCAAACGGGATGCCTATAAGTACGTCTGGGATGCTACTGCCAGCCAGTGGACAACCACGGGAGCCTTATGGCAATCTGAGGCGGACGATGAAACCATCTTCGGCACCGCAAGATATGCCATCTTCAAGGAGGGCAAGTATGTGGACTGGGTGAAGGAATTCATGCAGACCAGGGCCTCCACCCAGAATTACAGCCTGGCTGTATCGGGAGGAAACGAGGCTACCAAAGGATACATCTCTTTCAACTATATCGACGAAAGAGGCCAGTACAAGGGCGATGAATACAAACTCTATTCAACCAACATGCGGCTAGATCACAATGTCAAAAAATGGCTGACCATCGGAAGCAATTTGCAGCTTTCTTACCTGAACCGCGACAAAGCCCAGGATAAACTTGAAAATGCGTTGGTTACCGATCCGCTCGTCAGACCCTATAATACCGATGGAACATTGAATACGAATCTCGGAAACAATGTGTACAACCTCCTGCTGAATTACCAGCCGGGTGTTTACAGCAACATCGACAACCACACCCGGGTGAAGTTCAATCCGTATGTTGAAATCAAACCACTCAAAGGGTTGACCTTTTTATCGCGGGCAGGTTTGTGGCTGAATTATATCAACACCTATCGTTTCGATGGCATCGGATCCGTAAATTACACTTACGCCAATGCGGGTATCGCCAAGGCTGAAATTGAACAAAACAGGTCATACGGGTATCAATGGGAAAATATTCTGACATATAATTTCAAAATTGCCCGGAGTCATGACTTTACAGTTACCGGAGTCTCCACCTGGAATCACAGCCAAAATTCGAATACGTCCATGGTTCAGAACAATGTTCTGACCAATAACTTCAAGTGGCATAATTTTCCCGGCGATGCCAACACAACGGCCTATAGTTCTTATTCCATGTCGAAGACCCTTGGCTTTGTCGGTCGTCTGAACTATTCTTTCATGGGTAAATACCTGTTGTCGGCATCGCTGCGCCACGATGGTTCGTCGGTACTCTACTACAAGAACCGGTGGGATGATTTCCCGGCTGTGTCGGTGGCCTGGAGAATTTCGGACGAGGCCTTCATGGCAGGAACAAAAAGCTGGCTGGACAACCTGAAGTTGAGAGCCGGATGGGGCGTGACAGGTTCTGCAAGAATATCCCCCTACAGTTCCGTTAACACCCTGATCAGCACGAATATGTCATTAGGCGGTATTACTGAACCCATGTATCGTAACTCGCAGTATATCACAAATGCCGATTTGGGGTGGGAAAAGTCGTACAATACGAACATTGGGTTAGACGCCAATTTTTTCAGGAACCGCATCGACTTGTCGCTGGATGTGTATAATACAATAACAAAAGGCGTTATCTGGAATGTAAGCTCACCCTCCCTGTATGGTACCTATACACCGGGAACCTTTTACCAGACTTACCTCAATATCTGCGAAACCCAGAACCAGGGGTTTGAAGCAACCATCACCAGCCGCAACATCGTGACAAAGGATTTTGAATGGTCATCCTTTGTGGCTTTCGCTATTAACAAGGAGGAAATTCTTAAACTGACCAGCGGGATTGCAAACAACATATCGAACGGAGCTTACTCGCTTACCATCGGGGAACCTGTAAATTCATTCCGCAACTATAAACTGGACGGAGTATGGCAAATAGGGGAAGAAAAGGATGCGGCTGTATTCAGTAAACGTCCCGGTGATTTGAAGGTGAATGTCCCGGGATTGACCAAACTGGGAGAAGGGGTGTTTATGAAAACGGTCACTGCTACAGATGGCAAAGTGACGAATAACTACTACTACACCGATCTGGTGGCAGCCCAGCAGTTTGAACCGACCCTCACCGCTGCAAATGTAAAATACAATTACAGCGCAAACGATTATCAGATTCTGGGACATAACTCCCCTGACTGGTCTCTTGGGTTCCAAAATGCTGTTAAATATAAGAATCTTGACTTGTCGGTTTACATGTATATGCGCTGGGGTCAGATGATCAGCTACGTCATGCCCGGCTGGTATCAACCCAGTGCTTTTGCAACCAATGCCAGTCCTTCCAGAACATTTCCGGAGTATTTCAATTACTGGACTCCTGAGAATCCCTCGAACGACTTCCCCGTAATGAATTATCTGGCGACAACCTCTACGATGACCGGTTTCTCCGGATTGAATTATGTGGATGGCTCCTTCTTCAAAATCAAAAATATTACCCTGGGTTATTCTTTACCTGCAGGGTTTCTGAAAAAGATGGCTATCCAGAAGTTCCGTTTATATGGTACAGTGACCAATCCGCTGGTTCTTGCCAAAAGCCCTATCCTGAAGCAATATGATCCTGAAATGAACGGAGAACTCAGCTATCCTCTAACCAAACAGGTTGTCGTAGGTCTTAATGTAACATTTTAATTGTTAAATACTTAATAACAGAAATATGAAAACGGATGCTATAAAAAGGATATTTTCCAGATGTGTATTCGGATTGATTGTCATTTTGGCAGTAACTTCCTGCAATCTTGATGAATACAATCCTTCAGCCTTGTCGGAGGAAAATGTGCTCCGGGATTTCGATGGCTGGAAAGCCTATCAGTCCAATTGTTACGCCGGCCTTTGGGGCTCTCTGATAGGGATGCCGTACGGAATTGTGTCGGAGGCTGGTACCGATTTATGGACTTTCCCTTATAACAACCACAATACCTACAAGGATCTTCTGGCTTATGAAGAATTTACCATCAACTCGGGGGTTGTCAGAAATGTGTGGGATTTTGCCTGGGGATCGATCAAGGATTGCAATAAAACCATTCAGCTCGCAGGCGGGCTGACCGATGGAACCACAGCCGATATCAACACCCTGGTCGCAGAAGCCAGATTTTTAAGAGCCTATTACTATTCAGTCCTGGTGGCTCAGTTTGGTGAAATCCCCTTGATTCTGACTGCCGATCCGACAACGAACTTAAGTCCCAAACGCAATAAAGTAGCTGAGATCTATCCCCAAATCATTGCCGACCTGCGGTTTGCCTTTCAGAATCTGTCGGTAACACCATTTGAAAACAACCCCGCCCGGGTAACCAAAAAGTCGGCTTTCGGCCTTCTTGCCCGGGTTTATGCCCAGGGAGCGGGAGAAGATTTAAGTGAAGGAGGAAAATCGTACTGGGTGAGAGCCAAAGAAGTTGCCGACAGCTTGATCAGCAACAGCGCCGCTTACGGGGTCAGCCTGTATGATGATTTTTCGGAAGTTTTTGCCTCGGGCAACAACAGAAACAACGCCGAAGCTTTGTTTTCTGCCTATGGACTGAATCCCTACGACCTGTCCTATAATGTGTTTACGGGTAATACCAAACCCAACCTTTATCTGCATTACTATCCCAAATTCGATGATGCCTTCGGTACCTCCGATATTTTTAAACGGGGCGTAAACTCAAACACTTCCAATGCTTATTACGGGCGTTGCAACCAGCAGTTCATCGGTCCCACCAAATATCTGTTGGATTGTTTTAATGCGGCCTATGACAAACGGTGGGAACATACGTTTGTCACTGCTTTTACGAATTACTCCGGTGTGCAGGCATCGACAAGCCTCGGATCAAGTGCACCTACCCCGGCAAAGGTGACGTATGCTGCGGCAACGGTCACCCTTACTGCCGCAATGTGCACAAAATACGGCATCGACGCTTCTCATGTCGGGGAGAAAATCTATCCCTATGCCGATGTGAATGCCATTTTAACCCCCAGTTATGCCACCTGGCAGTACATCCCCAAAATATGGAAAAAAGAGGGTTCTCATGCTGGCGCATTAGACGATCTGGTGGATGTGCCCAATGCAAATGTGCACCCCTATCCGTTGGCGGCTGATGAAGACCGGTTCATTGCTTATTTGAGCAAGGAAAACCTGACTCCGGCCGAGAAAAAGGCGCGCAGGTATGTTACGGTTAACATCAGCGATTTGTTCGATTCATCAGATCCTACAGGAAGCACCTATAAAAAGGTTACTTCCACGAATGGACTGACGCCGTCAAGCCTGGCGAACCTTTTCCCCGCTATGATGAAATTCAATCATAATTTCGACGGAGGATGGCTTGGCGGTAACTTCCAGCAAAAGTTAGGCAATATCATGGTGATGCGTATGGCAGAGGTTTATTTAATTGCAGCCGAAGCCGCCCTGCATATAAACAGTGGAAATGGCACTGCCGCAGCAAACTATCTGAACGTGCTGCGTAAACGTGCCTGCCGGAATCCCGCCGACTTCAATGCATCAACAGGCATGCAACTGACTACCGCCGATATCAACGTTGTATTTGATGAGTATGCACGTGAACTGTGCGGTGAATTTACCCGATGGGCCTTGCTGAAAAGGAACAAAGCCTTTGAAACAAGACTGCAAGCGTATAACCAGACTGCTGCTACGAATTTTTTGCCATCTAAACATTACAATCGTCCCATCCCGTACAATTTTCTTAACCAAATCAACAACGCCGACGAATTTGGAACAAATGGGTATTAGTCTATGCCGGTAAGCGTATTTTTTTACCATATCCAACAGTTCTGTAAGAAAAACAGAGGCCGTCGCAAAACCGGGCGGCCTCTCTTTATCTATTCCGGCAGGGACCACGGAAAAGATGGTTGTTCAGAGGCCCCATAGCGGTTTCAGAAGACAGTAAAATAGTTCAAGCTCTATGAAAACTTGGAAATCCTCCTTTATGGGAAAATCTTTTTTTCTGGTTGTACTTATCTTATTTTCTTTTACTGCATTCCCTCAAAAAACCGACAGTCTTACAACGACTGATCATTTGAGCGGGGCGGTTACCTTTACAAACAACGGCATTTCCACTATTCCCAGCTTTACCCTGGGCAAACCGGCCTTCCTGTTTTTCATGTCAGCCGGTAATAAATTCCGTTTTGAACCCGAATTTCGTCTGTCTTATGAAGGGAAACCCTGGATGTTCATTTTTTGGTGGCGTTATGATTTGTGGAAATCCGGCAGGCATTACGTCAGACCCGGAGTAAACATGCAATTCAATTTCAAGGAGGTAGCGGTTACCGACCAGGGCATTGCCCGTGAATTTCAGTCAATCAGCCGTTTCCTGTCGGGCGATCTGTCCTACAACTGTTTGGTTACCAAAAACAGCAGCACCGGAGTCTATTATCTGTATTCACGCTCTCTCGAGAGTTCAGGACCCTTCAATCTGCACTATCTTGCACTCAAATATAATTTTCTGAACATCAGGCTGCCGGGAAACTTCTTCATGAAGTTTGTACCTCAGGCATACTACCTGAGAGTGGACAGAACGGATGGGTTTTACTTCACGGAAACATTGACCCTGGCAGAAAGGAATTTCCCTTTCTCCATCTCATCCATTGTGACCACTCCGCTGAAGACCAACATATTGATAAACAACCACCTGGTCTGGAACATCAATCTGACTTACTCTTTCAATAAGGAATATGTGAGGAGACAATAGGTGCAGGCATGTTTTATGTAGTGTGATTGGACTTCTGACATTTCGTACGGTGGCAATCCCATACGCAAACCCATCAGAACAGAATACTTTTTAGATATCAGTTCAAAGTGAAGCAGAGGGTGGCGTTACATTGCTTGCGTCTGGAGACTCTGGTCTCCCGTTGACGGTTCCGGTTACCGGCGGCGAAGGGGGGTTGGAGACACCTATCTTCATTCCCAGGTCTGTAGGGAGGACCTTTCAACCGTTAGGTTTCCCCACCCAGGGTTCTTAAAAATGGGATTTATTTCAAGAAACAGAATATATTTGAAGTGAAAACCTAATAGAAACCGGAAATGAAAAAAGTATTCCAATTTTTGGGAGGTCTCGTTTTGGTCTTGCTGGTTGTTTTGTCAGCGAAAACCTTTTTTTATTCCTCCAGACAGCTCAACGTAAAATTGGTTGAAGCCATCGAAATCAACGAGAAGAGCCTGCAACATCTGGCAAAGGCGGTTACGTTCAAAACCATTTCACATGTGGATGATTCTTTGACAGATACGTTGCAATTCAATCTGTTTCATGCTTTTCTGGATTCAACCTATCCGTTGGTTTTTAAACATCTTGAAAAAGAAATTCACGGGAACCATGCCCTTCTGTACAAATGGCAGGGGAATAACAACAATTTAAAACCACTGGTTTTATTGGCGCATCAGGATGTCATTCCCGTTTTGGAAAAGAATTGGGAAAAAGGTCCGTTTTCAGGCGAAATCGACGACCAGTTTATTTGGGGAAGAGGCACTCTTGACGACAAAGGCAGCCTGATTTCAATTTTTGAAGCAGTTGAAAGATTGCTCGAAGAAGAGGTAATTCCTGAACGGACAATTTATCTGGCCTTTGGGGATGATGAGGAAGTTACCAGCAAAGGCGCCAGGGCACTGGCCTCAGCCTTAAAAAGCCGGGGTGTGGAGGCTGAAATGGTGCTTGATGAAGGGATGACCATTACATCCGGTATGGTTCCTATGATTCCGAATCCGGTGGCGGTGGTAGGAACGTCTGAAAAGGGATATCTCTCAGTAGAGTTAAAAAGCGAATTAACGGGGGGTCACTCTGCCATGCCCGGGACAGAGACTGCCATTTCCATTTTATCAAAAGCAATTGTGAGAATCACTGAAGACCAGCCTGCTCCTCAGTTTACTCCGCCCATGAAAGATTTTTTGAGTTATATCGGACCGGAAATTCCCTGGCCGGCCAGAATTGTGTTTGCCAACCAATGGCTGCTGGGTGGGGTATTAAAAAGCATTTACACAAGTACGGGCCCGGGAAACGCATCGGTTCGCACCACAACGGCACCAACGATGTTACAGGCAGGGATAAAGGACAATGTTCTGCCTACCGAAGCGAAGGCGACCATAAATTTTAGGCTCCTGCCCGGCAATACTTCTGAACAAGTAATGGCCCGCCTGATAGAGGTGATAGATGATGACCGGATTTCGTTGACCCCTTTGGCTCTTATCAAAGAGCCGGCACAGGTTTCACCTACTCAGTGCCAAGCTTTCAGCCTGTTGCATAAAACCATAAAGGAGTGTTTTGAAAACACCTATGTGACCCCGATCCTGATGACCGCCAGTTCCGACAGCTACCATTATTCCGAAGTTTCGCCCTATGTTTACCGGTTCGCTCCTTATAGGGTCACATCCGAAGACGTGGTCCGCTTCCATGGTGATAATGAGCGTATTGCTATTGAAAATTACAAAAGCATGATTAATTTTTACTATCGGCTGATGAAAAATTTTCAATGAGATCTCAAATTTTAGAAGATTCATATTCCAGTTACAATTGGAATGAACGTGACTACACAAGCAGTTTTTTCGAATGATCTTCCATACATTTCAGACAACTGATTAATAATTCATAAATTGAAACAGTTTAAACACTTGAACTAAGTTTACGTATTGCATCAGGCGGTTTTTTATATCGTAGCACTAACCAAATTTGTATTAAATTGGATTGCTACATGTTCCTTTAATGATTTATTTATATCTTAGCAGCATTATCATAATTAATAAAATATTACAATGAAACTCGAATTAACGAAAGAACAGGTTGAACAACTTACTAAAGTTGAGATTGAAAAACTGAATGCTATCTACGCCACCAAGAAAGAAAAGTTGGAGTTAAAATTTAAAGCCGGTTTAGCTGAACTTGATGAATCAAAGAGGGCGGATATTGAAAAATTGAAAGGAAAATTCAAATTTATTGAGTACTCCGGCAAGGTGGGGAAAGTGGCCGTTACTGAAAGAAAAAAAAGGGTAAGATTAGACAATAATAAAATCAAAGAATTGGTTGAGCAAAATAAATCCATAAAGGAAATAGCAGCAGAATTAGCCACAACCGAAGCTTCAATACGGGCTAAACTTGGAAGAATGAAAATCAAACTTACTGAATAGGGATGCAATTCTCTTTGTCCTGAAAAGGATGAATATTTCACTCCGAAGGGAAAATGAAACCTCATTGAAAAATGGGGTTTTTTTTTGCGGCGTGGACATAGAAGATCGGTGGATCATAATTTCAGAATTTTTCGAAACAAGGTCAGAAAACCGCCTGACAACCTGCAAAAACCCCATTTGAATGATCCACGTGCCTTTTTCAGCGATCATCAATAGGGTGTTTTGTGAAAATTACCATTTACTTATTAATGGTCGCTCAGTATTTATAAACAAATGTGCCAAAATAGGACGACATCTCAGGAGAACCCCTCATCAAAAAAGGTACTTCGTGCTTCCCGTTTATCCGGATAGGCCTGAGGCTGAATGACAGCCACCTGGTTAACCAGGCTTCACACGGATCTCCATGGGAATCATGGTCAAGCAGGAGTTCCACAGGGGGTGGTACCAAAGCATTCGGGGGAAGCTTCCAAAGTTGAAAGGTGTGATCAGTGCAACCACCACTGTAGCTGACTTTTATACGGAGTGAATCACCGTCCACATACACTGTTCCCATCCGGTAACTGTCCATTTTCAATGTTTCCCACTGGTCTTTTTGCAGAATACCAACCTCATTTGTATTTTTTATGCTTTCCATCCTGAGTATCCGGATGGTTTCATAGGAAACACCACCTCTGCCGCATCTGAATTTTTCCTTTGTTTTATGATAACGAATCCAAACCGATAGGCTCTCCACCTTGAAATCTCCGGCAAGGTTTTCCGGATGATACACTATATCGCCCACCTGGATCAGCCATCCGCAGCCATCCGTTTCCGGGGCCCCGGAATAAAGTATTATTGCCTTCTTCACATCCCGGTTTTCGGAGAGCTCAAACCTGTTTTCATCTGGCAGACAACCACCGATAAATAAAAGGAGGCCTGCAAGAAGTAATGTGGCTTTCATACGTAAATAATGGTCTTAACAGTTTATATTTCATTGCGTTATATTAACTCGCTCTTTTCAGGAACAAACGGCTCAGTATGGAACTCGCATGGGAGATTATTTACATCTCCTTTTGTTGTGACAGTTCGCCATGCTCGTTTCATCTTTCATTTTTTTAGGTATACGAAAAATCCGGAAAAAAGTAAACAAGTCGCGTCCATAGCCGATAGTATTAACTATGTTCAGGAAGTAACATATCCATCACTTCCGGACCCGGATAAACCCTTTTTCAACTTTAGGCCATTTCTTGAAATTTATAGGATTATTCATCTTTGTGGGATTCATTTCCCGCCGCTCCGGGGAGCAAAATTCTTTATGTAGTACAGTAAGATATACCGCTGCTTGAGGCGGAGTAGTTCATTCCGATTTTTTCAATTGTTGCTCTGGATTCCGGGATACTATAAAAGTTATCGAATCCTTATTAAGTCGTACAATTGTAATCGGGTACTCGTTGGCAAGGCTATCGGTTACAAACGAAAAAAGTCCGTCAGGCATAAGAAATACTCCCCCGGACCTGTCACCATCAGGATATATCGCATACTTGTTGCTGTATCCCCAATGTTCTATATGGTGGTCAAATTTAACGGCAATCCTGTACCTGCCTGTCTCTTTAAAATGACTTATCAGAGGTCTCCGTTCCAGGGAAATTTCTTTCTCAAGCCAGGCATTTTTCAGAATAAAAGTATCCTTTTGTAGAATAATCAGCGGATTATGGCTTTTAAGTTCTGATATGAACATCCCCTTTTTTTTCGACACCATGATGGACATGGAAGCGGGGGCTTCTATAGGATAGATCTGTTTATAGCCGACCAAATATAAATATAAGGAAGAAACCACACAGAAAATTAAGAAGGAGACAGTCGCAATTCCTTTCAATATTTTAAAATCCTTCCGAATCCCGATAAGAAAAACTATCGCCGAAAAAAGAAAGGTCAGCATTTCCACCGCCAGAAAAATAAACAGGGAGAGACTAATATCTGAAAACTGGTAAAAAAGGAATATTTTAAAAAGAATATCATTTAGTATGAAACCAAATACAGAAAGAATCCCTCTTAAGAAAACCGGAATCCCGGAAGATGCAACCAGATATACCACAACAGGAATGACCACCAGTGTTGAAAGTAAATGAAAAAAAGTAAGAGAAAACAGGCCGGAAATAAGATTAACCGCAAGGATTATCAGTCCTGCAGAAGAAAGTTTTATGAAAGTTTTTCTATCCATAAAGTATAATTAAGACTGTAATTAGCCTGATTAAAAATACTGGACTTTTAGCTTTCATTCAAACTCTTTTGGGGGATAATCAACCTCCGGAAATAAATAAATTCGCCAGCCTTAAACTTGGTCCAGAAGGGTTGAAATAGGGTCACCCCTGAAACGGTGACTTCATCAGCAAGCCGGTCGGGGATTATCTCATTTTCTGTGCTTTATGGTTTTGGAACAGGAAATACCTGCAAAGATAGGCCGCTGCTTAATGACGGATGCAATAAAGAGTTTTTCCGGTGCGGATGAGTATGGAATTTCGCAGGATGGCAGGAGTGGCGTACACTTCACCGGAGAGTTTATTTACGGCTATCTCCTGTAATTGGCGGCCTTCCCTGATGATCATCGTTTCACCGTGCACCGAGGTGAAATAAACCATTCCTGCTGCAATTACCGGTGATGCATTGTATTTGGCGTTCATCTTCCGGGAATAGACAACAGCGCCTGATTTTGCTTCGAGGCAAAGGAGGGTGTTCCGGGTGTCGATCATATATATGAGACCATCTTTGATGACGGGTGTGAGCAATTGCAAAGGGGGCGATTGATGGCGCCAGGCCACATGACTTGCTGTAATATCACCTTTTCCCTCAGGGTCCACTGCCAACAGTTCCGTGTAGTTCTCCCCCTGCGGTGCGTTGACAAAACCCGGGAAAAAGTAAACCATTCCATCTTCCGATACAGGCATGGCTATTGTCGAGTCAACACCCTGAACAATCCGCCACACTTCCTGTCCGGTTTCTGGATCATACGCGATACAAACTGCCGATCCATTGGATATCAACAGGTCACGATCCTTTACCCGTATAATGAGCGGTGTGGTATAGGCTTTCTTACCGATGGGTGCAAGTGGCTCATAAACAGGCTCAGGCCGGTTGGTTTGCCAAACCGTCTCACCGGAATTCTTGTCCAATGCTACAAGGTATTGAACGTCATTCCCTTCCAAATGGAGAATAAGCAGATTTTTATACAGGATCGGCGAAGAACCGGGCCCCTGCACATGGGTACAATGCAGGTCGTTGCGTTGCCAAACCACTTTACCGTCTGTTGTGCTTACACAGGCGGTCCCGTATGTGCCGAAATGGACATATACAAAGCCTTTTTCAATACAGGGTGTAGGGGTTGCGTAGGTATTGACCGTATGTTTCGACTCTACACTGTCGGGTGTAAAGAGGTTGATATTATGCCTGATTTTACCCGATTTCCAATCCAGACAGACCGCATTCATCCTTGTGCCGCCCTCTGTCGCCGTGGTCAGCCATATCTGTTCTTCCCACACCACGGGTGATGACCATCCTTTCCCTTCGATGTCCGTTTTCCAGGATATGTGGGTGGAGTCGTTCCAGACAACGGGCGGTTGTGCCGATTCTGAAATACCATTCAGTTCCGTTCCCCTGAAATGGGTCCAGTTTTCTGTCGGTGCCTTGCCAGTGCAGGCCCCGCTTAAGATGATATACAAACAGATCCCTGAAATTGAAACCGCTCTGTGATTTTTCATGGTCAAATATTTTAATAATTGCTAAACTGTCACCTGACGTCAGAACCTGATGTCAGATTTGATTTTCAGCCGGCTGGATGTGCCGGCCAGCATGAAATCCCCTTCAGACCTTACAGATCCGGATGTCCCACCCAGCATCACCTCCCTGCTGCGTTTCAATATCCACTGGAACCTGGATTGGCAACCGAGGTTGCCGCTTGCATTGTTGAACTGCTGGTAATGGTAACGCATGATTCTCATGCTGAACAGCAGATTGGCATTGACCTGGTATATGGTTGTGTTGAAATCTTCCTGCGGAAGTTGGACCCGGTTCAGGGTTACGCCTCCGCCCGCGAAGACCGGCACACCCACTTTCCAGTTCAGTTTTGCATTGATATCCCGGCTTCGGCCATTAGAAAAACCTTCCGTACTGAAAGTGCCTTCGCGCCATATTTTCCGGGCACCTTTGGTTTTGTACCGGATTGATTCACGCCACCATTCATGGGTTCCCTGCGGGATCACAAAGATACTGAAAATCCTGAAATCGCCGGGCAAATCAAAGGTCGTTGGGGTACCATCCCTGAACTCCCCATACCATGTTGCCTCCCGTATTTTTCGTAGCGGAAAATCTACGTCCGAACAGGAACAGGGAACCATTTTTATTTCCCCTGAAGGCAGAGGAGGATCATTTCAGGTCACCCCCGCGACGGAATTCACCGAAGCATTGCGGGCATTTCCCCAGGTACCGATGATCCCTGCTGAGGATTGCTTCCCGATATTCCGCGAAATCCTGGCCACCGGAAAATGATAACCCGTTTCAGGGTCATCGTTGATATACATCAGGCCGATGTTCCACCTTCCATCCCGGTCCGGTCAGTTTACCCCTGTAATTGACCGGGACAGGCATATTCCCGTCGTAGAGGCCGATCCTTCCCGAGAAGAACTGGATGAACCTTTTGGCGACCAGGGGAGCTGGCCTGCAATAAAACCTATTTTTGCTTCCTGGGTAAAAAGCTGATCACCAGCCCGGAAACTCCACAGTGAAGGGGGTAAACGTAGGTGTTTTGTTTCTTCTCGTTGTGCATTGCGAAATGTGGAATAATTACCCTAATGCCGTACCACAAACCTGGCAGAACAAGCATTCCTTTGGCGGGTGATCAATTTCAATTGGTACATTCCAGCAGGCAGCCGAATGGTTGACAATGTTGCTTCAGAATCAAATGGCTGCTCCAGAACGAGCTTTCCCGCAGTATTAAATAATTGCAGAAAACCATCCTGGATATTGTCACTGGCGATGACCTTAACATATTCATCACATGGATTGGGAGAGATGAGCAATATTCTTTGAACTTTCCAGTCCTGTACAAACAAGGGGGTGTCAATAAACCAACCTGTATCATCCTTTGAAAAACCCGATGCATATCCGGAAGAATTCGAGCCGTTGGGGTTATCACTAGACCTTATCCAGTAATGATAAGTGGTCCCTTTCTTCCCAGTGTAGTCTTCATAGAACGGATCGGTGATCCATTCTTTTGTAAGCAGTGTGGCTTTGCTCGGATCATCGGGGATACCCCTGTAAACACCGAAGAACTTGCCCGGTTGATCATCCCAGGTGACGGTTATCTTCTGTGGAGTACCGTCAGTGGCTGACAAGTTCTTCGGTGCCGCCAGGAAGGGTTCGAAGTGGAACCCCGACAGAACCACTTCCTGATTGGACTGTGGCGCCTGGCCGAAGTTCAGCCACAGGTTGATCCGGATGTTTTCTGTGCCCGGGTCCTTATAATAATTTCCATTATATTCAAACTGCGCAATCACGGTCGAATCCTCGCGCATGCTGAGGAATTTTATCATGTTCTTTCCCCAGGTCCATTGATGAATGGTATTGACTTCACTACCCATCGGAAAACGGAAAATATTCTTCGATTCATTCCATGGTTGAATCACATACTGCGCAACATTATTGCCCGGGATCGACCAATAGCCAAATTCGATATCGTATTCCCTGAAATACCCTTCCGGTGCCCGGGTGAAATATGGCGCAATATCATCCCATGTAAATATTCCCATGATGGCATTAAGGTCAAGATTATCCACGCGGCTTTTAAGGTGGAAGGTATAGGTGCCAAAGCCCAAAGAGGTATCAGCTATCAGTTCGGAACAAAGCCATTTGCCGGTCAGATTTTTGTTGATTTTAAGATGAAGAAGGGAGTGTTCATCCACAATAACATTGTTCTCGTCGGAATTGAAAAGGTTTGGGCCAGGACTGATAGAAACATTCTCGACAGTCCGCTTCACGGTCCAGTTGATGCCAGCCCATTTCAGTTTCCGGTCGCCATGATTCCGTGCGATGATAGCGTATGGATGATTAAGGAAGTCTGAGGGCAACCCGGACCTTCCGTCGAAAACCGGAACCTTGTAATTAGAGGGTACAAGGAGGGCCATGAGCCTTGTACAATAACGGTCAAGCGTGCCGGACGTAAAGTCAATCATAAAACTCGAATCTGAAGCTATCTGGACTGCAGGCGTCTCAAAACTGGGTTTGGTCCACCAACCGCCAGCTTCCTCGATAAATATCAGTCCAGCAACTTTATACGCTTTTGGGTCGGCAATGACTTTACCGTAAAGGTTGCCGGAGGCATTTCCCCATTCA
This sequence comes from uncultured Prolixibacteraceae bacterium, assembly GCA_964650525.1. Classification (GTDB taxonomy): domain Bacteria; phylum Bacteroidota; class Bacteroidia; order Bacteroidales; family Prolixibacteraceae; genus UBA1413. The sequence goes on from CAZYUA010000040.1 coordinate 26,620, forward strand.
GGTACGTAAGTTAGCCGGATCATCTCATTAGTCTGTCCTCTGACACTTAGGGAATATATCAGAATAACTCCATTAAACAGCAACCATTGGAAAATTTTCATTTTCATGCGATTAAATATTAGGTTATCTTAAAAGTAGTCATTTTTTGGTGAAATTGTTTTATCCCATCGGAAAAATATAGTGTAACATTTTGTGGCAGTATCGGGAAAAACGATCAACAAACTCAGTCAACGGCGATGCAAATTAACCACCAAAACGGAAACTCCGCCGGGAGATGGTCAACTAAAGTGTTTGTTCCATCATAATAAAAAATTTTGATAATAAGGAAGAAATTGTTTTAGATTTACAGTGTGTTTTTTCGGAAAAAGTGTCCTTTAAACAATGGAACAAAAAACCGCTGTCAGTATTAACCATGTTTTAAATGCCAAAAAAGAAAGCACCTCTTGTTCCCAGGCCTAATGCCTTTTTGTATTATAGTGTAGTCTTTTTGGCTGGTTTATACTTTCGATGGTTCCTTGGACTCAGGGTAGACCGCTCTGCCATTAAAGGGTTCAGACGCCCTTTCTTTGTGCTGGCCGGGCACGCCAGCTGGCTCGACTTTCTTACCGTAGCCATTGCGCTTTACCCGCACAGGATGAATTATATGGCTGCTTACAATTTTTTCAGGAATCCTGCGCTAAAACCCCTGATGGGTCTGATGGGTGTTATTCCCAAAAACCAATTCACCCATGATAACCAGGCCATACTCAAAACGAAGGCTGTGATCGGAAGTGGTGGCATTGTAGGTATTTTCCCTCATGGATGTTTATCCAACGAGGGTCGTCCGGGGGGATTTGCTGCTCCGAGCATCGCAAAACTCTTAAAGGCATTTAAAATACCGGTAGTGGCAGTACATATTAACGGGGGTTATCTCACGCGCCCCCGCTGGACAGAAAGAATCCGCAGAGGGCGCATGGA
>CAZYUA010000041.1:0-26350 GCA_964650525.1 uncultured Prolixibacteraceae bacterium
CCATCCAGTTGTTGGATTCCACCGGAGAAAGTTTCCATCCCGAGTTGCAGGTGGAGGTCACCTCCACGAAAGAGGTCCCCTTCCGGTTGATCACATTGGTAAACGCCTTGCGGATGGCATTCTTGCATTTGCGCACCGTGGCTGCCGTATGCACCGACTGGCGGGTGCAGTAGCTCACGCCCGGAAGGTGGGAAATCAGATCGGTAATTTTCAGCGGATAGCCATTCAGCTCCACGGTCCGGCCATTGGGGGTGGTGGAGGTGACCTGTCCCAGCAGGGTTGTCGGGGCCATCTGACCGCCGGTCATCCCGTAGATGGCGTTGTTGATGAAGATCACCACGATATTTTCGCCGCGGTTGCAGGCGTGAAGAATTTCTCCGGCCCCGATGGAAGCCAGATCACCGTCGCCCTGGTAGGTGAAGACGATCTTGTCGGGGTTGGTGCGGGCGATGCCTGTGGCCACTGCCGGAGCACGGCCGTGGGCGGCTTCCTGCCAGTCGATGTCGATCAGGTTGTACGCAAAAACGGCACACCCCACCGGCGATACCCCGATGGTCCTCTCCTGGATCCCCAGTTCATCGATCACCTCCGATACCAGCTTGTGCACCACACCGTGACTGCATCCCGGGCAATAGTGGGAGATCACATCCACCTGAAGTTTCGATTTCTCGTAGATCAGGTTTTCCGGTTTGATAATATCCTGAATTTCCATACGATTAACGTTTCAATAATTTATTTTCCAAAGCTTCGGCCACTTCTCCCGGAGAAGGGAGAATCCCTCCCATGCGGCCTGTGAATTCTACGGGAACACAAAGGCAGGCATTGTAGACCGCCAGCTTCACATCTTCCACCATCTGTCCGGCACTCATCTCCACGGTCAGGATCCCTTTTACGCGCCTGGCGAGGTTGGCAATCGCTTCCGAGGGGAAAGGCCACAGTGTGATCGGTCGCAGAAGGCCTACTTTGATCCCTTTTTCGCGCAGGATCTCGATGGATTTCTGGCAAATCCTGCTGGAAGTTCCGAAGGCTACCAGGAGGTATTCGGCATCGTCGCACAGGATCTCCTCATACCGGATCTCATTCTCCTCAATCGCTTTATATTTTGCCTGAAGGCGGAGGTTGTTCTGCTCCATCTTTTCGGAGTCGAGTTCCAGGGAGGTGATGATGTTGCGCGCCCTCCCGGAAGTTTTTCCGGTGGTCGCCCAGGAGCCGGTTTCCCTGATCAGCTCTTCCTGCGTCCGCCGGGGCTTCTGATCGGCCAGTTCGACCTTTTCCATCATTTGTCCGAGGGCTCCGTCGGTGAGGATCATCGCCGGATTGCGGTATTTAAAGGCCAGGTCAAAGGCCAGTCCGACGAAGTCGTGCATCTCCTGCACCGATGAGGGTGCCAGGGTGATAAGCCGGTAGTCGCCATGGCCTCCGCCCTTGGTGGTTTGAAAATAGTCCGCTTGCGAGGGCTGGATGGTGCCCAGTCCGGGTCCGCCCCGCTGCACATTCACAATGAGGCAGGGCAATTCCGCCCCGGCGATGTAGGATATCCCCTCCTGCATCAGGCTGATTCCCGGACTGGAAGAGGAGGTCATCACCTTTTTCCCGGTACCGGCGGCACCATACACCATATTGATTGATGCGACTTCGCTCTCGGCCTGCAAAACCACCATGCCGGTCGTTTCCCAGGGTCTCAGCTCCATCAGCGTTTCCATTACTTCCGACTGGGGGGTGATGGGATAGCCAAAATAACCATCACATCCGCAACGGATGGCAGCTTCCGCTATCACCTCGTTCCCCTTCATTAATCTGAGTTCTCCCATTTTTCTTTCTTTACTGATGATTAAAGTTTTACCCGGTAAATTGTAATGCAGGTATCGGGGCAAACCATTCCGCAGTTGGAGCATCCGATGCACTCTTCCGGATTGGCCATATAGGAATAATGGTATCCCCGGCTGTTCACATCCTTGTTCAGCGCCAGCACATTCTGGGGACAGGAGACCACACACAGGCCGCAACCCTTGCATCCCTCCTTGTCGACAACTACCGCTCCTCTTACTTTTGCCATATTGTCATATTTGAATGATTAAAAATCTAAATTATTGCTTCTGGCGACTGGCTTCCTGCTTCTGGCTTTTTCAACCAGCGGATAGCCAGCAGCATTCATATCATTCATCTTCTAAAATAATCATTAAACAATTTCAACCTTTCTTCCAGGTCCGCGAACTGGTTCCTTCGCACATGCGAGACGCAAGCCCTGATCCCTTCCCTTTGACTTCCCGTATTTTGGAGTCCGATAGCGCTGATTCCGAAATTCAGCAGGTTGCGCACCAAGGCTACCCCGGTCATCCCCGGATAACCGATCGTAAAATAAAACCCATCCGCGATATCCTCATCCAGGTCCTTGTCGTAAACAAGGTAAAACCCGTTTTCCCGGAACATCCGTTTCATGATTTCAGCCTTTGCGCCATACTCCTTCAGCACCTCGACAAAATTGAAGTCGCCGTCGGAAGCAGCCTTGAACATGGCCGCCAGGGCATACTGGGCGGAGTGGCTGGTGCCGGAGGTCAGGGCATACAGGATCCGCTGGGTGATGGTATTGCCAAAGGTGGTGCAACAGAACCGCTCCTGCAAATCGGGATATTCCCTGCTGAACAAAGTGTCTGAAATGGCCATCACAGCACACCGCTGACCGGCATAGGAAAATATTTTCGAACTGGAAATAAACAGGATGTAGTTATCGGTATACCGGGCTACGGTGGGTTGCCAGGGAGGCAGCCCCGGAGAGTAGAGATCTTTCCGGAAATCCATGGCAAAATAGGCCAGGTCTTCCATGACGATGAGGTCGTACTTCCCGGCTAATTCTCCGATGATGGCCAGTTCCTCCTCCGTCAGACAGATCCAGGTAGGGTTGTTGGGATTCGAATAGATGATGGAATGGAACTTTCCGCTTTCCAGGTAAGACTCCAGTTTCTCCCGCAGTTTAGCTCCGCGGTAGTCATACACGTCGAAGGTTTCGTACTTCAGGCCCATGACCATCATCTGCTGCTTCTGCACGGGGAACCCGGGATCGATAAACAGGGCTGTATCGCGGTTTTTGTCTACATGGCCTGCAGCCATAAAAGCAGCATAGGTCCCCTGCATGGAACCCACCACCGGAATACAGCCTTCCGGAGGTACCGCAATATCCATAAAAGCACGGATAAACCGGGAGGCTTCGTTTTTCAGGACAGCCACACCGTCGACCATGGGATAAACAGAGGCTACCCCGCTGCGCAGCGCTTCCATTTCTGCTTCCACACCAACCTCTGCAGGTTTCAGTCCGGGCACCCCCATCTCCATACGGATGAAGCGCTTCCCGGTACGGCCTTCCAGAATATTTACCAGAGCAACAATCTCCCGGATGGTCGCCCTGCCCGGATCAGGAAGTCTCAGCTCCCGGATAACACTGCTTACCGTTTCCTCAGGGATCAAAACCATTTTACCCTTATTTTTTATAAAGTAAGCAAAGGTTTGGCAAATTGCCAAATCCCAACAAATGGGATTCCCGGCTAAAATAACAAAACATCAGTGAGGCGGTTTGGTTAACGCAATTTTATCAGGTAAAAAGAGTTCCGGGTTTCGCACTAACAGAAAACCGGCATAAAAATAATTCCCTGATTTTTGTCACTATTCAGGTAAGCAACTTTCTGTGCCGTCACAATCGGAGATTCCGGCTCCATCAGGGATTCTATCGTTATCTGCCTTCAACTGCAGCCATTATGGCGGGAATGCTTACATACGGCATTCCGGCTCAAGAGGTCACCTTACCTATGTAAAATCAAACTCTCTGCGGAGCAGAACCAGCCAGGAGGCCAACCTCTCCGGTGTCAGTTCGGGTTCAAAATCCTCATCGAGAGGCAAACCGGTGAAGACTCCGTTGATCACTGCCGCCGATTCTTCAAATTCGTAGCCTGCTGTGGGCACCTGACCCACCACCAGGGCTCCGGCCTTTTCCAGTTCCACCGCCAGCAATCCCATATGATCGACGAAATGTGAAGCATAGGTGATATGATCTCCCAACCCGAAAATGGCTACTTTCTTTCCGGCAAAATCGACCTTACTGATTTCAGGCATGAAAAGTCCCCAGTCATCCGGGGAGGGTTTTCCGTCCCAGGTTTCCTTACCAACCGTCGAAATACCGAAAATGATCTGATCGTACCGCTCCAAATCGGAGGCGGTGGCGCTCTTTACGGGTACCATCCCTACATGGTCCGCGCCGATCATTTCCCTGAGGCTGTCGGCAACCCGGTTTACGGACCCCTTTTCGGGACCGAAAAATATGGCTGTTTTCTTCATAGTATTATCCTGTTTTCCCATTGTGATTTTACATACATACCTGTTTGCCGGTTGCCGGTGATCTTACGCGATTTTATTGGTTATGGATGACCAGCTCACCCCGGAGATATTCGCCAAGGATGGAGAGGCTCGAAACACTCTTTAAAACCTCATGAATGGCTTTTTCGTAATTTTCCGGCAATTCCCATTCGACATCTACATGAAACGTGTATTCATTGGGCTTTCCGATGACAGGCACCGACTGTATCTTGGAAAGGTTGATCCGGTTTTCGGCAAATGTGTTGAGTACCCGGGCCAGCGACCCGTAAAAATGACCTACCTCAAAACAGAGGGAGGCCTTGTTCATCCCTTCACTTCTGTTCCCATGTTTAGAAAGTATGAGGAACCGGGTATAGTTCTTTTTGTTGGTTTCGATCCCTGCATCCAGCACGCGGAGTCCGTACATCTGCGCCGAACGAAGGTTGCCGATACAGGCGCCCCCCTGTGGTTTTTCCTGTGAGATAAACCGTGCCGAGGCGGCTGTATCTCCCGACTCGTGCAGTTCTGCCCCCGGAAAACAACGCTCCAGGTATTCGGCACACTGTTTCAGTGCCATGGTGTGCGAGTAGATGCCGGTAATATCCTCCCGACCGACCCCCTCAGGAACCATCAGGTTCAGCTCAATATGGATGTAAATCTCACCAATGATCTTCAGGTGATAATCCCGGATCAGCTGGTAGTTGTTCAGGATACTGCCGGCAATCGAATTTTCGATCGCCATGACGGCAATCTCAGCCTGGTCTGTATCAATCAATTCGCACACACGGGTAAACGACCTGCATTCGACCACTTCAATCTCTTCGTTGAAATAACGCTGTGCCGCATCTTCATGGAAGGATCCGGCAATCCCCTGGATGGCGATTCTCTTCATCTTGGTATTTAAACTGTTCAAATATACACTTTTTCGCCATACCGGGAGACACGCACATGGGGGCCACGCTGCATCCCGGGAACTGTCGCCCGGGACACTATGAAATTGCTATCCGGAGATAGCAAAATGCAATGGTTCGAAAGGGCAAACGTGTCTGCTAGGAGCAGTAGCCAAAGCCCTCATTTGACAATTCTGACGATGCCGTCGTTGATCTTCGCCTCTGTCAGCCGTTTGTCGCCGGCACTGCGCCGGGTCAGGAAAAGGTCGGTCTTCCCTTGCGTGATAAAACCGATCTTGTTGTTGATGGAGTTGAAAATCTTAAGTTTCTGCTTTTTCAGGGCATCGGGCGAAAACTGGCCGTCGCCGATGATTTCAAACAACTCCAGGGTGTTGAAATAGCGATTGTCTTTGGCCATTTCCGAAAGCAGCTTTCTTTCCGTCTCATCCAGGTTGATGACGATATTCCTGAATTTCAGTTCGCCCGTATCGGAAAACAACAGCAGTTTTCCGGCTTTTTCCCTGTGTCTTTTGCGCATCCGTAAATAGAGCCAGACCCCCCCGGCGGCGAACACCACCAGGAAACCATAGATGAAAAAGTTCGTGTAATTACGGTAGAGCCATGTGGAAACCAATGTTTTTCCGTAAAACAGCCCGATGGGAAAGACCAGGATTTGATCGGGCCGGTTTGCGGCACCGCTCCGGGCGAACAGCAGCTCCCCCTTCTCTGCATTCCATGCCAGTCCCTTTTCCCTAAAAATATCCAGGGCGAGATGCTCCTGAAACCCGATTTTTTTCAGCCGGTTGTGCCGGAAATCCGCTTCAACCAGAAAGGTGTTGTAAAAATAAAGCCATTTCCCGTTGTATTCGATAAAGGGACATGTATAATGGATCGGATGGCTCTTGTTGAGCCTGCCCATCTTTTTCCATTTCCTCGAATCCAAGCTGATTTTCCAGATATCATCCAGCGTTCTCATTTCAAAGGGTTTCCGGGCCCGGAAGCGGGTGTTTATCCCGTTCATGAGATAAAAATCCCTGGTTGAAGGATCGTAACACCAGCTGAAATAGGAACGTCCTGACGGCAGGGGATGGTCGGCATTCAGTTCGAACATCTCCCATTCACGGTTCATCGGATTCAGGTAGGTGAAAAAATTCTGAAAATTCCAGAATCCGTAGCCCCCGAAAGAGACAAGAGTGTCGCCCATAAGGAACTTGGCTGAACCGAACTGGCTTTTCTGGTTAATGGATCGATCAATCCGAAAAACAGAATTGCCGCGGACTTCATACACATACCCGCCCGATTCCAAAGCAAGAAAGGTGCGGGAGGGGTGGCTGAGAACCTTCAGCAAGGTGAAATCAAGGTCATTGCTGAACTCATTCACTTCATAGGGAGTTTTGATCCATGCATGGCCGCCCGGGTCCAGACAATAAAAGCTGTCGCGCAGCAGGACCAGGTAACGCCCCGTTGGCCGGTCCCAGGCCAGGTAAAACTGCTCTTGGGGCTTAACGAGGCTGACAGAGTATATATCCCCGCCGGGACTAGCCGGTTCTCCGCCCGACCCCCCCAGGACCGGGAACCAGATAAATAAAAGGAAAACCAGTTTTTGAACCATCTTCAGATGTCCACCTTCGATAAAACCGTTTTTGCTTACTGAAAGATAAGCGAATATAAACGTTTTTAACGAATTACACACCTTTGGGACGGAATTCCGGTTTTTGTAACATCGTTGAAATCTGTCGTCTTCTACCTTTTTGAAAGAGAAGTCCACCGGACCTTTCAAGGCACCCCTGGAAATCCTTAATTGTATTTTGAGCCTCCGGTTTCTCAGTAAAGACGGTGCGTTGCTGGCCATAGCCGGCAAGCGCCTTCCCGGCAGCTGCCCACAGATCAAGTTATCAGAATGCTGTGGAACCCCATCGCCCGACAACAACTGGAGGTTTTCAAGTCCGGTGAATCCGACGGTTTGAAAATCCTTCTCGTTTTCCTTACTCCTGCACCGGCCCGGTACCTGACATTTACCGCAAGACCTGTTCTGGAAACAAGCGTCATGGCCAGGACCGGACCTCCACGCTGGCCGGGGGGCTTCCTTTTTCCCATGGGTGCACAAAGAGGGGCGGCTGGTGAAGTGCAGGCAGCCTGCTTCGGCAGGCAAGGAAACTCTGCGAAGGAATGGCAATGAAAAGGAAAGAGGAGCGCAGTAACACCGGTACTGAAAGTGATCAGTAGCGAAAATTGCCACCGGACTATCATTAACCCTGCCGGCCCCCAGGGTAAGCAGCCACCGGTTGACTCTTGCCAGGTCGCCACCAGGGTATTGCTCAGCCTTCCGGTTCGTCCCCCCGCCTCTCCAGCACCGCGATGCATCTTTCAATTTCCGAAGGACGGATAACCACCACTGCTGAATCGTCGTTCATGGAGAAGGCGTAGAGGTATTCGATGAAGATGTTCTCATCGCTCAGTACCTGCAGCGCTGTGGCAAGGGATCCCGGACGGTTGGGGGTTTTCAGCAGCACCACGCGGGTCGTCTGCACGGAAAAACCATGGGCCTTCAACACCTCCACCGCTTTCACAGGATCGGGAACGATCATCCGGAGCAATCCGAAATCGGAGGTATCGGCAATGGTGAAGGCTGAAATGTTGATACCCTCACTTCCCAGTATCCGGGTAACCTCATTCAGCCGGCCTGATTTGTTTTCAAGGAAAACGGAAACTTGTTCAGCAATCATATCCTCAGATTTTTCGGTTGTCAATCACTCTGCGGGCTTTCCCTGCGGTCCGTTCGATGGTCCGCGGCTCCACCAGTTTCACCTCCGCGGTCAGTCCTAAAACATTCTGGATTTTGGCCGTGATTTTCCTGCGGAGGGCTTCCAGGGCTTTGATTTCGTCAGAAAAGAACTGCCCCTGCACCTCTACCATCAGTTTCAGAGTATCCATGGTTCCTTCGCGTTCTACGATCAGCAGATAATGGGGTTCGGTTTCGCTGATTTCGAGCAGGGCGCTTTCGATCTGTGAGGGAAAGACATTAACGCCCCGGATGATGAGCATGTCGTCGCTGCGTCCCAGGCATTTTTCCATTCTCACAAGGGTCCGGCCGCAGGCGCACCGGCCGTAGAGGAGGCGGGTAAGGTCGCGGGTGCGGTAACGGATCAGGGGGATGCCCTCCTTGGTGATGGTGGTGAACACCAGTTCGCCCCGCTGCCCCGGTGCCACCGGCTCCAGGGTATCAGGGTCGATGATTTCGGGCAGGAAATGATCCTCGTTGATATGCAATCCTGCCTGCTCCGTGCATTCGCACGAAACCCCGGGACCTATCACCTCGCTGAGGCCATAGATGTCGATCGCCTTGAGGTGCAGTTTATTTTCTATTTCGTGGCGCATGGCTTCGCTCCAGGGTTCAGCGCCGAAAATCCCTACCCTGAGTTTCAGGCTTGCCTGGTCAACTCCCAGGTCATGCATCCCTTCCGCCAGGTAAAGGGCATACGAGGGGGTGCAGGCCAGTACGGTAGTGCCGAAATCCTGCATCAGCAGGAGCTGTTTTTCCGTATTTCCCCCGGAAATGGGGATCACCGCAGCACCCAGGTTCTCGGTACCATAGTGCAGCCCCAGACCGCCGGTAAAAAGCCCGTAGCCGTAGGCAACCTGCACAATATCGCTGCTGCCTGCTCCTGCCATACAGAGCGAACGGGTGACCACTTCGGCCCAGGTGTGGAGGTCCTTGCGGGTGTAGCCCACCACCGTGGGTTTTCCCGTCGTGCCCGAGGAGGCATGGATCCGCACAATCTCGCTCATGGGAACCGTGAACATGGCAAAGGGATAGTTGTCGCGCAGGTCCTGTTTGGTGGTAAAAGGAAGCTTCGGGAGATCCTCCACCTCCCTGATGTCGGCAGGGACCAGCCCGGCCTCCTGCATCTTGCGACGATAGGCGGGAACGGCATGGTAAACCCGCTGTACTGTCTCCGCCAGCCTCTCCGACTGGAGCCTTCGCATCTCCTCCCGCGAAGCACACTCCACCGGCTCGTTCCAGATCATTCTATTCATATTTTTGTAAATTTCGCTTCCCTTTGCGATTCCCCCCTTCTCCCGGCCACCGTAACAAGGCAGCATCGGCCTTTCCTTTCACATCCCGCTCTGCCCGGTCGCTGAATTCCGGACGGTCCATGCGGTTTGTTGCTTAGGAGCACTCCGATGGCCGGTATCACGCCCGAGGCAATGGACTAGACTGCGGCAAACAGAACCTGAAAGCCGGAAGGCAGCAAAAAGGTGACCATCAGGCCCTTTCCAGGGTATCGTTTAGCCTGGCCAACTCACCGCCAGGACAGGTCTCCATATCTATTCGCCAGTATTCCATAGTATGGGCAAAACCCGGCCATGAGCAACACCCGGGGAGGCATTCCTGCATCCAACCGCCCCCAGACTGCATCCTCCGGAAGAACGCCCAGGTTCCTTACTGAATTACCGTGGACCGATCCCAAAAATACCATTTTATCATTCCCGAAAGAAAGAAAATGAATTTCCGAAAATCAATTGTTGAAAAAACAGCGTCTTATCAGCACATACAACCAAATTCACCCATGGTCTCCTGGCATGCGGTCCGGCACCCGGATGGAATAGCCTGCAGCTCACCGTCCACGCATCAAGCCATAAAAACCATCTGTGAAGGAACATCACCAGGAACCGGTCAGTCCGTCACCCTTCCGACACCTCCCGGCGGAGTTTTTCGTTCTGCACAAAATCGTTCAACTCCCCGTAAAACCTGCCGGCAAGGTCTTTGTCCGGAACGGGATCGGATTCCTTACCTAGCTATACCTGTTTTGTAATCTGCAAGGTACAAAAATCGCAGAAACAGGAAATATTGTCACCGGCGTGAATAGGATTTATTAATTTCATACCCTTAAATCGCCGGGGAACGGATTGCTCCTCAGTCCGGTTCTGCCGGCCTGCAAATTCCCCGCCTCACATGTCTGATTTAATTGGATTACAACATGAGAAAACATTGGCTGGCAATTGCCGGGTTATGGATGGTTCTGGGCGCAGCAGCCCAGACCCGCTCGGCACAACACTCCCCTTTGCTCACTCCCGGGATCCCGGAAAGTGTGGGCATGTCGACAGAAAGGCTGGCCCGGATTGACCGGATGTGCCGGGAGGCGGTCCACACCGGCGAGGTCCCCGGGATAGTCGCCCTGGTAGCCCGCAACGGCCGGATCGTATTCCACGAAGCCTATGGAATGGCCGACAACGACGCGGGGGTGCCGATGCAGCGCGATGCCATCTTCAGAATCGCCTCCCAAACCAAAGCCATCACCTCCACCGCCGTCATGATGCTCTGGGAGGAGGGACGATTCCGCCTCGATGACCCCATTTCCAACTTTATACCGGAATTTAAAAACCCCGTAGTACTCGACAACTACAATTCTGCCGACGGCAGTTTTACGGTTACCCCGGCGCGAAGCGAGATCACCATCCGCCACCTGCTGACCCACACTTCGGGCATCGGCTACGGAGAGATCGACAACGACAAGCAGTTCCGTGACATCTACCGGAAGGCCGGCATCACCGACCTCTTCACCACGGAAAAGATCACCATCGGGGAGAGTGTCAGGAAACTGGCCAGACTGCCCCTCCACCATCATCCGGGGGAGCGGTTCACCTATGGCGAAAGCCTGGATGTTCTGGCCTATTTCATCGAGGTCGTCAGCGGGCTGCCCTTTGACCGCTTTCTCAGGGAGCGGCTGTTTGAGCCCCTGGGAATGGAAGATACCTGGTTTTATCTGCCTCCCGGAAAGGAACAAAGACTGGTGACGGTGCAATACCCCGTCAACGGAGCGTGGAAACCCTATCCCATAACTTTTTACGATCCGGCCTACCCGGTGAAAGGAGCCCGGAGTTTTTTTTCGGGGGGTGCGGGGTTGTGCAGCAGCGCCAGGGATTATGCCACCTTCCTGCAGATGTACCTGAACGGAGGCGAGCTGAACGGCATCCGGATCCTGAGCCGTACCACCGTGCAGACCATCCTTGAAAACCAGGTGGGCGATCTGTTTGGAAGCCCTGACCGCCGCCACGGACTGGCCTTCGGGGTCTGGACTGAAGGAGCGGTCAGACAGGGCGGCGAAGGCAGCGCCGGCACCTTCGACTGGGGCGGCTACTTCAATACCCAGTATTTCGCCGACCCGGTTGAAAAAACCATCGGCATCCTCATGAAACAAACCCAGAATGCCACTGGCGACCAGACCTACTGGAAATTCAGGCTCCTCACAGGCCAGGCCATCGACGACTGAAGCCCCAGCCTCCCCTGTTCCTCCTCCTGAGACGGCAGACGCTTTTTTCAGCATCCTATGGCTGAAGCTGCCTGAATTTTTCGTACTTTTATAAGTTACTTTTACCGCTCCTTTTCCGTCCATACGGAAAGAGATCTGAGAAGGCAGGCCGCCGTCCAACCAAGACCAGGCCTTTGGGGTTAGAGAATAAACCGAAAACAAATCTCCACGGCTATGAAAACCTTTCTTCTTTTCATCCTTTCGCTCATCACCGGGTTCACCCTTTCGGCGCAAATCGTCAATACGGTGAATATCAGCTATGTGATGAACAAAACCAATCCTCCCTCCTACACTTTTTCGTCCGACTTTTCCGGGGAGGAAGCCAATTATCACTGGTATTTCGGGGAACTGGCCGTATCGCGCGATATCTCCCCGACCTACACCTTCCAATATTCCGGGAATCAGGTAATCAGGCTGGTGATTACCGATAAAGCCGGTCAGGTGTTTTCCGGAAGGCTTGAAGGAAAATTCGAAGGAAAATATCCGCTATTCTCCTCCGCCGTGCAAACAGGGACCGGGAAGGTAACCGATTTAGCCGGTGTGGACAGTTGCGGCCTTGTTATTGTCCTCGACAACGGGCTTACACTCCTGCCTGTTGACATGATTCCTGACTTTGTTCTGCAACCAGGCCAGCAGGTCAAGATTGCCTACGAAATCCTCAACCGTACCGGAACCTACTGCCAGGCTGGCAAACCCGCCAGAATCCACAGGATAGCCCTGATAGCCCGCGAAGCCCACTGCAAAGCATTTTTTATCAGCGAAGTCCTCCATGCCGCCACCGACTCTGTCACCCGGAAAGTTAAGTTTATCAACCAATCATCAGGAGATATCCGGGAGTGCCACTGGTCTTTCAGCGACGGGACCACCAGCCGGGACAAGAATCCGGAACATATCTTCCCCGCAGCAGGAGAATTTAAAGTCTGTCTTTCTATCCTCACCACCGATGGATGCAAAAGCGAATATTGCACCATTGTCAAAATCAGCAACCCTGTCACCGTCCCTGTCATCTATACCGGAAAGGGAACCGTGGTTGATAAAACGGGGCTGGACGGCTGTGGGCTTCTGATCCTGATGAACGACGGAAAAGTATTGCTTCCGTTGATGATAATCCCCCGTTTTGAACTGAAACCGGGTCAGCGGCTGGAACTCGCCTGGGAGATTGTCAGGAATACGGCCACCATCTGCATGGCGGGGATACCTGTCAGGATCCATAAGATTGCAGAACTTCCTCCCGACACCTGTAAAGCCTACTTTACAGCCACCAACCAGCTCTGGTCCGACCTGTCGATGATGAGGCGGATGGTATTTGCCAATTTATCGGAGGGGAACCTGCGGGAGTGTACCTGGACATTCGGTGACGGCACCACCAGCCATGAAAAAAGACCGGTGCACGAATATAAGGCATACGGTGAATATAACGTATGCCTGGAGATTGTTACCACCCAGGGATGCAGGAGCACATACTGCGATACGGTGGTGGTTCAGGACCCGGGGTGCTCCTTTGAGCTTGTCATAAAACGGAAAGACCCTGCTGCCCTGGCGTACGCTTTTTTTGCGGTATCCCGTTCAGATGTGGAGGCGGTGAAATGGGATTTCGGCGATGGCGCCACCGCAGACACCCTGAATCCGGTTCATACCTATGAAAATCCGGGAACCTACGAGGTAACCTGCACCCTTGTCACCGTTTCAGGGTGCAAGGCCACCCACTCGCGCAAACTGACCATTCCGGCTCCGCCCCTTCCGCTGTGCCCCGGCGCCATCAATCTGCTGCTTTTCGATCCGTACGGTCCTCTGACCGTTTGCAACGGAAAAGCCATTGTTACCCTGCTCGATGAATCAGGAGAACCCTATAAAGAGGCGACCTACAGCTGGTCTGACGGCACAAAGGGAGATACCGCCCGGGGTCTCTGTCCCAATAAACCCTATACCGTTCATGCCCTTATTTCAGGCGTATGCCAGAAGCATACCTCCTTTGCTTTTCTGACCACCCCCCAGTGGCGGATGACTTACAACGGTGACAAGTGTTCTTTCAGCGTCATCTCCCCATCCGACAGCATTGTTTACCGATGGAATTTCGGGGACGGTCAGGAAGCCTTCGGTGCAACCGTTGACTATGACTTTAAGTCTGCCGGACGCTACAACGTCACCCTGACGGCCATCAGCGGAAATTCCATGGCTGAAAGTACGCAGGAGGTAACGGTTATGAATAATACCACCTCTGCAGGTAAAACAGCCCTTTCAGGGTTCACTCTGTTTCCCAATCCTGTAAATGAGGTGTTGACGATCGACTGGGGTTTACCGGTTACCGGAGACCTTTTAATCGAGATCACCGACATGAAAGGCCTGAATGCAGGGATTCACCGCATCCCGGCCGGGGACTTCCGACGGCTGGAACTTCCCGTGGGACACCTTTCCGAAGGCATCTACCTGGTGAAAATCACCGCCGGCAATACCCGGTTCAAAACGCAAAAATTCGTAAGGAGTAAATAACCTGATCGACCGGATTCCGTCTATTCGTAAGACTCAGATTTGAAACTCCCTGCTGCCTGCCGGGCAGCGGGAATTGCGCTCTGCGGATTTCAAGCCTTTAGCTTTTGGGATGTGGCGTCCGAATAGACCCAGTGACGATTGTAAGGTACAATACCTGGTTGTTCACGGCGTCATAAAGGTCCAGGGACTGACTGGAGTTTATCCTGTTGATTCGCGGCGGTACAATTTGCCATAGATAGTCTCTTCCTGCCTGTGTTTCGAGGATACCATTACCAGGGGCAGGTGTTTTCCCCCGGCAGGTGACTTCCTGTAATCGGAATACGTACGGATCTCTTTTAATCCCGCAACATCCATAAGCTGAATCAGATCCTCGCTGCCTAATCCGAGCAGGTCTGTTTCATTGTCGAAAACTTCGCCTGTGGAGAGAAGGGTGAGCCGTGTACGGAATCTGATTTCCCTGGTTCCCGGCATGAAGGTATATTTCCGTTCGAAGCGTACCTTTTCTGTCAAAATGTCGGGCAAGGTATCTATCCGTTCCCCGAAAATGTAATCATAGTTTACTATCTGCAGGAAAAACAGGCCTCCCGGTTTCAGGACGGTAAGCACCCCGCTGAAAAAATCACGCATTTGCATGGGATTCATCAAATGGACGAGGGTATTCCCGAAACAGGTCAGGGCATCGAATTTGGAGCGTCCGAAAAGACGGGCGATGTGCAGCATGTTGGCTTTCCGGTACACAATCCTTTCGTGGCCACGGTTGTTTCTGGCTTCGTTCAGGAGGGCATCGTTCAGGTCAATGGCAGTGACGAAAGCCCCTTTTTCAGCCAGCCCCAGGGCCAGCTCCCCGGTACCGCACCCCACGTCCAGTATGGACTTATCCTTCAGCCCTCCCGGTTCGCCTTCCACAAAGGCCAGCTGCTCCGGGTTCAGCGGAAACAATGAAGAAAAGTACCCGGCTACCGAGTTATAAAAGCGGTCAATTTCACTCTTTACAGGTATCATAAGGATCTTTATTTTTCAATTCTGATACGGGCATCTACTGCCAAAATGGAGGTGTTGTTACCGAGTAACGGGTTGATATCCATTTCTTTAATTTCCGTGGCAAAACGGAGCAACGAAGAGAGCCGGACGATAATCCGGGCAAATTTCTGAATGTTGACGCCGCTTTTTCCCCGGTATCCCTTCAGTATATTGTATGATTTCAGGTTTTTGATCATGGAGAGCGCCTCCTCCAGCGAAAGGGGTGCCAGACCCGAGGTAAAATCTTTCATCACCTCCACATAGATACCCCCGAGGCCGCACAAGACTACATGTCCGAACGACGGTTCGTATTTAGCCCCCAGGAAAAGTTCTGTGCCGAAGGCCATCTGGGCCAGCAGAACTCCCTCTGCGCCACCGATATTCATCAGGTTACGGTATTCCTTAACGACGCTTTCTTCGTTCCGGACATTGAGTACCACACCCCCGACATCGGTTTTATGGAGCGGTCCCACCACTTTCATGACCAGGGGAAAACCGATCTCTGCGGCAGAAGACAGGGCCTCCTCTTCCGTCCGGGCCACCATTTCGTGCACCATGGGAATCCCGGAAGCCCGGAAAAGCCGGTGAATCACCCCCGATGGCTGATACCCCGGCTGCGCCAGGTCGATGATTCTCCGGATTTCGGGAATGTCAACTCCCTCGAGAAAAATCCCCTGTTCCGAAGGTCCCGGCGTGTTGATCACTTTGGTCAGGGCACGGCCCAGTAACACCTCGTCGGGAAAGTTCACATTCCCATGCGACAAAAACTGGGATACTTCTTCTTTTACATCGATTATGGAGGGTAGTATCGGGTAGATGGGTTTGGTACACTCCTGCATTTTGTCACCCAGCAACTGGTACACCTCTTTCACGGGAACCAGTCCGTTGCTGCCAAAAATAACAGCCATGCCGTTAACGTCGAATTCTTTTTCGCAGGCATCCACAACCATTTTCATGTGGTCGGCGGTTCCGGTAGCCAGGATATCGATAGGATTTTCCACCGACGATCCGGGGAGGAGGTTTTTTTTCAGTTTGGCTTTTGCCGGAGATTCCGGAATTTCCGGAATGGTAAGCCCTCCGTCCTCGAGCGCATCCGTCAGCATAACTCCCGGTCCCCCGGCATGGGTAATAATGGCTATTTTCCTGCCTTTCAGTTCCTTACAGAGAAAAACGTTGGCAACAGTGACCAGTTCCTCTCTGCCATAACATCTGACAATGCCGGCTTTACGGAACAGGGCTTCGACCGCGGCATCGGAACTGACCATGGCTCCTGTATGCGAAGAAGCCGCGCGGCTCCCGGCGTCGGAACTCCCGGCTTTGATGGCTGCCAGCCGGCATCCCTTCCGGACTAAAGAGGTGGCATGATACAATAATTTATCAGGGTCGTGGATGGTCTCCAGGTAAAGAAGCTTAACCCGCGGACTCACACCGGGTTCATACCCTTCATCCAGATAAGCCAGGATCTCTTCAACCCCGGTTTGGGCACTGTTTCCCACCGACCAAATACTCGAGAACCGCAAGCCTTTTGGGATCCCGGCCTCCATGATGAATACGGCCGTTGCCCCCGAGCCGGAAATAAAATCGCAGCCCATAGGCCACAATGGCGGGATGGGCGTGGTGAACACACTGGTGTGGAATTCATTCATGATCCCTATGCAATTCGGACCGATAAGGGTACCCTCTACCGCATCGACAGCCCTGGCCATCCGCTCCTCCATGGCTTTTCCTTCTTTACTCACTTCACTGAACCCCGCCGAAATCACAATAAAAGCCTGCACATTCCCCTTCTGGGTCAGATACTCAATACCCTCAGGACAATAAGCGGCAGGGATGGCAAATATCGCCAGGTCTACCGCCGGCAACTCTTCAATCGTATGAAAGGCCGCTATCCCCTGGACCTCTCTTTCCTTCTGGTTGACCACGTACAACTTCCCCTTATAGCCGTGATCGGTCAGGTTTTTGAGTAATTTCCCCCCTGGTTTGGTAATCTGGTTGGAACCTCCGATCACCGCAATGCTTGCGGGGCGAATGAGTTTTTCATGAATCATATAGTCTCCAAATGAACGGTCTAAAATACAGAAAAGTTTCGGCTTTCTTCCGGTCACTGACAGGAATGAACCTTTTTTTATTCAGGGTTTGCCCGTGATTGATTAGCTTTACACCGGCCTGACGTGAACACCGATGCTGCAAAAAATTGTACTTTACCTTTCTGATCCGGGTGCCGCTGCTTCATTGATTGAACAGGGGATCCGGCTGGCTGCCATTTTTAATAAGGAAATATGCCTGTTTTATCACGCCAGGAAAAAGGAGCATGGGCTGGAAATTGACGGGCAACTGGTCCGCTACCGGGAAACAATTCACGTCCGGTTTCCGGATTTGCCGGTCTCCCTTCTGGTGGGTTCCTACCGGAAAGACCGTATGGCCCGCATCCTGGCCGATGAGCAGGAGGCTGTCCTGGTTCTGGCAGAATCGCACGATTTCCGCACGCTATCGGCAGCGCTCCTCGAAAGCCCCATTCCGTTTCTTTTCATCAGCGCCTCCGTCACCTCCCGGTCTTCGTACAGGAAGATTGTTTTCCCTGTTGACCTCAGGTTGCGAAACAGCGAAGCGATGAAATGGATCCTTTACTTCGGAAAATTCAACCATAGTGAAATCATTGTCATTGGCGCCAACGACCGGGACTCCTCCAATCGCCGGCAGGTGCACCAAAACCTGGCCATCCTGAAAAAAATGCTCCTGAAATATGATATCGCTCACCGGTTTGTGAAAGGAACCCGCAACAGTCTGGGGATCTACCGCGAAAGCCTGTATGCCGCCAGGGAGATCCAGGCCGACATGCTGGTATTGCTGGGCAGCCCGGTACTTACCCTCCCGGATCTCCTGCTGGGCCAACCCGAGGCAAAAATGGTCAGAGAAGCCGGCGACTTGCCGGTGCTGATTGTAAACCCGCGCCGGGAGGCCTACCTGGTTTGCGAATAGCAAACCCGGAACCCGGAGTTTCATAAATTGATTATCTTAGCTCCTGAAAACAGGTCTGTATGAGAGGTTGGTTATCCTTTGTCGTGCTGTTCTTGACGCTGTCGTCGCAAGCCTGGGAACCGGAATTCCGTTTTACCTTCGAAGGCATCGGCGATAACCGCGAGTTTCACAATGGGCTTTCCCAATCCCGGACCATTCTGGGGACCCTTGCCACGTTGGAAGCCGCCGTCCGTGAGGAGGGCCACTCCCTGCATGCCGGCTTGAACGGACTATACGAATTCGGCAGCCCTGCCGGCACACTGAAACCGAAACCGGTTTTGTATTACCGGTATGAAGATCCCCGGATAACGTTTCTCTTTGGTTCTTTCCCACGAAAAGAGTCTGTTGTTTTTCCCCTGGCCATGCTTTCCGACACCCTCCTCTATTTCCGGCCACTGATAGAAGGTTTGCTGGGAGCATACCGCTGGAAATGGGGATGGCAAAATGCATTTGCCGACTGGACCGGCCGGCAGAGTCATATTACCCGGGAATCGTTCATGGCAGGCAGTTCCGGTGAGGTCACCTTCAAAGCATGGTTTTTTCAGAATTTCCTGATCCTGAACCATCTTGCTCACACAACCCCCCGAACCCCGGGACAACACATACGCGATCACCTGGGATTCGCCTTGATGACCGGCATCCGCACCGGGGACAAGAAGCCTTTCTCGGGCTACCTGAAAGGAGGGCTTTTATTTTCAGCTTACCGTGAACGGTCGGTCATGGATGGCTTTATTGCCGGAAACAGCCTGTTGTGCGAAGCTTACGGGCAGTATCACCAGTTTGCCGTCAAGGGAACCCTGCATGCAGGAGAAAAGCAACATTTTGCCCACGGCGATCCCTTTTACCGGTTCGGTAACTACTTGCGCACCGATGCGGTTTGGTATTTCATCAACCATAAAAATGTAAAGGGAAGGTTTAACCTATCGTTTCATCTCGTAGACGGAAAACAACTGGACCAGTCGCAGCAGCTTTCACTGGTTTATATCCTGCAAAACTGAACGCGCCCTCCCCCGGGAATTTCAAAAACCCCGGGCTGCCGGCGGCAGGAACGTCAAAGGCCCTGGAACAGCGCTTCTGTTTACATCAACCCATTGTAGTGGTTCATCCCGTAAAACAGAGGTAATTGGCCCAACTTCGTTACCCGTGTGGTTAATCATACCGGCAGGTCCCGCATGAGGCGCGATGGTTAGATTACAGGTTATCCCTGCCATGAAATATCCATTTCTTCAAGAAGGTAACCGGCCCCGGCAAAACGGTCTATGATGAAAAGAACGTACCGGATGTCAAGCACAATATTACGGCACAGGTTTTCATCGTAAAGGATATCGCTCATGGTTCCTTCCCAGCACCGGTCAAAATTGACGCCGATGAGACGGCCCTCTCCATCAATCACAGGACTTCCCGAGTTGCCCCCCGAGGTATGGTTGGAAGCCACAAAACAGACCGGCATTTTTCCGTCTTCCCCGTAAGGTTCGTACCTTTCCGCACGAAATAGCTCCTTCAGCCGGTCAGGAACATCATAATCGTAGATCGCAGGATTATCCTTTTCCATGATGCCCCCGAGGGTAGTTTGGTAAAGGTACCTGATCCCATCGGTTGGCTCATATCCTTCCACCCGCCCGTAAGAAACGCGCAGCGTGGAATTGGCATCGGGATAGAGAGCAGTTCCGGCCTTCATTTTCAATATTCCGTCCAGATAGAGGCTCATAAACTCCTCCATGCTGGCTTCCAGGCTGCTTACCCGTGGCTGAATCCGGGTGTCGAAATGGGTTCGCAGTGAAAGAAACAACGACATCAGGGGATCTTTCCCGATTTTTCTTACACCTTCATAATCGGTTTTACCAATCCATTCCAGAAGATCCCCGGAACGGACCAGGATGCTTTTGCGGTTGAGTTCTTTCAGCAATTTACCTGCCTGGTATTTTTTCATTGCCGAACGGTATCCGTCGGGAAGAAATTCCGGGGGCAGTTTTTCCCACAGCAGCGGCAGCAAGGCAGTCATCAGGTCTTCATCCAAAGGTTGGCAGTAGTCTTTATAAAAACCGGAAACCTGCCGGGATAAAGCCGTGCGGGCCCCATCGGAGATTTCACCGCTCCGCTCAGCCTGTCTGGCAAAAGCATGAATATAGGCTGCCAGAGTAAAGACCTCGATACCGTTGAAAACGATTTCAGAATAATAATCGGAGGCCCTGATGAGGGGGGCATAGGTTTCGTGCACCTGCCGGGACTCTCTGAAGACCCTCTCGTAGCCGGGTTCCCAGAGGTTCTTTCCCCGGGCCCAGTTTTCAAAATCCCGCTCAAAACGGTGCTTTTGCTCCATAGCGTTGAGCCGTTTAAGTCCCAGGATCTCCCCCTGCCATTTTTTCCAGGCGTTGCTGACAGAGGCATGTTTGGCGGCGTACTGGATCCGGATTGCCGGATCTTTTTCTATATACCGGCCGAAAATGGCAAGTTTGCGGTCGCGCAGGGCTATCCGGTCGGGATTTCGCTGGTTCAGGATAAGGTCGACAGCCTGGGAGGTACTGTACTGGCTGGTTCTGCCCGGATATCCGAAGACCATGGTAAAATCGCCAGGATGGATGCCCTCTGCTGAAATGGGGAAATATTGAACAGGTTGATAGGGTTTATTCTCTTTGGAATACGGCGCAGGTTGGTTGTCCTTTCCGGCATAGATCCTGAAAAGAGAGAAGTCGCCGGTATGCCGGGGCCATATCCAGTTGTCGGTATCTCCCCCGAATTTGCCTATGGAGGAGGGCGGAGCACCTACCAGCCGTATGTCGGAGTACACTTCATAGACATGCAGGTAATATTGGTTACCATAGAAAAAGGGTCGCACCTGGGCAGTGTACCGGTTTTCAGATCTGGCTTCCCGCTCTATTCGCAGGCTGTTTTCATGAATCCTGGCCGAACGCCGGTCTTTATCGGCAATGGTGTCAGTGCCTTCGAGAATCTCAGTAGTCACGTCCCTCATGTATTTCAGAAAGCTGACCGTCAACCCCTCGCAGGGCAACTCCTCACTGTGGTTTGTTGCCCAGAATCCGTGGCGGAGGTAATCGTTTTCCACGGTGCTGTGACGCTGGATCTGCCTGTAGCCGCAATGGTGGTTGGTAATCAGCAGACCCTCGCCGGAAATCAATGCCCCCGTGCAACCCCCGCCGAAAATCACAACGGCATCTTTCATGCTGGGGTGCCCGGCGTCGTATACCGCCTCGCCTGAAAGCCTGAAACCCATCTGCTGCATTTCTGCCAGATTGTTTTGGCCCAGAAGAAGGGGCACCCACATACCTTCTCTGCCAGCACCCGGGTAGGCCAGTAGTATCAGAAGGGCAATAACCGATAAATTCCGTCTCATTCCTGTTTCTTATTCAGGTTGGTAGAAAGGGATAAAGATAACGATTCACGGGAAAAATGAAAGCCAGACCCTGCTATACCGAAGCAGAAGAGTCCCTTTTGGTCTGTAAAGGGTAAGAAGGAACAACCCTTCGGAAATCGGTCCCGAATTTCAGAATGCCATGATTTCCCGGTACAGGTCGTGAATGGGTAACCCTACCACGTTGAAGTAGGAGCCTTCGATCCGGGTGATCCCGGCCAGCCCTATCCATTCCTGGATTCCATAAGCCCCGGCTTTATCGAAAGGATGGAAATTCCGGATATAGTAGAGGATTTCCTGCTCTGCAAGGGTTTTAAAGGTAACATGGGTGACCGCCGAAAAAGTTTTTTGCTTTTCCGTGCTCATCAGGCAGACCCCGGTAACGACCTGGTGGACTCTTCCGCTCAGTTTGAGGAGCATGGCATACGCCTCTTCTTCGCTGGCTGGCTTTCCTAAAACCTCTCCGTTGAGCCAGACAATGGTATCTGCCGTCACCAGGAGATCCCCTGTGCTCAGGGTTCCCTCAAAAAAAGCAGCTTTTCTTTGCGCAAGGTATTCCGGGATTTCCGTCATGGACAGATGAGCAGGATACTCTTCCGGAATGTCGCTGTGCTGAAGGGTAAAGGGTATCCCCAAAGCCGACAGAAGCTCAATGCGTCGCGGCGAACGGGATGCCAGGATGAGGTTGCGGGATGGAACCCAGGGTAACCGATTCATATGCTTGTTTCAAGCGTTTCAGGTCTTTATGGTGCCCTGCCGGGGAATCTTGCAGGTCAAAGGTGCCGCAGGTTCAGGATGACGGAAAGTTCCACTGGCCCTGTGCACGGAGAACCTGCTCAATGATATCCCTCACACAGCCGTGACCCCCGTTTTTCTCGGAAATACAACCAGATGCTGCCAGAATTTCAGGAACAGCATCCGCAGGACAGGCCGCAATCCCCGCTGACTTCATCGCCGGCAGGTCGGGGAGATCATCACCCATATAAAGGATGTCGCTGGCCGCAAATCCGGTTTGATGCATGAAATCACGGAAACTGACCGATTTTTCAAGCGATGCGTCATAAAAATAGCGGACCCCCAGCTTGCTGTACCTCTTTCTGACCCGTTTCTGGGCTCCTCCCGTGATGATGGCCACCTCGAATCCTCTTGTCAGGGCAGTCCGGATGGCAAAACCATCTTTCACGTTGGCTGTCCTCAGTGGATCCCCATTTTTATCCAGGGGCGACATATCGGCCGATAATACACCGTCAACATCGAAAACAAAAGCCTTTATCCGCCCGAAATGATTCCGGTCTAGTGCCATACCGACTTTTTGGAAGCCAATTTAGGAAATGTTCGGCACATAATCGCTTCCTGTCATCGTAAAGTGGCTTTTCTGAAAAGTTCGTCGACTACGTCCCAGTTTACGATTTTCCAGAAATTCCCAACATATTCTGCACGCCGGTTCTGATATTTCAGGTAATAGGCGTGTTCCCACACATCGAGGGCAAGAATGGGGGTTCCGCGCTGAGCCACGACATCCATCAGGGGGTTATCCTGGTTTGCGGTGGAGCTTACAAATAACCGGCCGTTCGTGTCTACCGACAGCCAGGCCCAGCCACTGCCGAACCTGTTTTTTGCAGCTGTTTCGAACAAAGTGCGAAACTGGTCGCAGGTTCCGAACTCTTTTTCGATGGCCGCCTTCAACGATGGGGATATTTCTTTCTTCTCCGGGGTAAGGATCTGCCAGAAGAGGGTATGGTTAAAATACCCTCCGCCGTTGTTACGGATCGATTCAGGGTACTGGCTTATGGATGCAAAAATCCCGGTGAGGGGTGTATTCAGCAATCCGGCTGTTGAGGCAGCATCGATGAACTTATCGTAATAGCCCCGGTAATGTTTGCTGTAGTGTAACTCCATGGTCTGGGCGTCTATAACCGGTTCCAGGGCGTTGTAACCATATCCGAGCGCCGGGAAAGTATGCCCTTCAAAAGAGGCTGAAACAGGTTCAGAAGCGTGGATATTTTGGGGGGCTACCAACACGGTAAAGGTGATGATGGCAGTGATAAAGATACTTGTCCGAATCATAATTTCTGTTTTTTAATTGATTTTCCGTCTTACAGCGGTATTTTGTATTTCATCATAACAACAATCGCAGCGGGAGATTGTTCATGAAGCATGGGCAGGTTCCTTTCAGGATGCCGGTCGAAGGTCCATCACGCGGGGAAACAAAGATTCCGGGCTTCCGGGCATTGGGTTAACAAGGCAGAAAAAAAATTCGTCGATGAAAACCAGCAGGTGATCCGAATCGGTCAAGGACTTTTATTTGTTATGATTTTATCTTTGCGCTCACCGGAATTCAAATCCGGAGATTCCATCTCAGCCGGCATTATTTTTCTGCCTACCTTTACCCCAATCGGTAAAGAAGGATGAAGATAACCTCGGTCATAGTCACCTACAATCAGCCGGAAGCGCTTGGGGCCATCCTCAGGAGCATCCGGCAGCAAAGGGTTCTTCCCGGAGAGGTAATCATCGCCGACGATGGTTCGGATGATCGGACTGCCCGACTGATCCAGTCCTGTCAGGACACCTTCCCGGTACCCCTGAAGCATGTCTGGCACAGAGATCAGGGATTCAGGGCAGCCGCCATCCGGAACAAGGCCATCGGGATGAGTACCGGCGACTACCTGGTTTTCTCCGACGGTGACCTGGTGTTCCATCCCTGTTTTTTTCTCGATATGGCCCGAAGGTCGGAAAAAGGCGCTCTGACCATAGGTTCCAGGGTATTCCTCACCCCGCAGGCGACCAGAGCTTTTCTGTCGGGGAGTCATCTGCCGCCTGTGATTCCCTTTTACTCGGCTTCGATCGGTAAAAACAGGATGAATGCCATCCGGATACCGTTGCTGAGCCCCCTGTTTTCCGGCATTTCTTTTTCCACCAGGCTTCGGGGGGGATTGACAGGAGTTTGGAAATCAGATCTGGAGGCTGTAAACGGATGGAATGAAGCCTTCACCGGCTGGGGTTACGAAGATACAGAACTGGTGGCCCGCCTTTTCAACTATGGGATCCGTTTGAATAAATGCAAGTTTTCTGCCATCACCTATCACCTCTGGCATACATCGGCCGAACGTACCCGACTAGGGGCCAACCGCGACATCCTGGACAATTGTATCATGAACCGCCAGTTCCGCTGCGACCTGGGACTCGTCCAAAGTGACCGTTCCTGATGTCGTCGGGCGAATGCCACAGGAATAACGAGTAGAAGAAACAGAAAAAAGAGAGGCCCATGTGCGTTTCCAGGTTGGCATCTCCCAGGTTAGCAATAGCTATGAGAACCAGAAACAGTCCAAACAGGATATTGCGGGAGTGTCCTTCCCTGAAAACCGGGATCATTATTACCGCGACGATCACGAAAAATCCCACCACCCCGAATTTGACCAGGTAATTGAGATATTGGTTATGTGAGGGTCCCTGGTTTTCAGGATTCAACTTTGAGTTCATTTCCCGGTAAGCTTCCCGGTATCTGATCATCCAGTTTCCGGTGCCGATGCCCCAAAGGCAATTCCTGCGGATCAGCCACAGGGAAGCCTTCACATATTCAATCCTCTGAGATACCGATTGTTTGTTCGGATCTCCCGACCGGAAGTAATGGTCGAGTTCTGCCATACTGTCGTAGATCCGTGAATAGGGAGACCAGGGACTCTCCACATGAATGGGATTGGCGATACTGTTTTCAATAGCCCGGATATCACGCATCGTTAAGGAAACGACACCCGAGCTGTCTTTTCTAAGGCCTTTGCCGGTGAGGTAACGGATAAGGGTGGCACTGTATGGATATCCATAGGCATCTATGGAATCGTAGGAGCATTGGCTTATCTTATTCCATTCTTTCCGCAGTTCCGGTTCGCAGAAATAAACCCATACCAGGTGTCCGTTTTCCTTATCGGGTGCGGTAAAGTCGAAGTAATAAGGATTTCCGGAAGGAGTAATCCGATCGACCAGCTGCGGGTCGATTTTTTCCACATGGTTGTATTGGTTCCATACGTGGAGCACATAGGCAACGGGGATGGCTACCAGGAGGAGGATCAGGGAAAGGGCCGCCATTCGGTGTAGCCTGTTTTTCATGCGGAAAGCGAGTATTACTGCAATCATCAGGGAAGTTCCCAGGAAGGCTGCCCAGCCGGTAATCGATTTTAGCAGCACCAGGAAACAAACATACCAGGCCAACAGGAACAACAGGACGATTTTACCGGAGCCGATGACCGGGAGCTTAGTTTTGGAAAAAAGGAAGGAAAGGGTAATGAGGATGGAAAGGATGATCTGGAACGAAAACCGGATATGTGAGACAAGAGTGATATCTCTGAAGTCGGTAATTTGGAAATATTCCTTAAAGAAGAGGCGGGATATACCGGTAAGGGAAGCGAGGAAGACGGCCAGGCAAAACAGGGCCAGCAGGTGGATGAATCGTTTAGTGGGCAAACGGGGAGAGAAAAAGAAAGAGGCCGGAATAACGATCCAGAAGAGGTTTTTCTTGAGTTCATACGCAGCAAAGGAGGGGTTTTCGGTGCGAAGGGTTCCGGCCAGGAAAACGGCGAATACCGAGAATACGAGCAGGAGGCTGGTAACGGAGCCGTGCGGTACGGAGGGGTGCTTCCAGGAAGCCAGGACCAGTGCTTGCAGGAGGAGGAGGCTTGCGGCAATGCTGGTAAGAGCTTCGGAAAAAGGGAGCACCGCCACGTAAAGGAGGAGGTTAAGGTAAAAGCTGTTTTCGCGCAGCCGGTTCAGTTTGTCGTTCATGGCAGGCAGGTGAGAGAGCGTACGCTGGAAGAACGGAAAAAGTGCAGAATAATTTTAT
The DNA here is from genome assembly GCA_964650525.1 of uncultured Prolixibacteraceae bacterium. Classification (GTDB taxonomy): domain Bacteria; phylum Bacteroidota; class Bacteroidia; order Bacteroidales; family Prolixibacteraceae; genus UBA1413. Next base: position 26,281 of record CAZYUA010000041.1, read on the forward strand.
GCAGATAAAAAGATCTGATGCCGTGGGTTTAAAAAAATCAACCCCGGTTCGAAGGGAACCGGGGTTGTAT
>CAZYUA010000042.1:0-23534 GCA_964650525.1 uncultured Prolixibacteraceae bacterium
AACCCGAAAGGAAGATTAGAAAAAAAAGAAGCCGCCTCGGTTTTGAGACGGCCTCCTTTTTTCATGAATTATCAAGCAGTTGACCAACAAATTCCCGTAAAAATCCACGCGAAAAATAGTCTTCATCGACAATCTCCCCATTCCATACCACGATGTCGAGGTCGATGGTCCGTGGTCCGAATTTGGGCAATTCACGGTTCCTGCCCAGCTGATTTTCGATGGTTTTCAACAGCTCCTGAAGTTGCTCTTTCTGCATTGGTGTACTGATCTTAATAGCGCCATTGATAAAGTCGGGTTGGTTTTCGATCCCGATAGGGGAGGTTTTTTTAAAGGTGGAGACTCCCAAAAGAAGAGCCCCCTGGCAGACCAACCGGATTGCTTCCCGGATGTTGCTTCCGGGTTCAATGTTAGAGCCTACACCGATGATTACGGTATTCACTTCCGCTCCTCCATCTCAACCGATACCGATTCTGCAAAACGCAAGGCATGAGGCTTGTCAACCTCGACCCGGGCATACCTGACCCGCTCGTCTTCGAGAAGAAGGTCCAGAATGCGGCGCGTCAGCACTTCAAGCAATTTAAACCTTTCGTGCGAAACCAGGCTGATAACCTTTTTGGTTATGGTTCTGTAATCGTAAATTCCCTCGGGCTCATCTGTATCCATCGCCAGGGCAGGGACTTCCGCCTCAATTACCATGTTAACGATCACATCCTGCCGGTTGACCAGTTCTTCCGGATTAAAGCCGATAAAGGTGCTGATGCGTAGATTCTTAATTCTGATACAGGCCATGGTTCATTCCTTAATTTTATCGAGTTTCGCTGAGTTACCGGCAGATTGCTGAGTGTTGCCGGGTTCCCGGATCTGTGCAAACCGCCAGGGGGAAGATTCAGCGCAGGTTTTCCCCCCCGTCGCAAAAAATCAACTGTCCCGTCAGGTAATCGTTCGACAGCATAAAATCTATGCTTTGTACTATGGGTTTCAACCCGCCCGGTTTTTTCATCACGATGTTGCGGGCAAGGTTCAGGAGATAGGTTTCGTCCTTACCCTCGGGTGGGAGGATCAACCCAGGCGCTACAGCATTGACCCTGATGGCTGGTCCCAGTTCGGCGGCAGCCATCCGGGTCAGTTCCCACAAGGCTTTTTTGGACAGTGAGTAAGCAGCATAATTGAATTTGTCTGTGGTAATGCGGGTATCTGCCACATTGATGATCAGCCCCCGCCCGCATAATGCTGCAAAACGCTGAATAAGAAACAGAGGGGCTTTCAGGTTCACTGCCAGGTGATGCTCCAGTAACCCCGGATTGGTTTGCATCAGGGTGCCGGGTTCGAAAACCGATGCATTGTTGACAAGCAGTCGCGGGATCCCCATCTTCTCAATCACTGCCGGGATCAGGTCCAGCAAAGGAGGGGCATCCGAAAGATCACACCCGAAGATCTCAAATTGCTGGCCGGGATGCCGCCCGCGTAACGTGGTGGCGAATCCGGCCGCCGTCTGCTCCGAATGATGATAATGAATGGCAACACTCCAGCCCTGCTCTGCCAGATGAGTGGCTATGGCCTTCCCTATACGGTGTGCCGCTCCGGTAACCAGGGCTACTCCTAATGGGTGGTCTTTTTGATGATGCAACGACGGTCCATTCATCGATCCTGCCATTCTATTTGAATTCCCAATCGTACCCTTCCCGGGTGTCTTTCACATTGATCCCGATGCGGGCCAGTTCATCCCGGATATGGTCGGATGCCGCCCAGTCCTTGTTGGCCTTGGCTTTCATTCTCAGCTGAAGGGCCAGTTCTACCAGTTCCTTCACCGTACCGGTCTGACCGGTACCATCCGGTTCAGCCTTCAGGCCGAGAATATCCTGCACGTATAGCTGAAACATAGCTTGTATGTTTTCCAGATCACCCTGTGATACAGTAGCACTCCCTTCGTTAACCTGATGAATGATTCTGACCACTTCAAAAAGCTGGGCAATCAGGACTGGCGTATTAAGATCATCGTTCATGGCATCCCGGCAGTTTTTCCCCCATGAGGAAAGATCCACAGAAGTAGTTGCCGACGGTTTCAGATGCTTCAGCAATTCGCCGGCTTTCATGAGTCTTTCAAGCCCTTTCCCAGCGGCTTGTAAGGCCTCGTTTGAGAAATCGAGGGTACTCCGGTAATGGGCCTGAAGGATGAAAAAGCGGATCGTCATCGGGGAATAGGCCTGCTCCAGCAAGGGATGGTTTCCTGAGAACAGTTCATCAAGGGTGATGAAATTTCCCAGTGAGCGGGCCATTTTCTGCCCATTGATGGTAATCATGTTGTTGTGCATCCAATACCGCACCGAAGGATGACCCAGCGCAGCGTTCGACTGGGCTATCTCACACTCATGGTGGGGAAAAAGCAGATCCAGACCTCCCCCGTGAATATCGAAAACTTCTCCCAGGTACTTGGTACTCATGACCGAACATTCGAGGTGCCAGCCCGGATAGCCGTTGCCCCATTCTGAAGGCCACTGCATGATATGACCGGGCGCGGCTTTTTTCCAAAGGGCAAAATCAAACGGAAACTTTTTCTCCTCCTGGCCCGTCAGCAACCGGGTATTGGCTTTCATCTCCTCCAGACTCCTGCCTGAAAGTACTCCGTAACAGTATTGCCTGTTGTACCTTTCCACATCAAAATAGACCGATCCGTTCCTTTCGTAGGCAAACCCTTTTTCAAGCAGGGTCTTTATCAGTTTCTGTTGTTCGATAATATGACCTGAAGCCTGGGGCTCAATATTCGGCGGCAGGGTGTTTAATTCCGCCATATTTCTGTGAAACGTATTGGAATATTTTTGAGCCACTTCCATGGGCTCCAATTGCTCAAGCCTGGCCTTCTTGGATATCTTGTCCTCGCCCGTCTCTTCCGTTTCGTCTTCAAGATGCCCCACATCGGTGATGTTCCTGACATACCGCACCTGGTAACCCAGAGATAACAGGTACCGGTAAAGAAGGTCGAATGTTATGGCCGGACGAGCATGCCCCAGGTGGGAATTGCTGTAAACGGTGGGACCGCAGACATAGAGACCGGCCTTGCCGGGAATCAGGGGAACAAACCGTGACTTCTCCCTTGTCAGCGAATTGTAAATGGTAAACGGTTCATCCATACCGGTTAGTTGGTTCTGCCAGATTCTGCCTGGCGGTTTACATCCATACACTCCCTGATCCTGTGGCACCCATTACTCTGGCTCCGCACGACCGGCCCCGGAATCCTCCATGCCGGGAATTATTTCCCCGGCAGGCCTGCTGTCTGCTACACGCTCCTCATGCTTCCTGTTGCCACGGATGGTGATTTCATCGAAAATATTCCTGTAGAAAAGAACAACAGAAAAAATCCCGACCGTAATAGAAGAGTCTGCAATATTGAAAACCGGCCTGAAGAAGATCAGTTCTCTTCCCCCCAGAAAGGGCATCCATTCAGGGTATATCCCCCGGATAACGGGAAAATAAAACATGTCAACAACTTTACCATGAAGAAAACCGGCATACCCACCTCCTTCAGGCAGAAATTCAGCCAACTGCCCATAACTATGATTGAATACCAACCCGTAAAAGGAACTGTCAAGGATGTTACCCATGGCTCCTGCCAAAATCATTGCCAGGCATACCAAAAATCCCGCAGGAACTTTCTGCCGTGTCAGCCGGAAAAGATACCACCCGATTACAGCGACAGCAACCATGCGGAACAGACTGAGAAACATCTTTCCATATTCCCCGGCAAATTCAAAACCAAAGGCCATACCGTTGTTCTCAACGAAATGAAGGATAAACCAGTTCCCGAAGACGGGAATCTCTTCTCCCAGGGTCATATGAGTTTTGATCCAGAATTTGAGAACCTGATCTGACAGAAGGATGACAAAAACAATCAGCAGGACCAGGTTTTGCCTTGATAGTTTCATATGTTCAGATTAAAAACCTCAACCGGTCGGTGATACCAGTAAAAATGGTGCTGGCAGGAGCTCCGCCCTGAGCCTGAACGATTCCTTTCCGGCAGGTAAAGAAAAATACCTATTTCTGGTTTTTTTTGGCATCGATGCAAAGCGTCGCATGGGGAACTGCCCGCAACCTGTCTTTGGAAATCAGCTTTCCCGTTTCGCGGCAGATTCCGTAGGTTTTATTTTCAATACGCACGAGGGCTGCCTGCAGATGCTGAATGAACTTCAATTGTCTCTGGGCAAGTTTCCCGGCTTCCTCTTTCGACAAGGTGGCGGCACCTTCCTCAAGAACCTTAAAGGTGGGTGAGGTATCCATGGTATCGTTCCCATCGTTATGGGTGATGGAACTCTTATACATTTCGTAATCCTTCTGTGCTTTTTCCAGCTTTTTCAGGATTAACTCCTTGAATTCCATCAGCTCATCGTCTGAGTATCTGTTTTTTTCTCCCATCTCTTTTTGTTTTAATTAAGACATCCTCCAGGTGATTTCCTGTTTTTAAAGTTAATAAAAAAACGTATGGTTACAGGATATATTCGTTGTGAGTGAACGGCTACAATTGAAAACGGTAAACGGCAATGAAAGTTTCAACTCCCGGGTCGATTTCCACGGGTTTTGCTTCCTGCGGATCCAGCTCCCGAACCAGTTCCATATCTGAAGCCAGGGTTTGTGCGCAGATATAATCCCTGTGAATCCGCAGTGCTTCGTTTAAAAGGGGGTGTTCCACGATCTTCAGTCCGATGCGGTCGGTTACCTCATAGTTGTTATCCTTCCGGATGTTCTGGATCTTGTTGATGAATTCACGGGCAATGCCTTCCATGCGCAATTCAGGAGTGATGTTTACATCCAGGGCAATGGTCAGGTTCCCTTCGGTGGCGACCAGCCAGCCAGGAATATCTTCGGTCGTTATTTCGACATCTTCCATGCTCAGGGTAATTTCGTTCCCGGCAAACCGGACGACCAGAGTTCCGGTCTTCTCCAGCAGGCTGATATCTTGCTGACTCATGTCAGACAAAGCCTGGTCGATGGCTTTCATCATTTTGCCGTATTTCGGACCCATGATTTTGAAGCAAGGTTTGATTCTTTTCCGGATGAATCCTGCTGCATCGGTAAGAAAGTCTGCTTCCTTTACATTGACTTCCGTGAGGATAATATTTTTAACAGCGTCGAATTGCTCACGAAAATGGTCTGTGAGCACCGGGACCATAATTTTTGCCAGGGGCTGTCGTACTTTGATTTTTTCTTTTCGCCGCAGGGCCAGGATCATGGAGGAAGCAGTCTGTGCTATACCCATCTTTTCTTCCAGTTCCGTGTCAACCAGGGAGAGGTCGGCAACAGGAAAACCAGCCAGATGCACACTTTGGTCCGGCTCCTTCCGGGAAACCCTGTTGAGGTCGGTATTGAGAAGGTCGGCATAAAAGGGTGCAATCGGGGCCATCAGTTTGGCTACCGTTACCAGGCAGGTATAAAGAGTCTGATAGGCAGAGATTTTGTTCTGGTCGAACTCACCGCCCCAGTATCTTTTCCTGCTCAGCCTGACAAACCAGTTGCTGAGGTTGTCAATGACAAAATTCGTGATGGCCCTACCGGCATGGGTAGGTTCGTAGTTTTCAAAGTCAGAGGAGACCTCTTTCACCAGGGTGTTCAGCAAAGAGAGGATCCAGCGGTCCAGCTCCGGCCGGGCTGATACGGGAACCTGGTTCTCTTTGCAGGTAAAACCATCCACATTGGCATATAAGGCAAAGAAATTGTAGGTATTGTACAGGGTCCCGAAGAATTTCCGTTTTACTTCGTCAACGCCTGTAATGTCGAACTTGAGGTTATCCCAAGGCTGGGAGTTGGTAATCAGGTACCATCGCAGAGGATCCGACCCATACGTTTCGATGACTTCAAACGGATCTACAGCATTTCCCAGTCGTTTCGACATCTTGTTGCCGTTTTTGTCGAGTATCAGCCCGTTTGAAATGATATTCCGGAATGCCACCGATCCGTCAATCATGGTGGCAATTGCGTGGAGCGTGAAAAACCAACCCCTGGTCTGGTCCACTCCTTCGGCAATGAAATCAGCGGGAAAGGGGAGCACCGGTTTATTCCCTGCTTCTCCGGGATGGCTTCGTTCAAAAGGGTAGTGCCATTGAGCGTAGGGCATGGCACCAGAGTCGAACCAAACATCGATCAGGTCTGGATCGCGGAACATCCTGCGACCGCCGGGAGAAACCAGGATAATATCATCCACCCATGGTTTGTGAAGGTCTATTTTTGCATAATTCTCACTGCTGAAATCACCCGGACGGAAGCCTTCGAAAGGATTTGCCTCCATAAAGCCTGCCTCCAGGGACCGCTCAATTTCAGCCATCAACTCTCCGGCCGAACCGATGCACTTCTCTTCAGCGCCATCTTCGGTGCGCCAGATTGGCAAAGGGGTTCCCCAATAGCGCGAACGGCTCAGATTCCAATCCACCAGATTCTCAAGCCAGTTGCCGAACCGGCCTGTTCCGGTCGATTTCGGCTTCCAGTTGATGGTATTATTCAGTCTGATCAGCTCCTCCTTCACGGCCGTGGTACGGATAAACCAGGAATCCAAAGGATAATAAAGCACCGGCTTGTCGGTTCGCCAGCAATGCGGATAGCTGTGCACATACTTCTCAATCCTGAAGGCTTTGCCTTCCTGTTTCAGCATTACGGCAATGTCCACGTCGACCGAAGGACTCTCCTCCGTAAGGGTGCTGTCGTACTCATTTTTGACATACCTTCCGGAAAAAGGAGCGTACAGTCCGGTATCCACCCTGTCTTTTACAAATTCTTCATCCATATTCCCGATCAGGAAGAAGCGTCCTTTCCTGTCGACCAGGGGCTGGGCTTTTCCTTCTGAATCGGTCACCAGCAGCGGAGGAATTCCATTTTGTCTTGCTACCCGGTCGTCATCGGCTCCGAAGGTGGGAGCAATATGGACGATACCGGTTCCTTCATCGGTAGTGACAAAATCACCGGTGATAACCCGGAACGCTTTTCCCCCCGGTTTGACCCACCCGATCAGTTGCTCGTATTCCACGCCGGCGAGCTCACTGCCGCGGTATTCAGCCACTATGCTGAAAGGAATTTTTTTGTTTCCCTGTTCGTAGCTGTCGAAGCCAAGTCCGGCATTTGCAGGATCGAAATAGGTGCTTACCAGCTCATGAGCCAGGATCAGGGTCACCGGATGGCCTGTATAAGGATTGAAGGTCCGGACCTTGGCATAAGAAATGGAGGGCCCTACGCACAGGGCTGTATTCGACGGCAGGGTCCACGGGGTGGTCGTCCAGGCCAGAAAATAAAGCGGTGTCTCCGTATCGGTATAAAGAAACTCAGACTTTTCGCTGCGGATAATCCTGAACATGGCAACGGCAGTGGTATCCCTGATATCGCGGTAACACCCCGGCTGGTTCAATTCATGAGAACTGAGACCCGTACCGGCTGCAGGAGAAAACGGCTGAATGGAATAGCCCTTGTACAGCAACCCCTTGTCGTAAATACGCCTCAATAACCACCAGAGGGTCTCGATGTACCGGCTGTCGTACGTGATATAAGGATCATCCATGTTCACCCAGTACCCCATCTGACGGGTAAGTTCCTCCCATTCCCTGGTATACTTCATTACCTCCGTCCGGCAGGCATTGTTGTACTCTGTCACCGAGATCGTACGGCCTATGTCTTCCTTGGTTATGTTCAGGGTTTTCTCGACATTCAACTCAATGGGCAAACCATGGGTATCCCAACCTGCTTTACGGTAAACCCGGAATCCTTTCATGGTTTTATACCGGCAGAAGATGTCCTTGATGGTACGGGCCATCACATGGTGGATCCCAGGCATTCCGTTGGCCGATGGCGGCCCTTCGTAGAATACAAACGTTTCATGCCCCTCCCTGGAGGAAATACTCTTGTGGAAGGTGTCATCCTCCTCCCAACGGCGGCGAACTTCCTTGTTGATCTGCGACAGATCCAACTGCCTGTATTCTGTAAACTTCGATGACATTTACGTTACCGGTTAAGCTTCTTTTTTAAAAAGGTCCAAATATAGCGTTTATTCGTGAAACTACCCCCCCCTGTCACAACCCGTAACCGTCTCGAAATCACGATTATTTTTGAAGTATATCTTTTAAAATCACAAATATAACCCTTCCTTTCCCCGGAAAGGACACTGACAAGGCATACCCATTGACAGGCAGAACCCTATTTTGTAGGATTCTTACTCCAGGCCAAATTTATAAATGCAGACCGAATAATACTCACTGCCCGGTTCCAATAGGGTAGAAGGAAAGGCGGGTTGATTGGGGCTATCCGGGAAGTGTTGTGTTTCAAGACAGAAGGCTCCCCGGTACAGAAATTGCTTCCCGTCTTTTCCAACATCTTTTCCTGTCAGGAAGTTGCCTCCGTAAAACTGCAAACCGGGCTCATTGGTATATACTTCCATAGTCCTTCCCGAAGAGGGTTCCAAGACCTTGGCTGCCAGCTTCAATTCCTCTCCGGTAGTGCGCAGTACCCAGTTGTGGTCGTACCCCAACCCGTATTTCAACTGCTGGTGATCTTCCCCGACCCTGGCCCCAATGGCTGTCGGTTGTCTGAAGTCAAACGGCGTTCCTTCCACTGGTGCGATCTCACCGGTCGGGATAAGCCCGCGGTCTACCGGTGTATAGTGGTCGGCATGAATCTGCAGTATATGATTGTTGATGTCGCCGTTTCCTGCTCCTTTCAGGTTGAAGTAGGAGTGATGCGTCAGATTGACGGGTGTCGGTTTGTCGGTTACGGCACTGTATTCTATTTCCAGTTCATTGTCTTCTGTCAGCGTGTAGGTTACATTGACCTGCAGGTTTCCGGGGTACCCTTCTTCACCGTCAGGCGACAGGTAGCTGAGCAAAAGGGTTTTGTCATCCGACAATACAGCATCCCAGATTACCTGGTGGAATCCCCGTATTCCACCGTGCAGGTGGTTCCCCCCATTGTTGGCAGCCAACCGGTATACTGAATCATTCAGGCTGAATTCAGCCTTGCCGATCCGGTTCCCGTAACGGCCAATCAGGGCACCGTAATAACTGTCGTTCGATTTCAGATAGTCATCGTACGTTGCGTATCCCAAGACCACATTATCGAAATGGCCGCCTTTGCCGGGAACCCATAATTCGGTAACCCGCCCTCCGAAATTGGTGATCTGAACGGTCATTCCCGACGAGTTCTTCAACGTGAATAACTCTACTTTCTTGTCTCCTGCCATACCCCCAAAGGTCGCCGGATCGGCGGGCAGAGGCTTTCTGGGAGATTCGCCGCAGGCAGTAACCATAAATGCCATTGTAATCCATGCTAAAATTCTTGTTCTCATCACTATAATTATTTAAGAATCATTTCTTTCCGCAAAAATAAACCATTTATGTTCTGATCATTAGGGATGGAAAGTTTTTTCCCCGTCGCCAGTGACTACCCGGTCAGGGTATTTCGTCGTACCATTCATATTCGTAACTCAGTTCGTAATGTTGCCCAATCTGGATTCTCCGGCCGCTGAAAAAAACCACACTTCCGGTAAGGTTACCGGTTTCATCCCACGATTGTTCAATCCATGCCAGCTGATCTCCCTCTTCACTGGTTTCTTCCATTACCGTATTATTTCCCTGTTCATCGTATGTATAATGAGTGATGCTGTTTCTGCCTGCTCCTTCGCGCACTGCGTTTACCGTTCTCCCCTCTGGGTCCGTTTCGTAGGTGACCTTCTCCACCAGGTCCCCCTCCATCGTAAACCATTCTTCGACCAACAACCTGCCCTGGCTGTCGCGGTGGTAAACCTTGCTGAATTCTTCTCCGCTCTCGGAGTCTGTTCGATTGTGCCCGGTGATATTCCCTTTTCCGTCGTGCCGGAATTCATCCAGCGAAAGAAGGTTCTTTTCCCCGTCGGCGACCTCGTGACGTACCAGGTTGTTCCCATCCCATTGAAAGGTTTCAACGAGATCCGTTTCCCCTTCATCATCCAGGGTCTTTTTCTCTGTCAGATGGTCCGACGCATCGTAAAGGTAATACGTGGTATCCTCCGAATTATCCAAGTAGTGCCGGATGCTTTTCAGGATGCGTCCGGCAGCATCGAACTCATAACTGACAATCTCCGATGGTTCTTCATCTTCTGAATAGTATTCCTCCTTAACGACTTGTCCCTTTTGGTTGTATTCCCAAACCAACTTTTCAGCCGGCAATCCGTCGGCAGTGAAAGTGCTTTGTGTCAGGGTCTCACCGGTCCGGCTGAATTCCGTTTTGCTGTAGAGATAGGGGAGTGTCTTCATCTGCCCCTGCCCGATACCCACCTCAATCAGATTGGTTCGGTAAATAGAAGTCGACTTTTTTTGCGGCATGATCCTCTTGTATGGTGACCTGGCAAAGGTAGTCAAACGACCGCATTATCTTTCTGATAAATGGCAGGATTGCAGAATAGGAAATCAAGAACAGCAACCGGGAACTGTTAAGGTCTGGTTCCGCGAAATTGATTCTTTTGCGTTTGATGGGTTGGCAGTCTCAATTACCCATGTTGATCTGGCTGTTGATCTTGTCGTTTTTTTCCTGGTCCGGAAAAGAAAGGGAATAAACCATCGCTTCGACCTGCCGGAGGTAGTTCCTTTTGTTTTTACTGGGGGCATACACATACCCGTCAAACACAACGACTCTTTGCCGGTAGGCATCCAGTTCGGCCAGCAGGATGAACGGACCTCCCATGAAATCATTTTCGACACGCCACAATCCCCTGACCTCAGCAGCATAATTGCCATTGTGCCTGACAGTCTGCATAAGAGGAGGAGCTGCTCTCTCGGTTGCCATATAACTCCCCTGGGTTGGTCCCGGAACATTGGCCCTGAGAAAGCTGTCCCTTTTACTCAACAGATAACTTATGGTAAAGGTACTGTCTGAAACATACGGGAAAAAGTAAACCATAATACCCTGTGATATTTCAGGCGTTTCAAAACGGATCCAGGAAAAATTCTTTCCCTCTGAGGTGATCTTAAATCCCGGGGATACTTTCAGCGTAACTCCGAATCTTTGTTGAAGACTATTGTACACCGCTTTATCGTACAGTTTACTGTAGTTCAGGGTTAACCTTTCCTGTTCGGCCTGAAGAAAATAAGAAAGAATTTTTCCGGAGTTTTCACGGAACAGGGTATCAAATTCCTCATTGCTGCGGGCGATGATCTGCACGGTTGCCTGGGGATAAGCCCAAAGGTCGTCGGTGAAAGTGACCCCCGGTTTTTCCACAATCGGCGATATCCTGGTCTGTAGGATGTTTCTGGTGGAAAGGAAAATCTCTTTAAAGGCTTCATGGGGTATGTTAACCACATCGAACAGCGGTTCCTCCTGGGGCAGGGAAGCATGGGCCTGAGCCAGGGTACTCCTGACCAGGTGGCCGGGCTTATCATCCCAGGCAACCTTCGACATGACTACAATCAGTTCCCCGGCCTTTCCGGTGATGTTTTTATAAACAACCGGGGTTTTGTTTTCCTTACAGGAAACCAGGAAAAATAAGGACAGGACAGCAATCAGCAGAGTCTTTGTATTCATATACCATTGTTTAATCATGTTCCAGTACGCCAGTCTGTCAGGTGTGAAGTTGATAAGGAGTACCAGTGTCTCTCTTATGCCGGCAGTCAAACGGTCAGGGTACAGGATCCGTAATGAAAGTGTTTTTCGGCAAAGTTTCCGGAAGGTTAACGCAACAAAAACCTTACCAAGTTAACTCGAAAAGCGGAGCAAGTGGCAGGAAATATCAAAGAGATTTTTCTTGATTTAAGATATCCGGGATCCTGAAGACTTCCAGTCTGTCGGGGCATCTATCGAGCAACTCTGCCAGGGTTAACCGGATGCCCGGATGAACCAGCCTGGGGGCAATCTCAGCCGCAGGCAACAGCACAAATCGACGCAAATGCAGCAAAGGATGGGGAATCACGAGGCCCTCCGTCCTACTCACCAGATCATCGTAAAAAAGGATATCAATGTCCATTTTCCGGGAAAGGTACTTCCCCGGCGTCCTTTTCCTCCCGAAAAGCGCTTCTATCCGGCCCGTTTCTTCCAGTACCGCTTCGGGGGCCAGGGTGGTCTCCACCTGAATCACCTGATTCAGGAACCATCGGGTGCTTTTAAAGCCCCAGGGAGCCGACCGGTACAGCGAAGAAATGCTCCTGGTTTCCCCAATGGTACTTTGGATCCTTTTCCTCGTTTCCAGGAAAATTTCAGTCTGGTGGCCCAAATTTCCGCCCAGGGATAAGAATAGTTGATGAACTCCCATTATTTTTGTGTAATGTTGCTACTGCCACGAATACCTATGTAAAGGTCCAATGTAAGCAAAATCCGTTAATCTTAAAAAATATGAAAGAATTTGTTAAGTATACCCTGGCAACCGTCGTGGGTATTTTTCTCGCCACCATTGCCGGCATGATCTTGTTAATGATGGTGGTTGGCGCTATGGTCTCCACAACCGAAAAACAGGTGGCAGTCAGTGACAACTCCATGTTGGTGCTGAAGCTGAATACCGAAATTGTAGACCGGGCTCCTAAGGACCCTTTTGCCGGATTGAACTTCCCCGGTCTTGAATTTGCCAGGAAAACAGGTCTGGATGATATTTTATCTGCTATCGATAAAGCCAGAAACGACGACAGGATCAAATGTATCTACCTGGATGTCTCCACTTTAAATGCCGGAATGGCTGTGGTTGAGGAGATCCGTAATGCGCTGGTTTCCTTCAGGGACAGCAGTGACAAACCTGTATACGCCTACAGTGACCTCTACGACCAGAAGTCTTATTATCTGGCCAGTGCAGCCGACAAACTGGTGTTGAATCCGCAAGGGGCAATCGATTTCAGGGGCCTTGGAACAGAACGGACCTTCTACAGGAAGGCCTTTGAAAAGCTGGGCGTTGAAGCCCAGGTGATCCGTCACGGGAAATTCAAGTCGGCAGTGGAACCCTACCTGCTTGATAAGATGAGCCCGGAAAGCCGGGAACAAAGTATGGTTTACCTGACCAGTATGTGGAACCACATGCTGGCCGGTATCTCCGCCGAAAGAGAGATCCCGGTTGAAAAGCTGAACCAGCTGGCCGACCAGGTGATGACTTTCAGAAGAGGACAACAAGCTCTGGATGCGGGCATGGTTGACACCCTGAAATACAAGGACCAGGTGCTCGATGATCTCAGAGCCATCACCGGCACCCCGGCTAACAAAGGAATCCCGGTGGTCGCACTGAATGATTACGGGAAAGCGCCGGTGAAGAAAAAAGGAACGAAAACCACCTTCTCCCGCAACAAGATTGCCGTCATCTATGCCAGCGGAGAAATCGGTATGCCTATGAGCTCCGAAGGGATCAGCGGAGAAAAACTCTCGAAGGAAATCCGTAAAGTCAGGCAGGATTCAAGTTACAAAGCCATCGTTCTGCGGGTGGATTCCCCCGGGGGAAGTGCCTATGAATCTGAGGTCATCTGGCGCGAAATGAAACTGGCTGCCGAAGATAAGGTCGTGGTGGCCTCTATGAGCAGCGTAGCTGCTTCGGGTGGTTACTACATCGCCTGTGCTGCCGATAAAATCGTGGCTCACCCCAACACCATTACCGGTTCTATCGGCATCTTCGGGATCATCCCCAATGCCGGGGAATTGCTCAACGAAACCCTCGGGATTACCACCGATGTGGTGAAAACCAACCAACATTCCGATATGCCCTCCTTTACCCGGCCAATGAACGAATTTGAGGCTGATTTGATGCAACAATACATTGAAGAGGGGTATGCCCTTTTTGTATCCAGGGTGGCCGATGGCAGGAAAATGAGCTTTGCAGCCGTCGACTCCATCGGCCAGGGCAGGGTTTGGTCAGGAGAAAATGCGATGAAAATCGGTCTGGTGGACGAACTGGGCGGACTGAATCAGGCTGTCAGCCTCGCCGCACAATTGGCAGGTCTCGAAAACTACCGGATCGTTAAATTGCCAGAACTCCCCGATCCGTTCACCGAACTCCTGAAAGGTGGCACCAACAACGCCCGCAACAGATGGCTCAAAAAAGAACTGGGCGAAAGCTGGCGTTACTATGACCAGATCCGCCAACTTACCGGGATGAAAGGAATCTATGCCCGTATGCCCTATGATCTGGAGATCAGATAATCCAAATAATTGCTATTTTAGCAGCCTGATGTCCTTCTATGCGGAAATTGTTATTATACCCGCTTTCCCTGGTGTACGGCCTGGTGGTGTCTATCCGTAACTGGATGTTCGACTTCAAGATCCTTAAGTCTACCGAGTTTGAAATTCCTGTTATCTCCATCGGCAACATTACTGTGGGAGGGACCGGCAAAACTCCCCATGTGGAATATCTGGTCAGGCTCCTCCGTTCCCAGTTCAGGGTTGCCGTACTGAGCCGCGGATATAAAAGGCAGAGTAAGGGCTTTCTGACCGTGGAAACAACTACTGATGTTACGGATTCCGGGGATGAACCTCTCCAGATAAAAAAAAAGTATCCCACCACGACGGTGGCGGTTTGCGAAAACCGTGTGACCGGTATCAACTCCCTTTTAGCTACGGGAACCTGTCCCGACGTTTTCCTGTTGGATGACGCTTACCAGCATCGCAGGGTTACTCCGGGAATTAATATTCTTTTAGTGGATTACAACCATCCCCTGAAAGAAGACCAGCTCCTCCCGGCAGGAAGGTTGAGGGAAAGCATTCATGAACTGAAAAGAGCCAGTATCATCATCATCACCAAGTGTCCCAAAGAGATCACCCCTATTTCACGACGTATTAATGAGAAAGAGGTGAAGCTTTTCCCCTACCAGGAACTCTTTTTTACCACCATGATATATGGACAGCTGATGCCTGTCTTTCCGGAAACACCTGCCATGGATCTCTTTACCGACACCCGCAGAATGGGGATTCTGGCGGTGGCAGGAATTGCCTCCCCCGATCATTTCGTTAATCACCTCAACAACCTTTCTGCAGAGGTGGAAACGGCCATTTTTCCCGACCATCATTACTATTCCGAACAGGATATCCATCTGATCATCCAGAAATACTACAGGCTCCAGAGTTCCCACAAAATTATCGTCACCACTGAAAAAGACACAGGACGGCTTGTCAGAAATAATTGGTTTACCCCTGAGCTCAAATCATCGATTTACTACCTTCCGGTGCAGGTCAAATTCCTGGATAAAGAAGGAAAATTGTTTGATAAAAAGATACTCGATTATGTTGCAGAGAATAAAATCAACCGCGAATTACATCAGAGAAAAAATCCATACCCGCGCTGAAACAGGGATCATTTTGGGTACAGGTCTTGGCGGACTGGTGAATGAAATAGAGATTTCAGCCACCCTTTCCTACAGTGACATTCCGGGTTTTCCGGTTTCAACCGTGGATGGCCATGCCGGAAGACTGATCAGCGGGAAATTGGGAACCCGGGAAGTGCTGGCCATGCAGGGACGGTTTCATTATTACGAAGGCTATTCGATGCAGGAAGTCACTTTTCCCATCCGGGTGATGCACCAGTTGGGCATCACCACCCTGATAGTCTCCAATGCCAGCGGAGGTCTCAATCCCGGCTTCCGGATCGGGGATATCATGATTATTACAGACCATATCAATTTTTTCCCGGAACATCCTCTTCGCGGTCCGAACATTTCCGAACTGGGACCCCGGTTCCCTGATATGAGCAGGGTGTACGACCGGGAGCTGAAGGCCCTGGCTGAAAAAATCGCCCGCGACCACAACATTCCCCTGAAAGAAGGGGTCTATGTCGGAGTGTCCGGTCCGACTTTCGAAACACCCGCCGAATACCTGATGTTCCGCAACCTGGGCGGTGATGCCGTAGGGATGAGTACCGTCCCTGAAGTCATCGTGGCCTGTCATGCCGGGATGAGAATTTTCGGCTTTTCTATCATCACCGACAGCGGAGTGCCCGGCGAAATTGTCGAAATCTCCCATGAAGAGGTTCAGCACGTGGCCGCAAAAGCTGAACCTGCCATGACCCTCCTGCTGAAAAAGCTCGTTGAAAGTTTGTAAAGGCTCCCTGTTCCAAATTCCATGGATGTTATTATCCTATCGCTGGCCCCGGTAGCCATCATTGCCGGATATATCTGGGTTCGCGACAAATACGACCGTGAACCCGTCAAATGGCTGCTGCTGGCAGTATTCGCCGGAATCCTGATCGTGTGGCCTGTAATTGGCATAGAACGGGTACTTTCGGCTATCGCCGATCCCCTGGACGGACTTCCCGAAGCTGCATGGAACGCCTTTGCCGTTGCCGGATTTACCGAAGAACTGTTCAAATTTATAGCCTTAGTCCTCCTGATTTGGCCAAGACGTGCTTTCAACGATAAATACGACGGAATTGTATACGGGGCATTTGTTTCACTCGGTTTTGCCAGCGTAGAAAATGTCCTTTATGTTTTGAAGGAAGGATATACTACGGGGCTGGTCCGCGCTTTTACCGCCGTACCTGCCCACGCCATCTTCGGAATTACCATGGGATTCTATCTGGGCATGGCAAAATTCTATCCAAAAAAAAGAGCTTTGTCCTTACTGAAAGCCTTTTTTATTCCTTTTTTCCTGCATGGCATTTACGACTTTATCCTGATGACCGGAATCGAATGGTTGTGGATCTTCTTCCTGGTTTTTTTAATCCTGTTGTATATCACCGGCGTTAGAAAAATGAAACAATTCTCCGATCAGTCCTATTTTCGCACCGACTACCTCCTTTTAAACCGGAAATTCGAGAATAGTGATGAAGGTTCCTGAATTTGAAGATGTTTTCGCTGCGCACCTGCGTATTGGCAGCTATGTGCACCGTACGCCCGTGCTGACCTCCCGGAGCATAAACCGGATTACCGGGTCTGAACTCTTTTTCAAATGCGAGAATTTGCAAAAAGTGGGAGCATTCAAGTTCCGGGGGGCTTGTAATGCTGTGTTTTCACTTTCTGACGAAGAGGCCCGCAAGGGGGTGGCTACCCACTCTTCGGGGAATCATGCGGCAGCCCTGGCCCTGGCTGCTGCGATCCGGGGTGTTCCGGCCTATATCGTGATGCCCCGGACAGCTCCCGGGATCAAAAAAAAGGCGGTAGCAGGTTACGGGGGAATCATTACATTCTGCGAACCTACCCTCCGCGACCGTGAAACTACCCTGGCCGGGGTACTTGCCGAAACGGGTGCCGCCGAAGTGCATCCCTACGATAATTTTCATGTCATCGCCGGTCAAGGTACCGCTGTTAAGGAACTGATTGAAGAGACGGGCCCCTTTGATCTCATACTGGTGCCGGTAGGCGGAGGCGGTTTGCTGAGCGGCACCGCCATCGCTGCCAAAAGTCTGTGCCCCGGTTGCCGGGTTATAGCCGCCGAACCGGCTGGTGCCGACGATGCCTGGCGCTCCTTTTATGCCCGGAAAATTATCCCTTCCGAAAATCCCCGCACCATCGCCGACGGCTTGCTCACTTCACTGGGAAAACGCAACTTTTCTGTCATCATGGATAAAGTAGACGATATTGTAACAGTGCCGGAAGAAAAAATCATCGAAGCCATGCGCCTGGTCTGGGAAAGAATGAAAATCATCATTGAACCCTCCTCTGCCGTCCCCCTGGCGGCAATCCTTCAACAATCCCCGGATGTGACTGGGAAAAGGGTGGGAATCATCTTATCAGGGGGAAACGTCGACCTCGATAACCTTCCTTTCCGCCCTGCCTGAAAAAGAGAACCAGCGGGTGAAATATTTCCTGGTAAGAAAGGGGGAAAATCCACAGGATTTTCCTATCTTTCACTATACAAACCCAACACTACCGGTCCATGTTAATCAAAACATTTGGCAGTGCCGTATTTGGCATTCATGCTGTCACTATCACCATTGAGGCGGATGTCACCAAGGGTATCAAATTCCTGCTGGTAGGTCTGCCCGATAATGCTGTCAAAGAGAGCCAGCAACGGATCGAGTCAGCCCTCCGGATCATGGGATGTAAATGGCCGCGGCAGAAAATTGTCGTAAACATGGCACCTGCTGATATCCGCAAAGAGGGCTCCTCGTACGACCTGCCCATGGCCATAGGGATTCTGGCAGCCTCAGAGCAGGTCAAACCCGGGCGCCTCGATCGCTTTGTGATGATGGGCGAATTGTCTCTCGACGGAACCCTCCATCCGGTCAAAGGAGCTTTACCCATTGCCATCAACGCCCGCAGGGAGGGTTTTGAAGGGTTCATCCTGCCCAAACCCAATGCCCGGGAGGCTGCCGTGGTGGACACGCTGAAAATTTACGGCGTTGAGAACCTTCAGGAGGTGGTTGATTTCTTTAACGGGAAAAAGGAACTGGAGCAAACTGTCGTGGATACCCGCGCTGAATTTCTCTCCCGGGTGAACCAGTCAGAAACCGATTTTTCGGATGTGCGGGGCCAGGAAAATGTGAAACGGGCCCTGGAGATTGCTGCTGCGGGAGGCCACAACCTTATCATGATCGGTCCGCCTGGCTCCGGAAAGACCATGCTTGCCAAACGAATCCCCTCGATTCTGCCGCCCTTTACCCTAAAAGAAGCCCTGGAAACCACCAAAATACACTCCGTAGCCGGCCATATCGATAAGGACACCTCCCTCATGGTTCAGCGGCCCTTCCGTTGTCCCCACCATACCATTTCCGACATTGCCCTCGTCGGAGGAGGAAAATTTCCCCAGCCGGGAGAAATCTCCCTGGCCCACAACGGCGTGCTCTTCCTGGATGAACTGCCAGAATTCAAGCATTCCGTGCTGGAGGTCATGCGCCAACCCCTCGAAGAACGAAGAATTACCATTTCCCGGGCACGCTTTTCCGTGGAATATCCGGCAAGTTTTATGCTGGTGGCAGCCATGAACCCCTGTCCCTGTGGCTATTATAATCACCCCACCCGCGAATGTTCCTGCCTCCCCGGAATGGTCCAGAAATATGTAAACCGTATTTCCGGGCCCCTGATGGACCGGATTGACATCCATCTTGAAGTCGTTCCGGTACCCTTCAGTAAACTCGATGAAAAAGAGCATTCCGAAAGAAGTGAGGTAATCCGCGACCGGGTTATCAGAGCCCGCCAGATCCAGGAAATACGCTTCAAAGACATCAATGGCGTCTATTGTAATGCCCAGATGAGCACCCGTATGGTGTCGGCATTTGTATCCCCCGACCAGGCCAGCCTTGAATTACTGAAAACAGCCATGGAAAAGCTGGGACTCTCTGCCAGAGCCTACGACCGGATCCTGAAAGTTTCCCGTACCATTGCCGACCTGGAAGGATCGGAAAAGGTCGAAAGCCACCATCTCTCGGAAGCTATCCATTACCGCAGCCTCGACCGCGAAACCTGGGGCAGGTGACGGAACCTGACTCCTTCCCGGGACTTGCCATTCCATGACTTCCCAACCCTGACCCGCCGGCCGTATATACAATTTGGTTATATTTACCAGATGATTCTACCGGCCTGGTACCTTTGAGACCCGTTAATTATGGTTTTCTCAATGAGAGGTAGTCTGTTGACGAAAGTTAAGTGTCCATCAGAACATCCTTAAGACCAAACAAATGAAAAGAGCATATGTAAATTATTTAGTCAATGCTTTTTGTGGGATTGCTATGTTCATATTCGGTTCGGGTCTGACCCGGGCCCAGCTTCCCTTATCTTCCGGTGCCCCCAACCAGGCATTGCTCAACGAACCGGTCGACATCAGCGAGGACTTCCGGAACTTTTCCAATACCTATTTTCTGGCTGACAGTCTTGTGGATTTCAATCCCGGAACGGGCCAGGGAACGGTGAAATGGGTTCGTCATGTGTATCAGACCCGCCAGGCTTTCAACAATATGCTGGCCTTCCTTCGCCCTGTTGGGGGAAACGAGTTCCCGGGAGCGGAATACGAAGTCCATCCCCGGACCCCCTTTTCACTGGAATTTGTGACACCCAGGACCATTCGTATCCGGATGAAAACCGGAACGGTTGTCCAGCCTGATACCCCCTCTCTCATGCTGGTTAACGGATTTGCTCCGGCCGACCGCTCATGGAAATACGTCAGGCTTCCCGACGGACACCGGTATGAAAACGGCGGTGGGTCGGTAGTGGTACGAACTGCTCCCTGGCGAGTGGAATTCTACGATGCCGGAGGGAAGCTGATCACCCGGACAATACATAAGTCGGACAACGACAAAACCTATACGCCTTTTGTTCCGTTTTCATTTGTCAGGCGATCGGCCGATTATTCCCGCAGCGTCAATGCTGCCTTTAAGCTTGCACCGGGGGAAATGATCTTCGGCTGCGGGGAATCTTTCAAAGCACTGAACAAACGGGGGCAGAAGGTGGTGCTCTGGGCCGACGATGCCAACGGGGTCAAGAACGAAACCCTCTACAAACCGATTCCCTTTTACATGAGCAGCAAGGGGTATGGTTTATTTATGCATACGTCGTCGCCGGTGACCTGCGATTTCGGGAAGTATTTTGATGAGGTGGCCTACCTGATGATGGGCGACGAAGAGGCCGACCTTTTTGTTTTCCTCGGAACCCCGAAAGAGATTCTGGAAGAATATACAGCGCTTACCGGAAGGGCCCCCATGCCGCCCCTCTGGTCTTTCGGACTCTGGATGAGCCGGATTACCTATTTTTCGGAAGACGACGGCCGAACCGTGGCAGCCAACCTCCGCAAACACAGAATACCGGCCGATGTAATTCATTTTGATACGGGTTGGTTTGAGACCGACTGGCGCTGCGACTACCAGTTCTCCCCTTCCCGCTTCCGGGACCCGGAGAAAATGATGGCCGACTTCAAAGAAATGGGATTGCATGTCTGCCTGTGGCAGTTACCCTACTTTGTACCCAACAACACACTTTTTGGCGAGATCCTGGATAAGGGGCTCTTTGTAAAAAATGAAAAGGGAAACCTCCCCTTCGAGGATGCGGTGCTTGACTTTTCCAACCCCTTTGCTGTTCAGTGGTACCAGGAGAAAATTGCCGGTTTGCTGAAGATGGGAGTCAGCGCCATTAAGGTAGATTTCGGGGAGGCAGCGCCGGCCAGGGGTATCTACGCCTCGGGAAGGAGCGGGTTTTACGAACATAACCTTTATCCGCTCCGTTACAACAAGGCAGTAGCTGACATCACCCGCGAGGTAAACGGCGAAAACATCATCTGGGCCCGTTCTGCCTGGGCTGGCAGCCAGCGATATCCGCTCCACTGGGGCGGTGACGCATCCAATACCAGTGCTGCCATGGCTGCCACCCTCCGTGCCGGGCTTTCGTTCGGCCTCAGCGGTTTTACCTTCTGGAGCCATGATATTGGCGGATTTGTCAGCCGCGTACCCGAAGAACTGTACCGCCGGTGGCTTCCCTTCGGAATGCTCACCTCGCACAGCCGTGCCCATGGGGCTCCCCCAAAAGAACCCTGGGAATACAACGAAAGTTTCAACGACGCCTTCCGCAAAGCCTGCGAAATGAAATACCGGCTGATGCCCTATGTCTACGCCCAGTCCCGCTTTGCAGCAGACCACGGACTCCCGATGGTCCGGGCCCTCTTCCTTGAATACCCTGAAGATCCTGGTGCCTGGCTGGTCGAAGATGCCTACCTCTTTGGCTCCGACATTCTGGTGGCACCGCTTTTCCAGGATAATGCCACCAGCCGGATGGTTTACCTTCCTGGCGGCAAATGGATAGACTACCAGACCAACCGGATCTTCAACCCGGGCTGGAACACCATCGAAGCCGGGGAGATCCCTGCAGTAATCCTGGTCCGCGACGGGGCCGTCATCCCTCATATCGGCCTCGCTCAATCCACCCTTGACATGGATTGGTCTGCCCTGGAACTGGTAACCTATTCCGCAGTAGTTTCCCAACTCTCCGGCCTGATCTGCCTGCCCGAAAGTAACCAGCCGGCACTTGTGCGCCTGGCAAGGAAAAACAACCGCTTTACCCTGCAAAACGACCCCCTGAAAGGAAAAGTAAGTTGGAATATTGTACCTTCACAGCAGCGAACCCGGTAATCAGGACCAGGGTTGCCAGGTCCAAGCACCCTCCTGAATGCCGGGTACAGGAGTTGTTTCTCAAAACAGTGCCGGTACCCATTGACAGATCCGGTTGAAAAGATAAATGCCGAAACAAACCATATAAATCTGTAAACCATGAAAAATTCAGTAATCCTTCTATTCTTGCTTTTGGTCTGGTCTTGCCAGACTCCCCTGCCTGGCATTTCCGGCCAGGTGAAGCTCAGTTCCCTGGGGTTCCTGCCTGAAAGTGAAAAGCAGGCTTCCGTGACCGCCGAATGTTCTGATTTTGAAATCTGGGATGATGTTACAGGAAAAGTCGTGTTCAGAGGGAAAACCACCGGACCGCAGTTCCAGGAAGATGTGAACGAAAAGGTGTGGACGGCCGATTTTTCATCACTCACATCACCCGGAACCTACAGTCTGGTGGTACCCGGTCTGGGCAGGTCGGTCTCTTTCGGGGTGGGTAAACAGGTGTACAACGAAGCTTACGTGACGGCCATGCGGGGATTTTACCTGTGGCGGTGCGGCATGGAGGTCGATGGAGAACACCAGGGAAACCACTACCATCAGGATGCCTGCCACCTGAACGATGCGTATGAGGATTATCTGGGGAAGGCAGGAATCCGGCGTGATGGCACCGCAGGATGGCACGATGCCGGCGATTACGGAAAGTATGTGGTCAATGCCGGGGTTACTGCCGGCGTTCTTCTCATGGCCTGGGATTATTTCCAGCCCCAGTTGGAAGCCATTACCCTGGGACTTCCGGAGACCGCCCCGGGATTTCCCGAATACCTGAAAGAACTGAAGTGGGAAACCGACTGGCTGCTGAAAATGGCTTATTCTGACGGCTCGGGGAGAGTTTCCCATAAGCTGACGGCGGTGAATTTTGAAGGGTTTATCATGGCCAATACCGATTCTTCCAAACGTTTTTTCACCGAGTGGAGTTCTGGAGCCACGGCCGACTTTGTGGCCATGATGGCCAAAGCCGCAAGGATTTATCAGCCCTTCGACTCTGTTTATGCCGCAAAATGCCTCGCCGCCGCACGGGTCAGCTATAATTTTCTGAAGAAAAATCCTCAGGATAAGGGCTTTAAACAAGGCGATTTCAAAACCGGAGGGTACCAGACCAGGGATCCTGACGACCGCCTCTGGGCGGCTGCCGAAATGTGGGAAACCACGGGCGAAGCAGAATTCCTGGGCGATTTCGAAAAGCTGGCGACCACGGCAGGGTTTGCCATCGAGGAAAACTGGGACTGGGGAAACCAGGGCAACCTGGGGATGTTTACTTATCTGCTCTCAAAGCGTGAAGGCAAGGATCCTGCCGTTCAGGAGGCTATCATGAAGAGTTGTCTTGCTGTTGCCGACGAACTGGTGGCCAAGGCGCAGGCCGACGTCTACCGCCGTCCTCTGGGGGGCCGGTACTACTGGGGATGCAACGGCACGGTAGCCCGTCAGACGGTCAACCTCTTTGTTGCCAACCAGTTGCAACCAGACCCGAAATATGTGAATACGGCCCTCGATGCCGTAGGTCATCTTTTCGGCCGTAACCACTACAACCGCTCCTATGTGACCGGGGTAGGCCTTAACCCAC
>CAZYUA010000043.1:0-23138 GCA_964650525.1 uncultured Prolixibacteraceae bacterium
CCAGCAGTTTGCCCACGTCGGCCAGGATGGCCCCGGAAATGAGCACGTCCATATTAACGGGAAGTTCCCCGTGGTACATGGCGTTGATGGTATTCCCGGCATCACGGGTGATGTGAACCACCGACCGTTTGTGATCCATGAAGGTGACCTTCAGACCGGAACCGGCCAACAGGGTGAAAGGGATCCGGTTCAGGTCAGCGGGGGTAAGCACACTCTTTTCGAAGGACAGCTGCCACACACGGGCCGTCTTCTCCCGCAGGTCAGGATCGCTGATCCACTCCAGTTCGGGCCATAATGAATAAATTTCACTAATGTTCATAAAGTGGTTTTTCCAAAATTATAATGCAAAATTTTTAATAAGCTTAAATTCTTATTTGCCATTTCTTACTATTCACTCCTCATCATTTATTTTTTGGGTGAGTAACCGGGTTCGGGCAAATTCAATAGCCTGATGCAATTTCTGCTTCAGTAGTTTTTTCTCGGGAAGTTCTGTCAAATATTCTGCGACCCTGATATTACTTTTAACCAATTGTAAAAGTTCTATGTGTTCTTCGTTTTTCCCGGCACACAGGATCAGTCCGATGGGTTGCCTCTCTCCTTCAATCATTTCATATTTTTCCAGATAACGCAAATAAAGTTCCATTTGCCCTTTGAATCCGGCTTCAAATTCCCCAAGTTTAAGGTCAATGGCCACCAGACATTTAAGCCTGCGGTGATAAAACAACAGATCAATTTTATAATCCCGGTTGTCAATAGTGATGCGTTTTTGACGGGAGAGGAATGCAAAGTCATTTCCAAATTCAGTGATAAACCGCTGCAGTTCTGCAATGATGGCTGATTCGAGGTCTTTTTCAGAGTAAGTATCTTTCAGATCAAGGAAGTCCAAAAAATAAGGGTCTCTGAATACCAGGTCGGGACTGATTTTCTGCTCACTTTTAAGTAAATCCAGTTCCTTTTGAATGGTAAGTTGAGGTTTTTTGCTGATGGAGGTACGTTCATAAAGCATTGATTGAATGCGTTCCCTGAGTGTACGAACGCTCCATTTCTCCAGCCTGCACATCTCTATATAGAAATCCCTTTTTAATGGGTCATTAATGGGTATAACGGCAATGATATGTGTCCAGCTTAATTGTCGTATCAGTGATACGACAATCTGTTCATCAGGAAAAACTTCAGCAAATTGCATCATCCTACGCAGATTTTTCTCTGAAAAAGAGTTGCATATTCAGCTGTTAATTTTGCGGCCAGAGAATGCACAATTTGTTCTCCGTACTCAGCTCTGGAATTTTGCAAAAACTCCAGTTTTATTCTTTTCCCTATTTCCCAATACAACATGCTCAATGTGGCATTTACTGTCTGGGCAAGCTGGTTTCTGCTTTGTTCTACCAGAATTTTAATTTCTCCAAAGAGAGTTTGTGACTGCATTATTATAATGTTGCTCATAATCGTATACTTTTTCCAGTCTGAAGCAGCTTTATCGAAAAATTCGTCCCTAACCTCCATTCCCTTTAAGTGGTTGTTCCTTTTATAACTCTTTTATTATTGCATCGGTCATGTCGATGGTGGAGGCGGCGCCCTGGGTGAGGACGGCGGGGCTGCCGGTGAGCTTCATCATATCGTAGGTGCGGACTTTGCCTTCGGCGATCACCCGGGCGATCGCCTTGCGGATACGTTGGGCCTTTTCCTGTTCCCCCAGGTAGTCGAGCATCATGCAAGCCGACTCGATCATGGCGATTGGGTTGACGATCGACACGGGGTAGCCTGCATATTTGGGTGCCGAACCGTGAGTGGGCTCGAACACCGCCACGCCCGTATCGGGATTGACCTGGGCGCTGCAGGCAAATCCCAGTCCGCCGATAAGGCCTGCGAAAGCGTCGGAGACAATATCGCCGAACATGTTTCCGGCGACGATGACCCCGTAATCCTCGGGATTCTTGGTGAGCCACATCATCTGGGCGTCGATGTTGGTATTCCAGAGTTCGATCTGCGGAAACTCCGATTTCTGCATCTCCTGAGCCATCTTGTACATCATGCCCGAGGTTTCGCGGATCACATTGGGTTTTTCGCAGAGGGTCACCGAGCGGTAACCGTTTTGGGCGGCATGGGTAAAGGCAGCATGAAGAATACGGTGGGTCATCTTTTTGGTGAAGATGCGCGTGGAAATGGAAACTTCTTCTTTGGGGGACCAGGCGAAGTTCTGCCTGAATTTGGGATGGGTCATCAGGGCGTCGTAGACCTGTTGCGGGGGGTTCGACCATTCGACGCCGCCATAAAGTCCTTCGGTATTCTGGCGGAAGATGGCAACATCGACCACCGGCTCCTCGATGTTTCCGGAAGCTCCCCTTCGGATGAAATTCAGGGGATTGCCGGGATAGGACTTGCAGGGGCGCAGGCAGATATCGAGGCCGAAAAGCTGGCGCAGGCTCACAATCGGACTGGCATAGACGAGGTTTTTGGCCTGAAGTTCCGGGGCCAGTTCCGCAAAGGCGGCATCCTTGGGTTTGGAGGTGATGGCTCCGAAGAGGGCCACTTTGTGTTTCTCCAGCAGGTCGATGGTGCGTTGGGGCAGGGGATCCCCTTCACGGCGCCAGAATTCCCAGCCGATGTCGCCTTCGGCATATTCCGCTTCAAATCCGGCAGCCTCCAGCACGCGGAGGGACTGTTCCAGCACCACCCGGCCAATTCCGTCGCCAGGGAGGGTCACTATCGTTCTTGTCGTCATAGATATGTGTTGTTTAAGTTTATATTGTATTTGTTGTTTGTATTGTTTGGTGTAGGGAACTTAATGAATTTGTGGTACATCTTCCGAACCTGCATTATGTCAATTTAGATATTGAGTCAATAATATGACTTACAGAATTAGTGTCCATTTTTGAGAAGGCAAACCATTTTTTACCCAAATCTTTGAGTGAGGCTCCCAGGTGATAAATCTCTTTTCCGTCAATAATTAGAAATCGATCATGACTTTTATCGAAGGTTTTTATCTCAAAATTTCCGTATTGTTCATTGACTTTATATACATCCAGAATCTGTTGTTTTCCCCAATTTTTAGAAAGAAGCAAAACCTTCACTTTCTCCCCTTTTTTCGATAGATGAAGGAGTGTGTTTTCGTCAATATAGTTGTCTATTAATATGATATTTTCTACAGCATTTCTGATAATCCCAGAAATAAACAAATAGGCATCAAAAACCTGTCCGTCAAAAAAAACGCCTGCGGTAGGTATTAATTTTGATTTAATGTGTAAGTCAATTTCCTCGACCTTATCTGACAAATTTTCAATTTGGTTTTCAATCCGATTCATCTGCTGATTTAAAGCGTAGCCTTTTAATAAATAATCCCGCAGGATTTTATTGGCCCAAATCCGAAACTGTGTGCCTCGCTTTGATTTTACCCTGTACCCAACAGAAATGATAACATCAAGATTATAGAATTCTATTTGGCGCTCTACTTTTCTGCCACCTTCGTACTGAACTGTCGCAAAATTTGCGACAGTTGAATTCTTTTTGAGCTCACCTTCTAAGAAAACATTATTGATGTGTTTTCCAATTGTTTTGATATCTCTGTCAAATAGCAGTGATATCTGATGACGGTTTAACCAAACTGTTTCATCCAAGACCCTAACTTCTATGTGGGCAGCGAGTTCATCAGCCTGGTATATTATTATTTCATTTGTCATTTCAATTAAAGGCTGAATGTAAATTTTGATTAATATCGAAAGTTAGAAAGTTTCAAGTCAGTCAGTAACCTGTCTGACCACATCGATGACGGTTCCGTCGACCCATTTGATGGCGGCGACGATTTTATCGGTGAACAGCGGTTTGTCGGGTTTTCCGCAGATGGCTTCGGCTTCTTCCTTCAGCTCGTGAATGGTCTTCACCGGCAATCCCGAGCCTTTGACCTTTTCGAGGAGGTCGGTCCGCAGGGGATTGATGGCGATGCCCCTTTCGGTGACGATCACGTCGATGAGTTCCCCCGGTCCGCAGAGGGTGGTCACCTCGTCGACGATGACGGGGATGCGGTCGCGGAAGAGGGGCAGGGCGATGATGGTATTTTTGGCAAAGAGGCAGTTCTGCCATCCGCCGATGCCGTGGAGGAGGAGTCCGTCGGAGTGGGTGACCACATTCCCGTTGAAGTGGACGTCGATTTCCGTGGCGCCCAGCGACACCACGTCGATGAGCTGGGCGAAGTTCCCTTTGGCGTGGTAGTTATAGATGTTGTTGATGGTGAAAGCCATGTGATTCCGGTTCTGGTTGAGAGAACGGATAGCCTCGGTGTCGAAAACCTGGGCGTCGAGGATGTACTCCATGGTGCCGTCTTCGAGCATGCCGGTCATGGTTCGGGTGGTACCCCCGAAGCCCACCCTGATCTTCCATTTGTTTTTCAGCATGATCTTGTGGAGGTATTCGGCGATGGCCAGGGAGATTCCTCCGGCGCCGGCCTGGACCACACATCCGTCGTAGATGATGCCGGTAGCCTCGCAGAAGCGGGCGGTGAGTTCGGCAATGATGAGGCGGTCGGGACTGCGGGTGATCTGGGTAGTGCCGCTGATGATCTTCTCGGGAAGACCCAGTTTGTCAACCTGCACCACGGAATCGACGTAGTTTCCTTCAATCTGCATGGGGAGACAGGGGAAGGGGACCAGATTGTCGGTGACGAGAATTACGTGGGAGGCATAGCGGACATCCACATCGGCGTAACTCAGCACCCCGGTGGCCGAGGGGCCCGTCAGTCCGTTGGCATTGCCAAATTTGTCGGCCGTGGGGGCGGCGATGACGGCAATGTCGACGATCACCTCTCCGTCCTGGATGGCCTGTACCCGTCCCCCGTGGGATCGGAGAACCGCCGTCTTCCGCATCTTTCCGCGGGAGGTGAATTCCCCGAGCGGACCGTTCATGCTTCCCTCGATATGGCTGATGGTGCCGTCTTCGAGGTAGGGGATGAGGTGGTTGTTGCAGGGAAAGGAGGCCGAGGGAAACCAGCGCAGATCCTTCACTCCCATTTCATGGGCGAGGTCAAAGATCCTATTGGCCACGAAATCGCCGTCGCGCAGGTGGTGATGGGTCGAGATGGTCATGCCGTCGCGGAGTCCGGCTTTTACCAATGCCTCCTTCAGGGAGGCCACCACCTTGTTGCCGTCGGAGGGAAAGAGGGCGCAGGAAGGAAGGGGCGGCGCGTATTTGTTGCCCAGGGGGATATACTTCCCTACGCCCTGGTAGGGGATGACCGGTTCCCCGTTGATTTCGAGGGGGACCCAGCGGCCGGCTTCGTTTTTTACCAGTTTATCCTTCATCATTTTCTCTCCAGTCAGGGTTTAACAATCCGTTTTGTTCGGCGATGCGGATGGTCCGCAGGGCCCGTTTGACCACCGGGGCGTCGATCATTTTGGTGCCCAGGGCGATGACCCCGATGCCCTCCTTTTCGGCAGCCTCGAAGGCTTTGACGATCTTTTTGGCTTTGGCGATCTCCTTTTCCCCGGGATTGAAACATTCGTGGATGACGGCGATCTGGGCGGGGTGTATCGACCCCATCCCTTCGAATCCCATGGCCCGTGAAGTGCGGGCGACATTGCGGAGGGCTTCCATATCTTCAAATCCGGAGAATACGGAATCGATGGGCTGGATGCCGGCGGCACGGGCGGCGTTGACCACCACACTGCGGGCATAAAAAGATTCCTGCCCTTCAGGGCTCCTTTCAGCGCCTATATCGGCGGTATAGTCTTCCAGTCCGATGGCCATGGCCACCACATGGGGGGAGGCGGAGGCGATTTCATAAGCGTGGAGGACTCCCCGGGCACTCTCGATGATGGGCATCAGCCAGATGTTCCGCCCGGAATCCTGCTTCAGCCGGCCGATCTCCTCGTCGACAGCCTTCACCTCGGCGGCTGATTCGCACTTGGGAATGAGCACCAGGTTTAAGGGATGGGGCACGATGAAGGAGAGGTCGCGGAGTCCCGCCGGCAGCTGGTTGATGCGGACCATCAGCTCGGCACCCCGGAAGTCATTGTTGCGTAAGGCGTTGCGAACCAGATAACGGGCGTCTTCCTTTTTGGAGGGAGCCACGGCATCTTCCAGGTCGAGGATGATGCCGTCGGCGCCATACAGTCCGGCGTTGATCATCAGCTTGGGCTGGTCGCCGGGGAGGTACAGGCGGGAGCGGCGGATGCGGTCGCGCGGGGTTTCGGAGATACTTCCGGGGAGAACCGGCAGCAGGAATGCTTTGGTGGCGGGAAGAAGCTGTTTTACGGCGGCTTCCAGGCGGGCAGCCATCACATAGGGCAGGGCTCCAGAATCTTCTACCCCGACCAAAGCATTTTCTATTCCGTAGAAGTGGAGTACCTCACGGACCAGTTCCGTGATATGGCGGGAAAAGAGTGCCTGGACTTTGCTTTTAATTTCAGTTTTGATACCTCCGAAGGAGGTCAGAGAAACGGAGATATAACAGTCGGAGCGCACCGAAGGCCCCCGGTTTCCGGATGTCCCTTCCATAGTACCAGGTTTTAATGGTTTGACGCCATAAAATTAACAAACTCCCCCCTGACAAAATATGAGTTTAAGCAGGAAACCCCATTAAGGAACCTGTTTGGGGATACCCTATCTGCCACATGGTGATGGGGCCGTTCTTCAGGAAGATAGAAGCTCCCAATAGGTCACGGGTATCACTTTACGATGCGGGAGTGTAAAAAATTACCGGTAAAAGCCCATCTTTTCAATGTGATCCCAAACCTGCGGGGGCACAAAATGACGCAGGTTCCTGCCGGCACGAATGGCCTCCCGGATGAAGGTCGACGAAATAGTAAGCTGCGGGGCATCAACCCATGAAATGTTTCTGTGGTTCATCCCGGTTGTCTGATCGTAACCGGGCCGGGGGTAGACCAGAATCTCGTAGTTTTCAACAATTTCCTCATACTGCTTCCACCTGGGCAGGCTCTCCAGGTTGTCAGACCCCATCAGGAGGGTAAAACGGTGATCGGGATACTTTTTCCCCAGGGTGATGAGGGTGTCGATGGTATAGGAGGGTCTGGGCATATGAAATTCCACATCGCTGATCCTGAACCGGGGGTCTTCGTTAACGGCTTTCTTCAGTAAATCATACCGGTCGAAATCGTTCAGAAGATCTTCCTGCTCTTTGAGGGGATTGTGCGGGGAAATCACAAACCACAGCTGGCGGATGGAAGTGTACTCGACGAGGTAATTGGCGATAGCCAGATGCCCGATGTGCACCGGGTTGAACGATCCGAAAAACAATCCGACATCCATCCGGATTTTATCTGGTGGCAGTAAAATATTGAATAGTCCTGTCATAGAAATGTTTTCAGGAATAATTTACAGGATAGCGGGCTATCCGTTAATGAAATCGGTTACAGCTATGGTGGCTTCTTTGAGTGCTGTATCCAGGTTGTCGTTGATCAGGATCAGGTCAAAACGGGAGGCAAAGCTCATTTCGTAGGCAGCTTTGGCAAGTCGGGTGGCGATTTTCTCTTCCGATTCGGTAGAACGGTTGAGCAGTCGCTGCCGCAGGACTGCAGGAGAGGGGGGCATGATGAAAATGGAGAGAGCCTGTTTTCCGTATTGTTTTCTGATGTTAAGTCCTCCTATTACATCGACGTCAAAAAGAACATTGTTTCCATCTGCGAAGATTCTATCAATTTCCGACTTCAGGGTACCATAAAAGACTCCGGGGTATACCTCTTCCCATTCGACGAAAGCCTGGTCTTCTATTTTCCGGTGGAAATCACCGGGAGAGAGAAAATGGTAATCTTTGCCGGGAGTTTCACCCGGGCGGGGGGGGCGGCTGGTAGCAGACACTGAAAACCCGAACGGAAGGGGTAAGGTCAGCAGGTGCCTGACGATGGTGGTTTTGCCAGCGCCGCTGGGTGCCGAAACGATGATGAGTTTTCTTTTATACATATCGTAAATGGTACGCGTGGTTCCGGGACAGGCATTCATCGCCCGGGAACCACAGCGCTGTTTACAGAACGTTGAGAACCTGTTCCTTTATCCGCTCCAGGGAATCCTTCATCTGGATCACCAGGCGCTGGATGGTGCTTTCATTGGCTTTGCTTCCGATGGTGTTGATTTCCCGACCGATTTCCTGGGCTATGAACGACAGTTTTCTTCCGTTTGATTCAGCTGCATTCAGATTTTCGGTGAAATATCTGCAATGGTTGGCCAGACGAACCTTTTCCTCGTTGAAGTCAAGCCTTTCAAGATAAAAGATCAGTTCCTGCTCAAAGCGGTTGGGATCAACAGTCCCATTGAGCCGGAGGCTCTCCAGATTACCGGTCAGCCGGCTTTTTATCGACTCAATTCGTTGCTGTTCGAGGGGTTCGATTTCGTCAAGCAGTTGCAGGATGGTTGCCAGGTTGGCTGAAAGATCGGCAGCCAGGGCATTTCCTTCCTGGATCCGGAATTCGTCAACAGCCTGAATGGCTTTAATGATATGGGTGTGGAGGAGCTGCCATTCTTCCTCTTCCAGGATGGTATGGTTGACTTTTACGGTGTCGGGTAACCGCATAATCACCTGCAGCAACCGTTCGTTTACCGGCAGGCTTAGTTCGCCGCAAATCCGGCTCAGGTCTGAAAAATACCCTTTCACCACTTCGGAATTGATGACGGCACTGCCGGTTTCCCCAAAGGTTTCAATGTAAACAATCAAGTCAACTTTTCCCCTTACCAGCCGGTCGGAGAGTTCTCTGCGGATGTCTGGTTCCTTCTCACGGTACAGGGGCGGAATACGGGTGGAGATGTCGGCCTGTTTGCTGTTCAATGACTTCACCTCAACCGTCACTTTTCTGTCGTTGATCTCGAATCCGGATTTTCCGAATCCGGTCATAGATTTGATCATAGCCGATTATTTCGTGTAAAAATAGTCATTCTTCATCATCATGAAGGCAGAGGAGAGAAAGAGAGGCCGATTTACATGGGGCAGCCTGAAAGGTTCAGCGTCCGCTGTTTGGAATAATGGATTCAAGGTAACTGCAAATATGCATGCTGAAGTAGCTCATTCTGCCGGCAATAGCTTCGGTGATCTTATCGACCGATTCCGGTCGGTTCACCTCTGTGATATAGGAAACGATCCGGTTGGTTTCAGGGAGGTCGTTGGTTTCAACAGTGGGATCAGAAACCAGAAGGGAGGGCATCTCTTTAGCGAGGATTCTGTCGACCTTTTTCCCGGAAGCCGCCGATTCCTTGGTGGCCACCTTCAGGAAGAAATCGCCGGAAAAGGGAGCCAGGGGCGCGGAATTCGTGAGAGCACTGAAAAAGGGATGGGTAAAGTTGTTTTTCTGAAGAACGCTCCTGAGTAACTGGACCTGGAACTCTTCGTACGCGGTATGACGGTTTGAAACCAGTTGTACAGCATTATCCTTTGCTTTGGGGAATCCGAGCATGGCTTTCAGGTTGATCCACATCATGCGGGCAGTGCTGACACCCGGCAGCGGCCGCATGTGGTAAGGCATTGAAACATCGCCCATGTAGTGCATCCCCCAGCCCATAAACCGCCAGCCCCAGTAAGGCTGGTTGTTGCGGAAGGCAAATTCCGACAGGGCTTTGTACAGGTATAGACGGTAATCCAGGTAGGTGTGCCTCAGGAAAGGGCCAAACTTGTAAAGGATTTTGGCCTCATGGTAAAAACCCATATGAAAAGGGGCCTGACTGCCATATTCCAGGTTGGGGTTGCCAAACGGCTGACTTCCGAAATCGTATTTCTGCCCGTATGGGGTATTGTTATCAGCAAAAAGTCCCAGGTCGAAACCATAGTCCGGTTCGTCGCTGGCAGTGACCAGTACTTCAAAGGGGGCCAGCCATTCTCCCTCCTTCACCCGGGTATAGATGGTCTGCAGCATGAACGAGATATCGTCCAGGGTGCAAATATCCCTGGGATCGGCCACCGGCCTGCCGCAAAGGGAGTCGTTGGGGAGGAGATGCAGATAGAGGGGGACTTTTACGTTGGGGTTAATCCGTATCGCGGTGTAAAACCTTAACAGGATATCGGCGGGATCCCCGGTGGCTTTAAAGGCGAGTTCCGGCGGGCAGGGCGTATAGTCGGGAAGATGTGCCACCGACCAGGCTTCGTGGCCGGCAAGGAATTTTTCAAGTTCTTTTTCGGTTTTCAGAAGGAAACTTTTCAGTTCTTGGGCTACCACAGAGTCTGCCTCCCGCCAGACAGGATGGTTTTCCAGTGCCGGACGTACCAGCATCGGATGTTCGGACCAGGCAGAAACTTTCAGCACAGAAAGGGGACCTGTAAGGATGATGAGTGTCACTACCGCAGTAACCAAATTTTTGTTCATAGGATACTATTTTTTATACAAGCAATATTAACAGATTTTCTCAATCAAATCATCACATCATTAGATCAACATTTGGTACAGGCCTCCATTCTGTTTTTCAGGCAATGACTCCCGACCCCACAAGCTCATCCCTGCTATACCAGGCAGCGAACTGTCCGGGGGTGATGCCGCGTTGATCTTTCGCGAAAATAATCCAGAGTCCTTCATCGCGCAGGTGGAGGACCGCCTTTTCGAGGAGCTGGCGGTAACGGATGCGGACAAGATACGGCCTGTTTTCTTCCGGTAACATCCGGAGATCCTCCCTGATCCAGTGAATGTTCTTGTTCCCGATGAACAGGCCCCGGCGATAAAGCCCGGGATGCTTTTGTCCTTCTCCCACATACACAATATTGCGCTGCACATCGGTGGCCAGCACAAACAGGGGTTCTGTATATCCGCCTATATGGAGACCCTTTCGCTGTCCGATGGTGTAGAAATGGGCTCCCTGATGGGTGCCGATGACCTTGCCGTTCCAGGGTTTGAAAGGGTAAGGGGAACAGATCTTTTTCCAGTTTTCTTCGCTGGTGTCGTCCTGTTTTTTCTTTTCCATGAATGCTGCAGGAATTTCAATGACATTTCCGGGGTGGATTTCCAGTTGTTGTTGCAGGAAGGTGGGGAGGTCGACCTTCCCCACGAAACAGATTCCCTGGGAGTCTTTGCGTTCTGCAGAAGGGAGGTTTAGCCTGCGGGCGATTTCGCGCACTTCTGGTTTCAGGAGGTGCCCAATGGGGAAGAGGGATTTGGCCAGTTGGGCCTGGTTGAGCTGGCAGAGAAAATAACTCTGGTCTTTGTTGGAGTCGGTACCTGCGAGCAGACGGCAGACAGGACGGCCCTCGACCACTGTTTCCTCTTTCCGGCAATAATGGCCTGTTGCGACAAAGTCGGCCCCTGTTTTCAGTACCTCTTCGAGAAAGAGATCGAATTTGATCTCGCGGTTGCAGAGGATGTCGGGATTGGGGGTGCGTCCGGCCTGGTATTCTGCGAACATATAGTCCACGACTCGTTTTCTGTATTGTTCGCTGAGGTCCACGATCCGAAAGGGGATCTTCAGTTTATTCGCCACCATTTCCGCAATCAGGGCATCGTCCTCCCAGGTGCAGGCACCTGTCAGAGATCCTGTACGGTCGTGCCAGTTGATCATAAAAAGTGCCGAAACCTCATGTCCCTGCTGTTGCAGCAGGTATGCGGCCACACTGGAATCAACCCCTCCTGAAAGGCCTACAACCACACGGCTCATGATCCTTATTTAGGGCGCAAAGGTAGGGAATGACTCTGTATTCTCCAACCCGGTCCAGATGCCGGATACCCAATGGATGACCAGCAAACGGACTCCCGTTGTTCTGCTGGTTCCCTCAGCTGTTTTGAACCTGACAACAGACAGGCAGAGGGCCGAAACAGGGTACAGGCATAAAATCCAATATGTCAGCTTTTTGAAGATGGTTTCCATATGGTCAAAAAAAAATGAAAAAAAGTCAAAAATTTTCTTATCAGGTATTGCACAATTGATAAAATTTTATTATTTTTATTCTGGACGTTTTTAATTAAATAGCCCGGGGTTGTAGCCCTGTGTGGCTGAATCCCGGGCACCCTGTTGCACAAACATGTATTACCTGATTTTCATAGGGATTAACAAGTTTATTTAAGAGCCTCCCCGGGGTTCCCACGCGTTGATTTGTTCCCGTCCCGGGGAGGTTTGGCTTCGCATTTAAGCCCGGGCAAAGCTGTGATACGGGGACCAATTTTGCATCCGGCAACTGCAAAATGGGCACAGTGCCGCGTCTTTAAAAAACCAACAAATGAAAAGAAAGATTATTGGGATTTTCCTGCTCCTGATAATTTTCAGTGCCTGTCAAAAGGAACCTGAAATCCCTGAAATGAACACCTTTCTTTCGCCACAGACTGAAAAAGTGTTCACTGTGAACCAAACCCACGATGCGCTCGCAAAGGTGTTAGCCCTTTCCCTTACGGACAAAAATGTAAGATTATTTCTCCATGCTGAGATTGGTAAGCAATTTACCAGTGATTTTGATATCCTCTACGACCTGATCAGGGACCAGGAGATCGAATCGGAAAAGTACGGTTTGGTCCGGTTCTCTGAATTGCTGAAGAATATTGCTGCCGAAGCGAACCTTGATTTTTCCATGTTTGATGAGTCCGCACTCCGGTATAAGAACCTTCAGATTTCATGCCCCGTCTATTTCAACGATTGGGATCCTCAAAACAACCTGCCGTTGGTCATCAGCATGCCTGAGGAGTACAACGAAGGGGAGGGGACGGCCGTAAAAGCTTTTGATCATCAGGGTAACCTGAGTATGGTGCTTGAGAAGGAACTTACCGGTCCTATCCTGCTGGTGCGAAAGGCTGAACGGGTGGATGCAAATGGTATGATGAGGGTCGATCCGGATGGATTTGTCATTCCTGACAACGAAAGGGTGGTACCCGCTGCTGAAGCCTATGCCTATGCAGAGCAGCACCTGAAATCGGCTTCTTCAGTGGAGGAAGAGCCTGTCATCCAGGTTTTGGCTGCTGACAAATTCCAGGCTGCCCTGGTTTCCAGAAGAATGGTGATTGCCCGGGAGGAAAGAAATCCGGCGGATTTCAGAGGGTCAACACCCGGGACTGCGCTAAAGTCGGCCGAAGCCACTGCCTTGGCAGCACCGGCCAATTTATCGGTTCATCCGGCCGGACCCTACACCATCCAGATAAACTGGTCGCAGGTTCCCGGAGCCGTCTCCTATGAGGTTTTCAAGCAATACGGGACTTATCCTAATTATCAGATTGCTACAGTTAACGGTGATCAAATCAATTACTTCGATCAATATTTAATCACCGGGAATCATTACACCTATTCAGTCAGGGCGGTCGATGCGGCAGGGAACCGGTCGGTGCTTACCGAAGGAAAGGAAAGCTATGCCAGCTGGAGAACCAACGGGCGCCGGGATGTCATTGACCGGATATTTATCGACACCGAATGCTGGAACTGGTGTTGCGGACTTTTTGACGGGAAAATCGAACTGCAGTATAAGACCTCTTATTTGCAAATGCCAGGGAATACCAATGTGGCCTATCCTTTAACCGGTGTAAACAGTCTCGGTCAAAAAGCCAAGGATCAGCAAAAGAATAAATGGTGTTATTACAATCATTATCTTTTCCCGTGGGATGTCCGGTATAATTCCTATTCATACCGTTTTATGGTAGTTGAAGATGATGGCTCTGGTGATGCCAAAACAATTAAGCTTGGCATAACGTTTAAAGTACAAATACTAAAAATTGTTGATATATCTGTTGCTCCAGGAGTTGAATTTAAAATAGCAGATAAGGATGAAGACTTCGGTGAGGTGATTGTCCAATATTGGGAGTGGAGAAATGGTCCAAGTTCCTCTACTGATGGGTATAACATAATACCAGACAGGGGGAAAGCACGGATGTATCTAAAACAATAATGTTCAGGGGAGCCAGCTAAACCTGGCTCCCTGATTCTTGAACACAGGTAAATACTTTTTCTTATGAAAAACTCAGTTGTATCAATCTTATTGTTAGCCATAGTACTAGATTGGAGTTGCAGTAAAGACCCCTTCCCCGGCAGGGTCGAAATAACTTCGGTTGAAGATATTACCCACAATAGCTTAATCGTTAAAGCACATATTTCAGGCTCTGAAGGGGGAGTTGGCCTTCAAGTAAATGGGGTTTGTTTTGATAAAACCAAATTACCGGTGGCTGAAGGTACTCATTTTGAAGGAACAATTTTGCCTGCAACCATTGGAGAGTACATTACTGGAATTTCAGGACTTGAAGCCAGTACCCGTTACATAATCAGGGCATACTATGAAACCAATGTTGGAATAGTCTACAGCGATACCATGGTGATTCAGACAAAGCCAGTGGAATATATTACTGATACGCGGGACGGACATGTTTATGAGGTCAAAGATTATGGCAATCACACCTGGATGCTTAGAAATCTTAATTATGCAACACCCGGCAGTCTGATTTTTGAAAACATGGAGATTAATCAAACTTTGTTTGGAAGATTATATCCATACCGTGAAGCGGTTTCCGTCTGTCCGCCCGGTTGGCGGCTCCCCACCGATGAGGAGTGGAAAACGCTTGAAAAGTATATTGGGGTGGCCCAAGAGGAACTGGATAAAACTGCCCAGCGGGGAAGTCCGTTTGGTGGCATGATGAAAGAACCGGGAATGCGGTTGTGGGAATCATCAAATGCTTTTAAGTCTAACAATCATTCAGGTTTTTCCATCGTACCTTCTGGTTGGTTCAACCCAGTATCCGGTCAATTCGCTCTTCCACAATTATGTGCTGGATTCTGGACGGAATCAGCAAACTCAACTACTTCTTTCGCCAGATTGTTCTATTCCCACACGGATGATATCAGCCGTTTTGAAGTGAATGTTGATAAATATATATTGTCTGTCCGTTGTGTGAAATAAATTCATCACAGGAATTATGGCAAGGATCAGGATAAAAGAAAGCTATTTATTAATTCTCTGCATTTTTACTGTTTGCTCTTGTGTAAAACAGGTAACACTTGACTTTAAAGATTACCAAAGCAATCTGGTGGTCAATTCACTTTTGGTACCGGATTCCATCCTGTCGGTCCATCTCAGTTACTCTTCCCCTGCTGACGGACCGGATATTTTTCCGGATGTGTCCGGGGCAAAGGTTACCCTCTCCGAGGGTACCCGCACTACCGGGCTTGCTTACCGGGGTAAGGGCGTTTACAGCGCAGACGAGTACCCCCAATCGGGAAAAACGTATCGTTTGGACGTAAAAATGAAGATGGATGCTTCTATACTATCAAGTACCAGAATCCCTTCGCGGCCCGATATAACCATAACTCCCCGCCCCACGGAAAAAGAAGTTCAGGTGAACATCACTGACAATCCGGATGAAACCAATTATTACTGGGTCGGGCAAAAGAGTTATTCGCTTTCCAGTGCAATGATGTATTACGAAACCTATATCTATTCTGATTTTTTATTGTTCGATGATTTTAACAGAACAAGGAATAGTGATCCATTTTATGACAAGCGTTTTTCCTTTCATTTTTACGCAAGGTTGCCTGATTACCAGTTTAACGGGCAGAGTGTCAGCTTTATCCTGCCTCATCATTGGAGCGATCCTGATACGGATGGAATAATACGTTACATGTCCTATGTATACATCATCAATGCCGACGAGCACCTTGACCGGTACATGAAATCGGCAGTGATCCAGTACGATCTGGGGGTTGTCGGCGATATGCCGGTGTTCCACACTCCGGTCAGTATGTATTCCAACATCGAAAATGGCAAAGGCATTTTCGGTTCCTATACCATAAGTCAGTTTGATATCACCACTCCTTAAAATTATGGTCATGAAAAACCTCTTTATGACAGGCACGAACCGGTTTATATGAGAACCTCACCGGGAGAAAAACCAAATGCCGGCTCTCTCCCGGGGAGGTTGGAAACCGGGAACCGGTTCGTCGACAGCGCTCTGTTTTTCAGGTCTTTTTA
This sequence comes from uncultured Prolixibacteraceae bacterium, assembly GCA_964650525.1. Taxonomy (GTDB): domain Bacteria; phylum Bacteroidota; class Bacteroidia; order Bacteroidales; family Prolixibacteraceae; genus UBA1413. The sequence continues at coordinate 15,845 of CAZYUA010000043.1, forward strand.
CCTGTCGCTATCAGAGCGCTCAAAAGAAAAGCTGCCGGCAAAGTGATATGACATTGATAAACACAGAAACCATATAAGTATGAAAACCATAAAAATTGCAACCCTGTTTTTTCTGACGTTATTCCTGCTGACTGGCTGTGGAATCCATACGGCCATGGTTGGAAACCTGAACGGCAATGTGACCAATGTGGAACTGAACTGCAAAAATTTCAAGGTTCTCGAAAGAATCAGCGGTTCATCGACGGCAACCTATATCCTCGGGATAGGAGGGGTGCCGCAAAAAGCGCTGATAGAGAAGGCAAAAGCCGACATGTTCGCCGGGCATGACCTTACCGGCACCTCGAGAGCCATTGTCAATGTGACGGTGGAGGAGCACCTTACCGCGTATTTTATTTTTTACGCAATCAGGACCATTACGGTGAGTGCCCATCTGATCGAATTTACAGAGTGACCTGTCCGGTCCATTCCTGTAGGCCGTTTACGCGAGATTATCCACAGTTCAAGAAGGTGACATGAAGCCCCGGGTCTATCTGCCGACGCTCTTAATTCTGGCTGCAATCCTGGCCAATGGCCAGCCGGGCGGCACCATTACCCTTTCCGGGGTGATAACAGATTATAACAACGGGGAGCAACTGGCCGGGGCAACAGTTTATCTTCCGGGTATGCAAAGGGGAACTTCATCAAATTCCTATGGTTATTATGCCCTTCGGTTGCCTCCGGGCCGGTATTCCACGGACATTAGCTTTGTGGGTTATGCGAAACTCACCAAATGGCTGAATCTGACGTGCGATACGGTAGTGAACTGGGCACTTGTCGCGGGTATGGACCTTGCAGAGGTCAGTATAACGGCACAGGGTAGGGAGCATACGGTAGTAAACGGAATCATGCCCGGATTATACTATCTCGATGCCCGGAAGATAGAGCTTGCCCCGTCGCTTTTAGGTGAACCGGATGCACTGAAATCGATCCAGTTGCTTCCCGGGGTAAAATCAGGCAACGAAGGCACCGCAGGGATCAACGTCCGCGGGGGCTCACACGACCAGAACCTGATCCTGCTCGATGGTGTACCGGTTTACAACACCAACCATCTTTTTGGGTATCTGTCTACTTTTAACACCGATGCCATCCGGGACATCCGTTTTTATAAGGGCGGTATCCCCTCCCGTTATGGGGGGAGGCTCTCCTCAGTGGTGGATGTGGCCATGAAAGAGGGGAATAACAGGCAAGCCGGTGGGGAGGTTGCCATCAGTCCGGTATCCGGGAGGCTGATGCTGGAAGGCCCGCTGAAAAAAGAGGTTGCTTCCTGCATGGTTTCAGTCCGCCGGTCATGGTTGGATATCCCGCTGCGTGCCGAACAGCTGATTGTCGGTTACAATGAAACACTGGGATATGCCTTTTACGACCTTAACGCCAAGATTAACTGGAGCATCAATCCCCGGAACCGGGTATTTCTGAGCCACTACCAGGGTAAGGACGGCTATTTTGTCAGTAATAAGGATTCTTCCAGTCGTGACAGATACAGTTTCGACTGGGGCAATTTCACGTCGGTGGCCCGGTGGAACCTGGTCATTTCACCGCGTTTGTTTGTAAATACATCAGCCTATCACAGCCTTTACCGCTTCCGGGAGCAGTATGAAATCATCACGGAACAGCGAGCCGGACAATATACCAGCAGCGGACTGCAGGAATACAGCGTGAAAGGGGATTTCGATCTTTCACTCACCGGACAGGCCATCAAGTTCGGGTACCAGTGGTCGCAACAGTCTTTCTCTCCCGAGCTGAGTACTTCAACGAAAGGCGATGCTGACCTTCGGGGTTCTGCAATTCCGGAAACTCAGGCAAGGTCACTCTCCTTCTACGGGGAGAATGAATTCAGCCCGCTTAAGCGACTGGTCGTGAACACAGGACTCCGGTTCCTGTCCTACCGGTCAGGAGGCTTCACTGTCTTTTATCCTGAACCCCGTTTGTCGGTCCGTTATTCGACAGCCAGTCAAACCGACTTTAAAATGTCGGTCCAGAGAATGGTTCAAACAGTTCACCTGCTAACGAACAATGCTCTGAGCATGCCAACCGATCTCTGGGTCACGGCGGGCGAAAAAACCCTGCCCGAAGAAGCATGGCTTGTCGATTTGGGGGTTCATACACAGATCTATGATGGTTTGGTGGTGGAAACCGATTTGTATTACAAACCCATGACAAACCTGCTGGAGTACAGACCCGGAGTCGTTATTTTTTCCGGTTCGGGAAAGACCTGGGAAGAGTTGACCGTTACCGGACAAGGACTCAATTATGGAGCAGAGATCATGGTTGAGAAAACTACAGGTCGATTGACTGGTTGGGCGGGATATTCCCTTTCATGGGCTAAACGTAAATTCGCGGAAATCAACGAAGGCCGCTATTACCCCTTCAAACAGGACCGGCGGCACGATCTGTCCCTCCTTGCCAATTATAAACTCAGCGAATCGGAAAAGAGACAAAAGCTGTTCACTTTATCCTTTGTTTTTGCTTCGGGCAACGCCATCACCATCCCCGATGAACACATCCGCGGAATGATGCTGCCAGGAATGGCTTCCGACTTTCCTTACATCGAACATTTCACCTGGTACGAGTCATTTCCTCATCCCAACAATTACCGGATGCCCCCCTTTCATCACCTTGACCTGGCTTATGCAGCAACCAAAAAGCTGCGCCACGGCCGGCTTCAGACCTGGATTCTTTCAGTTTACAATGTGTACAACCGGTTGAATCCCTACTTTTACAATAAGAAAGATGATAAATTCAGGCAGATTTCCATGTTACCGGTCATTCCATCGGTATCTTATTCCCTGAAATTCTGAACCCCTGAGAACGTGAAAATAGTCAGGATGAAACAGACTACCCTACATGCACAAACCCCTGACACGAAACAAATCGTGTGAGTAGCATGTACCCTCAAACCGAACCTCCCCGGGAACTACGGTTATCAGATTTCCCCCTGTGCTCAGGCGATGTTCCCAACCCCGGGGAGGATTTTTTTTCCTTTCGGTGATTCTTTACTTACCGGCTGTTTTGACTTCGATTCTCCGGGTGCCCCGGTAGTCGACATTTTTGACCTGTTCGAGATAATGGACCAGGGTCTCAGCGGTGGTGGCAAAATTGGTGGTCCCGGGATCTGAATGGTCAAACGAATAGCTGGCTGCGATGTAGCTGTTCATACCGGTTTTGTATTTTTTTTCGGGATCCAGAAGTGTTCCCTGCGTGTCTTTCATGATCACATCGGTGCATGTTCCATTGGCGCCGGTTATTATTTCAACCTGCATTCCTGAAACATGGATGTCGATTTCATTATTCCGGTTGTAAGAATTCATGAGCAGCGTGCTGATTTCAGGAAGGGTCATTTCAAAGGTGACCACCTGGTTGCCGAACGGATCCAGCCGGAAAATATCTTTAAGCAGGATATTTCCCTGTGGCAGGGATTGAATCCGGATGCCTCCGGTATTCTGAAAGGCAAAATCGAGCCCGAACCGGTAGGTGAGGGCATCGGTCATCAGGCATCCCAGTTCAAATTGGTTTTCCAGGGGAGTGGCTGCAAATCCGATCACCCGGTTCATCTCTTCGTTGCTGTTGTATTGGGTAATCAGCCGGGATATTTCCGGGTGGGTGCCGCCAACCCTTGCCAGGGGGATCAGCTCGTAGTTTTTCCCGGTGATTTTTCCCCCGGCAATGGTCAGGGTTGTTTTTCCCACAAATCTGAGTCCGGAACCTGCCTGGGCAATCATCACCCCGTTAACAAGCATGGGTTGGTTCATCAAGGTGTGTGAATGACCGCCAATGATCACATCCAGCTCAGGATACCTTTCCGCCAGGGGAACATCTCCCTCTACGCCCAGGTGGGTCAGGGCCATGAATAGGCCATACTTTTCTTTCAGCCACAGGAAATCTTTCGCCCGTTCCAGGGCAGGGGTGAACCGCAATCCTTCCAGTTTCGATGGATGGGAATCAGGCAATCCCTTATCTCCCAGTTGAATGAAGGATACCACAGGGATTTTTACCCGGCCGGCTTTAAGGATTTTGTATGGCTTGGGCTTCTTTAACCCCGATTCCTGAACATCGATGTTTGCTGAAATGAAAGGGAAGGAGGCCTCTTTCCTTCGCTTGTCCAGAGTCTCCTGTCCCAGATCAAATTCATGGTTTCCGAAGGCCGAAACAGAGAACCCTGCCCTGTTCATCAAATCAATCATCGGATAGCCTTTTTCGGGGTACATATCTACAATCGGGTTACCGGTAAAATTATCACCTGCTGCTACCAGAAACACATACCGGTGTTCTTTACGGATGCTGTCGGCCAGGTAAGCGAGTTTGTCGAAATCGTCAATTTTGGAATGCATGTCGTTGGTGTGGAGGATCACCACTTCGCAAGGTGCCTTAACCCGCCGGGCAAGGGCTTCCTGATTGACGGCCAGGATCATTGGCAGCATGAGGGAAAGGAAAACTATTTTATTCATTCCTAATGTGTGTAAATTTTTCTGGATTCCTGAGACTTCAGGCCGGGGCCTTTACCGGATTACCCTGAGAAAAAACCGCTGCCCGTCGGCTACTGGTCCGTCTGTTTCCGTAAGGTTCCCAAAACGGTCGAAAATTCCGAGATAGCCGCTTAAAAGCATTGCATAACTCTTTTTCGAATGTTTCAAGATGGTTTCTTTAAGGGTTGCCCCGTAAAAGACAGAAACCGGCTTGTCGTTGATGAAGACTGTCATCTTTTCTGGTATTATTCTTTAAAACGCTATTTTGCATAAGGCACAATTGTCCGGTTGTAAAAAGCCGGATGGGAGAACCGGCTAGTGGCCTGCCGGAGTAATTCCCTTTTTCCGGTTTGCGGTTTTTCCGGTTGGTTTTGTATTCCTGAAGCCTCCTTTGATCAGGTGATTACGGGGAGGATAGCTGGCAGGTTTCCAGGCAGGACCCCCTCCCAAATCCGGAGGCATAGGCTCTTTATCGATTTCATAGCCTATCAGTTTCTCGATGCGTTGCATCTTTCCCATGTCGTGTTCGCTGACCAGGGTAATGGCCATGCCGGTTGCGTCTGCCCGGGCGGTCCGGCCAACACGGTGAACATAATCTTCGGCATCTCCGGGTACATCAAAATTGATGATCAGGTTGATATCCTTTATATCGATACCACGGCTTAAAACGTCGGTGGCAACCAATACACGGATTTCCCTCGATTTGAAACTTAGCAGGATCTCCTCTCGCTCCTTTTGCTCAAAATCAGAAGAAATCCCCTTAGTGAGGTATTTCTTGGAACGCAAACCCCTCACAATATCATTCACCTTCTTTTTGGTCGAACTGAAAACCAGGATGCTTTGGAAATCGGGTTTTCCGGCAATCAGGCTGTTAACCAGGGGGATCTTTTGATTTTCGTAGGTCAGGTATGCTTTTTGGATCACTCCTTCGGCAGGTTTCGACATTTCAAGAGCTATCTCAACCGGGTTTTTCAGAATCTGCCTGGCGAAAGCCCGGATTTTCACCGGCATAGTCGCACTGAACATCAGGTTTTGTCTTTTACGGGGCAGGAAGGAGAGGATTTTCATGATGTCGTCATAAAAACCAATGTCGAGCATCCGGTCCGCCTCATCCAGGATGAGATGTTCGATTTTGTCGAATTTCACATAACCCTGGCTGAGATGGGAAATGAGTTTGCCGGGAGTAGCCACGATGATATCGGCACCCCGGGTAAGGGCAGTTTTTTGCTGGCCCCAGTCGCTGCCATCACCCCCTCCGTAAACGGCTATAGAAGTGATATTCAGCGTGTAAGCCAAACCCTGGATGTGTTGGTCTATCTGGATGGCCAGTTCACGTGTGGGAACCAGAATCAGCGTATTGGTGTCTGTCGTTGGTTTGCGTGACTGAAAATCGAGAACCGGGAGCAAAAAGGCTGCCGTTTTACCGGTTCCGGTCTGGGCACAGGCCAGTAAATCACGTCCTTCCAGAATCGGGGGTATCGCCCTCTCCTGGATCGGGGTAGCTTCCCGGTATCCCATGTAAAAAATGGCATCCAATAGGGAAGGTGTCAGATTAAATTCGTCAAACTTCATGAAACTGTGAGTTCTATTTGGTGAAACCGCTGCAAAGGTATCAAATGAAGCGAATGGTTCCCCATTTATTTTGCCGGTTGGGCTGAGGAGGTAATGCCACCTGTACCCGCCGTATTTTGTAAAATAAAAGGATGAGAAGTTCCGCACCGGCTGCACTTCCCATCTTTTTCCAGATTAACCAATTCTGTGGAGTAACGGTCTCTTTTGATAAGCAGGGCTTTGCAATCCGGACACCAGGACGATTCAGTTTTTTCATCAGAAATATTTCCGGAATATACCCATCGTAACTTTCGGCAGGCTAGTTCATGAAAGCGCTCCATCATAGCAACCGGAGTGGCGGGGACATCCAGCTGATAAGCCGGGAAGTATCGCGAAATGTGCAAGGGTACCTGGTCCCCCACTTCTTCAGCTATCCAATTTGTCATCTTCTCAAACAGATCCGGGGAATCGTTTAGCCCGGGGATCAGAAGCCAGGTGATCTCAAGATGCCTCCCTGACCTGGCAATCCTCTTTAAGGTGTTCAGAACCGGCGTAAGGGCTCCCCCGGCGACCTTCCGGTAAAAGCCATCTTCAAACGACTTCAGATCTATATTGAAGGCATCGGCGTGAAGCAGCAGTTTCTCCAACGGGGCTGGGTTGATGAATCCATTGCTGACAACCACATTTTTCATCCCTGCCCGGTGCACCAGCCGGCAGGTATCCATCATGAATTCATAAAAGACAACCGGTTCGTTGTACGTATAGGCGATGCCTATATTTCCGCCGATGATCGATGCTTTTTCAGCCAGTAAGGCGGGTGTCATCACATGCCTTTCTGGTGAAACCTCCCAGTATCCCTGAGAAAGAGTGTGGTTCTGGCAAAATGAACAATGAAGGGTACAGCCCTTTGTCCCAACCGACAAAATTTGCCCTCCCGGGAAAAAATGGTAAAGGGGTTTCTTTTCAACGGGATCGACGTGAAGGCCCGATACATGTCCGTATACCAGGGAATAGAGCTTCCCCTTTTTGTTAATCCTTACCCTGCAGATGCCGATGTGCCCTTCCGGTATCAGGCACTGATGAGGACATAACCGGCACCGGACATTTTCATCCTGTTCGACATCCCAGAAACAGGCCTCCTGCATTTTTCTTTTTCCCAAATATACGGGTTTAGAGGAAAAAAAATGAGGCCGTCTCAAAACCGAGGCGGCTTCTTTTTTTTCTAATCTTCCTTTCGGGTT
>CAZYUA010000044.1:0-21913 GCA_964650525.1 uncultured Prolixibacteraceae bacterium
TATGGTGCTGGAAGCGTGTGTTGAGAGTTTTGAGGAGGCAATCCGGGCGGCCGGTAACGGTGCCCATCGCATCGAGCTGTGTTCGCAGCTTGATCTGGACGGGTTGACACCTCCTGCGGAATTGACGGAACGGGTATGCCGGACCCTGTTGGTTCCTGTCATGGTGATGATCAGGCCGCGGCCGGGTAGTTTTGTCTTCAGCCGGCAGGAAACAGATCACATGGTGGGTGAACTGCTGGCAGCCCGGTCGCTGGGCGCTGCAGGGTTCGTAATCGGACTTCTAACAGCAGAAAACACCATCGATCTGCCTGGATGCCAAAGACTGGTAACTGCAGCATACCCTCTTCCGGTGACTTTTCATAAAGCTGTGGATAGGATGGCTGATCCGGTTGAAGGAGTCAGGCAGCTGAAAATGGTGCCGGGGATTACCAGGATACTAACTTCAGGGGGGAAACCTACAGCCAGCGAAGGTGCCCCCAAGATCAGGGAGATGATCCGGGAGGCAGATGGCAGACTCGTTATTGTGGTTGCCGGTAAGGTTACCAATGTCAATGTGGCTGAAATCTGCCGGCTTACCGGAGCCACAGAATTTCACGGGCGGAAAATCACTGGCTGACAGAGGGTTCTCTTATTGATTATTTTTTCAATCCTGCGAATTCGAATTCGAAGCCGTCGAGGGGAGTCCTGGCAGGTGCCAGAACCACCTTGTGTTCTTTATTGAGCAAAAAAGCAGAAGGATAGGACCTGACCTGGTATTTGTTGCCCGTTTCCCCGGATTCCAAATCGGTTACCACGATGCCGGGGATTTGATTTTCCCGGACGAAGACAGGGATGTCTATTTGTTGAGAGGGCAGGAGAACCAGCAGCAAGCTCAGGGTGGATCCTGTTTTGCCGATCATGGTAGTCAGGTATTTGACCTGCTCCCGGCAAACGGGAATTTCCAGGTCGGCAAACAGAATATACTGGTACGGGGCTGTACAGGAAGTGGAACAGTACCGGCTGCCCCCGGTGGTCGGCAGACAAATGGCAGGGGCGGTACTTCCTCGAATGAGAAAGGTAAGCTTGTCGGTAATCGCCAGGGCTGTATGGCGGATAACCGGATCACCATGACCGGAGAAATAGGCCGACCGCAGGATTTCCAGAATGGAGTGTCCGGGAAAATCGCCTGAATAAAAGGCATCATACAGCATTTTCAGCAGAACTATCTCAGATAGGGGAGGGGCAGAAGAGGTAAATTGGCCGGTCCATTTCAAAAGTTCCGCGGTATTCTTCTGTGTTACCCACTGCCGGATTTTACTTCCACCGGGGGTGTTGCTCTCAAGGCTCAGAGAATTGATAAACAACCGGTTCAGAAAAACGGTGAAGCCGGGATGCACATAGTCGGAGGGTGGCAAGTGCCGGAAAGCGGCAATGGTTTTTTCCCTCCCGTTTCTCAGCAGGTCGGCTTCGAGGGCTTTCAGCCTGGTCATCCGGTAGGTCTGGAAGTAGGCATTTCTGACGTTACCGAAATCCTGGTCCAGCAGATTCGTTATTGTGTCCAGATAGTCCTTTTGTTGTCTGAGGTAGAGTTGATTGAAATACCGGTTAGAAAGCCGGTTCAGCTGGTTGTCAAAGCGGCTGAGACTGTTGGTAAGGTTTTCCCGGCTGGCGGTTTCAACCGATAGCCATACTTCCACCGGTTCGAAATAGGGGTTTTTTCTCTCCTCGTAACTTAAATCCCTGAAGGGCGGAAGTTTAATTGTCAGGTCTTCGCCTGGTACCAGGACCAGTTTACCCCTGAAAATGCCGAAGTCGGCAAAGCAGTATAGGGGAGCAGAAGGGTCGATTTCAGCGGAGAAATGACCTTGCGGGCCTACCTTCAGGCTGAATACCGGTTTTTCAGTTCGTGTGACCGGGTCGGTCCAGGTTACGAATTTCAGAGCCGTGCCTGCCCAATCCGGGGCGGTGCCTTTCACGGTGGCTGCCCCAACGCCTGAAGGAATCCACACAAGCAGGGTTAACCCGCATAGCAAAATATATTTTGACATACTGTGAACGTTGGTTTTCCGATTAATAACTTTCCGAAAGCCGGAAATATTGCACAGCAGGTTTTCAGAAAACGACAGAAGGGGTGATAGGTGGAGTTGTTCCTGTACCACATCTCAGGAGGAGAACCCGGTTTCGGGTGTCAGGGAACCCTCTGTTTCAGGTCCGGATCTTCATTGGTGAACTCCCGGATATCCAGGCTTTTTGGCAGGAACCGGCTTGCATCACCCCCATGGATAATGATGTCGCGCACGATGGAGGAGTTAACAGGGGTATGTTCCGGAATGGTCAACAGGAAGACTGTTTCGATTTCCGGATACATTTGTTTGTTTACCTGGGCAATGGCCCTTTCGAATTCAAAATCGGCCGAAGTCCGCAGCCCGCGGAGAATGTACCGGGCCCCTACTTTTCTGCAGAAATCAACCGTGAGCCCGTCGAACGGTTCCACGGAAATGTGGGAATCGTCCTTAAAAACCTGGTTGATCCATTTCAGCCTTTTTTCAAGGGGGAAAAAGGGGGCTTTGTTGGCATTGTAGCCAATCATAACAACGATACGGTCGAAGAGGTGGGTAGCCCTGCGTAGGATAGATTCATGCCCAATGGTAAAAGGATCGAACGACCCGGGGAAAATGGCGATTTTTTGCATGGCCTCAATATTGGTGGTACCAGGGCTCAAAAGTAATACATTCAGAGAAAGTTCATGGCATAACCCGGTTAATTCGGCTTTTTCAATTCCCTGCTATCGTCTGGTGTCTGACCGGATGGAAGAGAAAAATGGAGTGTGCAGCCCTGAGCGCTAAAATTTACTATTTTTGAACACCTTATTGAAAAGCGAATGAGCAGAATACTATCCGTGGTCATTCCGGTATATAACGAAGAGCGCACTATTGCCATGCTTCTGGACCGGATTCTGTCAGTAAGTCTCGTTGGAGGCCTCAGGAAACAGGTGGTCATAGTTAACGATTGTTCAACTGACCAAAGTGGGGAGGTTATCAGGGAGTATTGCAGGGAGCACCCGGACGAGGAGATCCGTTATTATGAACAGCCCCGAAATATGGGGAAAGGAGCAGCCCTTCACCGCGGGATTGCCGAAGCAACCGGTGATTTCGTGGTTATTCAGGATGCAGACCTAGAGTACGACCCCCGGGAATATAATGACCTGCTAAAGCCCGTTCTGGAAGGAAATGCCGATGTCGTCTACGGGTCCCGCTTCGCAGGTGGCAACCCGCACCGGATTCTTTTTTTCTGGCATTCCATCGGGAACAGGTTTCTGACCTTTTTGTCCAATATGTTTACCAACCTGAACCTTACCGATATGGAGACCTGTTATAAATTGTTCCGGGCGGAGGTGATCAAAGGGCTGGACCTCCGCGAAAATCGGTTTGGTTTTGAGCCGGAGGTTACAGCAAAGATAGCCCGTATTCAAGGTCTCAGGATCTATGAGGTCGGGATATCCTATTATGGCAGAACCTACGGGGAAGGCAAGAAAATAAACTGGAAAGACGGATTCAGGGCTATTTACTGCATCATAAAGTACAACCTGGCCTGAAGGTGCTCCCGACTCATCCCAAAAGGAGTTGAAGGGGTGGGGTTTTTCCGGTCGGCAGGGCTCAGGTGAAGGATCAACATTCGACAGTCGGATTAACACTATTGCGGGTATGGAAAAAGAACCATTCATTAAGCTTCCGAAGGGGGTGGTTTATGGTCTCTGGTTTATCCTGGGAGGCCTGGTTATCAACTATTTGTTCAGGGAAGTGTTCCACTCGGTGGATATTGACAAAATCGTCCTTCATTCCGATCCGGAAGGTTACTATCAATATCTGCCCTATTTTTTTCTCAGGGACTGGGAGCAGTTTGCCCATCTGCCCTGGACCATTCCTTACGGTGACGGGAAGACCATGAGTGTTTTTACCTGTGGAGTGGCCATTCTCTGGGCGCCCTTCTGGCTTTTGGCCCACTGTATAAGCTTGTTTTTCAACCTCGATGCCGATGGCTACGGAAATGTGTACTACGGGTTCGTCCAAATTGCAGCCCTGGCGTACGTCTTTACAGGCCTCTGGTTCCTTTACCGGCTCCTGGCCCGGGAGTTCAGTCATAAAATCAGCCTGATTACGGTTTTTCTTTTTTTCCTGGGTACCAACCTGTTTTATTACACCGTGATTCTGGGGGCAGGGATGTCGCATGCCTACTCTTTTTCCATGATCGCACTTTACATATATTTCACCCACCGTTTTTTTGAAACGGGAAAATGGAAGCATGCTCTCGGTTTTGCCATTCCCTTTGCTTTTGCAGTCCTGATCAGGCCGACCAATATGATTGCCGGATTTTATTTTTTCCTTTTTGGCTGGCAGGATGTCAGAACGCTGGGGCAAAGTCTCCGGAACTGGGTAAAAAAACCATGGGTTTTGGGTTTGGTATTGGTTGCAGGTCTGGTAGTTGCGATGCCCCAGATGCTGTATTGGTTTAAAGTTACCGGTAAGTTCATATACTATTCCTACCAGGATCAGGGATTTCCCTATTTGTTGAGCCCCAAAATCGGTACGGTGCTTTTTGGTAAGTACAACGGTTGGTTTATGTACACTCCCCTGGTACTGTTTGCGCTGTACGGGCTTTTCCGGTCGGTTCGGGCAAAACAATATAACAGTATTGCTATCCTTCTTATTTTGGTTTTGGCCATCTATATCAACGGAAGTTGGTGGGCACCTACTTTTAGTGCTGCTGTTGGTCAGCGTGCCATGATTGACTTTCTCCCCTTTCTGGCCTTTCCTCTGGCAGTGGTGGTAAGGGATTTCTTCAATCAGAGCCGGGCAGTAAAGGTGCTTCTGCTTTTTCTGCTGCTGGTTATTTTGTTTTACAACATACAGTTTGCCTTCCGATATGCGCCGTATGAGTGGTGGGATAAGCCGTTTACCTGGCAGAAGTTCTGGAGGACGCTGAGTTTCTGATCAGTTGGTGCCATAAGGAGGTTCCTGTGATCCGGGCAATCCTACCCGGTAGACCGATTCGCCGGTTTCCCGGTTCACGAAAACCATCTTCCATTCCAGGGAATCGGGAATAATCTCCGCAAAGGAGGGGGCAAATTCCTCTTTCTGGTTTTCCTTGCTGAAATATACATACGCAGGAACAGAGCCATCAATGTGGAGGGAATCGCCCCAGAAATTCAGCGATTTATCCCACGCATAAAAGAAGTACGAATGGGGATAGAGGTCAGCCAGGAAAGGCAGGAACAGGGTTTTTTGTTTACCGGCCCACTGATAGCTTGTCATAAGGGCATATTCTGGTATGGGTGCTCCATAATCCCCGGGGATGACGATTTTCAGGGCTGACGGTTCAATGATCCGGAAGAAATCGTACGCTTTCATTTTTTGCTCATTTTCCCATGCATAATGGAGGGTCAGACCCCTGACGACCGGAATGTGCGATTTGAAATGAAGGAAGATCGCCAGGAGAATGAGCAGGGGAGTGACGGATTTTATCGCCCATTTCGGAAGCCACAGCTGAAGAAACCGGAGTGTGAGTATCAGCAGCAGTGGCAGTAACATCAAGGCCGGAACGAAATAGGTGGTTTTGAAATGCTTTCCGACAGCCAGGCAGAGCAGGAGGATGGCAGCCAGGGTGGTGCCCATGATTACATGCCAGTCTCTTTGTTGTTTACGTTGTTTATTAAACAGCAGTGTGAGAATCCAGATTGCAGCAGCGACGGCTGTGAACCTGAAAAACAAATAGTTAACCCGGTACAGGCTCAACATGTTAGGCCAGAAACTGCTTATCTCAATGATATTCTTTTCTCCTTCCCCATATTGCCCGCTGTGCAGGAACAACGATTTCACCCATCCGGTAAAGTAATCGAGCTGGATGGTAACCGGCCAGGCGAAAAGCAGAAAAAAAACCACAACCAACAGGGCATATAAAAATTTGGTTTTCAGTGGTTTGACGAGAAAAAAGGGAATGATCAGCAGAGGAGCGATGGTCAGTTTCAACGAAAGGGCGAACGTCGAGCAGGCAGCCAGAAGGAGGACATGATTGCGGGAGGTGGGATACTGGTTTTCCTGAGCGGTTTTGAGGATCGCAATGGTAAGCAGGATTACGGGAAGGACGATCAGACTTTCAGTGGGGAGACGGCCGATATTGCCGTACACCATTTCTGTGGCGTAGGGTGAAAACTGGACAATTAGCGCGTACCATACATTTTGGGTTATTTTCAGGGTGGCATAGCCGGCAAATAACAGGACAAGAACGGTCAGGAAAATGAACATCAGGTTGGCCATTTTCAGGTACAGGTCAGCATTTGAAAGGACGTCCCTGTTGAATGGTACAGAGTGATCCCTGAAGAGATGGGTGATCCGAAAGGAGGCTGCCAGGAGGTAGTCGAAGGGGATCCCGGGATGGTCAATATTGCCGATTTCCATTTTCCCATTGGCAATAGTCAGCCCGTTGATGAAATAGATATACTCCGGATCAGTTCCGCGAACAGAATATAAACCATTGACCTGGTGAAAATAGATGCCGGTAAGGAAGTAAGCCACAGGAAACAGGAGCAGGAGGAAATAATAGCGTTTACGCATAACTGATCGTTTTTCAGGCCATAAAATTATCTGATTTCCTTGTTTCTCTGTTCCAGGATTCGCTCTTTTCTTTTCAGACTTTCCGCCAGGGAGTAGTCCAGAAGGTGTTCAACCACCGGGGTAGGCCTGACTTCCAGGTAGATCTGATAGGCGAAAAATCCCCGAAGAATATAAATTAGCAGTTGGTTGAGGTAGACCAGAAAGCGGCTGAACAGGTTGTTTCCCAGTGCTTTGGGAAAAGGTGCCGGTATTCCTCTAACCTTTTCGACCCGATACCCGCTTTGACGGCAATTCTTTGCGATGGTCCGGAAGGTGTAAAGCCGTTTGTGGGTTTTGTCGAGAATGCCTTCCTTTCCGTAGTTAAAATTGCCGAACAACAGTTGTAACCGGCTGATGAAAAACCCGATGTTAGGAACGGTAATTATGATTTTTGGCTGGCTGAGCCCGAATTGCCGGCGTAAGGTGTCCAGGAAGTGCTCCGGCTGTGAGAGATGTTCAATGATGTCGAGCATCAGGACGTGGTCAAAACCGGTCATGTCGAAATCAAATTCCATGAAATCGAGGTCACGCTGGTAATAAAGGTCATAGTTCCCGCTGTTTACCAGCAGGTTTTTGTCGATACCGGCCACAAAACACCCTTTTTTTTTCAGTTCTGCAGCGATTCTTCCCTGCCCGCCCCCAATATCAAGTACCCGGCTGTGCTCAGCGACATTCATAATGGCCAGGCTGTGCGATGATGGATAACCCAGTTTCAGGGAGTACTCTTCGGAAAAGGGTACCAGGTCGTATTCGCGCCGGTAAAACAGGGCGGTCTTCTGAAGCCTGCTGAGGAGGGTCTCTTTCAGGATGTTCCAGGTGAACCTGATTTTGTTGAGGTCGTAAATTCCCTTTTCATAAAATGCAGGAATGGGTACCTCCCTGATTCTTTTTCGCGCCAGGATGAACTGGATGATCAGTTGGGTGTCGAAATGGAAATCATTGGAGTTGAGAGCAAAGGGTATTTCTTTCAGTGCCGCAACGGAGTAAGCCCTGTACCCGGAATGGTAGTCGGTCAGGAGGGTACCCAGGAGTTTGTTCTGCAGGCGGGTTACGATTTGGTTTCCGATGAGTTTGTACAGGGGCATTCCTCCGCTCAGGGCTTCTCCTTTCCGGAGCATCCGGGAGCCGATTACGGCGTCGGCATTTCTTTCAAACAGGGGAACCAGCAGGTCGTCCATAACCTCGGGGGCATACTGACCTCCTCCATGCAGGAGCAAGACGACGTCAAAGCCGTTTCTGACGGCATATTCGTAACCCAGTTTTTGATTTCCGCCGTATCGTTGGGGTACAGGATTACTCAGAATCCGGATGTTGAGCCGCTGGTTGTTTTCGTGAAAGCGGTGAGCGTTCTCAAACGTATTGTCGGCCGAGGAGTCGTCGATGATCAGGATTTCGTAGGCATACTTCTGCAGGACCCTTTCCGGTATCCGCTGCAGAACCTTCTGAATCTCCTTTTCCGCGTTGAATGCAACGATGAAAATAAGCAGTTTCTTCTCCTGTTGTTCCATCCGGGATACTGGCGAGGGCATTATTGTTGTTCTTCAATGAGGTAAATGGGTCTTTTTTTCTGTTCTTCGAAGAGAAAGCCCACATAAATCCCGATGATACCGATGAGGAAGAAGAGAATCATAAAGCTGAAACTCATGAACAGTACGAGGGTGGTATACCCGGAGGGAGGTGCGGACCCGAAGAGGTAAACCAGAATGGAATAGATGGCCAGTGCCAGGGAGATGACGGCAAAGGCGAAGCCAAACCAGATGCCAAGCAGGAGGGGCGTTTTTGTGAAGGAGGTCACTGCCAGAGAAGTCAGTGAAACGAGTTTCAGGAAGGAGTATTTGGTTTCTCCTGCTATCCTTGCCGGAGCCTCAAATTCCAGAGAGGTGCTTCGAAAGCCGATGGACTGGATGATTCCCCGGAGGAAGCGGTTTCGCTCGCGGAAATCGTGCCGGAGGATAACGGCTACCTCTTTGGACACCAGGAAAAAGTCGGATGCGTTTTCGGTCAGTTTCTGCCTGGATATGGTATTCAGAAACCGGTAAAACAGGGTGGAGAGATGCTTTTTCAGACCCCGTGTGCCCTCGTTTTTGCTCCGCACCATGCGCACAATATGGTTCCCTTCCCGGAAGGCCTTTACCATGAGGGGAATCAGTTCCGGCGGATGCTGCAGGTCGGCATCCATGCAGATCACCGCATCGCCGGCAGCATGGTCGATGCCCGCAATCATGGCTGCTTCGTGACCGAAATTACGGGAGAAATGCAGGTAATGAACCTCACTCAGGGGGTGATTGAAACCGGAACGGAAATTCCTGATCAACTCCAGGCTGTTGTCGCTGCTGCCATCATTGACGAAAATCCATTCATAAGGTTCTTTTCCTTCCCGGGATAGCCAGTCGATTTCAGAAAAAAGTGCCGGGAGTGACCCTGCTTCGTTGTACACAGAAAGTACAACCGATATTTTCAAGGGATTATTCATGTTCCGGATACCAAAATACTGTGTAAATATAGCTTATTTTGCGTTTGTTAAAAGTTGCAAGGGATATGAATAAAAGGCTATGCGGGATTTTCCTCGTACTGGCACTCTCAGTGGCAGCGCTGTTCCTGTTTCCCGCGGAGGTTATCCGGGATCTGAATTCGACCTACTTTTCCTCCGGCGGGGATGGGTTTAAATCGTACTACGGTGCTTTGTACCATGTGCAGTACGATACCTTGGCATCGCGGACCCTGGCCATGAATTACCCGTTCGGTGAGATGACAGCATTTACCGACAACCAGCCGCTCATCACGGGCGTTGTGAGGTTCATAGACCGTCACCTTTGGAATATCGACCGATATACCACTGGGATGATGAACGGGGGAATGCTTCTTGCCTTTATTCTTGGAGCTCTTTTTATTTTTCTGATACTGTCAGAAACAAAGGTTTCCTGGTGGTATGGGGCGATTTCCTCGGTGGGTATCGCGATGCTCTCCCCGCAGATTGCCAGGATGGGAGGCCATTATTCGCTGTCGTGGCTGGTCTGGATTCCGGCGATGCTGTATTGGATGATCCGGTTCGACAAAACAAGGTCGGTGGTCTATGTTCTGCTGGCAGGATTGACTGTTTGGCTTGCGGGTAAAATGCACCTCTATTTCATCGGTTTTTTTGGCATCCTGACAGGGTCCTACTGGTTGTGGCGGTTTGTTTTCTATAAGAAAACACAAACCGTCTGGTACAGGGATCTCCTCTATTTTGCCCTTGAGTTTATGGTTCCGGTACTGGTAATCCAATCGGGTATATTACTGAACGACACTGTGACCGACAGAACGGCTTATCCTTTTGGTTTTGAGGTGTTTATGGGTCATCCGGCTGCGGTGTTCCTGCCATCCGGCCGTCCCTGGGCTTTTGTTCCCCGTTTGGTGAAGGTGTTCAGCCATATCAGCTGGGAGTCGCTTTCCTGGATTGGAACAGTTGCTACGGCCGGTCTGGTGGTCTCTGTCGTACGGGTAGCAGTATTGCTTGTACGAAAGCAGGCCCGGGAGTCGAATCCTGAAATAGGCCAGGTGATGCTTTTCTTCTGGATTTCAGTAGCAGCCTTGTTTTTTTCATTTGGAATTCCTTTTGTTTTCGGGCTTGAAACGCTGGCAGACCACCTGGGACCTGTCAGGCAGCTGCGTGCCCTGGGCAGGTTTGCCTGGCTTTTTTATTACATGGTCAACATTCTGGTGTTTGCCAGTCTTTACCACAAAGCCTTCCGAAACCCGGCATCGCTGACCTGGAAGATCCTTTCGCTGGCAGCCCTTGTCCTTCTGCTGTACGAAGGATCCTGGAATGTTTGGGGTAACACCCGCAACCTGAACAACCGCATGCCCCAACTCGACGACCGGGAGAACCTGTCGGATGCCAACCAGTGGACACACCTCGTAAATGCTGCAGATTACCAAGCTATTATCCCTGTTCCCTATTTCCATGTGGGGTCTGAAAATATTTGGATCGATGCCACCCATCAGGTGAAAGAAACGGCCATGACAGCAGCTCTGAAAACCGGTCTGCCCCTGACTGGCGTTGAACTGAGCCGCACCTCCATTTCTCAGACCTACACCAGTTATGCCTTGTTTACAGAGCCCTTGCAGCGGCTTGACTTCCCGGATTATCTGCCGGATAACCGACCTTTTCTGATACTGAAGATGAACAGCTATGAACCCGACGAAGCTATAGAATGGTTTTTGTCGGGAGCGGAACCGGTTACTTCGAACGGACGGTTTACCCTTTTACGCTTACCGGTCTCCCATATCAGGAGTCTTCACGAAACCTGGCGGAACAGGGTTTTCCGGGAATTTGAAACCAGCCGGCATTACTCGATGGAGAACCGGAGGGTCAGCGATACTTCGGCCTGTTATGTTTTCCGTTCTTTCGACCACCTGGGTTCGTTCACCAGTCTTCGTGGCGAAGGAGCCTTTACTCTGCCGGCAAGAGAGTGGCATACCCTCTATGAGGATACCCTGAAAGGAGTACCTCCGGGCAACAAAATGGTGCTCTCTTTCTGGGTGAACCAATTTCAAAAGGATGCCTACCTGAGGGGCAATATAGAACTGATACAAAAAAAGAGTGGGGAAGATAAACCCACCGGGTACTTTTATTCCGATTTTTTCAGGCACCTGGCCGCATTCCAGGATGACTGGGCTCTGGTGGAGCTGTCGTTTGAGACTCAGTCGTGGGATGAAATCATTCAATTATCGGTAAGGAATAACGTACTCCCCGGCAGGAAATACACCCTGGACGAACTACTGGTCCGAAAAGAGGGAACCATTATCTGGGAGGAGGATGCAAAATACCTGTACCGCAATGGCCGGCGGTTTCAGAAACGGCAGGAATGAAAAGGCCCACCCCCGGCTCTTCCTGCCAATGCGGTTGACCGGTCATCGTGCCCGTTACCCGGCAGGTGTTGTTACCGGTTTTGATACATCCCTTCGTAATAGTTCAGGTAATTTCCGGAGGTGACCTCTTCGAGCCAGGACAGGTTGCTGAGATACCAGTCGACGGTTTTTTCAAACCCTTCATCAAATGTCACTTCCGGTTGCCATCCCAACTCCCGCTGAAGTTTCGAGGAGTCTATGGCATATCGGAAATCATGGCCGGCACGGTCAGTGACGAACGTGATCAGTTTTTCGCTTTCTCCGGCTTGCCGGCCCAGTTTGCGGTCCATAATCCTGCAAAGGGTTTTCACTATATCGATGTTTTGTCGTTCGTTATTACCCCCGATGGTATAGGTTTCGCCAACCCTGCCCTGATGAAAGATCAGGTCTATAGCCCGTGCGTGGTCTTCGACGTAAAGCCAGTCGCGGATATTTCGTCCCTCACCATAAACCGGAAGGAGTTTCTTTATTCTTATATTGTTGATTATCAGTGGTATTAGTTTTTCAGGGAATTGGTTGGGGCCATAGTTATTGGAGCAGTTAGAGATCACAACAGGCAGCCCGTAGGTGTGAAAATAAGCCCTGACCAGGTGATCGCTGCTGGCTTTCGATGCAGAATAGGGACTGCGC
This sequence comes from uncultured Prolixibacteraceae bacterium, assembly GCA_964650525.1. Lineage (GTDB taxonomy): Bacteria > Bacteroidota > Bacteroidia > Bacteroidales > Prolixibacteraceae > UBA1413. The sequence continues at coordinate 12,150 of CAZYUA010000044.1, forward strand.
GGATCGTAGGGGGTTGTTTCCCTGAAACTCCCCTCCATTCCCAGGGCACCAAACACTTCATCGGTGGATATATGGTAGAATCTTTTGCTGTCGGATCTCTCTTTCCATGCAGAACGGGCTGCATTGAGCAGGTTTACTGTGCCCAGGATGTTTGTCTGGATAAACTCCATGGGATGGCTGATCGACCGGTCGACATGCGATTCGGCGGCCAGGTGAATGACTCCGTCAAATTGGTATTCCGCGAATAGGGCCTCCACGGATGCCGTATCTACGATATCCCCCCTGATAAACCGGTAGTTAGGCAGGTTCTCCACATCGGAAAGGTTGGCCAGGTTGCCAGCATAGGTCAGTTTATCGAAATTTACAATCAGCGAGTCGGGATATTTTCCGGTCAGCATCCTGACCACGTGTGATCCGATGAATCCGGCACCTCCTGTAACCAGTATTTTTCTCATGGGCGGACATATTGTGCGTTCTCAGCAAGTTTTTTTTCCCATGCCCATGCCGAGGCCATCATGTCGCTGATACCTTTTTCTGCTTTCCAACCCAGTTCAGAATTGGCATAGCGGGTGTCAGCCCACATTTTTTCGGTGTCTCCTGGCCGCCGTGGAAAAAACTGATAGGATAGCTTTTCTCCGGAGACCTGTTCGAAAGCGCGGATTACATCGAGCACAGAATAGCCGTTTCCGGTTCCGAGGTTGAAGATTTCCAGGGAGGACTTCATTTGCCGGCTGATCATCCTGCCGATGGCAGCCACATGAGCTTTAGCCAGGTCAACAACATGGATATAATCCCGGATGGCTGTTCCGTCGGGGGTGTTGTAGTCGTTTCCAAAGACACGGAGAAAGTCGCGTTTGCCGATAGCCGTCTGGGTGATATAGGGGACCAGATTATTGGGGATTCCCAGCGGGTATTCGCCGATAAGGGCGGATTCATGGGCTCCGGCAGGATTGAAATATCGGAGCGATATCCCTTGAATCGGCAAAATTCCGGTGCTGAAGCGGAGAATCTCCTCGCACATCTGCTTGGTATTTCCGTACGGTGACCAGGCTGGTTTCACAGGGGCAGCCTCGGTTACGGGTAATTCGTCGGGCTGACCGTAAACCGTACAGGATGAACTGAATACGATATACGGAATATCATATAACTTCATGCCTTCAAGAATATTCAGCATCGATCCGACATTGTTCCGGTAATACTCCAGCGGCTTTTCCATAGATTCACCGACCGCTTTGAAGGCCGCGAAGTGAATCACTCCGGCAAGATCCGGGTGCCTGGCAAAAAAGTCAAGGGTGGGCTGTAACTCTGAAAGGTCGATTTTTTCAAACTGAGGCTTTATTCCCGTAATTTTTTCGATCTTGTCGAGAACCCCGGCAGAGGAATTGGAAAGATTGTCAACAATAAAAATCTCGTAACCCTTCTGCTGAAGTTCCACAACTGTATGGGAGCCGATATAACCGGTGCCTCCGGTGACCAGAATTTTTTTCATATTCGCATTCGGTAAGCTCCAAATGTAATAATAAACGGAGAAAAAAAGATGGGGGGATTTTTTTTTCTGAAAGGAGCGTGTGTTTGCCGGAAAGGCACTGAGACGGATTTCCTCCGGCACGTTTTTTTTGAACTGGTTGACAAACCGTTATCCCGGAATCAATCTGCTTTTATGACAGTCAAAAAAGAGGGTATTCCCATAAACGCGGTTTGATAGAAATCTGAAGGCCGGAGGATCGCCGCCCTAATGAAGCAAAATCCCTATATTTGTGGACTGAATGAGAAATATAATGACCGTCGGATGAAGATTGCAATTGTCGGGACAGGATATGTCGGGTTGGTAACCGGAGCCTGTTTTTCGGATGTAGGCATTGAGGTTGTATGCGTCGACATAGACCGCAAAAAAGTGGAAGCTTTGAAACAGGGGGTAATACCCATATACGAGCCCGGGCTGGAGGAGATGGTTCACCGGAACATGAAAAAGGGAAGGCTGACCTTTACCACCCGTTTGGAGGAGGCCCTGGCAGGCTGTGAGGTTCTGTTCACAGCAGTGGGAACGCCTCCCGGTGAGGGAGGAAGTGCAGATCTGCGGAGTGTTTTGGAGGTAGCTCATTCGTGTGGAAGAGCGATGACCGACTACCTGCTGGTCGTAACAAAAAGTACGGTTCCGGTAGGCACTTCTATTAAGGTTAAGGAAGCCATCAGGGAAGAATTGTCGAGGCGGGGCGTATCCATAGATTTTGATGTGGCATCGAATCCTGAGTTTCTGAAGGAAGGGGCTGCCGTTGAAGATTTTCTGAAGCCCGACCGTATCGTGGTAGGACTTGATTCACCGAAGGCTGAAGCGCTGATGAAACGGTTGTATAAGCCTTTTACCCTGAACGGTCATCCGGTTATTTTTATGGATATCACCTCGGCTGAGATGACCAAGTATGCGGCCAATGCGATGCTGGCCACAAAGATCAGCTTTATCAACGACATGGCCAACCTGTGTGAGATCGTCGGAGCAGATGTCAACCTGGTAAGAAAGGGTATAGGATCCGACTCCCGGATAGGGCCGAAATTCATCTATCCGGGAATCGGGTATGGCGGATCTTGTTTTCCTAAGGATGTCCAAGCCCTGGTCAGAACAGCAGAAGAAAACGGGTATGAGCTACGGGTTCTGAAAGCGGTGGAGGCTGTGAACAAAGATCAGAAGTCTCTGCTTTTCAAGAAGATAATGAAACACTACCAGGGGAATCTTCGTGGCAGGACGGTTGCCCTCTGGGGGTTATCGTTCAAGCCCCAGACCGATGATATGCGGGAAGCGCCCTCTTTGGTGATCATTGAAAAGCTGCTTGCTGAGGGAGCCAGGGTACAGGCCTATGATCCGGTTGCCATGAAGGAAGCGCGTCATTATCTTGGGGATACCATCCGGTATGCCGAGGAACCCTACCAAGCACTGAAGGGTGCCGACTGTCTGGCATTGGTTACCGAATGGCCCGAGTTCAAATTCCCCAACTTCGGGCTGGTGAAGCAACTGCTGAAAAAGCCGGTTGTGTTTGACGGAAGAAACATCTATGACGCTTCTGAGATGAAAAAGATGGATTTTGCCTATTACTGCATCGGTATCCGGACCCTCAATAACCTGTAAGGATGGTCCGGAAAAGAATATTGGTCACCGGGGGAGCCGGATTTGTGGGGTCACACCTCTGCGAGCGTTTGCTGAATGACGGGCATGAGGTGATAGGTCTCGATAATTATTTCACCGGGCAGAAACAAAACATTGTCCACCTGCTGAACCATCCCTATTTTGAATTGGTAAGGCATGATGTTACGATGCCCTATTACATTGAGGTGGATGAGATTTACAACCTGGCTTGTCCGGCTTCACCGGTCCATTACCAGTACAATGCTATCAAGACAGTGAAGACCTCTGTGATGGGAGCCATCAACATGCTCGGGTTGGCCAAACGCGTTAAAGCGCCCATTTTGCAGGCTTCCACCAGTGAAGTTTACGGGGATCCGCAGATTCATCCGCAGGTGGAGAGTTACTGGGGCCATGTAAATCCCATAGGTGAAAGATCGTGTTACGATGAAGGCAAGCGGGCAGCGGAAACCCTGTTTGTCAACTACCACAAACAGAACGGCGTCAGGATCAAAATTGTCAGGATTTTCAATACCTATGGTCCCCGGATGCATCCCTGTGATGGGCGGGTGGTTTCTAACTTTATTGTCCAGGCTTTGCAAAACAAAGACCTTACCCTTTACGGGGACGGTAGTCAGACGCGCAGTTTTCAGTACATCGACGATCTGGTGGAAGGGATGGTCAGGATGATGGCGTCGGGCGATGGGTTCACCGGTCCGGTGAATCTTGGTAATCCCCGTGAATTCACCATCCGGGAACTGGCTGAGACGGTTATCCGGATGACCGGTTCGAAGTCCCGGATTGTGCAGTTACCGCTGCCTCCCGATGACCCGGTGCAGCGACAACCCGATATTTCCCTGGCCCGCAGGGAACTGGACTGGATGCCTGTCGTCGGGCTGGAAGAAGGCCTTCAGAAAACCATTGACTATTTTGAGGCTCTGTTAGGAGAAGAATCTATTTATCCTTTATAGGTCAGCCATTTAATAAGCTCTCTGAGGGTAACTTTTTTCCCATAGAGGAGGATGCCCGTACGATAAATCTTGGCGCCGGCCCAGATTGCCCCTATAGTGGTGAGAACCAGCAGGAACATGGAGAGAGCAATTTCCCAGACCGGGGGAGAGAAGGGAAGCCGGGCCAGCATGCAAATAGGAGAAGTAAAAGGGATGATGGAGGACCAGAAAGCCACTGGGCCATCGGGGGTTTTGGAAATGGAAACAAGCAGAACGATGGATATGATTAATGGGAAGGTGACCGGAAGGATGAGTTGCTGGGTGTCTTCATCGTTGTCTACAGCGGCACCAATGGCTCCCATCAGGGAGCTGTAAAGGAGGTATCCGGCCAGGAAGTAAAACAGGAATCCGAAAATGAGCAGGGGGATGTTCAGGTTTTGGATCATTTCCAGGACTTCGGCCATTTTGTCTTGGGCTTCGGGAAGGTTTTGTTCCATGGCGGTGATCTGTTGTTGCGATTCCAGGATGCTTTGTCCCACCTGTCGGGTGGTCTCCGGGGTGAGAAAGCCTTGCAGAAGCCCCATCCCAACGAAACCCAGGATGATCCAGATGCCCACCTGTGTAAGACCTACCAGGGCTGTACCGACGATTTTTCCGGTCATCAGCTGAAATGGCTTGACCGAAGAGACAATCACTTCCACAATCCGGTTTTTCTTTTCTTCCATGACGCTTCGCATCACCATTGACCCATACATGAAGACGAAGAAATAAATAATGAAGCCCATGCCATAGCTGGCAATAAAGGCCACCAGCGAGGAACTTTTCTTTTGTTCCCCTGACTCTGTGACTTTTAAAGTGTTTACCTTTATTTTGGTGCGCGTAGCAGCCAGTTTGGCCTCCAGGTCTTCAATGCCGGTTTCGCGGACTACCTTTGCTCTTTTATCAGCTTCAATTACCTGGCTCAGTTTTCTCTCCACCTGTTCGGTCAGTTCAATCGGAAGTTGTTTGGCCGAAAGCAGCCGGGCACTGTTGGTAGTGAAAATGTTAGCGGGAATGTACAACAAGGCATAAAAACTGCTGTCTGTCAGATTGTCTTTCAGCTTCTCGTATTGCTGCTTTTCGATAAAATGGTACTTGGTGTATCCCTCTTTTCCGAACTGGCCCAGGAAAAGGGTCGATTCGTCAAATACGGCAATAACTCTTTCCTGTTTGTCGTCACGGGTGGCCAGCCAGCTGGGAATAATCATCAGACCGGCAAAAAACAGGGGCACCAGCAGAGTGGTGACGAGAAAGGACTTTTTCGTGACCCGGGTCAGGTATTCCCGTTTAAGAATGATCCATGTCTTATTCATGATTCTTTGAGTTCAGCGTTTGATGATTCCACAACTTTAATAAACACATCGTTCATACTGGGAATGACCTCCCGGAAAGTTTGAATTTCGGCAACGCCCAGCAAAACCTTTATCAGGTCGTTATTCTGACACCCATTGGCAAACTGAATGCTGATGTTATTCGAAAAGGGACCTTCCGCGTGGTTCAGGATGGTATAGGAGGTACTGAGTGCGGTTTGGATTTCTTCAAAATTTCCTTTGTAAACGACTTCGAAAATATTGGATTTGTAGGTTTCCCTGATTTGATCGGTGGGTCCGTCGAGGATCTTCCTCGATTGATTGATCAGAGCAATGTGGTCGCAGAGATCCTCGACCGTACCCATGTTATGGGTTGAAAAGATGATAGTGGCTCCTTTATTGCGGAGCTCCAGGATCTCCTGTTTGATCAGGTTGGCGTTGATAGGGTCGAAACCGGTAAAGGGTTCATCGAATATCAGCAGGGTAGGGTTGTGAATTACGGTGGTAATGAATTGCACTTTTTGCTGCATCCCTTTGGAAAGTTCCTCCACTTTTTTATCCCACCAGCTGGTAATTTCAAATTTCCGGAACCAGTATTTAAGATTTTTCAGGGCTTCATGCCGCGACAGACCTTTCAGCTGAGCCAGGTAGAGTGCCTGTTCCCCGATCTTCATTTTGGTATAGAGGCCGCGTTCTTCGGGCAGGTAGCCGATTTTCTCCACGTCGGCCAGTCGCATCCGGTTATTGTTAAGCCATACCGTTCCCTGGTCGGGGGCCGTAATTTGATTGATGATCCGGATCAGGGTGGTTTTCCCGGCCCCGTTGGGCCCCAGCAGTCCGAAAATAGTGCCTTGCTCCACAGAGAGGCTCACATCGGTGAGGGCGTGTGTGGCCCCGAAATTCTTATAAATGTTTTGTGCTGAAAAGAGTGCCATATGTTGATTTTTGAAATTGGTATACCTGACAGGCCTGAAATTACATCAGGTTTGAAAAGATTTATTTCCCTTTTCGAAGTTGTCGAGTTCCTGAGTGATTTTCTTTACGAATTTCAGGTTGTCGAAGAACTCTTTGGCAATCACCCGGAGGATGGTATAGACCGGGATAGCCAGGATCATCCCCAGAATGCCTGCAACACTGCCGGAGGCAAGAATAACCAGGAAAATTTCCAGGGGGTGTGCCTTGACACTGCTGGAATAAATCAGCGGTTGAAACAGGATGTCGTCCAGGGTTTTCACCGATACAAATACCAGGGCCATCCATCCCAGCATCGGAAGGGTAACGCTCATGAAGTCCCTGTTGACATTCAAAGCCATACCTATAAGCAAACCCGCCATGGCCCCAATCCAGGGGCCGATATAGGGTATGATATTAAACAGCCCGCAGAACAGCCCTATGACGATGGCATGATTGGATTCAAGACCAACCATCATCAACCCGACGGAATAAAGAACTCCGACCATGATCATTTCGAGGACGATACCCAGAAAATACCTGCGGAGCAGCCGCGCAATGGAATCCAGGATGTTACCGACTTTCTCCTCTATTTCGGTCGGCACAAACAACAAAATGCTCTCCCGGAACATTTTTTCATCCTTGAGAAAGAAAAAGGTTATGAACGAAACGGAAAAAAAGGCAATGAAAAGATCACCAACGGTTCCGGCAACGAAATTCACGATATTGCCCAGACTGGAAAACCGGAATTTCTCGTTCAGCTGCTCACTGATCATTTCGAAAAAGGCGGAATTGTCGAGGGTTACCGGTTTCTGGTTGAGGAATCCCAGAAACCTGGACAGGGGTTCCTGGAGGGTGGCAAAGATCTGGTCAAAATCAATGGAGGAGAAAGTTTCAACTTCCCTCAGCAGCAAAGGGACCAGAAACCGGAAGAGCCCGAAAAAGAGAATCCAGATACCGATCAGGGTAAGAAAGGCTGAAACCGACGTGGGTAAGGTGAAGCGGCGGATCCTGATCCGGCACAAAGAGCGCATCAGCGGCCTGCCCATGAACGACAATATGAGCGAAAGAAGGATATAGGTCACGATATCGCTGAAGAACCAGATAAGGAACGCCAGGATCAAACCTCCGATAATCAGGAGAATGGTGCGGGTCCGGCTCTTAAAACTAACCATCAGGATCTTTTTAGCAAATATAAGCGTTTAGAAGGATGTGCGGATAATTTCTTTTCTGCATGGGTAAATGTTGTCAATACCCTGAAACAAATTGTATTTTTATGGGCTATGAAGAGATTCCTGACAACGGTATCGGCTTTCCAGCTGTATCATGTAATCCGGTATAGTGCCCTGATAGTGACCGGTATTGTGTTTACCAAGACGAGCCTTACACAGTCTGATATAGGTCAATGGGAAATGTTCATGCTTCTGGGGGGTGCTCTGACTTTCTTCTGGCTGAACGGTTTGCTGAAAGCTTTGCTGATCAGTATCCCTCCGAAAGAGGACGGGACTGTTTCTGTGCCGCCTGTATTCACTGTGTTTGTCCTTATTTCCGTACTTTCATTGCTGAGTGCCGGTGTACTTTGTGCGGCAGGCCCTTTTTTCAGCCGGGCCTTGCTGAATGGCAGTCAGGTTCCCTTTCTTCCGTTGCTGGTCGCTTACATGGTGATCGGGGTACCTTCGAATCTGGTCGAGTATATCTACTTGCTAAGATCAAACAGCACCCGCATCGTCCAGTACGGAATTTTCTCGTTTTTATTTCAATTGGTTCTGGTTCTGGTACCTGCCCTGTCAGGAATGGGGATAAAAGCTGCCGTTGCCGGTCTGGTCTTTTCGATGGTCGTCCGGTATGGGTGGTTGGTCGGTTTGATGTTGCGTACCTATCCTGTGAAATTTTCCTTATCCGGTGCCAGACAGTTGCTGGTTCTCGCGTGGCCGCTGATTGGTGCCACCCTTCTCAGCGGTTCAGCCCAGTATGTGGATGGGTTTATCATATCGAGCCGTTTTGATCAGGAGGTTCTTGCCCTTTTCCAGTATGGTGCGCGTGAATTGCCCCTGGCTGTTTTACTGGCAAATGCACTCAGCACATCGCTGCTGCCTGCCTTCAGCGACCGGAGCCGGCTGGCTGAGAATCTCCGTGAGCTGAAAAGGAACACCCGGCACCTGATGCATTTGCTTTTCCCGCTGACATTGCTTCTTCTGGTGATCGCCCACCCTGTTTTCCCGGTTCTCTTCAATCGCGCATTTGCCGGAAGTGCTACCATATTCAACCTATACCTGCTGCTGGTGATCAGCCGTCTGGTTTTTCCGCAGACCATCCTGACTGGGATGAACCAAACCCGTTCAATCCTGGCTGCCTCGCTTTTTGAGTTGGTACTTAATGTTGCTGTTTCGTTATGGCTGGTAAGATGGATGGGGATCGCAGGGGTGGCAGCAGGTACTGTAGTTGCTTATTTCTTTGAGAAACTGCTGCTGGCAGGCATGGTATTCCGTAAACTGGGAGTCGGCCCGGGAGAGTATATACCCCTGAAATTACTGGGACTCTATTCAGCAATGGTGGCAGTGGTGTTTTTTCTGGTCGAACGGATGGCTGTTTAACATGGAAATACTGATGGATGATTCCCGGGCTGACCGGCAGTTCCGGGAGATACTTGGCAGGGTCAGGCTGGGAGCCAACAGGATAGTAGCGGAAAAGATGGAGCAGCGGGGACTGCATTATCTTCATAACTGGGGGGTAACGGTTCCGGAGTTGAATCGGTTAGCTGCGGATTATGAACCCTCCCACCTGCTGGCCTTTAAACTGTGGAACAAGCGGTGGCGGGAGACCATGATTTTGGCCACCTGGCTGGATCATCCGGGACTGGTAACCGAAGAACAGATGGACTACTGGACACGTAGCCTGGAGAATCAGGAAATAGCAGGTCTGCTGTCGGCCAACCTGTGGAGCCGGACGCCCTATGCCTTTGTGAAGTCACTGGAATGGTGCCGGGGGAAAAAGCATCTGACCCGGTATACAGGTGTTCACCTTCTGGGGAAGATGGCCAGTGTAGATAAGAGGTCGCCCGATGAGATGTTCAGCCTGTTTTTCGATCCGCTAAGGACACTTTCCCGGGATCCTGCTCTTGAAACCATCCTGGCTGCCACCCTGATTGCCCTGTCCAACCGTTCTGCCGGACTTTTTGATCAGGTGACAAGCTTTATCACCAGCCTGAACAACCCCCGGCTGGCAGCTTCATCCGGTGTATGACTTTTCAGTCGTATCGGCTTAACCCTGAACAGGAAGAGAGTAAGGTGAATTACTTACAGACGAAGGTTCATCCATAAAAGAAAATAAATCAGTATATTGCCATTAGTAGTGATGCGTTAATTTTTCGAAATTCTTTGTAATCAGTTGAAATATAAT
>CAZYUA010000045.1:0-19233 GCA_964650525.1 uncultured Prolixibacteraceae bacterium
TAAATGTTGATTATCAACAAATTAAAAAGGCTGCCCTTTTGAGACAGCCTCTTTTCTTTTATGAGTGGCCGCATATGATAATCGTAATCAGCAGTTCTTTGGTATTACCACAGTAAATGTGGACCCCTGGTCGGGAATGCTGCTAACCGAAATCGTGCCGTGATAATATTCCTCCACCGTTTTCTTTACAATCGAAAGCCCCAGACCGCTTCCGGTAATTCCTTTGGTCTTTTCGTTTTTTATCCGGACAAATTGCTGAAACAACTTTGAAATATCCTCTCCGGTCATACCAATGCCGGTATCAGATACCGATATGACAATTTTGTTTTCTTCCGACCTGATTCTGCAGTTGACCGTTCCGTTATCCTTATTGTACTTTACGGCGTTTGAAATCAGGTTATTGAAGATTATTTCTATTTCAGCCGTATCGGCATTCAGGAATACATCAGACTCATCGGTGTCGAGGTATATTTTGATGTTTTTCTGAACGGCCATCAGGTTCATCGTGTCGATGGACATTTTGGCTACCTGTATGATATCCACTTTTGTTACGGCCCGCTTTTTCTTTCCTGCTTCAATACGGGTCAGGTCGAGCATATCCATGATCAGCGACCGCATTCCGCTGATCCGTTCCAGGGAGCGGCCGATCATCTGCATGTAATCGTTGATGTCATCTCCCACTTGTTTATCCTGCATGATCCGGAGATAACCCTCAACGGCGTTGATGGGCGATTTCAGTTCGTGCGACAATACCGTCAGAAACTGGAAGCGGATCCGTCTGCCCTCTTCGTTCAGTTTTCTGGTCATCCTGCTCAGGTAGACATGTTTGGTGATGCCTTCCATGGCAGTTTTCAGTTCCTGCGGAGTAAAGGGCTTGGGCACAAAATTGTAAGCCCCGTTGTCAGTGGCTTTAATGGCCAGGTCGAGAGATGCATAAGAGGTGATCATAATCACCGTTGCGTCTATTTCCTTCAGCTTAATCTGTTCCAGAACCTCAACGCCTTGTATGCCGGGAAGTTTGTTGTCGAGCAGGATGATATCCACCGGAGTTGATTCCAGGCATTCCAGCGCCTCTTCGCCGGTGCCCACCTCAATGGTGTCGAACGTAAACGGCTCATCAACGAAAGGAAAATCCACTGAGAAATTGCTCAGGATTCTCGTCACACCCGATCGTATGCCGGCCTCATCGTCAACGATCAACACTTTCAGGCTTGCCATAACAGGGGTATTAACGGTTCATCAGTTTATTCACGTGAACCTGAAGCTGGTCAAAGCGCAGTCCTTTTTCCAGGTACAAATCGGCCATGATCCATTTCTTTTCTTCTTCCGTGGAGAGTCCGAACACCATTCCTGTTTCGGCGGTCACAGCAGTAGCAATGATTACCGGAACATCCGGGTATTTCTTTTTAATCTTGTAACTGAGGATAAAACCGCTGTCCTTATTATCCATCATCAGATCGAAGATGGCCAGGTCGGGTTTGACTTTTCCGATGATCTCCTCTGCTTCTTTCTGGCTTTCAGCACTGATGACCTCGAATCCCATCTTTTCCATATGGATGGTGATCTGCGTCAGGCTATCGATGTCGTCATCCGCAATTAAAACTCTTTTTTTGTCTGAAGTTGTCATTTTTATGTCGTTTTTTTATTCCGGGGAATTTTTATTTTAAAACAGGTGCCGGTGGGACCGGATGCCGGGTTGTCGTTCGATTCGACATTGATTTTTCCGTTGTGCATTTTTACGATTCCGTAAATCAGCGGCAGACCAAGCCCGGTCCCTTTGCCGATTGGTTTTGTGGTGAAAAACGGATTAAAAATTTTGTCGAGGTTCTCCTTTGAAATGCCCACCCCCGAATCGCGGATGCTGAATTCGATATTTTCGTCTTTTTCGCGGAGGCCAATGGTCAGTTTACCCCCGTCAGGCATTGCCTCAATGGCATTTTTTCCGAGGTTGGTCAGTACCTGCATCCATTGATCATTGTCAATAAACGCATACACATTCGAAAGCTCCGATTTGATTTCCACTTCGATATTCTGAGGGATAATCATGGAATTGATGCCATGACGGGTAAATTGCAGGACATCGGTTTCCACGAGGTTTACCTGGTTTTTTCTTGCAAAGTTGAGCAGGCCACCAACGATTTTTTTGCAGCGTTCGGCCTGTTCGGCAATCAGTTCCAGATCTTTCCGGATGGGGCTGTCCAAAGGGGCTTCATCCTTCAGAATGTTGCTGTACATGGTTATCACTCCGAGGGGATTGTTCAACTCATGGGCGATCCCTGCCGACAGCTGCCCCATATTGGCAAGCTTTTCAGATTGTTTCAGGGATTGCTGGGCACTGGCCAGCTTTTCGTTCGACAGGTTGAGGTCTGTTACGGAGTTATGCAGTTTTTTAATGGTATTGGGCAAACACATCTCGACTTCCGCAAATCCTTCGATGATGGCAATGGCGTGTTCCATGCAGGAATCATAGCCACAGGCACCGCAGTTCAGATGATCTTCCGCCTTGGTTTTTCCCATCGATTCCAATACCTCCCTGATGGCCTCCACCGAAGGGGTCGGAATCCGGCGGTCGGCAGGAACAAAAGACTGCGAAAAATCCAGGTCACTGATCGATTCGTACTCCTGGTCCCATAGCTTCTTGTCAAAATCCCGGAGTTTTGCTCTGACATAATTCCGGATATGGGTGGTTTTTGCAAAAAGCTGGTTACTGCAAGTCATGCCGGGACCCATGATACACCCCTCACAACACAACAGTTCGAGGTGTTGCGACTTGTTCAGACCCTCTTCAAACTCCTTTATGGCCTCTCTGAAATGAATCCGTCCCGAGGCAACGATGATATTCTCTTCGCTGATATCATCCGTTTTGTTAATCGAATGCAGCTTCCCCCGTGTAATGGGAAATATGGATGCTTTTCCGGCCCGGGGCGGGTCAAAATCTGAAGGAAGCACCTTCCCGGGGGTGATGCCAGCCCTATCGAACATGTTCCTCAGTTCCTTAAAGGTAATAACCTGATCCACCTCGGGTGATTCAGCCTTTTTTGCAATGCAGGGACCTATGAATACCGTTTTAACTTGGTTCCCATACCTGTGCTTTACAATTCTGTTCATGGCGACCATCGGTGATACTATGGGCGCCAGAGAATCAACAAGCTCGGGATGGTAGTGCCGTACATAGTAAACGATAGCCGGGCAGTCGGAAGAGATGGTTTTGGGAGCCTCCTTATCCTCCAGGGCTTTTTTATATTCTTTTGCCACCACATCGGCTCCAAAACCCACTTCGACAACATACCCAAAACCTAGTGACCGCAACATGCCAATAAATAGCCTGAAGTCTTCAATCTCAGTGAACTCGGCCGGATAACTCGGAGCCACCATGGCTGCAACCTGAGTCCCATTTTTCAGGTATTCATAGACCGGGGAGGTTGTATCTACGAAAACCTTGGCTTTCTGGCTGCAAACCTTAACACAATTGCCACAACCAATGCAGCGTTGTGAAATCACTTCAGCCTGCCCGTTGATGATTTTAATCGCTTTTACAGGACATTCCCTAACACAGGTGTAACAAACCCGGCACCGGTCCTTAACCGTAAATACCAGTTCGTTATTGATGAAAGAGCCCATAGTCCTTTAGATAAAACCAGTTCTCGTTATTACAGCAGCACCTCGCGCACACAATAGTTTGTATGGAGAAGTTCATGGCTTTTGTGACCCAGCGGCTCTCCCAGGAAATTATGGTACAATTCCACAATTTCAGGGTTTTTATGGGAAGCTTTGATGGTTTCTTTCTCGTCGATTTCGTAGAGCGAGTTCATTCTGGCTTCAATCACCGACTCCGTAGTCCCGATCCGTTGTCCGCCACCGGCAATACATCCCCCGGGACAAGTCATCACCTCGATGAAATGAATGTCGGTTCTTCCGTTTCTGATTTCATCTACCAACAACCCGGCATTCGCCAAACCACTGACCACTGCAACGCCGATTTCGAGATCGTTGATCTTAATCTTGGTTTCTTTTCTTCCCTGTAATCCCCGTACGGCCGAAATTTTAAAGTTGGTCAGTTCATTCCCTGTTAATGATTTGTATGCCGTCCTCAGGGCTGCTTCCATGACCCCTCCGCTGGCTCCGAAGATCTTGCCCGCTGAACTCCTGACACCCAGCGGGGAATCAGTAAGTTCAGGATGTAACTTGTGCATATCGATTCCGTACAGTTTGATCATTTCAATCAGCTCGCGGGTGGTAATCACAATGTCTACATCGTTGACTCCGTTCCTGCCCATGGTACTCCTTTGCGATTCAAATTTCTTGGCGGTACAGGGCATGATCGACACGGAAATGATCTCTTCCGGTTTCTTGTTGATTTGGGAAGCAAAATAGCTTTTGATAACGGCTCCTGTCATCTGCTGGGGTGACTTGCAGGTGGAGAGATTGTCAAGAAAGTCAGGGGCAAATTCTTCGGCATATTTTACCCAGGCCGGACAGCAACTGGTAAACATAGGCATGGTTTTACCCTTGCTGATCCGGTCAATTAGTTCTGCCGCTTCCTCCATAATGGTCAAGTCGGCCCCGAAGGTGGTATCAAATACAAAATGAAATCCCATTTTCCGCAAAGCTGCATTCAGTATGCCGTTGATGTCTTTTCCGGCTTTCATGCCGAATTCTTCTGCAATCGAAATGGTGATGGAAGGGGCATATTGAACAGCTACAACCTTTTCACTCTGGTTCAGGGCTTCCTGAACCATGGTTGTCTGGTTCCGCTCTGTAAGGGCACCGGTAGGACAAACCATAATACACTGACCACAATTTACACAACTGGAGGTGTTCAGTCCTTTACCCATGCTGGTGCCAATGACCGTTTTGCTGCCCCTGTTAATGTATTCAATGCAGGAGACACCCATAACTTCTTCACAAACTCTCACACAACGCCCGCATAATATGCATTTGTCAGGATCACGGATGATACTCAGACTTGAAAAATCCATCTTGTGGTTGTTTTTCACGCCATGGATCCTGCGTTCGACAACGTGATACTCTTTCGACAGGCTCTGCAGTTCACAATTTGAATTTCTCACACAAAACAGGCAGTCGTCCGGATGGTTGGAAAGTAAAAGCTCAACTATGGTCTTCCTTGCTTCGATGACCCGCGGTGAATGGGTTTTAATTTTCATCCCGTTGCTGACAGGATACGAGCAGGAAGTTTGGAGCCGGGGGCTTCCTTCTACTTCAACAACACATATTCTGCATGCTCCCGACGGAAAGAAATTTTTCATGTTGCAAAGGGTCGGAACTTTTATCCCGTTCCGGTTCAGCACCGAGAGGATGGTTTCCCCTGCCGTTGCCTCGAAGGTTTTACCGTTGATATCTACACTGATCATTTTTCTTCATTTTTGGGTTAAACCATTTCTATTGCCGAGAAGTTACAAACCTCATAGCAGGTTCCGCAACCGATACATTTTTCATCAACAATGAAATGAGGAGATTTTCTGGTTCCGATAATCGCATTGGTAGGGCATTTTTTTGCGCAAACGGTACAACCGGTGCACTGGTCGACCATTATTCTGAATTTTCTCAGTTCGGTACATTTTTTCGCCGGACAGTTGCGTTCAAAAATGTGGGCTTCGTATTCATGACGGAAATAGCGCAGCGTGCTCAGTACAGGATTGGGGGCTGATTGTCCCAGCCCACACAAGGAGGTGTCTTTAATGACCTGAGCCAGTTTTTCAAGCTGTGTCACCCCTTTGAACCGTTCAAGAGCCTGATTCCCTGAGCTGTTGAGGGGCTTGGAGGTGATGTTCTGGAGGATTTCGAGCATGCGCTTGGTTCCTTCCCGGCAGGGAATACATTTTCCGCAGCTTTCACGCTGGATGAAATCCATGAAGAATTTGGCGATGTCAACCATGCAGGTATCTTCGTCCATCACTACCAGTCCGCCGGATCCCATCATGGCCCCCGCTTCTATGAGGTTTTGGTAGTCAATCCGGATATCCAGGTTTTCTTCCGTGATACAGCCGCCGGAAGGTCCGCCAATCTGTACTGCCTTGAATTTCTTGTCGTTTCTGATGCCGCCGGCAATGTCGAAGATGATCTGGCGGACTGTGGTACCCATAGGGATTTCCACCAGTCCCGTGTTCTTAATATTTCCTGACAGGGCAAACACTTTCGTACCTTTGCTTTTTTCGGTTCCTACGGAACTGAACCATTCCGGGCCGTGCTGAAGGATGTCAGGAACATTGGAATAGGTTTCCACATTGTTGATAACACTGGGTTTTCCGAACAGACCTTTTTCAGCCGGAAACGGCGGGCGGGGGCTTGGCATACCCCGGTACCCCTCAATACTATGCATAAGAGCGGTTTCCTCACCGCATACAAATGCTCCGGCTCCCATCTTAATCTTGATTTTCAGATCGAAACCTGTTCCCAGGATCGCATGCCCCAGCAGTCCATATTCTTCTGCCTGTTTGATGGCAATTTTCAATCGTTCGATGGCAAGCGGGTATTCTGCCCGGATATAAATGTAGGCAATACTGGCTCCGATGGCATAGGCGCCAATGGCAAGACCTTCGAGCAGCCGGTGCGGGTCCCCTTCTATGACAGCCCTGTCCATAAATGCCCCGGGATCTCCTTCATCGGCATTGCAAATCATGTATTTCTGATCGCTCTGGGTTTTATGGGCAAGCTTCCATTTCAGCCCTGTCGGAAAACCTCCGCCGCCCCTTCCCCGCAAACCGCTTTTTTCAATGATGGTGATAACTTCTTCGGGGGTGTATGTCTTAAGAGCCCGTATCAGGCTTCCATAACCGCCTTTGGCAATGTAATCATCGATGCTTACCGGGTTGATGACCCCGCAATTCTGAAGGACTATACGTTTTTGCTTCACGAAAAAAGGATGCTCCGCGATTTTCGGAACATTTTCCCAGGGTTCACTTTCCTTGTCCTCAAACTGCCCTAATGTCGCCAAACCCTCCGCTTTCTCTGCAAAAACAGCATCCAGAAGGGTCCCTACCTTATCATAAGTAACTTTGGAAAAGGAGATGCGGTTTTTGTTGACTAACTTGATATCAACAATAGGTTCAGCTGTACAATAACCGATACAGCCCACCTCAATGATATCGGCATCAATCTGTTTGGCGTGTAAGTAATTAGCAATGGCTGCCTTGGTTTTTGCTGCTCCTGCTCCTAAACCGCAGGTTCCCGCTCCAAGGTAAATAACTGTTTTTTCTGCTGATCTCTGGATGCCATCCGGGGAAGGCAACACATCGGTGCCGAAACCAGCACTTAACTGTGCAATATATTCCGGGACGGTCATAGTGAGGCTTGTTTTCATCCTTCTTGTTCTTTAGCTCGGTATATATCTATAATTTCTTTAATCGATTCACCAGTCATGTTGGCATGGAATTCTCCATTGATACTTATAACCGGTGCCAGGCCGCAAGCCCCTATGCAGGCTACCACCTCTATGCTGAAAAGACCATCACGGGAGGTCAGGCCTGCTTTCATCTTCAGGTAGGTCTCCAATTCCTGTAATACGGTTTTTGAACCCAATACATGACAGGCAGTGCCCCGGCATACCTGGATATGGTATTTCCCTTTGGGTTCAAACCTGAATTGATTGTAAAAGGTGGCAACACCGTAAATTTTACTTGTGGGAACCTTAAGCTTCCGTCCCGTTTTTACGATCGATTCTTCTGACAGATAGCCCAGCTTTTCCTGAATTTCCTGCAATAGCGGGATCAGGGTATCGCGACCGGAGTCTCCATAACCGGACAAGATTTCGTCTATGGTTGCTTTCATAATTATCAGTTGAGTTTCATTACCAATTTCAGACGCCCAGAATTTTTTTGATCTCGGGGACCAGTCGTTTGGCATCCACCGGTTTCCTCAAAAAACCGTTGACCGGAAACCATATGGACTGGCCGTTTTCTGCAAGATAGTCCACACCGGCTTTGCCACTGTCAATATCTTTTAGCAGGATTACATGCAAATCCTTGAATCCCGGATTCTTCCGGAATTCACGCGCCATGGCCTGTACATCCGCTTTCGTGGTGGTGAGAATGTCGACTGATGTTTGCATAAGCACAGGCAGCTTCGATAGTGCAGGATCATCCGAAATTTCCTTTGCCAGCTCAAAACCCTCGTAATGAGTGGTCATCATGACATCAAGTATTGCCAGATCCGGTTTTTCCTCCCTGATCTTTTTCATACCTTCTTTTTTGTCATTGGCAGTGATGACTTCGAATCCTTCCTTCCGTAGAATGGTCTGGATCAATGTGATCACATCGATGTCATCATCAACGATTAAAACTTTTCTGGTTGCCATATTTGTTTTTTTTGATTTATAGTTGTTTGCTGATTCCGTATATACATCCGGCGTCTGAACTATGAATAATATTTGTCAATAAATCATAATTGTCAGCCGACTTTGACAAATAGCCGCAGGCTCCTGCCTCAAGCATTTTGTCGATATAATACTGTGTTTCATAGGAAGAAAAGGCAAAAATGGATAAGCCGGGATAGCGGGTTTTCGCTCTTCTGGTCGCTTCAATTCCGTCCATCACGGGCATCCTGACATCCATGAATACCAGGTCGGCGCCGGTATGATTCAAAACCTCCAGAAATTCTTCCCCGTTGGCAGCCTCTGCAACCACATTCACATCCCCAATGTTTTGCAGAATCGTTTTTAATCCTTTTCTGAAAGTGGCTTCATTATCGACCAGTATTACCCTAATCATCTTTCTGTTTTTTACGGGGGTGAAAATAGGAAGAGACAACGACCTGGAAAAGGGTAATTTCACGAAGACCAAAACAGGTAAAAATACTTGGTTAATGGATTTAATAGATTGACTATGTGGTATATAACAACATACCGTGCAAGGTTGCATGAGGCTTCTGATTTTCTTGATGCAGAATCATAAAGATTTATAAATGAGTCTATTGGATCATTTAATAATTCTTTAACAAATCTTCGATCGCTTTTTGAACAGGTATTATTACGGGGAAAAAGTACTGATTCCCGGATGCTTTTCCACCTGTTGTTTGTTACTGTTTTTCAGGCAGGGTCTCCTCAGGCTTGAATCAGTCCGTTTTTTATGGCATACATCACCAGGTGGGGGGAATTCTTAGCCCCAGTTTTTTCCAGGAGATGGGCCCGGTGGCCGTCAACGGTGCGGGCACTGACACCCAGTGATTTTGCTATTTCAGAATTGGACATCCCTTTACAGATCAGCTCGAGTACCTCCTGTTCCCGCTCAGTCAGTTCGATGGTTGCCAGTCGTGAACCGGGGCGTTGCGTGCGGTTTACATTACTGATAAACTCTTCCGAAAAATAGGTCTCACCCCCCATTACCTGACTGATAGCGCGATGCAACTCATTGGTTGTGGTCTTCTTAAGTAAAAAACCGTCGGCCCCGGCTTCTATCATCTGATTAAAATAGCTTATTTCCTCAAACATGGTCAAAGCAATAACCTTAATCCTGGGATATTTCTCCACAACTCTCCGGGTAGCTTCAATGCCGTCCATCTCCGGCATACGGATATCCATCAACACCAGATCTACCTCGTGGTTTTTCAGCATCTCGAACAATTCTGCACCATTCTGAACTTCTCCGACCACTTTGACCTCGTCCATTTCATTCAGAACGATCCGGAGCCCTTTGCGAAAAATCTCATGATCGTCTGCTATAACAAGTCTGATAATATTCATGCTGTCAGGGTTTTACATTTACAGTAATTAAAACAGACATCCCTTCTTCTTTTTTGCTCCTGATCATGGCCAAACCATTGATGGTTTTAACTTTGTTGATGATGTTATTCAGTCCCAAACCTGCAGGCTGCTGTAATTTCTCGTCCACATCAAACCCGATGCCGTCGTCCTTATAGAAAAGGTTCACCTGATTTTTATGACTTTCAAGAAACAACTCTATGTTCCTCGCCTGCGAATGTTTCAACGAATTGTTGACCAGCTCCTTGATACTTTGAAACAGCACGGTCTCTTCGATTCTTGGTCCGGTCAGCTGGTACTGCGATGTGTCAAGGGTAATATGGACCGATTTTGTATTGTTGATATAATTGCAGAAATCTTTCACAGCCGCCGGAAGCCCGAAATCCTGCAAAATACTCGGCATGATGTTGTTGGAGATCTCACGCGTGGAAGTAATCGCTTTATCTACAAGTTCGTCAACCGCCTGCAGGGTTTCTGACTGGCTTATCTTATTGAAATTGCCTTTTTTGAGCAGGTCGGTGTACAGTTTGATCGTTGAAAGCAGCGGCGCAAGTCCGTCGTGAAGGTCGGCAGCGAAACGCTTGCGCTCCTTTTCTTCTGTCTCAATGATGGCAGCAGCAATTTTCCGCTCTATATCTTTCCGCTCGGTAATGTCCCGGGCAATGCTGAGGATTGCTTTCCTTCCAAAATAATCAATTACCCGGCTGCTCATTTCCAGGCACTTGATCGCACCTCCTTTGGTGAGGTGCTCCGTTTCATAGATGTGGTGTCCGTTTTTCCGGATAATTTCAATATTCTTTTTTACCAGCGGGATGAATTTAGGAGTCTTGATATCCGTGAAATTCTTATTCATCAGTTCTTCACGCGAATACCCCAGCCTTCGTAAAGCTTCCTGGTTGATTTCAATGAAATTGCCATCGAAATCCGCCAAAAAAATCTCATCACCCGAATGATCAAATAATAGTTTGAAACGGTTTTCCGACTCTAACCTGCGTTCGTCCGACCTTTTCACTTTGCGCAACAAGTTGCCAATGCGAAATACCCCAACAGACAGAAGAACAGACACACATAATACCAGAATGAAATAAACCATCGGGGTATTCGAAGGGCTTTTGTTCACATAAAGGTTGTGGATCTCAGTAAACTGGGCTATGATCATGAAAACAAGGGCAATTCCGATCACTATCCACGATTTCCTGCTTGTGACATAATCCAGCATACGGATAATGAAAACCAGGGTCAGCAGAAGAACTACCGTGGTCAATATCAATAGGATAACTGTAATAAGCAACATTTCAGATTTTGACGCACAAAGGTAATTATTTATTGAATTTTATAGGCTTTTTGTTGGATGAACAAGGCTGATGGTCTCATTTCCGTGAATGAAATCCGATGTGCCATCCTATCCGATTCATTGTTTTTTCATTTCCGGATAATGATACCGGTAATTACCGGAAAGCTCCGGTCACGCATCCCTGGTTTTCATTAGTTGTCATCCGGACCCGACACCTGAACAGGATTATCGCCAACCCTGAACGGCAGAAACAAAATGGTACCTGGAAGTGGCTTTATTTCAATATTTATTAGATTTGGCAGGTTAATTATCTACAGGATAGTCTTTGTCAGGAATATCCTTACTTTAATGATAGCTGGGAAAGTGGACGGGAAACAATGGATATTTCCTCCGGAGTGGCAGTTCCTGGCCAATGCTGAAACTTTATTACAACCGGAGACCATGAGTACCTTTTTCACAGCCCTTGATGCGGTTCTGCCCCTTTTCCTGATCATTCTCGGAGGGCTTCTGTTCTCACGATCTAAAATAGTATCTGAACAATGGGTTGAAATACTCAATCGCTTTGCTTTATGGATAGGCTTCCCCGCATTGGTGATTACTCTCCTGTCCCGTCTGGACCTATCGGGTGGTCACTACAACCGGATGATAGCCGTCAATTCGGGTTACTTTATTTTTTGTACCCTGTTGGCAATCCCCTATAGCCGGCTGTTCCGGTTTACCAGGCTCCGCCGGCAAACCCTTTTTCTTGTCACCGCTTATGGCAACGTCACCTATCTGGGGATCCCCGTGCTCCAGTCCATACTGGGTGAGGTAGCCCTGCCTGCAGGAGCGCTTCTCTCGGCTATCTACGTCTTCTGGCTGCTAACCCTGGGATTGCTGCTTGTGGAAGCCGACAGCGACAACTCTTTTCATCCGGGACGGCTGGTCCTCAAACTACTCTCCAATCCTTTACTGTTGTCGGTATTCATCGGCTTATTCCTGGCAATCACCAGACTCCAGCTCCCTGTACTCTTTGCCAGGTCTCTTTCCCTGCTCTCCCAGTCGGTCACCCCTTTGGTCCTCTTTTCCCTTGGAATTTTCATGGGATTACAGAAAATCGGACACCTGAGGGAGTGGGGGCATGTTGCCCTGTTCTCTCTGGTGATCATGCTGGTGTTACCGGGGATTTTTTACCTTATTGCAGTAAAAACCGGATGGCTGTCAGGATTGGACCTCAAGGCGAGCATCCTGGAAGCAGCCATGCCGCTGGGACTTACCCCCTATGCCTTGTCGCAGCAATATCGCCTCGACACAACTTTTACGGCACGGGTAGTCCTCTTCTCCACCTCCCTCTCCCTGGTCATCCTGCCCCTCTGGATCGTGCTGCTTCAGGGAGCCGCTTCATAAAAGAACCGGAAACCTGTGCACACTTCTTCGTTGTGACCAATTTCAGGCCCTGGCGTATCGTACGTTGCCTGCCCTAACATCTCCGGTAAAGCCACAGGGCCTGAAACTTCGTTTCTTGCGGAAGAAAACCTGCCCGGGGCCTTCCCTGGGTGTCATTCCTGAAATTTCCGGCATACTGTTTGCTGCCCTATTCCGGATTACACATCCCGGGAAAAATTGGAAATTGGATAAAATCCGTAATCATGAAAAAGTGTGTTTTTTTACCGGGAACCATCGCCCTGTGGCTGGTACTTTCCGGTTGCACGTCAACGGTCTATCTGGTCAGGACTCTTCCCCCCGAAATCGAAGTACCCGCAAAAGGAAGGATCGGCTTTCTGAACCGGTTTGACTATCAATCCAACGCCTTGATCAAGGATAAACACGACACCGCTTATTTCACCGCTATTGATGCGTTTGCCAAGGCCCTGACACGCGATACCCTGCCTGACACTCCTTTCACCTTTTTCCTGATCGACACTCCAGTAGTCGCCAAAGCACCCACCCTGCTTCTGAATTTTGAGCTTCCGGAGAGCGACATCAAGGCAATGTGTCTGAATTTCCGGGCGTCTCACCTCCTGACCCTTGACAGTCTGAAAATCCGGTTTACCTGGGAAACGATCAGGGAAGAAGAAGAGGATGGGTCGGTTTCTAAAACCAAGTATTTTTATCTCCTGAGCGATTATTTTCTTTCTCTCTACGATTCTTCCGGGGTTCTCATCAGGAAAACGCTTTTGGACAAGTCAATGGAATACACGGCACGTCCTACCTTGTCGGGATTGATCACCATTGTGCCCAATCTGGCCCGGGCATGTAATAAAATCATCATTCAGGCCCATGAAGCTGGGGTGCAATATACCGACATGTTTTATCCCTCGGAGGAAAGGATACCCAAAACACTCGCCGCCGGAAAGCATTTCGAAGAGACCAATGCACTCATCAGACGGCAGGAGTACGATGCTGCCATCACGTTGCTGGAAGAGATGACCCAAAATCCGGGAAAAAGTCTGGCCCGAAAGGCCAGGCAAAACCTCCAGGTTGCCAGGGACCTGAAACAAAATAAGGAAAGATCAGGTCCCTGACGACCTCCGGCCTTATTTACCTGTGATCAGCCATTTCTCTGATCCGCATTTTCCTTATCTTCGGTTTCTGAAAACTGGCAGCGCACCTTCATGAAGCAGCACCGGAAACTGGTCAGGGCTCTGGGACTGGGCTACATTATCATTTTTGTCGTAGCCAACATCATCGGATCGGGAGTGTATAAAAAGATCGCTCCGATGGCGGCGGAACTCCAATCGCCTCTGTGGGTACTGCTGGCCTGGCTGGCCGGGGGTATTATCACCCTGATGGGTGCCCTCAGCAATGCCGAGGTGGCAGGTCTCCTGGCCGACACAGGAGGCGACTTCGTATACCTGAAGAAAATTTACAATCGCTTTTTCTCCTTTCTTTATGGATGGTCCCTCTTCACTGTCATCCAGACTGCCACGATCTCCTCCCTGGCTTATGTCTTTACCCAGTCGCTTCATACCCTCCTTCCCATCCCCGAAATTCTCCCTTCCCTATCCGGGTTTTCCATCGCGGGCATCTTTTATCCCTTCCGTGATTCCGGGATCAAGCTGGTCTCTATCCTTCTGATCATGGCGCTTACCTTTCTGAACATTTCCGGCATTAAAAGCGGCGCCCTCACCAGCAAGATTATCCTGTTCCTGGTGGCGGCAGGCCTGTTTGGAATTGTAGCCTTTGGGCTGGCAAGTCATCCGGCCCCCCCGGGAAAGATTCTCAACATCGGAGATTTGAAGGGAGGCACAGTAACCGTATCCGCTTTTTTTACCGCGATGCTGGCTGCTTTCTGGGCTTACCAGGGGTGGGTGTCGGTTGGCTATATCGGCGGGGAATTGAAAAATGCCCGGAACAACATCCCCAAAGGCATCATTACCGGGGTTTTCATCGTGATTGCTATATACCTGGCAGTCAACTATACCTACCTTGTCCTGCTGACGATTCCTGAGCTTGAGGCGATAAACAGTGCAGGCAATCAGATCGCTGCCGTGGAGGCTGTCCGCAGTTTCGGCGGTGGGTTTGGTGTTCTTTTCATCTCTGTACTGATCCTGATCACTACCCTGGGCTGCACGAATGCCAGTATCCTTACCGGGGCCAGACCATACTACGCCATGGCCCGCGATGGCCTTTTCCCCCAATGTATAGGCAGGCTCAACAAGGCCAGTGTCCCGGGAAATTCCCTCCTCTGGCAAGGCCTTTGGGCGTCGGTGCTGGTGCTGACGGGTACCTTCGACCAGCTTACCGACATGATCATCTTTGCCGTTTTCATCTTCTATGGGGCTACGACCCTCGGAGTCTTTATTTTACGGCACAAAATGCCCTATGCCTTCCGCCCCTTTAAAGTCCCGGGCTATCCCCTGGTGCCGGCCCTCTATATCCTCTTCTGCTTCATCCTCTTCTTCAATACCATCCTTACCCGTCCACGTGAAGCAGTCATCGGAATTGTTCTCATCCTCGCAGGTATACCCGTCTATTTCCTTATGAAACGAGTCCCGGTTTACCGGGACGAGTTCCACGAAAACAGGAAACAGGATTAAGCATTAAACAGCTTATAGTCGAAGATCATAAATTAACATAAATAGGTTCGAGTGAAAAACAATGGCAGGAAACATAAAGACTATGTTCCCACCTGCCTGAACCCGGCCATCAGGCAGTAACCAAAAGCCCGACAAAGAGGATCAGGCATGCCAGGGCCGCTTTACCCGCATTGCTCCTTTTCTTCTCGTCTTTCCCAAAAATGTAATAAATACCTGTGAGCAGCCCGAGTCCGAGAAACAGCATCCACAGGATATTGAACATGGGATACAGGTCGTAAAACGAGGACCCGTTCCGAACGATGCAAGCCGGTGAAAACAGCAGAAGTGAAAAAAACAAAAGCGCATTTTTCATTGGGGCAAATATAAAAATACCCGGGCGAATTCCAACCGGTCAGGGTGAAAACCGGATGAGTCATTTCCCGGAACAGACCCCGGATCACGGATGGTGGCAGACTGATTGCCACCTGAGGCCCGGTTTATTCTTATACCAATTGTTTGCCTGAAAATGGTATTCAAAGAGTCCCCGGAAGGAAATTTTCATACTGCTGATATTCAAGAAATTATCAGATTCCTTGATGGTTACGGATTCCTCCCCGGTTCAACCGGGGGCTCTGCTCCGGGAAGTTTCCATTAACCTAATGCCTGCCCGTAAAGTTATTGCTAACAATTAATCCGGAGCATACACATTCCGGACATTAAGCACTAATTTTGATTTCCATTATAATCCTTTCATGAAACGAGCATGGCGAACTTTCACAACAAAAGGAGATGTAAATATTCTCCCATGCGAGTTCCCTACTAAGCAGAATGTTCATGAAAAGAGCGGGTTTATGTAACGCAATGATATATAAACTGTTAAGTTCATTATTTACGTATGAAACAAGCATGGTCAACGAACTGCACAAGGACATGGATATGTGTGCCATTCGAGTTCTGCGAAGATGAAAAGTTTGAAAATTATTTCAGTTGCATATAATTGAATATCATAATATTAACCTGAATGTATAAGGATGAAGACAATAATTTTGTCGACTCTTTTTTTTGTTGTGGGTATATCAACCGGTTCTGTTTTCAGCCAGGAATCAGATCCTGATAGAATTATTTCCGTTGACACAACCATTGGTGCTGGAACAGATACCATTACCGGCAATATCATCGTTCCTGAGAATGTCACGTTAACTTTACTGCCCGGGGCAGTATTGTATTTCAAAGGTGACACTTGTGCATCATGCAGCCGCATGATTGTGGTAAAAGGTAACATCATTGCGAAAGGAACCAATACAAATCCTGTCATTTTTACCTCCGATAATAGTGTTCCTGTTCAAAATCGCTTTAAGGGAATAAGCATCGAGAAGCCCTATCAATCGAATGATACCGTTGTTTTTGACCATTGCATTTTTGAAAAGTCCAGTTTCTTCGGTTATTCAAATGGGACAATTGCAGTCAATAGCTTTTCAATTGTACAATTCACAGATTGCATCATAAGAAATAATAACAACATCGGAGTTTATAATGAAGGTCATGTAAGCATTCAAAATACGTCTGTTTCAGGAGGCAGTTTCTTTGGGATTAAGAATCACGGCACAGCTCATATAGAAGCCTGTTCCGTTTTCAACAATTATGGCGGAGGTATATTTAACAGTGGCTATATAGGGGTTCGGAACAGTACCCTTTTTCATAACCAGGCCAGGTCAGGTTCAAATGGTGCGGATGGTTTGCCTGGAAGATGTGATTGTTATTCCTCTATGAACGGTACGAATGGGCTTAACGGCGGCAACGGCGAGAATGGCGGAGGGATTCAAAATGAAGGCACCGCGGAGATTTTCAACTCCACCATCACCTGGAATTACTCCGGAAATTATGGAAAGGGAGGAAGCGGCGGCAGGGCTACACAAGGGACCTGCACCAAAGTCGACCCGATCACCCATCAGGTCACAACCACGTATTGCATTGCCGGAGCAGGTTCAAACGGGATGAACGGCTCTTACGGGAAAGGCGGAGGCATTTACAACACTGGGGTATTAAAACTAAAAAACTCCATTATTGCTCATAACATGAAATGCGATTATTCCGGCGATGATATTTATGGTACCATTAACTCTTCCTCCCGGAACATCATATCCGATCAGTCGGGAGCTGTATTTACAGGCGAATCGGCCGGAAATCAGTTTGTGGATCCTCTGGTCGATGTGCTGCAATTCAACGGCGGAAGTACACCTACCTGTGCACTCCAATTGGGTAGTCCGGCTGTTGATGCACTTTCCACCGGGATTTCAGATATTCCTGCTGTTGACCAAAGGGGTTTTGCCAGATTGAATACCCCTGACATCGGCTCATTTGAATTTACAGGATGCACTTTAAGTGAACTGAAGGGAACCTGGAATCCTCATCCGGTTGGCCAAAGCTCGGCGGTTTTCGATATAAGTGCCGTAAACGATAGTGTGGTATGGGTGCGGGATGTTTACGGAGATAGTCTATCCATCTCGGTAAACGGAGGTGTGTCCTGGATTACAAGACCGTTTCCGGTATTTGAAGGGTACCCGCGATCAGCAGGGGGAATTTGCGCTTTGAGTAAAACCACCGCCTTTTACATTCAGTCAGCCAGTGATTCAAAAGGGATTTACAAAACCACTGATGGTGGTGTTACCTGGAGAAAACAAACTTCCGGTTTCAGTAAAAACAGCCCGTTCCCTGATGTAATCCATTTCTGGAACGAGAACGAAGGCGTTGCCATTGGTGATGCAGATCCAAACCAGAACTTTGAAATTTACACAACCACCAACGGGGGAGAATTGTGGAACCGTGTCGCCGATGGAAACATGCCCAACGGAAACAAAGAAGCCACAATAAATAGTCAATCGAGTTATCGCGTGGTCGGAAATTCCTTTTATTTCATCACCAATACCGCGCGGATTTTCAAATCGCCGGATAAGGGAATCACCTGGAGTGTTGTTAATACTCCGTTCTTTAATACCTCCCTGGCAACAGCTAACATAACCTTTGATTTTGAAGATGATAACAACGGATTGGTCTCGTACCTTTCCGCTGACAAGTCTGATTATAAGATGTATAAAACTTCAGATGGCGGACAGAAATGGGATCTTTTACAATCCTGTAACTTTTATGATGAGATAAAGTACATACCAAACCTGCATGCATATTTCAGTATGAATCAAAATGGGGGTCTTTCTTATTCGTGCGACAACGGGCAAACCTGGATCAGCGTAGGAAATTTGAATTCGGTAAAACTTTTTTCAGCAAGTTACGGTCCCACCGGTAAAATATTTCTTGGCGGATTGGGGACCATGTATATCTCAGCCCACACAATGACAATTTCTGCAAACACATTGACAATTGGTGCGCCAGCCAACAGTTCAAAAATAGTAACCATAACTTCAAATACAAAGTGGACAGTACAGTGCGATCAAAATTGGTTATCCGTCAGCAATCCGTCAGGTTCCAATAATGCGGTAATAACATTGATGGCATCAGCAAATCCGGCAACAACCACAAGAACTGCAATCATTACAATTTCAGGAGATGGAGTTCCAGCTCAGACAATTACAGTCATACAAGAATCCGGACTCAATTCACAAATTTTGGAGACGCAGGATGCAGAATTTTCTGTGTACCCGAATCCATCCAATTCAACTTTGTTCATTACAGGGTTGAAAGACAATTCAAAAATCTCCATAGTTACATTAAGTGGAAGAATCGTGATGGTCAGGCAAATCAAGAATCATCAAATCGACATCAGAAGTTTGGAGAAAGGAGTTTACATATTAAAAACGGTCGAAAAAACAGGTGCTGCTTCAAAGAAATTCGTGAAATTGTAATTTCCCGGAAACGAAGAGTTACCTACCTGGTGGTGAATCTTTCACGACGGGATTCCTATTACTTCGGGAGGTAGGGGGATATCTGGAGTGTGATGTCTTACTTCATAGTTCTCCGGTAAAATTATTCTTATCTGAAAATACATCAGGTTCTTTTAAGCCTCGCTCAACATGGGTTAAATAAATTGCCGGATTTATTTTAGAACTTCACAATCTTCTCGGTGAAAGTTGTCTTTGAATTTGAAATCCTTATTAAATACGTGCCATTCTGTAATTCACCTACATACATTTCATGAATGTCAGTTCCTTTGATTTGTTGTGGTTTGGCCCCCTATTGTTAGGACTCATTTAGCAACGGTTGAACAAAACTAA
>CAZYUA010000046.1:0-19082 GCA_964650525.1 uncultured Prolixibacteraceae bacterium
TAAATATTAATAACTTACAGCGTTTAAAAAAGTCCTTAACCGGACACTAGTGATTAATTATCTTTGTTTTGTAAACGTTTACATGTAATAAACATATGTAATTGTTGTGAATTTAATACACACTATCAACGTATTCTGTAAAGGTTAACAGTGAATATGGGATGAGCCAGCAGAAAAATCAGCAGAAGGGAAAACACAATTCCCCGGGAATTCCAGGAAACAGGAAATACCCATTTCGTCTCAGATGAGGCCACCGTGATGATTCACCGCAGGGGAAACGAAGTCCGGCGGAGCCAATTAGTCAGTTTCACTGAATTTACCATGGTAAATCAATATTTTAAACAGATGATACACACTAGCAAATATGAACCAACAAAAAAAAGAAGCATGGAAAAAAAAGTAAAAAGGGATTCTGCCCGCTTTGCGGTGCAGGTAAGACCGGCAAAAGACACAAGGCTCATAACCTTGCTGTTGATGCTGGTAATTTTCTTGTGCGGGGGAAATACCTTGTTTGCCCAATCCGGGAGTGTAAATCTTTCGGGGCAGGTAAACGATGAAAAAGGGTTGCCTCTGCCCGGTGTAACCGTTCTGGTCAAGGGCACCAGTACCGGAACAATTACCGACAATGAGGGGAACTACCGGCTCGTCTCATCCCGGAGCCGTGGAATTCTTCAGTTTTCCTTTGTAGGTATGCATACCGAAGAGGTTGCTTTCAACGGCCCCGGCAGTTTCAACATGGTGATGAGGTCTTCAACAGTAGATCTCGACGAGGTGGTAGCGATCGGGTATGGTACCGTACGTAAGAGTGATCTGACAGGGTCGGTGGTGTCGGTAGGAGCCGATAAACTAAGGGACCGTCCTTATGGGAATGCGCTGCAATCTCTCTCAGGACAGGTTTCAGGGGTACAAATTACCCAGACCCAGGGCGCCCCGGGCCTTTCACCCTCGATTAAAGTGCGGGGTGCCTCCTCCATTAACGCCGGGACAACCCCTCTTTACGTCATCGATGGCATTCCGCTCGAAGACAACACTGTAAGAACGGGGGATGCGACCAGCAACACCAGTAATATGGAATTCAACCGGAACCCGCTGAATTTCATTAACCCCAATGATATTGAGTCGATCGAAGTGTTGAAAGATGCCTCCTCGGCTGCGATCTACGGTTCCAGGGGTGCGAATGGGGTGGTCATCATTACGACCAAAACAGGCAAGCCCGGGAAGGCAAAAATCGAAGCCTTCTATGAGTTCAGTGTGGCCAATGTAAACCGGCAGATTGAGGTCATGGATGCCAAAGAATGGATCGAATTTGAGATTGCTGCCAGGAACAACACCTGGGCTACCATCCTGAAACAAAACCCGAACGCCGTCCGTGGCAACAATACCAAAATTCCGACTGAATTCAGCGATCCCGAATGGCTGACCCGTATCGGAAACGGCACCGACTGGCAGGATGTCCTCTTCAGGACGGCTTTTTCGCACAATGTTCAGGTTTCAGCCTCCGGGGGAACGGAAAAGACCCAATACATGGTATCGGGCGGCTACCTCGATAACGAAGGGGTTGTCGACGAGAACGATTACAACCGCATAACCCTGCGGTCCAATGCTAGGCACCAGTTGAACGACCGGGTAACTGTGGGAGTAAATATCGGCTTATCAAGGACCAGCGATGCATCGTTCGGAACTGCCGGAAAATCGGATGCAGTAAGTCTTTCCGTACAAAGTGTCCCCATTTTCCCTCTCTATGTCGAAACCGGAAGCCTGGGCTTTAAAGACCCGGCATCGATCTGGAACACTTTTGTCAAATACGGATTCCAGCTCTGGCACCCCTATTCGCTGACCCGCGAAATGACCAAGAGCAAAATCACCAATGTAATCACCGCCAACACCTTTGCCGAATGGAAAATATTTAACGGTCTGTCTCTGAAAACAGCCCTGAATAGCAACATCGAAGACTCTCACTACACTTCATACTGGAATGAAGGGCAGAAATGGGGCTACTCAGGCTGGGTAAACGCTACGGGTAACCTGATCACCATGCAATCCTTCAACTGGGTTTGGGAGAATACCCTTAACTACAGTAAAACCATTGCTGAGGATCATGCTGTGACCGGTCTACTGGGGTATACTGCCCAGGAGCAAAGGTATGATTACAGCACCATGACTTCCGGTTCATTCCCGAACGACATGGTGAAGACGCTGAATGCAGGAAAGGTTTCGGCCGGCAGTACTTCGGCTACCGAATGGTCGCTGATCTCCTATCTTGCCCGCGCCACATATGCCTACCAGGGAAAATATCTGGCATCGGCTGCTATCCGTACAGACGGATGTTCCCGGTTCGGGGCCAACAACCGCTGGGGTTATTTCCCCTCCGGCTCTCTGGCCTGGCGCCTTTCCGAAGAGTCATTCATAGAACCCATTACGTGGGTTGACAACTTAAAACTTCGCCTCAGCTACGGGGTTACCGGGAATAACCAGATCCCGAACTATGGGACTATCGGCCTCTTAGGGTATTCTTCCTATGTGAACGGGGCCAACGTAGTGCAGGGCATCTACACCAACACCTTTCCGGATAAGGAACTGAGGTGGGAAAAGACAAGCCAGACCAATCTTGGACTAGATGCCACCATCCTGGATCAGCATGTCAACTTTGCCCTCGACTTTTACTATTCCAAGACCCGCGACCTGCTCCTGAACGTCCCGATACCAGTCCTGACCGGTTTTCAGACCACTCTCACCAACATCGGGGAATTGCAGAACAAGGGAGTTGAATTCCAGCTGGCTACCAAGAACCTGACCGGCGCTTTTAAATGGACCACTGACTTCAACATTTTTGCCAACCGCAATAAGGTACTTAAACTCGGAGCTAACGATGCCCCAATTTTCCTGACGGTAAACGATGCCATCTCCAAGACCGAAGTAGGACAACCCCTTGGCAACTATTTCGGCTATATTTTCGACGGTGTCATTATGAAACAATCGGATCTCGACAACAACCTTTACCCGGTATGGCCGGGCAGCGAACCGGGAGACCCCAAAATCAGGGATGTCAACAAGGACAAAAAAATCGATGGAAACGACCGGACCATTATCGGGAATTACCAGCCCGACTTCACCTGGGGTCTGACCAATACCTTCAGCTATGCCGGCGTTGAATTTTCCTTTATGCTGACGGGCGTTCAGGGCAATGAAATCATGAACCAGCATGCGCGCTTCCTGAAATCGTTCAATGGCGACCGGAACGCCTATAAATTGGTGACCGACTACTGGAAATCAGAGGCGGACCCGGGTAACGGAAAGATCAACAAACCCAGGGTAACCCAAAATACGGTCCAGTCGCTGAGCTCCACCTACTGGGTGGAAGATGGTTCCTTTGTCCGCATCAAGAACATCAGGCTGGGATATAATCTCCCCCGAACGGCACTAACCGCTCTGCATTTGTCGGGTGCCAAGCTATATGTAAACCTGGAAAATGTCTATGTTTTTTCGGACTATCCGAACTACGATCCTGAAGGAAGCACATACCAGGCCGGTGTTTTGGTTGGTTTCGATTACGGTGCCTATCCGAATCCATTCATGGCAACAGCCGGTATCAGCCTTACTTTCTGAACAAAAGTGTTAACTAAATAATAGTACAGAAATGAAAAAACTGAAATATTTGATTTTATTGCTTGGTTTCGGGCTTTTTGGTTGCGGGGAAGATTTCCTTGACCGTGCGCCCATCTCCAACATGAACGACCTGGATTTCTACAAAACAGAAAAGGACTTTGTCACAGCGATGTGGTCAGCCTACAATTCCCTTCACACCCTGTACGGACCGGAAAGTCTGCCCTCCTTTTTCGGGGAGCTGATGTCGGACAATGCCTACAACGACAACACCGCCGGGACAGTCCAGGATTATGAGGCGTTTGAAAACCACACCATGAATCCCAACAACATCCTGGTTTTGGGTTACTGGAACAATTATTACACTGCTTTGTTCAGGGTGAATAACATCATTGCCAAGAGTTCGGAAGTTGAATTTGCCGGCAAAGATGCCCTGGTAGCGGAGGCGCATTTCCTGAGGGCCCTTCATTATTTCGACATGGTGCGGGCGTGGGGGGACATACCCCTGGTGACCACACCGGTTGGGATAGCGGATGCTTATAAAATGGGACGTACACCGGCTACCCAGGTCTACGACCAGATTGTCGAGGATTTGGTTTTCGCCGCTGCCAAACTTCCGGTAAAAGCCAGCCGGCGCTTTGTGGGAGCTGCAACACAGGAAGCAGCCAATGCCCTGCTGGGTAAAGTATACCTAACCCGAGGAGATAAAACAAAGGCTGCAGAAACCCTCCTGAAAGTCTATGGGAAATTCAGCCTGGTACCTTATGCTGATCTGTGGGATAAAACCAAGAAGAATGGTGCCGAATCGATTTTCGAAATCCAGTACAAAGGGGGTAAATCGAATCCGTACAGCTCCTATTGGGCTATGTTCACCCCCCTCGACAACCGGATTGTGACCGCCTGGGGCGGGGGCATGAACCAGGTATCCAGCGACCTCTGGAATGCTTATGAACCAGGCGATCCCCGCAGGGACCTGTCCATCCAGGATAGTTATCTCACTGCAGCCGGGGTGAAGGTAGAAGTGAAGTATGCCATTAAATGGAAAGATCCCACTGCTGAGCTGAATGGTCTGCGGGAGGCCGCCGACAACAACTTCATCCTCCTGCGGTACGCTGACGTTTTATTACTGCTGACGGAAGCCACCGGTGATCCCAAATACCTTAACGAGGTGCGCACCCGGGCTGGCCTGCCTCTTTACGGTTCGGCCGGTTATCCCTCCAAATACAACACAGTGGCGCTCGCCTGCGAACACGAACGGCAAGTGGAGCTGGCGCTGGAATTCCACCGCTGGTTTGACCTGATACGTACTGGCAGGGCTGTCAGCGTCATCAAGAACAGCACCAAAAACATCACGATTACTGAAAAACAATTGTTGCTTCCCATACCGTTGGAGGTGATTACCCAGAACCCCGACGTCATCACCCAGAACGAAGCGTATAAATAAAGGGTCGGGTGAAACAAGACAGCCGGCAGGCCGAAAAGCTGCCGGCTGTCTTGCCTTATACCGCAGGGCTGTTTTCGGAAGTCAGGTCCGCGACATAGGCAGGGAAGAATCTAACCGGCAGGGGCAGGTAAGCTCAACCCGGTGCATGCAAACGTTGCAAAACAACGCACTCGCAGCGGCAGGTTGGTTCAGCCCGGTGCAGCGCTCCGGGAATGCCTTGCCGGCCATCACACCTGATGCTCTTAAAGAACTTAACCCCGTCCGGGGCGTCGCCTTAGGGATGCAACAACAGGGGACTTCCCCACGTAAGAAATTGTACTCACAAAACTGAACTCATGAACCATTTCGCTCGTAAGGTGTATCATTTCCTCATCCTGCCGGCGGTACTGCTGTCTTGGCAGCTCCTGCTCCCCGGCTGTAAAAGCCCCCCGGTAAGAGAGCCCTGCCGTATCATCGTATCGACCGACATCGGCGGGACCGACTTCGACGATTACCAGTCCATGGTACATTTGCTGGTCTATGCTGATACCTTCGACATCGAGGGGATCATATCTTCTCCCTACGGCGATGGCAGGACAGAACATATCCTGGAGGCTATCGATGTTTATGAAGAAGATTACCCGCAGTTGTCGCGTTTTTCATCCCGTTATCCCTTACCCGATTCTTTGCGCGGACTTGTGAAACAGGGAGCGCTGGAATCGCCGGGTGCAGACGGCTATGGTAAGCCGACGGAAGGATCGGAATGGATTGTAAGGTGTGCCCGCAGGGAAGACCCCCGTCCCCTATGGATCCTCATCTGGGGAGGCATCGAAGACCTGGCCCAGGCCTTACACGATGCCCCCGACATTCTTCCCCGGATCCGGGTCTTTTTCATCGGAGGCCCCAACAAAAAATGGTCGGTTGAAGCCTACCAGTATATTGCAGATAACTTCCCTGACCTGTGGATTATCGAATCGAATGCCACCTACCGGGGCTGGTTTGTCGGCGGTGACCAGTCGGGCGACTTGTCAAACAGGAATTTCGTTGAGCGTACGATCAAAAGTTGCGGGGCCCTGGGCAACTATTTTTATTCACGCGGACCTGTTATGAAGATGGGCGATACGCCTTCTCTCACCTACCTGCTGCAGGAAAACCCTGAAGACCCGTTACAGTCCGGTTGGGGAGGTTCTTACGTCAGAGCCTGGAAACGCCCGCATACAATTTTTTGCTGGCTTACCACAGCCAGTGACAGCATCGAACAGTTCGGCATCATGGAGCTTCGTCTGCCCTACTGTCCGGATACCATTTCCGCACCTGCAGCCACCCTGATCATCGACCGGCCTCTGCACGCCCGGATGGAAAAGGATACCGCCAGGTTCCTCTTCTGCCCCAAAAACCCGGGTCTTTATGAATACACCCTACTCAGTAACGTTCCGTCGCTCAATAACAGCACCGGAGCCATTTTTTCCTTTATCCCGCCAGCCTCCCGGAAATTGGAACCTTCCTCTGTTTTCTCCAACTGGTATACCGATGATCCTTCACCTGAATTCTCGGAAGAAGGATATATTGGTGTAAAAACCCTGAATTGCAACAGGGCTGCCTTTCTTCAGGATTTTGCCCGGCGTATGGCCCGGTGCAAGGATCCTGGGCTTTGACCGGCAGTGTCTATCTGCTCTTCTTTCCGCCCACAGGACCCGGCTTACCGCCATGTGCCGGACGGGCTTGAACCGGAGACCACCGGTAACGGGGAGGTTGAGGATTTTGATTCCTGGCTTGCTGAGATTCACGCGACTCATGCGATGAGCGGGAGGGAAGCTTCCGGTTTTCACGGAATGACGGTGAGGATTGCTGTTTATAATCGGCGGTGACAGTTTTATTTTTCAGTTGTGCTTCACGCCGGCTTGATGTACGGGATGGACTGGAATCCCTGCTGCCAGAAACTGATTCCTGCCTGACTGGTTCAGGCTGTTTTTCATCGAATTGCAGTTGCCGGGCAGGGGTTTGCCGGGCAGCTCTTCCCGGAGAAACCTGGTCGCTTCTGCTTCCCCTGTTCCGGGATTGTTGAAATTCACGGGGCCGGTCCCATTCATCTGCAGGCACTTCACCCTGGTCGCCGGTAAAGGGATGATCCGCCACCACGGGAATCGTCTGGTTGATCAGCTTCTGGATGTCGCGCAGGTAGGGTTTCTCCTCCATATCGCAGAATGACACGGCGGTACCCCCCAGTCCGGCCCGGGCTGTTCGGCCGATGCGGTGGATATAGGTTTCGGGAATATTCGGAAGGTCGTAGTTGACCACCAACTGCAGCTCTTCGATGTCGATACCCCGGGCAGCTATGTCGGTCGCCACCAACACCAGGGAATTCCCGTTTTTGAAATTGCCCAATGCCTGCTGGCGAGCCCCCTGCGATTTGTTGCCATGGATCGCCGCTGCATCAATACCCGCCTTCTTCAGCATCTTGACAATCTTGTCGGCGCCGTGTTTGGTGCGGGAAAAGACCAGTACCGAAGCACCCGGCTTTTGGTTGATCAGATAGGTGAGTAATTTGGGTTTGCCCGCCTTGCTGACAAAATAGACCGATTGTTCCACCCTTTCGGCGGTAGTCTGCTCCGGCTTCACAGTCACCTTTTCGGGATTTCCCAGTATTTTGCGTGACAAATCCACGATATCGGGCGGCATGGTGGCCGAGAAAAAGAGAGATTGCCTCCTCAAAGGAAGCTGGGCGATGATTTTTTTGATGTCGTGGATGAACCCCATATCGAGCATCCGGTCTGCCTCATCGAGTACGAAAAAGCCGATGGTGTCGAGCGAAATGTACCCCTGGTTCATCAGGTCGAGCAGCCGTCCGGGGGTGGCCACCAGCACCTCGATGCCCTTTTCAAGGGCATTGGTTTGGGCTCCCTGTTTTACCCCGCCAAAAACCACGGTATTCCGGATTCCGGTATGCCTGCCGTAGGCGGTAAAACTATCTGCGATCTGGATGGCCAGCTCCCTTGTCGGGGTGACAATCAGGGCACGAATCCCGCGGGCAGCGCGGTTTTGCTGTCTCTCAAGGTAAAGGTGTTGCAGAATGGGAATCGCAAAAGCCGCCGTCTTGCCGGTGCCGGTCTGGGCAACGCCAAGCAGGTCTTTGCCTTTGAGAAGAATGGGTATCGCTTGTTCCTGAATGGGGGTCGGCCGGGTGTATCCTTCGGCTTTCACAGCCTCAAGGATGGGCGCTATAATCTCTAAATCTCTGAATGTCATTGAACGTGTTAAAGGCCACAAAGATAGGGAAATAATTCGTTTTACCCTTCCCGGCCAATCCTCACCTGAAATAAGGCCGGTCCCTTTCCCTCCCTTTGACCACGAATTCTTCGGGAAGAACCTGCCAGTTGTTGCGCGGCTGCGGGTTGATGACTTTGTATTTTTCGATGAACTCCAGGAGCATTGTCCTGAAATCGCCCCGGGAAGCCGAAACCAATCTTCCCTTAAGCATGTCAGGGGTCAGTCCGGCCCCGGTGGTCAGGTGTCCCCCGCCGCCGCTTCCCCGGTAAGAATTCAGGACCACCAGATAGGTTTTCGCCGGATCGAATGGCTCCCCGTTTTCCAAACCCGTGATGGTTATCCGCTTTCCCGCCGGTTGGGTCACATCCACCCTATACCGGATACCGGCAGCGGAATCAAAATTATAGGAGGGATGCAGCAGAGAAGGACGAACAGCCTGGTGATCCCTGAAAAGCAGCAGATGCTCCTCTTCATTTTGCATCCGGTTGAACCAGAGTCCGTTCGAATACTCAAGATACCGGCGGACCTCTTCGCCGGTAAGGTTCATGGTGTAAAGAAAATTCTCGTAGCGGTACATTTTAAACAGGTCCCTGACACAGAGTATCCCCGCCTGAATGCTCCCCGACACAGCCAGGGGTGCTGCGAAGGATATGTCCGCCCCGGTGGTTTCGAGCTGCACACGGTGGATCAGATCCGTCAAGGCAGAACTTCCGAAAAGGGCATCCGCTGAAACCAGGGGATTTTCCAGTCGGCCCACTTCCCTGTTTGAAAAAGCCAGGATTTCCTTCCGGTCCTTCCGGAACCGGCGGGTATATTTCCCGGGGGATGGTTTTTCATCGACGGGGATTAGGTGGCCGGTTTTGGAAACGACAGTAAAAGGGCTGTCGTTTCCGGTTTCCAGAAGGCTTTCGGCGCCGGAGAGGTTACCGGCACTGCCCTTCTCACCAGTCAGCCTGACCTCTGCGAGGGCGAGGTTCCGTGCCCCGCTGCCGGGATTCAGCACCAGCACTTCTTGTCCGGACGTGTTGACCACCCTTTCGTTCCGTGGGCGGTGGTCATGGCCCAGGATGATAACGTCGAAGCCCGGAACATGCATGGCGATTTGCCTGCCTGCGTTCTCCGCATCGTTGGCCGGGTCATCCCGGTCACCGCCAAAGCCGGTATGAAAAAGACCGACCACCACATCGGGATGTTCAGTTTCCTTCACTCTCTTCACCCAGTATCCGGCGGCTTCAACCATTTCCCCGAAGGCCAGTCCTGCCCACAGATGCTCAGGCAGCCAGCGGGGCACCGCCGGAGTAATAAGACCGATCACCACAATCCGGATTCCATCCCTTTTAATCACCGTATAGGGTTTGAAGTAAGGACTGCCGGTGCTTACTTCCGTCACGTTACCTGCCAGATAAGGAAACCGGAAATCTTTTAGCAATTTGTTGTAAACCGCCGGACCTGCTTCAATGTCATGGTTGCCGGCTGTGGCAGCATCGTACCCCATGCTGTTCAGTACCCGGGCAAACAGGTTTTTCCGCCGCTTTTGAACAAAATTGGCATAATAGGCCACCGGCGTTCCCTGCACAAGATCCCCGTTGTCGAGCAATACCAGGTTGCTTCCGGGCAGATCCCTCAGGGAGTCAGCCAAAAAAGCAACTCCTTCCAGGGAACCTCTTCCGGGTTTATTTTCTTCAAAGTCATAAGGAAAAATAGACCCGTGTACATCGGAAGTGGCTGCAATACGGAGGGTGATTTCCTGGGCTAACGCAGGCAACCCTGATATGATAAGGAACAGGAAAAAGGGAATTCTCAGCTTCATCGACCCTCAGAATATTTGCCGGTTCTGTTAAACCGAAGATTAAGGGGTTAAAGATAGGCAATCAGGCTGCAACAAACGGTATTTTTTCTCCGGCATGAACAAATTTCCGTTGTTTTTGTCGTGTAATCAAAAGAAATTGAGCAGATGAGAGTTCCGAAATTACTATGGGTACTGGTGGCTGTATTTTCATTATCTTCGTGTACGGCCAAAGAAGTGAATTCCGATATGCATCCGCCATCCGGATTGGATAATCCCGCTCCGAAACCGATGCGTTACCTGGCATTGGGTGATTCCTATACCATCGGCGAATCGGTAACCTCCGATCAGCGCTTCCCCGTGCAGCTGCAGAAGAAGCTGGCAGCGGAAGGGTTCGACCTGGCATCACCTGAAATTATTGCCCGCACGGGATGGACGACCGCCGACCTGGCTGGTGGCATCGGGCTGACCAATCCCAAAGGTCCCTACGACTTAATCACCCTGCTGATCGGCGTCAACAACCAGTACCGGGGCCTCGACACTGCGGAATACCGCCTTCAGTTCCGACAATTGCTTGGCCTGGCGGCTACCTTTGCCGGGAACAATTATGCCCGTGTCATCGTAGTCTCCATCCCTGATTATATCTTTACACCCTTCGGACAGTCGCGCGATGCAGCAAAATCCGGCGGGGACATCGACAGTTTCAACCATATCAATTATGAAGAGACCCGGAAAACCCCGGCGGAGTATGTAGACATCACGGCCATTTCGCGACAGGGAATATCCGAACCGCTGCTGGTGGCCTCCGACGGACTCCACCCATCCGGGGAACAATACCGTCGCTGGGTTGAATTGATAACTCCGGTAGCCAAAAATATCCTGGGCAAATGGTAATTTTACCTTCAGAAAACCGGTATAAACGTACTGCGTATGAGGGGGTAACAACCGGAATGAGTGGGCACATCAACGGCCTGCTGCTTCACTAAAGGACCATTTACCGCAAAAATAAACCACGTATGGCTGAACCATTCTCCACAGATCCGGAATTTGCCCTTCAGGCTGATCAGACCGACCCGCTGAACGTTTTCAGGGAAAGGTTTTTCTTTTCCGACTCCCGTATGATCTATCTCGACGGCAACTCCCTGGGTCCGCTGTTGAAGAAAACTGCGGAAACCATCGGGGAGCTCACCAAAGCACAATGGGGAGAAAAACTGATTGAAAGCTGGAACGACGACTGGTGGGATCTTCCCGAAAAGATGGGGGATATGCTGGCTCCGCTGATTGGGGCTTCTACCGGGGAAGTGGTCATGGCCGACAGCACGTCGGTGAATTTGTACAAGCTGGCACACGGGGCACTGAAACTGCAGGCAGGGCGACACAGGGTGGTCAGCGATACGATGAATTTCTCCACCGACCTTTATATCCTGCAGGGTATCGTGAAGGAGGCCGGAGCGCACTTTGAGCTGATGCTGGCCGGGACGAAAGACGGAATCCACCCCGACCTGGAAGAACTGGAGGCGGTGATCACGGAGGAGACCGCCCTGGTGGTGTTGTCGTCGGTAACCTTCAAAAGCGGGTACTTTTACAACATGGCAGCCATCGCAGAGATGGCTCACCGGAAGGGGGCCTTGATCCTGTGGGACCTGAGCCATGCCACGGGGGCGGTTCCGGTCTGTCTCAATGCTGCAAACGCCGACCTGGCCGTGGGATGCACCTACAAATACCTCAACGGAGGACCCGGTTCACCGGCATTTCTCTTCGTACGGAAGGATTTGCAACCCCTTTTGCGATCGCCAATTCAGGGATGGTTCGGAGAAGAAAATCCGTTCCGGTTCGACCTCGACTACACCCCGGCTGGCTCCTCACGCAAATATCTGGCCGGAACGCCGCCCATCCTGAGCCTTGCAGCCATAAAACCAGGCGTGGAAATCCTCCTGGAAGCAGGCATGGATAATCTGCGTCATAAAAGCCTCCTTCAGGGTGAATACCTGCTGTTTCTGTCCAGGGAATTCCTCTTTCCGCTGGGATTCTCCTCCGGTTCACCCGGTGATCCTGAACGCCGGGGCTCCCATATCGCCCTGCGCCATCCCGAAGCTTACCGTATCTGCCAGGCCATGATTCATCCACGGAAAAACAGGTTCGGAAGATTTTCCGAAGATACCGGGGATGCAACCCTTACTGAGAGCCATAATCCGGTTCCACGCATTATCCCCGACTTCCGCGATCCGGATATTATCAGACTGGGGATTACGCCCCTTTATACCACCTGGACCGGCCTGCACAAAACCGTGATGAGAATCAGGGAGATCCTGACGTCAGGGGAATATCTCCAAATTTCCGGGGAAAAGAGGTGTGTGACCTAAATTCTTTTTGGAAAAGTTCGCTGTTTTTTTGCAAGCTATGTTGATAGGATGAAGACAAAAAGGCTCAGTAATTACCCGGCATTTTCTCCATGTACACTATCTTTGCTATAAAGCTGCAAGTATGGAAACAACAATCAGAATATCACCTGAAGAGCTGACTTCTGAATGGCTGAAGAGGGTCAAAGCACTTTTTGAGAATGTGGACAGGTTGGAAATTACCATCCGGCCTGCTTCCAACTCAAAATCTGAAGTCAATGAAGAGAGTACGGCGTATTTTAGCCGGATCAATGAAGCCATCGATAATCTGGAATCAGGAAAAGATACCATAACTCTTTCAAAAGATGAATTCAGCAAATTGGTTGATCGGTTGAAAAAGCAGAAATGAGACAACTTATTTTTGATGGAAAAGCATTTGAGGACTTTACCAATTGGGCAGTTCAGGACAAAAAGGTATTTCAAAGAATAGTTGAAATCTTAAACAGTATAGACCAGACGCCATTCAAGGGTATTGGCAAACCTGAACCCTTGAAATTTAACCAAAGTGGTTATTGGTAGAGGAGAATTAATGATGAGCATCGCTTAGTTTACAGATTTACAGAAGAGAAAATTCTTGTAGCCAGCTGTAAGGGACATTATTAATAACTCAGGATGATAGACTTAAGACATATAGTTCAATCCTCATCATTATCTTCCCCTTCTGCCAGGATGGCATCGGCCAGGCCGGGAAGCATTTCGCGGGCTTCGGCTGCGGGAAGTTTCTCGACATTGCGCAGGTGACGCTGGATCGCCCGTGTACGGGCTCCCACCACGTTGTCGAGTTGGCCCAATCCGGTTTGGATATTGTTCTGGGCCTTGGTCAGCATTCCCCCGAATTTCTCGAATTCCGTCTTCACGGAGGAGAGCACGCGCCACACCTCGCTGCTCCGTTTCTGGAGCGCCAGGGTGCGGAAGCCCATCTGCAGGCTGTTAAGGATGGCCATCAGGGTAGTCGGCCCCGCCACGGTAATCTTGAACTCATCACGCAGCTGGTCCACCAGGGGTGAGCGGCGGATTACCTCGGCATAAATGCTCTCGAAGGGGAGGAACATGATGGCAAAATCGGTAGTATTGGGCGGATCGATGTATTTGTCGCGGATATCGCGTGCCATCTTTTTAATGGTGGTCTCCAGGGCAACAGTAGCCTCCTCGATATCGCCGGGGATAGCATTCTCATAGGCTTCAATCAGGTGCTCGTAGGTATCTTTCGGGAATTTGGCATCGATGGGGAGGTAAACGAAGTCATTCTCATCTTCACTGCGGCCGGGCAGTTTGATGGCGAATTCCACGGGGTCGGAACTTCCCCTTTTGGTACGCACGTTGGCATCGTACTGGCTTGGAGCCAGGATCTGCTCCAGCAGCATGGCCAGTTGGACTTCCCCGACACCTCCGCGAAGTTTTACATTGCTGAGCACTTTCTTAAGTCCTCCCACATCGGTGGCGATGGTCTGCATTTCGCCCAGCCCCTTCTGCACCTCGATCAACTGCTTGCCTACCGTCTCGAAACTCTGCCCCAGCCGCTCACTGAGCGTCTTCTCCAGCTTCTCCTCCACAGTAATCCGGATGCTCTCCAATCTGGCCTCCGTATTTTTGACCAGCTCATTCTGGCGGACATCCAGCTGTCCGAATTTTTCCTTCTGCAATTCATTGAAGGAGTTGATGCTCTTTTCCAGTATCTCACCAAAGCCTTTGATGGCCACTGCCATGGCCTCCCGCATCAGGTTGTTGTCGTTCACCGACTTTTCCGCCAGGGTTTTCAGCTTCTCCTCCACTTTTGTGGTGATCTTCTCCAATTGGTCCATGGTTCTCAGGGTCAGCTCTTTCTGTTCAGCTTTCAGTTCCTCCGTTTTCTTTCCCTGCTCGGAGGCGAACTCCCTGAGATTTTTGGCCTGCTCCTCGCGGTTCGTTTTGTTGATGTCGGCCATCCGGTCGGTAAGGGCCTCCACCCTGTCGGCAACCGTCTTGTTGATAACTTGCAAAGCCTGCTGGTTTTGCCCGGTCAGTTTAGCCAGCGATTCCAGCAACTCGGTCCTTATATCCCTGATAGAATTGCTGAGTTCCACCCGGTTCTCCTTGGCAATGGCTCCATTTTCCTCCCGGTTGGTGCGGAACTCCTCCCGTGTGCCGCTTTCAATCCGGGAGAGGCCGTTCTGCAGTTCGGCCATTTTGTTCAACAGAGGGGAATCCTCTTTTTTCCCCCGGAGAACAAGGGTGAGGTTCAGCACCAGGAGTGCGAGCAGTAATATTCCGATGATTATCAGCAGGATAAGCTCCATGAATTGTAAGATTTTTGGCAAGTTAAATTGCTAATGGTATTCCCTTTTCATCAGGGAGATTCATAACTCCGGTGTGAATGGTTCAAGTGTTTGAAGTATAGCATCTGCATTCACTAACAGGTATATCGAAATAAACACTGCAAAATTGAAGTTCCCGTACATCCAGATAACGCAAGTTGATGGCTTTATGTTTGATCTTTGATTTGCCGTAAAATGCTTTCATCAACCCGGAATCTTCAGAAGTACCCCCGGTCAGGACCCTTTCAAAGATATAGGCGGCTTGTTTATGAACATTGGTCATGTCAGGATCCACATCCCAAAACAGTGCATTGGTGGGCTTGCTGATCAAATTCCCTGACTGGTCCATTGATGAATCATTTCCCTGAC
Source organism: uncultured Prolixibacteraceae bacterium (assembly GCA_964650525.1). Taxonomy (GTDB): domain Bacteria; phylum Bacteroidota; class Bacteroidia; order Bacteroidales; family Prolixibacteraceae; genus UBA1413. The sequence continues at coordinate 15,142 of CAZYUA010000046.1, forward strand.
ATCAAAAGTACGATTTTTCTCTGTTATATTTTAGGGACTTTATCATAGAAGCCGGAAAAGCAGCGAAATCGATATCAGAAAAAAATGCGCCGTGGGAATTGAACCGGCTTATCCACAGGTCTGGCAGTCGGTCCGGTGGACGCAAAGCACGGCGCCACAGCCGGGACAGGTCCGCCTTGCAGACTCCAAAGCCAGGAAGGCATCGATCCCCCGGTCTCTGATTATCAGCAGATTTTCGATAAAACTGGTGCGATACTTCTTGCGGTAGCGCAAGTCAAGCTGCTTTACCCTCCGGCAGGGGAATTTCTGACATTCAAAACAAAACCCGGATGTTGTGTGGTCGAGGTGTTCGCAACGAGGGATGATACACTGCCGGATGCTCACTTGTTTGTCGTCAGAATGAATGCGACAGCCCGGACAATGGTTTTTCACCCGCAGGTAGGCCATGCAAGTGCCGCAATTCATCCCGCAGGGAGCAATCTGATGCCTTTCAAACCGTACGGCACTATTCATATAGGACTCCATGTGGATGTAAATGGGTACCGTTCTCAACAAAAAAAATACTAAACATCAAGACAGGGTTACTCCTCTGAATCCCAGTGGAGTTGTTTTACCATCGTTGCCGAAAGACCGACCATTTTGACGGTTTCAAAACCGTATTTCTGATAAAAGTCAAAGATAAAGTTCCGAATGTCAACGCTCAGAGAAACGCGTGGACATCCCGTTTTCGCAAGAGTAAAGAGCATCGCTTCGAACAGGGAGGTTCCAATACCCCGGCGTCGGTATTCAGGAACTACAGCCATAGATATTTCAGGAGTCGCCTCATCCACAAAACCGTAACCGGGTGCATCTGCCGTAAAAAGCCTGGACCACACGGCACCGGCAAGCTTCCCGTCCACTTCTGCGATAAGGCCCAGGTCTCCCTCCCTGCCGAAATCCCGGGAATAGACCGACAATTCAGGGATCTGCAGGATTTCGGGTCCCGGTTTCTCCTCTCCCTCAGGAACATAAACGGCTTCATACAACATCTCATCAAGGAAATAGTTCTCACATGGAAGGATGGACCGGATGACAGGAATCTGACTCACAATAACAGATGTTTATGGGTACAAGTTACGATTTCCATTCATACAGCCGGGGGCCACGTGACATTTTTTATCCTGAAATTGTAATTGTGCCGATCTTTTGTTAACTAATGACCCGACAAAAACAACGCCTTTGCTATGAAAAAAATCTGTTTAATCAGCATCCTCGCTTTATTCTCAATCGCAGGTACTGCCCAAAACAATGCTGCGCTCAAACTGAATCCCGAGAAAAACAAAACCTACCGGTTTTCGTTCACTTCGGAACAGACCACCAGCCAGACCGTCCAGGGGATGACCCGCAACGTGGATTCAAAAACCACCTATGTGGTTTCCCTGAAAATGATGGATACCACCCCTGATTTCCTGGTTACGGAAGTCCGGTTTGATACCATCGATGTAAGGACCAACACTATGGGCAAGGCAACCATCATGAGTTCCACCCGTGAAGGGGATGTCACTTCCAAAGAGACTTCCGACCTGCTGTCGTATTTCATGAACAAGCTGAGCAAAAATGCCCTTTACGTAAAGATCGACTATGCAGGCCAAGTGGTCGACATTGTCAATGCCATTATGCTTTCTGACATGATCCTGAAAGATACCGCCTCTATCACCCTCACCGGCATGATAGGCGATGCCCTTAAAAAGGAGATTGTTAACATGGTGAGTGCAAACAGCCTGAAGAACATGATTGAAGCCCTAACATGGAATTTACCGGGCCAGCAGGTTTCTGCGGGTGCAAACTGGCAGATTATCCAAAAGATGGAATCGGGGGGCATGAACCTTGAAATCGTCACCAGCTACAAACTGGACCGCATGGAGGAACAAGCAGCCACCATCACGGCCCAGGCCGACATCAAAGCTGCCGCCAATGCCACCCCCCTTAATTCCGGAGGAGCCACGGTGACTTATGACGACCTGAAGGGGATGAGTAAAACCACCCTGGTCGTAGACCCACGAACCGGGCTACCCCTTGAAAGCAGTGGTAAAACCAGCATCTCGGGGAACCTGGGCGTCAGCGCTCCCGGGGTCTCCATGCAGATTCCTTTAAGCATTACCGGAGAAACCAGGGTAAAAGCCCTGTAGTGTGCAGCAACCAAACTAAAAATCAGCCTGGAAATAAGTACACCAGCCCGGGTGAGTGTCCTTCTTGTGGCCAATCCGTAAGGCTGGTGAATCCAAACAAGTCAAAACCATGAGAAATGCTCTCTGTTTATGGATGCTGCTCGCTTCCCTGGCTTCCGGTGCCCAGAACATCAGGGGAACGGTTTGCCTGGAAAAGGACAGGTCATCCGTCCAGTTTGCCTCGGTGGGACTGGTGCAACTCCCCGATTCGGCGATGGTCAGGGGTAGCATCACACTGACCAGCGGGGACTACCTGATCGAGAATGTGAAACCAGGCAATTACCTGATCAGGGTCAGCTTTGTAGGATTCATAACCGGGGAAAAACCCGTGGAGGTGGAGCAGGGTGCGACGGAACTGGTCGTCGACACCATTTTCCTGACAGAAGCCACCACTGAAGTCGGGGAGGTGGAAGTGGTTGCCGAGCGGCTGAAAGGAAAGGAAATGGTCGACCGCACGGTCTACTCCGTTCCGGAAGCCATGGCAAAATCTTCCAACACCGGATACGACCTCCTGAAGAGAATCCCCCAGATCAACGTCGACTTCCAGAACAACATCACCCTGAACGGAAGCAGCAATTTCATCATCCAGGTCGACGGAAGGCAGCGGACCCGTGAGTTCCTGGCCAAACTGCTGCCTACGGATATCGAAAGCATTGAAATCATCAGCAATCCGTCAGGGAAATACGAGGGCAACATCGATGGTGTCATCAACATTATTCTGAAGAAAGAAGCGCGGTACGGACTGAGCGGCAATACCAGTCTGAGCACCAAACCCTTCAACAAGCCCACCAATGCCCTGACCGGAAGCCTCGATTATGCCCTCGGAAAGATCACCTTTTACCTGACAGGAATGGCGGTGAACCAGCAGCTGACGATCGGCACCCAGACAGACAGCCACTTTGCCCTGATCGACTCCCTTAGCAGTACCAAGGGAAAGGGGGGAATTGATGTTTCCATGGCATCTGTCAATAGCGGATTCGATTATTACCTGAACGACAAGAACAACCTGAGTCTCAACCTCAACCTTCAACCCATCAGACAGAAGGTTGACCTGCTGAGCGAGTCGCTGCTTTCCCGAAGCGGCAACCTGCGCAACATGATGACGTCTGATATCGGCACCAGCCTCCGCAGCGGGGAGAATTCAGTATCCTTCTTTTACCAGCGGAAGTTTGATAAACCGGTTCAGGAGTTCACTGCCGAAACCAATGTCTACCGCTTCAACTCCGACCAGGGAAGCGATTTTACCAACACCAGGTATCTCAGTAGCAGCAATTCCGTAATCGACAATTATAGCCGCCTTGAAAATGACCTGAACAAGCGGTTTTATTTCTCCGAAAAACTCAACTACGTCCATCCGTTGGGGATGAATGCCAAAATTGAAGCGGGGTACCAGTTTTACTACCAGCAGCTTAATTACGATTTTACTACCAATAATCCGCCATCGGGCAACCTTTTTGATTATGCTGAGATGCGTCATTCGGTCTACGGGGGCTTTACGGCAAACCTGAAAAAAATCGGTTTTCAAACCATTCTGAGAGTTGAGAACAGCCACATCAAGGCCGATTCGATTTCCGAACCCAGGTACACCTGTTTTTTGCCTTCGGTTAACCTGCAGTATAAGTTTTCATCGTCACACAACCTGAAATTCACCTATAACCGCAGAATTAACCGGCCGGGGATTTACGACATGAACCCCTACTTCAAGATAGGCCAGAATTATGACATCACCCAGGG
>CAZYUA010000047.1:0-18779 GCA_964650525.1 uncultured Prolixibacteraceae bacterium
TACCTGGTATAATCCAAAATGATTTTAATTCAGGAATTTCTTCTGGATTTGTAGGTGGTGTTCCATCTGCGATAGATTTATTCATACGAGAGCTTGATTTGAAGAAGGCTGAGCCAATATTGACGAGTTTGATTAAGCTCAACAATGACTAAAGAATAAATGCACTGTTTCCAACATGATAACCATAGAGTAAAATACCCAGTTAAAGCGGACGAAATGCTAATTGCTAAATGCAGATTTCATTATGACTGAGCATAAGTCTTCCATGTATTAACAACATCTGCCCGCAAGCATAGTTTCGAAAAATTGATGAAAACAGAAAGAATCATTGAAAATAAGAAACAGTTTATTGACCTCTTGTTGTTGGCTGACGAGCAGGAAAATATGATTGACAAATATTTGCCAAATGGTGACTTGTTCGCTTTATATGACGGTGATTTGAAAACTGTTTGCGTTGTAGTGCCGATAAATAGCGAAACCTGCGAGTTGAAAAACATAGCAACATACAAGAAATATCAAGGCAAAGGGTACGGTAGAGCATTGATAAAGTTCATTTTTGATTTCTACAAAACCAACTTCAAAACAATGCTAGTAGGGACAGGTGAGGTGCCTGCAATCTTGTCGTTTTATGAAGGTTGTGGATTTGAAAAGTCACATCGGGTAAAGAATTTTTTTATAGAAAATTACGACCACCCCATTTTCGAGGGCGATATACAACTTGTTGATATGATTTATCTTAAAAAGGATTTATAGGACTGGCAGAAATGTATTACATACGGATAAAGCTGTACGAATTTGCATTCCTGTCAGAAAGCAGTTAAAAAACATGCCGGGTTCGGTGGATTTCGAGCATTTTGACCCGCATCGTACGTTATTGGTCAAGGGTATAGGATCGGCTCCCTGGTCACCATCCCGGACAAAATCCGGATCAATCCCGAACAATGGATTACACTGCGAAAAATTAACTTTGAAACCAATTGCTGTTACCGAATTAAGAGAAATAACCAATTTTGCCAATGAACTGGATTGGGATTACAACAGCACGGCACAAACTCTGTCTGATAAATTTTCCTGAATGGTGGGGACATTGAAATCGGTGAAAAAGCTAAAAAGGTTCTGTCGAAAAAGGAATAGCAGCTCCCGTTGACCGTTGAACGAAGCAGGAGTCTGAAAAACGGAAATACCCCTTACCGGACAATAAAAACCTTATATTTGAAGGAGTAACTTATTTAGGTAAATGCAACCTGTTTTTTACTGTATAAATCTGTACTGTACTAAGATACTTTACTAATTTCTTGTATTTAAAAATATTAATAAGTATGAAAAAAATCGCTTTCACAACAATTATGGCTGTTTACACTTTTTTCGCCTGTTTCGGACAGACTTCTGACACGCAATGGCTCAATCGCAATTATGCCGATGATGATAAAGAGTATCACAACCTTGACATCTATTTACCCTCAATGGAGAAACCTGCCTTTAAAGCAATAATTGTAATTTATGGCAGCGCCTGGTTTGGTAATAATATGAAACAGTTCGCATACAATACCTTTGGAAAACAGCTACTTAATAGCGGCTTTGCAGTGATAGCCATCAACCATAGGTCGAGTTCCGATGCTGTTTATCCTGCCCAAATCAATGATGTTAAGGCTGCTATACGGTTTATCAGAGCCAATTCAGGTAAATACAAAATTGATCCTTCATTCATTGGCATTACAGGGTTTTCTTCGGGTGGGCATCTGGCGTCTTTGGCAGGAACATCCAACTCTGTTAAAGAATATACGGTTAATAAAAAGACAGTTGATATTGAAGGCGTGGTGGGAAACTACACCTCATATAGTAGCTCGGTTAATGCCGTAGTCGACTGGTTTGGCCCTATCGATATGGCGCTTATGGACGATTGCAAAAAACCCAAAGCAGGAAACTCACCCGAAGCAGCTCTGATAAGAGGCAATCCGGCAGACAACCTTGATCTCATCGCTCTTCTTAATCCTATCACCTTCATTGACGAAACAGATCCTCAATTTATGGTAATTCATGGAGAGGCCGATAATGTTGTACCACATTGCCAAAGTGAGCTTTTCGCCAACGCTTTGAAAGGAAAAGGATTATTGACTGAATTTATTTCTGTCCCCGATGGCCAGCACGGGCCGGGTACATTCAATGAAAACACCTTTAAAAAAATGACCGATTTCTTCCTTATAGAATCCGAAAAAAAATAATACAGACACACCCATTTTGCTTGTGCCTGCAAATATTTGATAAACAGACAGATATAATAAATTGAACCACCTGGCGACAGACCGGCGGGGAAACAGGCGGGTACCCAAAACGCACCGCTATTCAACAACACTGAACAAAAACACAGGAGGGATCTATGGTGAACAGTAAACGCACAAAATTCTTGTTGGCGATAAGCTCAGCAATTTTGTTTGGACTGGGATTATCCGCGCAACCCGTCAGATCTGGTCGTCTCATGGACGATCCCACTATCCGCGATACCATACGAAGCATCGCACCTTACTTCACTCAGGCTGCAACATCTCAGAAAACACCTGATGGGGAAGGATTCCTCCAGCGTTGGCTGCTCCTGGAACCCATTAATAAACCAAACCGCAGCAATACTGTTTTTACCGACAGCTACCTGAGAAAAGCGTTTGATACCCTCTATTTCCAGAACCAGCTGACTGTTCTTCCCAAAGACGGAGAAAAGGCAAAAGTCGGAGAGCAGGAGCTGACATGGCATGCCCTGGACAGTAAAAATTTCAATGTTAAACTGTTCCGTTTCGCTTATGGATTACATAAACCGGTATACGGCGTGCTGTTCTGGGCCGTGACCGTAGTGAATTGTCCGGTGGAAATGAAAAACGTAAGAATGGCAGTGGGGTCAAATTCAGCATCCATGTGGTGGCTCAACGGAAAGGAGGCTGTGTTGCTTTCCGGAGACCGGCGCATGGTCATGGATGATGTGGTATCCACGCGTCTGACCCTGAATAAAGGAAAGAACATCATCAGGGGAGCAGTGATCAATGGTCCCGGAATGAGCGATTTCTGTGTCCGCTTCCTCGACGAAAAGGGAGAGCCAATGAAAAACATTACCATTAGCTGTGAATAACAGATTTAATCATCCTTTGAAGATCTCATTGGTATAGAATCTGAAATTATGAAACCGAAAATTGAAATATTGGGCACAATAGCTCTTTTGTCGTTATGGCTTGCCGGAACTACTACTGCCCAGGTTGGGAGACCATTTATCCATGACCCTTCAACCATCATGGAGTGTGATGGAAAGTACTACACATTTGGCACAGGCAGAGGCGGATTGATATCCGAAGATGGCTGGACCTGGAATGGCGGAGCAGAACGGCCTGGCGGAGGAGCCGCTCCCGATGCCATAAAAATCGGAGATCGTTATCTTGTTGTGTATGGCGCAACCGGGGGCGGATTGGGAGGCGGACACAACGGGCGAATTCTTACCATGTGGAATAAAACGCTTGACCCCAATTCTCCTGACTTTACATTCTCAGAAGCCATCCTGGTCGCTCAATCCGACGGTATAGAAGATAATGATGCAATCGACCCGGGACTTCTTCTGGATCCAACCGATGGCCGTCTATGGTGTTCCTATGGCACTTATTTTGGATTTATCCGTCTCGTGGAACTTGATCCCCAAACCGGAAAGCGCGTCGCAGGGAATCTGGCCATCAATATTGCCATTGATTGTGAAGCCACTGACCTGGAATACCGTGACGGATGGTATTATCTTCTGGGTACACACGGAACCTGCTGTGACGGTGCCAATTCAACCTATAATATCGTTGTCGGCCGCTCCCGAAAGGTAACCGGTCCATACCTCGACAATATGGGAAGAGAGATGTTAAAAGGCGGCGGCAAGATGGTGGTTGCCGCCGGCGGAAGAGTGGTCGGTCCGGGACACTTCGGACGTGTAATTCTGGAAGATGGGGTTGAGAAGATGTCCTGCCATTATGAAGCAGATCTGGATCAGGGCGGCCGTAGTGTCCTGGGCATCCGCCCATTACTGTGGAAAAACGGATGGCCTGTGGCGGGAGAAAATTTCAGGGAAGGAACCTACGAAATTGAATCAGAGAGAAGGGGGTATGCATTGGAGTTGGTGGTTGATTTTGTAAGAATGGCTGGTGGAATGCGCGGATTTGGGAGGAATCCCAACGAGCCGGTAAAACCCGTTCCGTCGCAGGAACTGGCAGATGTGATTCATACCTGGCCCACCGGAAATATCGATGTGAGAATCGGAGATTACATGTTCCGCCCCCATCAGAAATGGACCATTACTGCAGCTCCCGATTCAAGCGGATATTTAGGAGGACCCTGGTATAAAATCGTCATTGCAGGAACTGACCGGGCATTGGCGGCGACAGCCGATGCCGAAGTGGTAACGGTCCCGGCATTTACCGGTGCGCCTGAACAATTATGGCGAATCGATCAGTTAACCGACGGAACCTACCGGATTATGCCCAGGGTCGTTCCCAACTCCACGGAGAAGTTCGCCCTGGTGTCGGTCGGGGACAGCACACCATCACTTGGCAAATTTGACATGAACAGTGACAACTCCAAATGGAACTTTAAGGCTCACTAAAACAAATTCCCAGATGGGAAAAATCAACCAGTTCATGATTAATCTCGGGCTATTCATCTTCGGAATAGCCACTGTTTTTTCCGGAATGTTGATTCAGGTAAACTACCACATGGGAAATCCTGTAAATCATGCTATTGAAAAATCAGTGCTCGGCATGGATTACCATGGATGGACGACAATTCATAAAATTTCGATTGTGGCGCTCTCTCTCTTAATGATTCATCATGGTTACCAACATTGGAATTGGTACAAAGCTGTAATGATTAAAAAACTTTTTAAAAAAAACCAGCAGGTTTTGATCTTATCGCTACTTTTTATTCTGGTTGCAGTTACCGGATTCACTCCCTGGTGTATGGATTTGTTGCAAGGCGATGAAACACACCGGAAATTCTTTATTGAGATTCACGACAAACTCACCTTGGTTTTTGCTATTTATCTTATTCTACATATTATTAAAAGATTGCGGTGGTATTTTACTGCTTTTGAGAAAATAATAAATAAGCATAACACAAAATCACGGGTATCTTCTATAGCTCCGTAAGCAAATTCTTTCCCTATGAAACGAGCAGGGCGAACTTTCACAACAAAAGGAGATGTAAATAATCTTCCATGCGAGTTCCATACTGAGCAGTTTGTTCATGAAAAGAGCGATTTTATGTAACGCAATGATATATAAACCATTAATACCATTATTTACGTATGAAATATTCATCTCTTCTAAGACGAAACCAACCGGCCTGATTAACCACATGGATAAACCAACTATTTCACGTAATAAACCATATAAACCCAATAATGTAAACAGATGAAACATTTAATCAATTTCACCGTCTTTTGTTTGCTTTTTCCCGGATCATTTTTTTCAGGTTGTCGTCCCAAAACCAGCCTAAATCAGGATCCGGTGGTTAAAACCACCTCGGGAGCCGTTTCCGGGAGTATTGACGAGGGCGTATTTGCATTCAAAGGAATTCCCTATGCCAGGGCCGGAAGATTTATGCCTCCACAGGAGCCTGATTCCTGGGAAGGAGTTCGTGAATGTACTAACTTCGGGCCGGTAGCCCGGCAAATCGTCCCCTGGTATCCCGATTCCATACAGGACGAAAAAGAACTCTTTAGTGTAAATGTGTGGACACAGGGAATAATGGATGGCAAAAAGCGTCCGGTAATGCTCTGGTTGCATGGCGGAGGATTTCACGTTGGTGCCAGCAACGACCCGATGACTTATGGAAAAGCTTTGGCTAAGAAAGGGGATGTGGTCATGGTATCGGTCAATCACCGGTTGAATATCCTCGGTTTTCTTGATTTGTCGGCATGTGGCCCTGAATATGCCCAATCGGCCAATGTGGGCATGCTCGACATCGTGAAAGCCCTGGAGTGGATCAATAAAAACATTGAAAATTTCGGAGGTAACCCTGCTGATGTAACCATCTTAGGCGAATCAGGTGGTGGCGGAAAAGTGGGCACCCTCCTCTGTATGCCCGCGGCTAAAGGGTTGTTTCAAAAGGCAATCATTCAGAGTGGTACTTTGCTCAATGTCATGACTCAGGAAAAGTCACAGGCCCTGGGATTAGCCGTACTTGAAAATTTGGGAGTTACTCCGGAAGATGTAGAAAGACTGGATACCATTCCCTACATGACTCTTGTAAAAGCCGGAAATGAGGCCATTGCAAAAATTTCAGGTCCCAGAAAACCGGGATCCCCGACCATGTTTGGGTTTTCCCCTTCGGCCGATGGAATTGTTTTGTTGCAGCAGCCTTTCAGTCCCGGATTTGCTGATATTTCAAAAGAGATTCCCCTCATGATGGGATCCACCCTTAATGAGCTTATGCAAACCGTGTATGGTGAAAAGGAGCTTACTCTGGAACAGGCAAAAGAACGGCTGACAAAACTCTATGGCGACAGAACCGGACAATACATTGAGCTCTTCGCAAAAGCATATCCTGATTATACGCCTCAGGATCTTCTTTCTGTTGATAATGTTTTCCGGCCTTTTACGATAAGGACGGCAGATGCCAGGGGTGTGGCGGGAAATGCTCCTTTGTATGTCTATTTACTGACATGGAAAAGTTCCGTGGAGAATGCCTCAAAGGGTTCATTTCACGGCTTGGACATTCCGTTGGCATTTAATACTGTAGATCTGAGGGCCGACTGGACCGGGAATACAGAAGAAGCCTGGAAACTGGCTGACAAAATGAGCTCCGCATGGCTGAACTTCGCAAAAACAGGCAACCCTAACGTGAAAGGTGTGCTGCCTGCGTGGGAACCTTATACTGCGGAGAACGGGGCCACGATGATTTTTGACACTGTATGCAGAATTGTAAATAACCATGACCGGGAACTGATGCAATTCATCAGGCCTCTTGATTAATGCAGAAATCCCATACCTTACACTTTTAAATAAAATCAACCCATATGAAAAAGAGGATTTTTTTAAAAACTGGTCTCTTAGCAGCAGGAGCACTACTTGTGCCTCGTAAAATTTGGGGGCTGGAATATTATCCTACTGTGAAAAACGCAGAATGGGCCATACTTTATGGTACATGGTGCGGATCTTCGCGTGATGCAAGTGTTTGGATTTCTGAAGGCATGAATGGTATAGCCCATGTTTTTGATGTCCGGGAAAATCCTGATTTGTCATCCTATAAACATATCATCGTCGGGGGTTCTATCCGGGGTGGGGTTACTCCTAAGGAGTTGCAGGACTACCTGATCAAACACAAAGAAGAACTGAAGAATAAAATCCGGGGCTATTTTGCAGTTTGCGGAAATATGAGACAACCTGTAACCCAGGAACTTTACAAAAATTTCTTCGACAACCATCTTGTCAAATTAACCGGAGCTGAAGGGTTATTTTCAAGGGTGTTTTTAGGCCGTATTACTTTAGGACTTATGGAATCAGATGTACGGGAACAAATGAAATCCTATCCGAATATGGAAGATTATGACAATCTGAAACGTAGTGAATGTATGGCTTTCGGCCAGGAAATTTTTAAGAAAATGGAGTAATCAAGATCCAATGAAGCACATTTACTTATTCATCACAATCTCCATCTCAATTTCATTTGCGATAAACGGGCAGGTAGTTTTCTCTCCTGATAAAAACATCAGAGTGGAACTTGTTTCAAAGAAGACATCAGAGACCTCGTCTTCCGGCAAAGTCTATTTCCGGGTTCTTTATAAAACGGATACCGGATATTTGGAAGCATTACCAAATTCACCTCTGGGTATCATGAGAAGTGACCAACGGTTCACCGATAGCCTCAGCTTGGTCGGGGAGTCGCCGGCACTGGAGATACACGACAAATATGAAATGATTTGTGGTAAGCGGAAATCATGTGAGAATTCCGGGACAGAAACGGCATTCCATTTTGTGAATTCCAATCATCAACCCTTACACATTGTTTTCAGAGTATATAACGATGGCGTAGCATTCAGGTATGAATTCCCGAATACATCCGATTCAGTTTTTAACATTACGGACGAGGCCACGACCTATATTCTGCCTGATAGCACAAATCGATGGATGCAGCCTTTTCATCTGTCGTATGAGGATTTTTTTCCCCTTTCCATGACCGGCATCAGTCGAAGAAAGGAACAGGAATGGGGGCTTCCGGCATTATATAAAGTCCATGACCATCCGGTTTGGGTGTTGATTTCGGAGGCAAATATTTCAAGGAACCACTGTGCCACAAGGCTTTGTAACCGGGCTAACCCTAATGAATACAAGGTGATGGTTCCTCCGGCCAGAAATGATTTTAAGCAAACAGGGGTAAAAACCACCCTTCCCTGGAACTCGCAGTGGCATACGCTCATCGTCGGCAAGTTGTCTGACATCGTGGAGTCAACTTTGATTACCGATGTCAGCGAACCCAATAAACTGGAAGAAACGGGCTGGATAAAACCGGGTGCCGTGTCATGGATCTATTGGGCCAACAATCACGGTTCGAAGGATTATAAAAAGGTGGTGGAGTACATCGATCTGGCATCGGAAATGGGATGGCCCTATATTCTTATTGATTGGGAATGGGATGTTATGAGTAATGGTGGAAACATTACAGATGCTTTAAATTATGCGAAGAGTAAAGGAATCAAACCACTCTTGTGGTATAATTCGGGCACAAGCTGGCTTGATCCTACTCCGAACGACCGGTTGCTGACTTCTCAAAAAAGGGCTGAAGAGTTTTCCTGGCTCAATAAAATCGGAGTATATGGGATTAAGGTCGATTTTTTTGCAGGCGACCAGCAGGATATGATGAAATATTATATCGACATTTTGGAAGATGCCGCGAAATATCGCCTGATGGTAAATTTTCATGGTGCTACGATTCCGAGAGGATGGCAACGCACTTACCCAAATCTCATGACTGTAGAGGGAGTGTACGGGGCTGAATGGTATAACAACCGCCGCACACTTACGAATAAAGCCGCCGGTCACAATACAACACTCCCATTTACACGGAACGTGGTTGGTCCCATGGATTATACCCCGGTAACGTTTTCAAATTCACAACATCCGCATATTACCTCGTATGGACACGAACTGGCTTTGTCGGTGGTTTTTGAATCTGGTTTTCAACATTTTGCCGACAGTCCGGCCTCTTACGACAGTTTGCCATCAGAACCAAAAGAATTTCTGAAAAAAGTACCGGTGAGCTGGGATGATACGAAGCTTATTGACGGCTATCCGGGTGAAAAAGTGGTCATGGCCCGAAAGAAAGAAAACCTTTGGTATATAGGCGGGTTAAATGGTAAAGACGAGCCGCAGACGCTCAACGTAAAGTTTGACTTTCTTAGGAAGGGCAAATTTAATTTGCAGCTTATCGAAGACGGGAATGATGGCAAATCATTTACAAACAGGACAGTAAGAGTGAAAAAAAATGATGTTATCAGTTTAAAATGTCTTCCCCGGGGAGGCTTTGTCGGGCTTCTGCAAATGTAAAAAAACTGAAAATTACATTAACTTTATGCTTTGCAGGCCGGACAAAATGGATGGCCTCATGAACCACTTCCGTTTTTTATCCCTATGAAGCGACTTTTAATTTTGACAATGGTTGGGCTGTTGTCGGCAGCTTTTACAGTTACTTCGGGCCAGGATCTGAAACTCAATGATCTTGAATATTTCGAGACACAGGGGGTCAACCTTCTCGTTTATAGTAACCTGTTTACCGGAGGTTTTAACGATGAGAAAACCGCCGGGATAGAGTTGATACACCATGGGGTCAGAACAGCCCAGGGGGGTGCCGTGAGGCTTTCCAATACTCCCGAACAATGGGATCTCGTTCCTGCCATACCGACCCGGAGGGTCGACCGTGCCTCGAACACCATTGAGGCCCAGCTAAGGTATAACGATTACGATTTTGATTCCCGGGTGGTGGTCACGGCCAAAGGCAAAGGGGTTGAGATATCGGTATACTTGGACAAGCCGGTGCCCGCCGTACTGGAAGGCGATGCCGGGTTTAACCTGGAGTTTCTGCCATCGCAATACTGGGGAAAGACCTACCTGATGGATGGACGCATCAACCGGTTTCCGCGCTATGCAGTAGGCAACACCATAACGAGGCCGAACAGTGAGAAACCAAGGCAATATAAAGGGTACAAGACTTCCGACGACAGGGGAACGAACCGGTTTGTCGATCCGCTTCCGCTAGAAACCGGCCGTACCTTTCTTCTGGCAACAGATGATCCCGAACGTCTGGTCAAAATCACCTCGCCCGATGCCGATCTTATGCTTTTTGACGGCCGGGTGTTGGCCCAAAACGGCTGGTTCGTCGTCCGCAGTCTGCTTCCGGCAGGAAAAACCGGCAAGGTTCTGACCTGGAGCGTTGAACCCAATGCCATCAAAGGATGGATCAGAGAGCCCAATATCGGTTTTTCACAAGTGGGCTACCTCCCGTCACAACCCAAAGTTGCTGTCATTGAACTCGACAAAAAAGAGAAACCGCTTGCCAAAGCATCAATCTTTCAAGTAAGCAATGAAGGCAAAGCCACCAAAGTTTTCAGCGGCAAAATCACCCCATGGGGTGACTATTTCAAATATCACTATGTGAAATTCGATTTTTCTTCAGTGAGCACCCCGGGGGTGTACTTTATTCAGTACGGCGATGTGATAACCAACAACTTTATCATAGAAAACAACGTCTATGATAAGATCACCGACGCCACCAGCGATATCTGGATTCCCATACATATGAATCATATGGTTGTAAACGAGGCTTACAGGGTTTGGCACGGTGAACCTTTCAAGGAAGGATATCTCCAGGCTCCGCCCAATACCGATCACTTCGACCTCCATCGCCAGGGCCCTGCAACCGATACCCCATACAAAGCGCTGGAACAGATCCCCGGATTAAACATTGGCGGGTTTTTCGACGCCGGGGATTTTGATATCGAAACAGAATCGAACATTAACGTGGTGCAGAATTTCGTCCAGACCTGGGAATATTTCAAACCCATGCGCGACCAGACTTTTGTCGATCAGAAGCAGCGTTATGTTGATCTTCACCGGCCCGATGGGACCCCCGACGTACTGCAGTTTATCGAGCATGGTACATTGAACCTGGTGGCTCAGGCCGAGATTGTCGGCCACATGACCCAAACGCTCTCCAACGCGGTTCTCGATAATTACCATCACCTTGGTGATGCGGCTTCCGTTACTGACGGCCTCCCTTACAATCCAAACCTTGGCCCTTATGAAATAGCCCCCGACGGCCTTTCGAGCGGAGTGAAGGATGATCTGTGGGCATTTACAAGCCGCAATCCCGGCCTTGATATCCAGGCGGCAACGATGTTCGCCGCAGCAAGCCGGGCATTGAAAGGGTATAACGACGATTTGTCGGCAAGAGCTTTGCAACAATCCAAAAGGCTTCAGAAAGAGGCCACGGAATTATTGGCCAGCCGGCCCCAGAACAGCTTTTTCAGGGGCGGCAGATCATCCGATGTGGCCACTTATCTTCAACTTTTTTTGTCCACCGGCGAGCAACAATACATCGAAAAATTTCAGGAACTTATATGGCCTGCCCTTGACCGCAGCGTTAATTTTGTCCTTCTGACGGCATTGGATGCCATTCCCCATATGGACGCATCCTATAAGGAGAGACTCCGGCCTTATGTGGTTAAATACAAAGAATATATCGAAAGTCTCGAGAACAATAATCCCTACGGTGTACCCATCGGACTGGGAAACTGGGCAGGTGGCGGAGCCTTGCTGAACTTTGGAACCACCGTATGCTTTGCCGGCAAGTATTTCCCTGACATTGTCGATATGAGCCATGCTTATAAGACCATTAACTTTTTGTTTGGCTGCCATCCCTATCACAACTATTCGCTGGTGGCCACCGTGGGCGCCGCCCGCCCAAAGGCACTCTTTTATGGGAACAACCGGGCCGACTTCTCCTTTATTCCGGGAAATGTGGCGCCGGGTATTTTGTTCAGAAAACCCGACCACTTCGAGAACTACGACGACTGGCCATTTTTGTGGGGACAAAATGAGGGCACCATCGCCGGAAATACCAGCTACCTGATTTTTGGATCGGTCTTTAAGGATCTTGTAAAAAATACTAATCCGTAATTATGGAATCACACGATGAGCGTATTGCAAGGATGACCTTTGCCTCCGTCTATCCGTTGTATCTCGCAAAAGTGGAGAAGAAGGGACGCACGAAAGAAGAATTACATCAGGTCATAGCGTGGCTAACCGGCTTTGATGATAATAAACTCGTGAAGCTGATCCACGAAAATGCGACTTTTGAGACATTTTTCCGGCAGGCTGCGATAAACCCCAATGCAAAGCTTATCACCGGAGTAATCTGCGGTTATCGTGTGGAGGAGATCGAAAATCCTTTGACACAGCAGGTGCGCTATTTGGATAAGTTGGTTGATGAATTGGCGAAAGGCCGGAAAATGGAGAAGATTTTACGTACCTCCTAGTGCGTTGAGAGGTTTGTCCCATTAGTGCGTTGAGAGGTTTATTCTATAACCTTCATAGGAGCCCTAAAAGGAACACCCCGGAAGATATATAGGATCCGCTGACCACCGGAAATCAAATATTCATTGATAATGATTATATATTTATTGAAAAACAATAAATATTTATTATCTTTGCGATGTGATCTATGTCATTGCGACAATTTTTACCCGGGGTGTCGAAATTCAAAACGAAAATGATTTAACAGTTTAAGTTATGCCCATCATTGTGAACCTGGATGTGATGATGGCAAAGCGGAAAATGTCATTAAATGAACTTTCTGAAAGAGTTGATCTGACCTTATCCAATTTGTCCATCTTAAAGACCGGCAAGGCGAAAGCTATCCGTTTTACTACCCTTGATGCCATATGTAAAGCCCTGGATTGTCAACCTGGTGACCTATTGGAATACGTTATTAACGAGGACTCGGACTGAATGAACAAATTATTGCTATAAGACGTTATGGAATTATGGAAGTTAAAGACTTACAACCTATGACCTCCGATTTCCATCAGACGGAAAGGATGCCGGTCATGTTCCTGGGACATGGGAATCCCATGAACGCATTGATTGAGAATGAGTTTTACAAAAACTTTGCCCGCATCGGAACGGAAATCCCCAAACCCCGGGCTATTCTCTGCATTTCTGCCCATTGGGAAACCCGTGGAACCTATGTAACAGCCATGGAAATACCGCCTACCATCCACGACTTTGGCGGTTTCCCCCGGGAGTTGTTTGAAATGCAGTACCCGGCACCCGGAAGTCCGGAACTGGCCCGTGAAACCCAATCTTTGGTGCATCACCCCGAAATACAGCTTGATTACCGATGGGGAATCGATCACGGAACCTGGACGGTGCTGCAACCCCTGTTCCCCAATGCCGATGTGCCAGTCATTCAGTTGAGCCTGAATGATGAGCTGACTCCCCAACGCCACTTCGATCTGGCACGTCAGCTTAGCCCTTTGCGGGAGAAGGGAGTCCTGATCATCGGCAGCGGCAACATGGTCCATAATCTGCGAAGGGCAGCCTGGGACCGGATCAATGATGAATTTGGCTATGACTGGGCACTGGAAGCACAGGAGAAAATGAGGAACTACATTTTAACCAATGATACCACCAGGCTGATTAACTATCACGAAGAGGGCAGTGCCTTCAATCTGGCGGTTCCTACTCCGGAGCATTTCCTCCCCTTGTTGTATGTTTTGGCGTTGCGCGATCCTCAGGACGAAACGGAAATTTTCAATGACAAAACCATCGCGGGTTCTTTGACCATGACCTCTCTTCTGGCCAAATAAATCTACCTCTCTCCTTGTATTTTGAACTAAAAAAGCATGAATAAGCCGGTACACAGCGTATGAAAACCAATGCGATTTTTTCTGCACGGAACACCCCGAAACAAAATTTGTCAGAGGGGAAATTCATAAAATGGGTTTCAAATGGGCCCGGAATTTTGAAAAGATGGGAAAGATGGCTGATCATCAGCTTTGTTTATTTTATTCCAACCGGGATTTATGCTCAAAAGTTCAGCGGGCTGAACCATCTGCCGAACCAACAGGTACAGGCCTATTATAGTGCTGGGGCCCTTGAAAAAGCGACCCGCATCGCCGGCCAAATGGACAGGGTCATGCTATTCTACGACCCCATTCTCTCATTCCGGCCTGAAGTAACCCTGCTGGTCCTTTCCCCGCAGGATTGGAGCAAGTTCACCAATTTCCCGGTGTACGGGATGCCTCACTATTCTGACAACAAAACCCTCATCGTGGCATCGGACGACAACGATTTCTGGAAAAGCTTTATTCCTCCCCTGAAATCACTTCCGCAGGATGTGGCTGACCTCATAAAAACCACCTATTCCAAGGGAAAAGACCAGTTGACGATGGAGCCATTCTTCGACCTGTTGGCGATCCATGAACTGGGGCATGCCTACCACTTCCAGGATAGCCTGGTCATGCAACGCAAATGGATGCAGGAATTGTTCGTTAATATCTTCCTCCATACCTATATTGCTGAAAATGAACCGGAATTGCTACCCCCCTTGACTCTCTTTCCCGAAATGGTAGTGACCATTACTGACAAATCGTCCCTGCAATATACTACATTGCAGGATCTTGAAAACCGTTACGATGAAATTGGACAGCAATATCCGAACAATTACGGATGGTACCAGTGCCGTTGGCATAAAGCCTCCGCAGATATTTACAACGCTGCAGGAAAAGAGGTGGTTCATAAGCTGTGGACGCAGTTTAAATTTCACCGCGATCCATTGGACGACTACGCTTTTGCGGTCACTTTGGCCCGCGAAGTACATCAAACCGTTGCCGACGTGCTACTGAAATGGGATGAGCAATGAAATTGAAAGGAAATATGGAAACCCAGATTGAACTATCGACAAACCAGCAAAATGAATTGTTAAAAATCCTCCAAACCCGGTTTGAGAAAAACATGCACCGCCATGACGGTCTCGAATGGGAGAAGGTAAATGCCAGGTTGGCAGCCAGGCCTGAAAAACTTTGGTCCCTCTCTGAGATGGAAAGAACCGGGGGTGAGCCTGATGTCGTGGGTTATGATCAGACGTCGGATGAATTTATTTTCTGTGATTGTTCGGCAGAAACTCCGAAAGGCCGCCGGAATGTTTGTTACGATCGTGAAGGACAGGAATCCAGGAAAGAGTTTAAACCCGCCAATAACGCTGTTGATATGGCCACTGACATGGGTATCGAACTTTTAACAGAGCAACAGTACCGCGATTTACAGAAACTGGGACCCTTTGACCAAAAAACTTCGAGCTGGGTGAGAACACCGGTTGAAATCAGAAAGGCCGGTGGTGCCCTCTTCGCCGATTTCCGATACGGGCAGGTATTTACATATCACAACAGTGCACCTTCCTACTATTCTTCGCGGGGATTCCGCGGATTACTAAAGCTTTGATTTTTTCAATCGGGGCTACTTTGGTAAACATTAAATTTTGCGCATCCATGGTATGCCGTAACAAAAAGTATACGGTCCTCCTTAACCCAGGGATTTTTATTGGTTAAAGCAAACAAGATAGTCAGGGCAAAAACAGCAAAAGAAAATTTTGTATCATATAACTTCCTGTTTTATTTCGGATATCTTATACTCCGTCGGCATAATCACCGGAAAAAGATTTCCGGCCTCACCGGCAATCCTCAAAACCACTGCCTTTTCCTGAATAAAAGTACCCCGGAAAAAGAAAGAAGCAAAGAACCGAAAATGATCGAAGGCATAGCCCACGCAGAGTTTTCCATAAAATTGGGCACATTCATTCCAAAAACACTCGCTATTAATGTGGGTATCATCAAAATAATTGAAATAAGTGTCAATTGTTTCATGACTACATTTAAGTTGTTGGAAATTACGGAAGCAAAGGCATCCATCATCCCGCTCTGGATATCGGAATAGATTTGCGCCATTTCCAGAGCTTGCTTATTTTCAATGAAAGCATCTTCTAATAAATCTTCATTGATTTCTGTGGTAATCTTTTTGGAATTCCGAAGTTTGGCCAGTACAATTTCATTGGCTTTTATGGAGGTTATAAAATAGACCAGACATTTCTCCATTTTCAGCAACTTATTCAATTCTTTGTTTTTAATCGATGCTTCAAGATCCTGTTCAATTAATGAAGTCATCTGATTGATCTGCTTCAGATAACGCAGGTATAAATTTCCCGAACGTAAAAACAACCGTAAAATGAAGTTAACATTATCAGTAATTTGCTGGTACTGATCTCTGAAGGGAGAAGGCTGGCCGATCGGCAAGACTTCGTTATCCTGCAGGCAAAGGGTCAGTGTGAACTGGTTGGTTATAAAAATACCAAGGGGTAGGGTATGAAAGGGAAGCCCGTTGTTTTTTATTTCTACAGGAATCCTTAAAATAATCAGGGTCCAGAGGTCCTCGAATTCAACCCTCGGCCTTTCATCCTGGTCCAGAATATCGTTGATTATATCAGCCGGCAATCCAAATTCATCGGTAAGCTTTTGGATTTCAATCGATGTCGGATTGGTTGTGTTGATCCAACATCCTTTTTGCAGTTCGCTGATTTCGGAATAACCGCCGAAAGTTTTGAAAATTTTGATCATGCTATTGCCTCCTTACATTTTCTTCTGTAAGGAAACAAGAAGTCCCTTACAGAAATGTTAATACTGACACTTTCTATGATACGGGCCTTCGTCCATTGTTTTCCGTTTTTAAATTGTCGGGGGCAAATGTAATTCCTTTTTAATTCGATTGTCTTTCAACGATTATTTTTTCTGGGGGATTATTTTGACCCAAACCCCGGCCGGGATGTAACGGATTGTTCACTTAGGATAACAGGAATTTCTACTCCTCCAAATAAATGGGGACACCTTGACGGTACAAATACCATAGCAGAAATCAGGGTCCAGGAGGCTATTCCTGTGATGTCATTGTCCGCGTGAAATTTCTGCCCTGATCGGAAGATATTTGCATTTCCTGATATAAAGAATCGCTTTATCCGGGAAGTACGAATGAAAAGATTGCCTCCAGAGCTTGCGGTTTTTTGCCCATTCTTTTACATAAGGGTTATCCGCAAAAAAAGTAAATTGCTCAATTTCAGCAATATATTCAAAATTGATTATTTTATTAGTTTTCACAATTTAATGATTGCATCTATTGGATTCTTTTCACCCTATTAATACTTTTACTATTTACACGGGATATCATTTGGCTGTCGCACATCTGAAAAATCTTTAAAATTCCGGAGATAGCGAAGGGTAGGAGAACAATACATTAAGGAACCCCTGTCGGAATCGGATTTCATACCTGAGATATGGAAACTTTGAATATGCAAAAAAATGAAAAAGCTGTTTTTGTTTTTTTTGATTATTGTATTCTCTTGCACATTTGCTTTTTCTGATACTATTTTTATCAGCAAACCAGTTCTGAGGGCCTGGAATCCGGACTGGACTTATGAAGTCTTTGGCGATTATTTTGAAGATAGTTCACTTGATCAATCAAAATGGAATGTAGATTTATGTCATGGGAGAGGCCCCGAACATGAAATTGCAACCAGCAATAAGGGAGGGCCGGAAAATATTCAGGTAAGTAACGGAACACTGAAACTGATCGCACGGCACGAACCTGATAATACAAATTATGATTGCTGGTCAGGCCCTATTACTAGTAATTATACCACTGCGGAGATTGGCACCAAAAGGCCTCAATACTCTTATCGCTATTGCATTTTTGAGGCCCGATGTAATATACCGAAGGGTTATGGCTTATTCCCCGCTTATTGGCTATGGGGGCCCGGTGATATAAATGGTTATCCGGCTGATGGATATGCCTCAGAAATTGATATTGCAGAAGGAATTCA
The DNA here is from genome assembly GCA_964650525.1 of uncultured Prolixibacteraceae bacterium. Classification (GTDB taxonomy): domain Bacteria; phylum Bacteroidota; class Bacteroidia; order Bacteroidales; family Prolixibacteraceae; genus UBA1413. Next base: position 17,932 of record CAZYUA010000047.1, read on the forward strand.
AAAAACAGATAACAATAAATTCATTCATGTTTTTCATTGGTGGCATGGACCGGAAATTCCAATAAATGGTGGCGAAAAAATATTGGAACATCCTATCTGGGAAATTGGCACACGTATAAAATAATCTGGACACCTTATGAAGTCAGGTTTTTTGTTGATGGTATTCAGACCTGGTCCAGGTCGAAATATTATTCCGGTCTGTTTGATTTTAGCTGGAATGATGTTTATTCAGATCAGATCAAACCCGGTGTTACTTATAAAATACATGAATGGTTTCCCCGTCATATTTGTGAAACCCGGTTACAAATGCAACTAAATAATAATATCATTGGAAGAGAATCTACTTTACTTCCCGCTACTTTAGAAGTTGATTATGTTACTGTCAGAGAATTCTTTCTGGCACCTCAAATAACCTGCCCTGAATCTATTTGCTCAAATGACTCTGCAATCCTTGATGTCGACTCAAAAGCCGCCAATATCGAATGGGTTTTATCACCAGAAAACTTATTTTCAGGTCCGATAGCAGGAATCGGAAAAACAGCAGCCATATTCACTTCTTCAAAAAATGGTTCCGGAACAATAACTTACTCTTTCAAGATGCCGGACGGTGAAACCTTTGAAGCAAAAAAAACATTTCTGGTAAATAACACTACCTCTTCACCGGTTATCTCAGCCATCACTCAGCCATCCTGTGACCGCAAAACCGGTAGCCTGACACTGACTGGCCTGCCACCCGGGGGTACATGGACGCTGACACGCTATCCCGGAATGATAACTTCCTCCGGATCGGGAAACTCCACCTCAATACCCGCCCTCGAGCCCGGAACCTATACCTTCACCGTGACCAA
>CAZYUA010000048.1:0-17649 GCA_964650525.1 uncultured Prolixibacteraceae bacterium
CTGGTTATTTCTTTCTTTGACAATTCTCCCGGGAAACCAAGAAAAGTGCGGTCCATGGCCAGGTCAATATCTTCGGAAAATCTGCTGATCAAAGATCAGGCTTTATTCAATGAAGTTCATCCTTTGAATAGCAAATGGTTTTTTTAATTTCCATCCGGAAAATCATTTCCAAAGCCTTTACAACCCACCAATCCTTTTCGACAGCAAAAGGGGGTAAACTTGTCAATTTACTGACCTGCTCAAATATCTTTACTTTTTCATCCGGAGGAATCTCGTAAAAATAAACCTTATTCATTTACAATGCCTTTTTCATTATTCTTTTGATCCATTCCGGTGCAAGATTCAAATCCTGAATCAACAGCTTCTGATCTTCCCGCTTTAAGTGCTCAATGATTTCCGTTTCTTCTGAAGAAGTGATCTTATCTTTCCCAATCTCACGCAAGGCCTGGATTACCAGACTGCTGATCTTCCCTTTAGCCATCAGATTTTTGGGCGTTGTTTTCTTGAATTTGATGCTCCTTTTTCCAACCTTTATTTCACGTGGTGCGCCATCGGTAAGAAAAACCAGGCGCATGGGCACCTGTCTACTTAATCCCAAAGCATTCAATGCATAAGACCCCGTGGGCACAATCCTGATTTTGTCCCTTTTCGCGATACCTTCAGCTACCATTTCTGCCGTTGGCGTTATTTCCCCAATGTACTTACTGAATTTCGGCCGGACGTAAATTCCCTTTGTTATCCTTTTAATAACTCCTTTCTTCTCAATACGATGTAAGGCAAGCCGTATCGACCCTGAAGATCCGAACCTTTCAAAATCCTCGGGGAAAAGAAGCGTTCCCCGAGGAATCTTCACTATCTTTTCTTCTATCTGTTTTTCAATGCTTTGCACTTCTTTCACGACCGTAAGTTTGTAACAAAAATAGACAATAATTGTTACAATTCAATACTTCAAATTTAATCAGTTAGAAAGCATAAGAAATAAATGATTCCACCGAAAATGTTTTGATATCCCACAATCCGGGAATCCCCCGTCATCGACCAAAAAAAGGGTCCGACGGCCGGGACCCTTTCCTGTCAGAATCTTATCTGGCTCTCCACTTCGGTGATCTTGCCCTGAAGCGTGAGCCTGATCTCTTCCAGGATACGTGCCACCACCGAGGTGTTGGAGGTCTTGAACTCTTTCCCGGAGGTAGTGTCACGTAGGACGATCTGGGTGCTCATCCCGTCGGTCCCGATCTTGAAGGTCTGAAGGTTGCGAAAGGAATCCAGAAGCTTGCGCCACCGGTCGATCAGCATGGTGAGATCCTCAACCATGGAGATCCGCTGTTCAAGGGTCAGCTCCGGCTGCGGTGCCGGCTGCCCAACCGGAACTTCGACCGCAGATTCTGCCGGCTGATCGTTCTTCACTACCTGCATCGGTGCAGATTCTTCTACGGGTGTCTCACTGAGTTTTTTGGCTGTGTTTGCCATGTTTTTTCACCCATGCCCTTGGGATTTGTATTGGCACCTCGCCTGAGGCGAGACTGGTCTGGCACGCCGATTATTATTTAATTACGCTGCCATCATCATTGAGCTATCACGGCTAAGGTCAATTGAAAAGAAAGGATAAGAGGGACGGGGCGAATGTCAGGTTTTTAAGACAGAGGCAAAGGCTTAGGCAAACGGGGCGAAGCGAAGTCCTGTGCAGCGGGAGGACTTAAAAAACTGACCAAGCGCGAAGCGGAACCCTTGACCATTCCGTGAAGCGTAAATAACTTTGTGGCGGAATTAGAGAATAGGATTCTTAAGGCAAAGGCTAAGGCGAATGGAGCCAAGCGACAACTTGTCCCGAGAATCGGGATCCCGATTTACAAAATGTTGTGCGCTTGCGAATTAAATTTTGTTAATAGGGAGGCAAAGAGCAGGAGGCAGTAAAAAGAAAAGGCTGAGGCAAAAGTGAAGGCACAGGCAAAGGGGAAAATATGAGTATCTCTTCGAAATTTATGGGAATCAAAAATGCTGATAATTTGCCATGAGAAGCAATCAATATGTGTAAAGAAAAAACTTAACCTATTGTCGTGGTTTATTAAGCGAAAAATGGAGCAGACAGGCTCCCTTTTTGCTTTTAAAGATTTACCTGTAAAAGTTCATTTCCTATCCGGTGAAGTGCATTTTCAATTTTCTCACGCTGTTTTTCGCCGGCAAATGCCAACCCTTTTGCATATTGCCGGATTAAACTGGCATTTATTCCGACATAATCAGCAAATGCTGTTTTGTTAATGATCCGGTAAGATGCAAAAAGAGACTGAAGGTCATATTTGATCCTGAATTCATAATTACCTGAAAAAATCCCGGGTACCTCCTCATCTTTTTCGACCATCCCTGAAATATGATCAGCAATTGCTTCCCTTGTATTTGTCAGCGCATTATTAATGAATTTACCAAATGAATAGCAACCCGGGAGATCTTCAACTGTTACCCAGAAACCATCATCAGACTTTTCAATGATGACATTTACTTCTGCTTTTTGTTCTGACTCTTTCATAATGATATCTGTTAACATATTTTGAATAAGAATAAGGATTCATTTCAATCCCGCATCCTTAAGTATCCTGCTGGCTGTTCCTGCCGGGATTTCTCCAGAATGATACGGAACAGTCAATTGTCCGGGTTTTGTTGAATGCCTGTATTTCAGGTGCCGTTTTTGACTTATCATAAACCATCCGTCATCCTCCAATTTTTTTATTAACTCTTTATACTTCATCGGCGGAAATGATATTTATCACCTATATAGCATACTTATTGATGCAAATATAACAAATATGTTACAATTCGTATACAGTATAACAAATTTGTTATACTATTTAAATTGCGACCAAAAAAAGGTCCGTACCCGGACGAACCTTTTAATAATTAAAGATCAGTTTTGAAGTATCAGGAAGATTAGTGCTGCGTTTCTGAAAGATCAGGCTTTTCTCATCCGGCAAGATAAAAATGGCATGTTTTCCATAGGTGTCCAGATCAATGTTCCAGGCGGAATAGAACCTGTCATGCCCTGCATCGTACCGGGCAACTTCACCAAAAAGTCCGTTCAGGCACAGGTTCAACAGGGTGATTCTGCACATGGTAATGTCAGGATCGGCACCAAAGAAACGGAAGTTCCGGTTGTACTTCGCTGCCGCCAGCAACCTGCGGCCAGTGCGGCACCTGTAATCAGCCACGCTGAAATTCCGGATGTCAGCCCGGATAATACCCGGAATCATATCACAATATGTCTGACCGGCTATTTTCTGCCCGGTCTCAATATACTTGAAGTAGAATTCACCCAACACATCCGTCAGTCCTGAACCATCGCCCGTCATCTCCAGTACCAGGTAAGAATAAGTCTCCATAAACAGGTACCGTGCAGGTTTATCAAACCGGATCACCATCTCCCGGAAGGATTCATCCCTGTCAGAGGCATTCATTGCTGTTGCCACCTCAAGGAAAGAGGTGAAACCCCGGCTGATCCCGCCAGAGGACGGGACCAGCCTGAGCATGTTGCGGGCAAACGACCTTGCTTTCATGGTCGTCATGCCAGTTGAGGTTTCATCGTCCGTGTTTCCACTTCCTCGGTTCCCCACATGGCCCGGATCTCCTCCATCGAGAACTGCTTGCCGTTCTTCTTGCGGTAGTCTCCGTATTGCCAGTACCAGGCCAGCTTATTGGGTGAGAATCTGAACCCGTGCTCCTTGAGCTCGGCCTTCACAGCCCGGGTGTTGCCGGTTATCCAGATCCAGCTTCCGATAACCTCGATGGAGACTTCCGGCAGGAAGATCACCTCCATGAGTTTGGTGCGAATCTGAGCGGAAACGAAGTGTTCCCAGGTGCGGCGACCCTCGGAGAACGTCGGATTGCCGTTGATCAGCCGTTTGCTCAGGATATCGTACCGGTTGTTGATCTCCTGCATGTCGGCGGTGGATCCTCCCTTGTCGGGGTGATGCAGCAGGGCGAGCCTGCGGTACTCCGACCGCAGCCCGTCCAGAGTGGTGATGTTGGTGAACCATTTCATCTTTGTCGGGATTTAATGGTTACAACATGCCGTTGTCGGCAAAGGAGTAAAACGACTCAGAGGTCACGATGATGTGGTCCAGCACCATGATATCCAGGATCTTGCCTGCCTCCTTGATCTTGTGGGTGATCTGACCGTCCTCATCGCTCGGGGTAAGGTTGCCCGAAGGGTGGTTGTGCGCCAGGATGATCGCGCAGGCGCAGGCTTTCAGGGCCACCTGGTAGACCACCCGGACATCGATCACCGTCCCGGTGAATCCGCCCTTGGACAACAGGTGCACTCCCAGCAGCTGGTTGTTGCGGTTCAGGTAAAGGACGTAGAAGTACTCCACGTGGTCGAACGATGGCCAGAACTGGGTGCAGGCCTTGTAAACGTCCATGGAGGACTCGATGCGGATCCGGTCTTTGGCCGGGATGCGGTGGGAATAGGAGACTTCGATCTCTGCCACCGAATAATCAAAATTGTTCATTGAATTTCACTGCTGCCTTGCAGGTTTGTATTGGCATCTCGTCTGAGCCGAGACTGGTCTGGCACGCCGGTTAAATTTTCGGCGAACCCCACCATTGAGCTGCCGGGGATAAGGGCAACAACGGGGAGAAGAAATGCAAAGCCGGGGGTAATGTCAGTCTCGTCTCAGACGAGACTGAACTATCCCCTTGACCGTTCCCCGGAGCGATCAATAACTTGCAAGAAAATTAACAGGCACTCCAGTCAAGAATGGAAGGAAGCAGGAATGGATGAAGCGACCAAAAAAAATCCCGCCGAACCGGGAATAGGAGAAAATTATTAAACCAGACTAAGGGCTGGCACAATATCAATCAGGATCCTTTTACTAGAAATCCCTTACGCAACGGATACTGAAACCCGAGTTCTTATGAAAATCATAACGGGATACTTTGGTCGTAGATTGGCTCATCTGCCGGTTGTATGCTATGTCAGCCACTACTTGCGTTGATGACCAGAAAAAGCCTATTTTACCAATTTCATTAAAGCTGAGGGTGGAGTGAAAGTAACCGCCTGGAAGTACCGAGAAACCACTTGAATTGGTGCCATTTCCGCTATTGTTCCAACCAATAGTGGTTTTCATTTGAGTCCCTTGATCTGTTCCACGGAGACCAAGGAAGTTAGCATCATATTGATTCATTCCTATATACAATTCCAACTGCATCCACTCTGAATCACTGGGAAGGTGCCAGTCAGCGGGACAAATACCCCTTACGCCGCTGGGATTACGGTCACTTCCGGTCGAACCTGCCATGGCTGCTGGCCAATTGTACAACACTCCATAAGCAATAAAGTTCTGATGAGCCAGCGCTGTAGAAACGTCACCCCCGCCATACCCATAAACATAGTACTTTGGGTTTGTTATTGAATTTTCAAAAGGTGGATTTACAACAGGCAGGTATGCAAGGTTCTTTGCCATCCACACCTGGTTGCCGATCTTTACAACAGGATAACTGTTTGAATGGGGGTCGATACAATTATAAAACTCGACGGAATATGTTATGTTGACAACCGGCAGGTCTGTCATTATTGTGTTGTTTATGCCTGAGTGGACAGAATAGAACAAAACATTTCCCTTGGTATAATCAAGAACTTTGTCTGCTTCTGCATTTTTCAAAGGTACCGGGATTTCACTTTCATTATACGTAAATTCTTCCTCCCTCAAGAGCTTCCCCATGTTTGACGCCTTTAAACTGATGGTTCCGTCATCTTTCAAAACAGATACGGTATACAACCCGGTACCAGGAAATGTAACTTGAAACCGGTGCCTGCCGGGAGCCAGATTCTGGTTTTTGCTAACCAACAACTGTCCGGACATGGCATAAAGCCGCAATTCCGTTTTTCCGGTTTTAAGGGTTGTAAAATCAATTGTGGCAACACCATTGCTTGGGTTAGGATAGATAGAGCCATCACTTAAACCGTATTGATACACATCAATACCTGTCGTCTTGGTCAGTCTGAGCGATTCACCCTCCGTTAATTTAACTTTCTGGTGGGTTTTAAGGTTGGTAACCCAGATGCTGTCAATGCCCGTTCCAGATACTGCAGACTGGAAAGAGATAGTAATATCCTGCGCATAAAGAAAAGTTGTCACAAGGAATGAAGCGGTGGTAAATATAAAGCTCTTCGTGGACTAGTATTTTTAGTAAACAGAACAATAAATTCTTAACATTCAAACGGTTACGAAACATGCATTGTGTAAGCCTGTTTTACTGAATTTTATATGTGAACGAATGGCTAATAGTTAATTGTCAGCAACGATTTCATACATGCTTTTTTGAGCAGCATTTACTTGTTGAAGTAAACTTGTTTTATAGTTATTTGGACATGATTACAAACCACTTTCCACCAAATTGTCCCATTCCGAATTGTTTGGCAGTTGGACTCATCAATTCAGAAAGAATCGTATGGTTAGTCGAGGCAAAGCCCGCATTTATAACTGTTGTTACGTCGCTATCTGCAGGATATCCGTAGTATAAAGCAAAATTTGCATTACCTGAAAAATTGTGAATTCTTGGAAAGTCCAAAATCATTTGCCCATTAGAAAGAAAATAGACATTAGAAGGAGTATTGGTATCAACAGTTTTCGCCTTTGCATAATTATACGCAGCTAAAGACAGCGTATCATTCCAAGTCACCTCATTGACACTGGGATAACCTGACATACCCTGAATTCTAAATGAATTAAAAGAAGAAGTTGCAATATTTACATTTATGCCGTTAATAATCCTATCCGGTTCATCTTCGGTTTTGTCGCAGGAAAGGAGAAGAGTAGCTAAGAATATTACCAATAATGATGCTTTCATATGTGCATTTTTTGAATTATTACTATTGAATTGGAAAAAAAATCTCTTATATTATCAATATATTGAGCAAGTACCCCAACAATCGTCATCAACAGAAGTTAGCTTCGCGTCCGTCAGCGAGGAGCCTACCTGGCTTAGAAACTATGAACCTGAACCGTAGCAATGCGAAAGTCATGGTATTGAAATTTCAGGCCTTCTCAGCTAGATTCAACGGGAAAAGGTAATCGTGAATGTATGCGTGACATTGTCCTGGGTTGAGATTGTATTGAGTTTAAGAGTTCCAGCCGTCAGCTGCTGGACAAAAAGAGTCGATGTACTACCGTCATTGTATACGACAATAAGTGATGTTTCACCCTCACCAAAATACCACTCCCCCGTCACTTGCTGAACGGATCCGTCGTCACAGATCAGGCTGCCCTCATCCATTACAAGGGTTTTATCCGGCTTGAAAGTCCAGGAGTCATCGGCATAACACTCTCCTAAAAACTCAACCAGATCACTCACAAAAAATGTCTCGTCATTCTCGTCGGTGAAAGTCAAAGGAGGGTCGACAGCATGGGATGAAAGATTCCATTTGCCGAATGTAAGGAGTTGCTCATTTTCAGTCAGCTCTTCATCCTTGCTGCAGGAAACAAAAGCGGAAAACAAGATAAAAATTCCGGCCAGAAGAATTCTGTTGGGAAAAACGTAATTTTTCATTTGTTTACTTTCTAAAGTTTGACATTTTAACCAGCATTCTGATATTCATCTATTTCAATAAAAAAATGCTCCATATTCATCCGTACCAAAGCCCATTCCCGGTGCGGGCTCAAACGTTGCTACAACCAATGACCGCAAAAGCAAGGGGTTTTTTATCGGTACGGCACGCTCTAATCGTATGCAAATGTATTAATAAAATATTTAAGATATTTATGTCTTTTTATATTTATTTTACCAACAATTGAAAATATTTTCGATATCCCTCTGTATAAATGACATTAAGCAATGCGGAAATACCGCCGGCGACCAAAAAAAATCCCGACGAAGCGGAACTTTTTCGGGGAAAGGCTGTCAGGCTGCCATTTCCTTCCGGCTTTTTTTGGCCGCCCTGACATTTTTCGCAGGGGCTTCCTGTGTTTCGGCAACCTTCTTCGAGTAGTAGCAGGTGAAAGACCTTCCGAACTTATCGGGTTCCCGGAGTTTTGCTACCTCGAAGGTGACGTACTTCACCCCGTCGCGCTCGTAAGCGATTTTTTCAACTTCTTCCAGCTTCAGCGTAACTTTCGCGATCTGGAGATTCGGAACCTGGGTCCCTTTGCCGATGTAAATTTTTTCGTAAGCCATGATGTTAAATTTTAAAGTGTTAAAAAATTATATGCAAGGTGCAATTCTGATGATCACGGCTGTCAAGGAGGAACTGGAATACCGGAGCGACCGCAGGGAGTGAGGATATGCCGGGAAAATCCTTGACAGAGCGAAGCGCCCGATGGGATCAGCAGAATACCTTAGCATGTGATTTTGACACACTTATTTAACATGGTGGCCGAAAAAATTCAGGCAAAGGGAGCGGTGCAGAATCAGGTCGCAAAGCCAACCGAAGCTGGTCCAAAAGAAAAACCGATAAGGGGGCAAAGGGGTAGCCCATCACCGGAGATGGCAAACAGGGACCCAATCCCCGGCCGCTCACCCTGCGGATTCCCAAGGGGCGGGCCACCCACCGGAAGCCCAAATGCCATGGACGAAATGGGCAATGAAAAACACGACCGCACTGTTAAAGAAAATACCCCTTCGGTGGTGGGGACATTCCATGGGGAGCAAAGACATTCCTTATTAAAAATGCAGTCCTGTTGATACGATCTGCATAGAGAAAAGCGAGGGAGAAACGAGCAAAAAAAAAGCGCCCACATGGGACGCTAATGGGCCATCACCTGCCGAAAGGCCTTGTATTCCCATTCCACGGTTTCCAGCGGTAATTCATCCTCGGCCTGCGGCCAGTAGACGGTTGCAAGGTATTCGCAGAACTCCTGCCAGAGTGATTTTTCGGTGTTTTTAAGATGCCTTTTCATTTTCGTAAGTTTTTAGAAATTATATGCAGCACCCCTTGAGACTGATCTGCATAAAAACAAGGAGGAACTGGAATACCGGAGCGACCGCAGGGAGAGAGGATATGCCGGGAAAATCCTTGTTTTCGCGGAGCGCCCCGGTATGCAAATCAGGCTCGTGCTTGGCATTGAATTTCAAAACTTACATGAAAGGGCAGAACCACCGGAAAACCATCGCCGGACTCAGGAATTTTGCCCTGCCATCCGTCACTAACGGCATGGACAATACCGCGGAAAACACAAAAGGGAATACTTGGACTGCGGGACTAACAAAAGCGTCAGGGGGCGCTAATTCAATGGCGATGTTTTTAAGGGAAGGGATGGGTAAAGGGAAAGGAGGATTTGAATGGTTGTAAAAAAGATTGACCGACCAAAAAAAAGGATCCCGCCTTTAGGCGAGACCCGTTTTTTCAGAGGATTTGAACCGGTTCGTAGCTATCTGCAAACCCGTAAGGCAAGGAAGACACCAGGGTATTGTAAGCTTCGGCCAGTTCAACGATATAGGGGTAATCCCCCATAGAGGGAAGATCCAGGTAGGGATTGATTACCCAGAGCATGGCATCCAGCACCTGGGAGACATCATCGAGTTTAAGTTCCATGGTTTCCATCTCAGTACCTCCCGTATTGGTTGTTATACAACTCTTCATCCACGGCGCTTTCCAGAAAAGAGCGGTAGTCCTCTTCCCCGCACCCAAGGCAGTAAACCTTGCGGGGCAATGGCCAGTAATAGGCGTTGACACCTTTGGGAAGCTTGCAGCCACAGGTGGCGCAAGTGCTGTTGAATTTGACTTTCAGCGGATAGGGATCGTTTTTGTATCGTGTCATAGTGAAAATGCCGATGCCTTTCGGACTTGTAATGGTATCAAGCACACCAGGTAATTCATGATTTAAAGGATTCAAGGGTAGCCGGGTCAACCGGATCAACGCGGGCATCGCTCTGGCAGATGCTCATAATCCAGTCAGCAAGTTTCTGCACCAGGGGATCATCGTCTTCACAGTCCATGAAAGCATCGTTTACGGCAATGGAGATCAATTCTTTCTGGGCGGGATGGTGCTTGATCATCACCGATCCCAGGTCTGCAAGTTCATTTATTGTCATGGTAATATGGGTTTTAAATTGTCATTGTTCACGTGAGATAACCACAAGCCGGCGGCCTTTCAACTCAACCCGGACAATTTTTGGAGTAAATGCCCGGGTTTTGGCCAGGCTTTGGATAGAGCAGAGATTTGACAAAGAAGCAGGAGAAGTGCCCTGGCACCTCTCCTGTCCTGTCTCGGGATGATACTTCACTGTCCGGCTCATGGCATCCTGAGGTATTGATTGTAAGCCCTTTCAAAGATGACGGGATCGTATTTGCGAAGTGCGGTGCCATACTGATCCAGGCACATTTCAGTCATGCGGATGCGGCCGCCGATGATCCAGCGGTCATTGCCCTGCTCAGGGCCGTGTGCATTGAGGTAAAGCTCGAACTGCCTTTTGGTTACTGCGGTTTTCGTCATGGCTCAGTCCTCCCAGGGTAACATGAAAAACAAGGCCGGATTGGGACGGTCAACATCCTCGGCTGATATGACAGTCTTAATGGTCACGGTAAGCGATCCGTCGGGATTCAGTTTTTCATTGCGCTGGTTGGTCAGCGTCAAAGGTCGGGGAAGCACGAAGTCAAAGCGCAAATACGGGCTGGCGCACTCCCTGGATTTGGGGACAAAGGCTGAGAGAATCCGGGAGATCTCGGCCGTCTTCTCTGCGCAGTCTGCCCTCTTGCCGCTGCCGTCAACATAATGGTTCCACACGGAATCGTTGAAATAGACCGGGACGTTGATTCCCAGTGGTCCTGAAATGATCCCCGGAATGGGGATCAGCACGCCGTCGTCGACGGCCATGCGGGTGGTGTAACTGAAGATGATGTCTTCATCTTTGAACATGGAATTCACCCCTGCCCTGGGGATTTGTATTGGCATCTGGCCCGCCGGTTAAATTTTCGGCAAACACAAAATTGAGCTGCCACGGATTAGGGCAACCGGGAAAAAACAAAATGAAGGCATGGGCGAAGGATCCCGCCCGCGGGAGACAAGCCCGAAGGGCCTGCCCTTGACCGTTCCGTGGAGCGATCAATAACTTGCAAGAAAATTTAACGGGAGGGACTCAGAAAAAAGATTACGAAGGTAATGTTTGCCAGGCATCACGAAACCCGGAATTCCTTATCGTATCATATATTATTCCTGGAGAAAACTTGGCGAAAGGTTAGCCTCTTCTTTTCTCTACTTTCTTTAACCTGAGGTTTTCTACCTCTACGATCTGCCGGAACTGTATATTGTCCAAGATATAATATTCCACAGGCAAAACGGGTTTTTCAACCTGAATTTCGGGTACAAAAACGAATACTAAGAAGAGGTCTGATTCCGAAGATAAAAGTGACTCCTGATATAGGAAGTAACTCTTGGATTTAAGGGACTTAACCTGAACAGAAAAATCTTTGCCGGAAGGGCTGATGCAAATCAAATCAGTCTTGGGAGCATTTCCGATTGTAAATGAAACCAGATAACCTCGTCTTGTTAGTTCATGAGCAACCCCATATTGACCTGCCCATTGTGTTTGGTATTTTGACTGAAGCATAGATTTTCGTTTTATTCATTGACTTCACGAAAAAAATCCGTTTTACAATCCAAACACATGAATAATGGATCGTCTTGAGAAATGCAGCAACCACCTAAAACGATTTTACCTTCATTTATATCCTTTTCAAGCTTATTTGAAAAAGCAGGAAGTCCATACAGGTATGAGGCAATCCTTTGGGAATTACATACAGGGCAGATTCTTGGTTTACTTTTTACCCTTATTCGTTTGTTTTCAGTTTGCGGAATACTTCCCCAAGATTTTTCAGTGAACCAATATTCATGTAACTCACTCCATTTTCGACTGTTAAGACCTAATCTACCAGACTGACGAGGATGAACCAGGGGTATTACCATGTAAGTTTTCCCTTCAATGAATACGTCATGAGTTTTTCCATAATCCAGTGGATCTTCACCAAAATCAGATAATGACTTTTTATCAGTATAATGTGAAAGGAAGTATTTTATCGGATAATCACCGAGAAGGAGGATGGTATCCGCTTCCGATTGTTTTAATTCATCAATGATTTCCTTTCTTCTTTCAACATTGTTCAATTCGCTCATTCTGAAAGGTGGTATAGTGCAAGGCTTGAGGCTATTATCTTTGTAGATAGGCTCATAATGTGTTTTAAGAGCCTTGATCTGATTTGGATTCAACCTTGAATAAGGCAGAATATCACAAAGCCAGGCCTGATCTCTGTTGTACCCAAGAGGTTGAAGGTATTGATCAATCAGGGTTTTGCCAGACGGCCCATTGAATCTTTCTTCAGCGGGTTCAAGTTTCCCAAGTTTAACCGGAATTTTGATTTTTTTAATCTCTTCTTTAGCACATTTACCGTCCCAGAAAATATATGGTTCACTGGCCACAGCCAAGGCATTGACTTTAACCTTACCATCGTTATCAAGCCATTTTGCATGGACGGCGCTTGCATAAACACCTAGTACGAAAACCTTTTTCGGAGTTCTGTCTGTTTGTTCGACCTTTTTTAGTTCTGAGCCGAAGGGAAAATAATATCTCATAGGTTAACGATTTAGACCCATAAATCTAATCATTATCAAGAAATAATGAAATAAATAATTTTAGTCAGATCCTGGGATTCACAAACGTGGACTGCCTTACCAGCAGGCTTCCGTATTTGGTCCACATCCGCTTGTCCGCCGCATCCCCGAAATGTGTCGCCTCCTCCGGCAGAATGGTGTTGTTCCGCTCCGAAGCTTTGTTCTTCTCGAACTTCCCGTTGCGCTCCACCACCCGGGTGTTGTTCATGCTGATCAGCGTGTACTTGCAACTGCGGGCATTGAAAATGACCTTCGGATACCGGGGATCCTTTCCCTGCAGGATGTTGGACCAGAGCAGGTATTTGTCATGCTGCGGAGGTTCCTGCCCCCGGTGCACCTTCTGGATCACCGTCCAACCCCGCTTCTCCAGCAGGTCTATGGCCTGCTGGTTGTAGGTGGTGGAGTTCGAGGCATTGGGCTGCCGGCTGTCCCCGTAGCGGTCCCGAAAATAGATGACCTGCTTTTTCTGATGATGGGCATAATACCCGGCGAACTGCTCCGTCAGGTCGTTGATCATCACCCCTGACGAGAGGTCCGGCTTGGTGTAGAATTCATTGATGAAGGCATCCACCGGTTCCACCATCCGGGTGACGAAGTTGAAGTTGTGCTCCTGTCCCACCGAGAAGAGCGAGATCTTGCTTCCCCAGTCCGGGACGATCTCAAGGGGCCTTCCGGGGTCGCAGTCCAGGTCAAACCGTGAATCGGGCGTTTCCAGCTGGGCACCGTTCCAGTTCGAGTTCTCGGCCACCGACCGGATATAGTTGTCGTTGCTGGCATCGTAGTAGTAATGTACCTCCGGGTTGAAGTGATAATACCCGTCCTCCACCCGGTCGGGCATCCAGTTCAGGATCTCGATCAGGAAGGTGAGCATGGACTGTTTCTCATACTCCCTGCGGATATAGGAGAACCCCAGGTTCTTGAGGTTGTCGAAGGCATTGGCCAGGGTGAAGAGCACCCCCGAGCGGGAAGCGAAGGGGGTGATCTGCTTTTTGAGCCTGACCGTCTCGTTCCAGATCCCGGCGAACAGCCGGTGATCCCCGGCGGCTGATGCCTGCATCAGCTGCACCTGCAGGTTCACGATCCGGTTCCAGGTGTCAAACAGGGGGATGCCCGCTTCTTCCTCGTAATACTTCCCGTAGTCCAGCAGCCACCGCTGGTCGGGATTGAAGGGCATGGAGGAGACGTACCGGAACCCGTGGTGCTGGGCCAGGGGTGACGGTGACAGCTTCCCGAAGTACTCCTCGTTCCCCCGGTTGGCCGGGGAGACCTCCTGGTCGTACCGGTCCTTGACAAGGGTCAGGGCTTCATCCACGATTTCCCGGTCGATGTTGGGTCCCCGGGCCGATCCCTCCCTCTCCTGGCTCAGCAGCAAAAACCCCGTGCCGTTTGAAAACGAGATGAAGTTGTCGTAGCGGGTGATCTTTTCGTAGGGCGTAAGCCACCCCCTGGGGGGTCTTCTCCCGATGACGAAGTCCTTGTCTTTCTCATACCCGATCAGCTCCAGGAATTTCAGGGAGCTGGGAAGGGTCCGGGTATAGATCTGCCCGAAGGTGCGGCCAGTGATGGCCGTCACCGACCGGGGCATCCGGCGAACAATGTTGCTGATCTCCCAGCCGATGATGTAGCTCTTTCCCGTTCCCCGTCCGTGGATGTCCACCTGGCAGGGGGCATCATTCAAAACCGAGATCAGCTGCGGCGAATTCAGGTGAACGAGTTCGGTGATCATACCGGGTCAGCTGTTGATGATTTCCGAGGCTTGTGCCTCCTCGATCTCCTGGCCGGCAAACAAGGCACGGTTAAGCTCCTGCAGGGTCTCCGCCGGCAACTTGTGCAGCTGATTGAGGTCCACCTTCAGTGTCTCGTTCCGGACATTGACCAGGATGTAGAACTGGTGCTTCTCGTTACGCTGGGGATCCGGAAGGTTCTCGGGCTTTTCACCGATGGCCCGGATCAGGTTGGCATGTTCCTGGGCGATGGTCTTGCGGTCCTGGTGCGTATCCTTCCTTCTGCACTCGGTGATGTTGGTGATGATGTCGTTGACGAGCCACGTCTGCCAGAATTCGAAGTCAAAGGTGTAGAAGGTGTTGAACATGCGGGTGGCAAAGCGCATGTCCTGGTAAGCCTGCGTCCGGGACAACTCCGGGTATTTGGCCTGGTGCAGGGCGATGGCCTGCTTCTGGATCGGGTTCTTGTCCAGTACCTTGGAAAGCGATACGATGCGGTCCAGCATCTGCCGCTGCTCCTCGTTCAGCGGCGACTCCTCCGGCTGCAGGACATGGGCCCGGATCAGCTCGTATTTCTGTTCTTCCAGGGATCTTTTCACAGGGCGGAGCTTTTCAAAAATTCGATCATCATTTGCTGGGCGGGGCTGCTCCCGTTCAGGGCAGCCTGCCGGATGGCGGAGCGAAGCTGTGCCTCCGTGCGGAGCCTTCCCCGCTGGAAGGCATTCCAGGCATCCCCCTCCCGAAGCCCCAGCATGGCACAGAATTTTTCCACATCCCCGATCTCCAGGTTGACGGCAATCTCCTGGGGGGCAAAGAAGAGCGAGGCCATTTCCTCGATGGACTTAAGTTGTTCCCCGCTCAAATGCATCTTCCAGGATTCTACGGTCAAACTCGAAAACTGATGGATCGGTCTGTATCACCCCCCGTTCCATCTTGGGGTTGTCGGTGGCATTCTGGCTGGTAATGACCGATATCTTCCACCGGTCGTTCCACAGTAGAGCCACCTTGGCATGGATCGAGAGGCAGCGGTAGTTGAACGAGGTGCTCAGCATCTGGAAGGGCTTGGGGCTCATGGTCCTCACCCGGTTATCGACGATCAGCCGGAAGGAAAGGAGCTGTCGGGTCTCCAGTCGGTTTTTGAGCTGCTCGATGCTGCGCATGGAAAACGAGTACGAGGTCATGAAAAGGTGCGCCGGTCCGGTCTGGCGAAGCAGGTGCATCAGCAGCCGCACCAGGTTGAAATTTCCGAAGCTGTAGAAGTGAATGTCCCTACCCTGCTCCAGCTGTCCGAATGAATCGGAAAGCAGCTGCTCCAGGTTGGAGCAAAGCGTTTTTGGCTGGGGATCCACCCGAAGAACCTCGGGAGAAGGCAACCCCAGAAGCGATGGAACCAGGGAATCAGAACCCGACTGATCAGGGAACGGTGACAGACCCGAACCCGGTACCAAAACAGGACCTGAAGAAGGAATTGAATCAGGACACTGAACCTGAACCTGACCTGGGAAAGGAACTCCGGCGGAAACGGCGATTTTGGAAAAGTCAATCAGCATCTTCCACCAGTTTAAGTTCGATTTGTGAAATTGTGCGAAGCCTGCAGCGGATACGCTTTTCCACTCCCAGCCTGCGCGGTCCCTCCGGCATGGGGTGCTTTTGGGGCTGCACGGTCACCGACTGGTACAGCAGCATGTTGTTGTCCTTCACGTTGTAGGTCTGCAGGTTTTTCTTCAACCTGCGAAGCTCCACCGGATCAGAGGGAAGTGGCTTATCCCGGGAAGCAGAACCAGGCGAAACAACCGGCTCCGGCCACAGCGCACCCGGGTCCGGAAGGATCCGGTGAAGCTGATAGTTTTCCTTTGCATGATGCAGCACCTCCATCCGCAGCGACAGCGCCTTAATCTGCATAAGCAAATCCCTGCGCTGGGCAACGATCTCCGGTTGATTGTACTCCGGCAGGGAAGTCATCTGAGAGTGAAGCTGGCTTCGCATGCGATAGCCTTCCCCATATTCATGGATCACCCTTCGCACATCCGAAGGATACTGGCCACTGTCATCTAAAACCGGCAAATCATTGTCCGGTGAAGCAGAAGCAACAAAAGAAGAAGAATCAGAAGCAGAAGAAAAAGAAGAAACAGCTATGGTAACCGGTACAGGCTGCCTTGCAGCCGCACCATCATCAACTGTCGACTCTATTGGCAACATTTTCCAGTCAAGTCCAACGGATTTACAAAGCTCATACCGTAGCTTTGATTGCATCCGGTATTTCTTTCCAGGAAACAGTGCTGCCATGTTCCGGTTCTTCCCTATCCGGGAAAAGAGCAAAGTTCCCTGGTCATAGTCTGCCCCGCTGTTCCACCAGTCCAGGACTGAGTGACGGTATTCTTCCATAATTTCTGCCACGGATCATTAATCCGAAAGCGAAAATAATGGCAGAAAAAATGGAAGAAAGGACAACGAATATGAGATAATTGAATTGAAATAGGAATGGTTGTTATTTGACGGAGAGATAATTTTTAATTGCGTCAATAAATTCCTGCATTTCAGAAAACATTTCAACCACAATATCCTTTTCAAATTCGACGTAAGAATCATAATCTCCCTTGGTTCTTCTATTGAAAGCCTTGTTTATGGTCTTACCGTACTTTTTATCAATGAGACCTTTATGAATGAAATTCTTATTGAACCAACCTATCAGCAAAGCATGTTTTGATGTTTCATACTGATGGGCTGAACCAAGTGCCAGCAATGAATAAAACATACCGTAGTATATCCGGTTCACGGCAGAACGTAATCGATCATTATCGATCAGAAGCTGAACATCCAAAATTGTTTCATCCGCCTGATCCAAACGGTAACGAATTAAACTTTCCCTGTCTTTCTCTTCAATTGTCATGCGTAAACTCCTGATTTTAATGCATTAATAAAGACAGGTTGACGGCCACGGATAGTATCCAGTTCTTTTTCCGAAATCAAATGAACGTCCAAAAGAATATCATATTTCAAGTCAATATCATAGCAAAGATCAAAAATCATATTTTCATCTTTACCGGAATATTCCTTTTCCAAAACGATTACAATGTCAAAATCAGAATGTTTTTTTGATTCTCCTCTTGCACGGGAACCAAACAAAATAACATCCTTAATGGAATTCCCGAAATTAAGAATCAAGTGATTTTTGAGGTCATTCAATATAATTCTGCTGCTGAGCATAGATCAATTTTTTGATAAAAATACAAAATATGATTGAATTTTTGAGGCTGATCCGAGTTGAGTGTATTAACTAGTAGTGATGCGTTAATTTTTCGAAATTCTTTGTAATCAGTTGAAATATAATA
>CAZYUA010000049.1:0-17011 GCA_964650525.1 uncultured Prolixibacteraceae bacterium
TATCTATCCATCCTTATCAGGACGGCAATGGACGTTTGTCGAGGCTTTTGACAACGTTGCTTTTAATGAAGCAGGATTACAGATTCATCCAGTATGTCTCTTTTGAAAATGTTATAGAAACCAGGAAAGAGGCCTACTACAGAGCGTTGATGGAATGTCAGAAAAACCGGTACAAGGAAAATGAGCGTATAGACCCCTGGATACACTTCTTTTTAGAGAGTCTTCTTGTACTAAGTCACAGACTTGAAACAAAATACAAAAATTACAGTAATCTTAAGACAGGTTTAAACAAGCGTCAGCAAAGCGTTCTGGAATATATCAATGAACATAAAACAGCACAGGTCGGCGAAATAGAGAGCCTGTTGAATAGCTACTCACGCAACACATTGAAAAAAGATCTGGCTTTTCTGGTCAGGGAAGGATTTATACTAAAAACCGGTGAAGGACGCGGAGTACACTATCATGCAATAGAATAGATCATTTCGAATTTTTCTTCATTAGTACCGGGAAATGACTTATCACATTAGCTTCGTCAGAGTAGCTTCAGAGTGCGGATACTCTTCACCTTCCCAATGTTTTATGACGGCATGTTTTGCAACTTGGAGCTAACACCCGCTATGTTTATAATCATCAGGCCAGCATAGGAGAAGGGCCGGAGAACTTGGTAACCACGCCCCCTTCCAGATTGTACTTCTCACCGGTTACGGGACACTGGGCATAGTGATAGTCAATAAAGAGGAGTTTGCCTCCGGCTTCGCTCATCCATCCGGTTTGGCGGGCCGGATTACCCACCATCAGGGCATAATCGGGCACATTGCGGATCACCACGGCCCCGGCCCCGATAAAACAGAATTTCCCAAGCGTGATTCCGCATATGATGGTGGCATTGGCGCCAATGGTCACCCCCCGTTTCACCAGCGTATACAGGTACTCATCCTTCCGGTTCACGGCACTCCGGGGATTGATCACATTGGTGAAGACCATCGAAGGCCCCAGGAAAACATCATCCTCACAGATCACCCCCGTATAGAGCGACACGTTGTTCTGCACCTTCACGTTGTTCCCCAATACTACATCGGCAGCCACAAAGACATTCTGGCCCAGACTGCAGTTCCTCCCGATGCGGGCCGTGGACATCACATGGCAGAAATGCCAGATCTTCGTTCCCTCTCCGATTTGGGCGCCCTCATCGACAACTGCTGTCGGGTGGGTATAATAGTTTTCCATCATTGACTCATCAGTTTGTTCACTACGATCTCCCGAAAGCGTTTTGCCTCCTCATAATATGTTTGGGCTTCTTCAGAAGCGGGTTTTCAAAATCACCAGGATAACGGGCATCAAGATAAAGCCTGTCTAATTCAGCTAATATCTTTTCATCTGTTTCAACACAAATCTCATAATTGACCTTTGAAAACAGTGTTTCCAGATTATGAGTTCTTAAATGGGGAATCTGAAATTCCTCAAAAACGGCTTTCATTGTCTTTTCAACCGCATGCTGGGCATGAAATGCTATAATGTGCGTGAGTGCTGCATTCGTCAACAGAGATTCAATCGCCATTAAATCATCAACTGCAGCTCCAAGCCATGCTTCAGTGGACTGCTTCATACAATACTACGCCTCTGTTTTGAATCTCCCTGAAAAAAAGATTGGGCGATATCATTGCATTATTAAACATCGCCCTTGTATAAACCAATAAATCAATGGGTATCAGACTACGGTAAAATTTAATCCGGGAGTTGAACCGATGGTGCAAATCCATTTTCTCCCTGTTTGTTGCAGGAATAAAATCCCCGGAAGTAACAACCAACAAATCCAGGTCACTGTATTCTTCCTGATTTTCTGAAGCATAAGACCCGAAAAGGATAACCTTTTCTGCCCCTTCATTTTTCAGAATGTTGGATATTTTCTCAATTAATTGGTTGGTAACCATTCTGGATGTTTTTGAAGTAAAGTTAAAAAAATTACCGCAAATATTGAACTGTTTCAAAACAGGGATTGTTCCGGCTTAAAACCTCCAGTATCTGGATAATGAATCAAACTACCCGTTTATTAAAAAAACCCCTTATCTGGGTGACGATGTATTCCAGTTGCTCCTCATCCAATTCGGTGTGCATGGGGAGGGAAAGGACGTTTTCGGTCAGCATTTCGCTCACCGGGAAGTCCCCCTTTTGGTAGCCCAGGTATCGATATGCCTCCTGGAGGTGAAGCACCTTCGGGTAGTAGACCATCGAGGGGATTCCCTTCTCCTTCAGGTATTGTTGCAGGGCATCCCTTTGCGGGGTTCTGATGGTGTACTGGTGATAGGAATGGGTCGACCAGGGCCGGCGCACGGGGGTGATGATATCGCCCACCCCCTGCAGGTGTTGGTCATACCACCCGGCAGCCTTTTGGCGGGTCGCCACATAATCGTCGAGGTGCCTGAGCTTGACATCCAGGATGGCGGCCTGGAGGCTGTCGAGCCGTGAATTCATGCCGACCCTGTCGTAATAGTAGCGCACCTTCATCCCATGGTTGGCAATGGACCTTATCCGGGTGGCGATCTCCTCATTGCGGGTAAAAAGGGCCCCGCCATCGCCGAAAGCCCCCAGGTTCTTGGAGGGGAAAAAGGAGGTACACCCGATCACCCCCATGGTCCCCGACCGGCGGCGCTCCCCGTTGCTGAAGATGTAATCCGATCCCAGCGACTGGGCCGCATCTTCCACCACCGCCAGGCTATGCCTTTGGGCCATGTCCAGGATCTTTTCCATCAGGGCATGCTGTCCGAAAAGATGGACCGGCAGGATCGCCCGCGTGCGGGGCGTAATGGCTCTTTCGACCTGGGAAACGTCCATAGTGAAATCAGTGGGATCCACATCCGCAAAGACGGGTTTTAAACCGAGAAGGGCGAGGACTTCCACAGTGGCCACAAAGGTAAAGGGCGTGGTGATTACCTCATCGCCTGACTGAAAACCCAGGGCCATAAAGGCGATCTGCAGGGCATCGGTACCGTTGGCACAGGCAATAACCTGCGACTGCTGATAGTCCGAAAGGTGCTTTTCAAACTCAGTGACCTTTCCTCCCTTGATGAAAACCGTCGAACGGATCACCTCCTGCATGGCGGCATCCACCTCCTCTTTGATTTTCAGGTACTGGCCATAGAGGTCGGCCATCTGGATATTTGGTTTGTCTTCCATGGATAACGTTAATATCGCGCTTATTGGGCAGATGATCTTATTTTCCGGCACTTGCACAGATTTACGCAGAAAACACAAAAATTGTTACTGACGGGCACCTCTGCGGTAGCCGGCGGGATCTGCCGGAATTCACAGTATCTTCTCTTTAAGAAGTTCCGCAATTTTGGCTGCTGCCCTTCCTTCTCCGTAAGGTGTTTCCTCAAAAGAACGGTCCAACTGGTTGATTTCTGCTGCCGAAGCCAGAATTTTTTTCTTGTCGGCTCCTACGACAAAGTTATAACCGAGGTTGACCAGTTCGGTCCATTCGGTCTCATCGCGCAATACCAGGCAGTGTTTATGGAAGAAAAAAGCCTCCTTTTGCACTCCGCCGCTGTCGCTCATCACGTACGTGCAATGTTTGAGCAGCTCCACCATGTCGAAATAACCCACCGGGTCAATGGGGGTGAAGTTCAGTCTGGTTCCGGTACCTGCTAGTACCTTCTGTGTTCTCGGATGGAGGGGCAGCACGATGTCCAAGGTGCGGGAGAGGTCGTTGAGGGCCCCTAGAATTTCGGCAAAGCGTGCCGGGTCGTCAGTGTTTTCCTGGCGGTGAAGGGTCACCAGCACGTTGGGACGGCCCTGGAGCCGCAACCGCTTTATAATCCCCGACTTTTCGGCCGAGAGGCGGCTGTAATGCAACGCCACATCGTACATCACGTCACCGGTGAGGAAGATTTCCGCAGGAAAATGGTCAAATCCTTCGTTCCGTAGGTTGGCAACACTGGTTTCGGTGGGACAGAAAAGCAGGGAGGAGATCCGGTCGGTGAGGATCCGGTTGACTTCCTCGGGCATCATCAGGTTAAAACTGCGCAATCCGGCCTCCACGTGGACCACCGGGATGTGCAGCTTCACCGCCGCCAATGCTCCGGCCAATGTGGAATTGGTATCGCCGTACACCACCAGGGCCGACGGCTTTTCCGCCAGCAGCACCTTCTCGATCGCCTCGGTCATGCGGCCGGTCATGGCCCCATGCGTGAGAGAGTGGATGCCCAGGTTATAAGCAGGCTCCGGGATTTCCATATCCCGGAAAAAAACATCGGCCATGTTGTCGTCGAAATGCTGTCCGGTGTGGACCAGTACTTCAGGAATGCCGGCCTGCTGAAGCGCCCGGCTCAGCGCCGACGCCTTGACAAACTGAGGCCGAGCCCCCACAATGGTGAAAATTCTCCGCATCAGGGTGAAATTGAATAGCAAAATAACAACTTTTTTGGCAACTCCCGAAGATAATTACCGGAGGTTCCCTTGCCGGCAGGTTCCCACAAATATAAATGGGGATTTCGGCAAAAGTTGTTTTTTTAGTAGGTTTGCAAGAAAACATGAATTTCACCGGAAAAAAGGTTCTGGTAACAGGAGCCGAAGGATTTATCGGCAGTCATCTGGTTGACCTGCTTGTGGACGCAGAAGTGGATGTGCGGGCATTTGTCCTGTACAACTCCTTCAACGACTGGGGCTGGCTCGACACATTTTCTGAAAATAAGAAAAAGAACCTGGAAATCTTTACCGGCGATGTCAGGGATCCGGTAAGCGTAAAAGAAGCCATGAAGGGAATCGATCTGGTTTTCCACCTTGCCGCCCTGATCGCCATTCCCTATAGTTACCAGGCCCCGGGAAGCTACGTCGACACCAATATCAACGGAACCCTGAACATTCTGCAGGCAGCCCGGGAAGCAGGTGTCCGGCGGGTTCTGGTGACTTCCACGTCGGAAGTGTATGGCACAGCCCTGTATGTTCCCATCGGTGAAAATCACCCCCGGCAGGGTCAGTCGCCCTATTCGGCGACCAAGATCGGGGCCGATGCCCTGGCGGAATCCTTTTTTCGCAGCTTCGGACTCCCCGTCACCATCGTACGGCCTTTCAACACTTACGGACCCCGGCAGTCGGCACGTGCCGTCATCCCCACCATCATCACCCAGTTGCTTAGCGGCAAAGAAGAGATCACCCTGGGATCGGTGGAGCCCACCCGCGACCTGGTCTATGTGAAAGATACCGCCCGGGGATTTATTGAAATAGCCCGCTGCCCTGAACTGATTGGACTGGATGTCAACATCGCCACCGGCAGGGAGATCTCCGTCGGGGAGCTGGCCCGGTTGCTGATCTCCATGATCAACCCGAAAGCCGGGATTGTACCAGCTGAAGAAAGGTTCAGGCCCGAAAAAAGCGAAGTGCAGCGGTTGCTGGGTGACACCACCAGGTTGGAAAACATGACCGGATGGAAACCTTCCACTCCCCTTGAAGAGGGATTGGCTGAAACCATCCGCTGGTTCTCCGACCCCGCAAACCTTCACCGTTATAAAACCAACCTGTACAATGTCTAAGCGGGCTATCATCCTGGCAGGGGGAAAAGGTTCCCGACTACGCCCCTATACTGTGGTGCTGCCTAAACCACTGATGCCCCTCGGGGAATATCCTGTGCTGGAGATTATCATCCGCCAGCTGGTCTATTACGGCTTTACCCACATCACGCTCACCGTGAACCATCAGGCCGACATCATCAGGGCTTACTTTGGCGACGGTTCTAAATGGAACATCCTGATCGACTATTCGCTGGAAGATAAACCCCTGAGCACCATGGGCCCCCTGAAACTGATCCCCGATCTTCCCGGAAATTTCCTGGTGATGAACGGCGATGTGCTCACCGACCTTGATTTCGCCCGGTTCTTCGACGATCATTGCCAAAGCGGCAGGATCTTCACCATTTCTTCGTACCAACGAACCGACATCAGTGAATACGGTGTGCTCGAAACCGACGAAAAAGGTACGTTGAGCAACTTCATCGAAAAACCGCGCCATCACTATACGGTGAGCATGGGCATCTACATGGCCAACCGGGAAATCACCACCTCAATTCCGGCAGGCAGGGCGTATGGTTTCGACCATCTCATGTTTGACCTGCTGAGCCGCAAGGAACCTGTGGCCGTGGTGCCCCACACCGGGTACTGGCTCGATATTGGCCGGCCTGATGATTACATGGAAGCCATCGACCAGTTTGAAAAGTCGAGAAAGCGGTTCATGCCATGGGAATAATCAAGGGAGAAACGGTGCTGGTTACAGGCAGTGAAGGCTTCGTTGGCCGGCATGTGGTCACGGCCTTGCGGACCAGCGGATACACCGTTTTTGAATTTGACCGCCGCGATGGCGACATCGCCACGGCGGAACTTGCCTACGACCGGCTCGACCACATCATCCACCTGGCCTCCAGGGTGTATGTTCCCCTCAGCTGGGAAACCCCCTACCCCTTTTACCATACCAACGTGCTGGGAACCATCAATGTACTGGAACTCTGCCGCAGAACGGGTTGCCGGTTGACCTACATCAGCTCTTACATTTACGGCACCCCGCAATACCTGCCGGTCGACGAAAACCATCCCGTTGACCCGGCAAGTCCCTATAACCACAGCAAATTCATGGCCGAAGAGGCATGCCGGTTTTATGCCGGTACCTTCAACGTGCCGGTGGTCATTTTCCGACCCGTGAATATTTACGGGCCGGGACAAAACCCTGACTTTCTCATCCCTTTCATCATCAGCCAAATCACCGATCCCGCGACAAAACAGGTAGAGGTCAGGGACCTGAGGCCCCGGCGCGATTACCTCTTCATCGACGACTTCACCGACGCCCTTCTCCGGAGTTTTACCCTCGATGGGTTTCGCATCTTCAACCTGGGCTCGGGAAAATCGGTCAGCGCGGAAGAGATCATCGGGACCGTCATGAAACAATCGGGTATCAGCAAGGAATACCATTCCTCCGGCCAGGAGCGGACCCACGAAATCTGGGATGTGGTTGCCGATATCCGGAAGTTTTCGGAGGAAACCGGCTGGAAGCCCCTGACCTCTTTCGAAGAGGGAATCAGGAAGATACTGGATTCTGGTAGTCATAAACCATTCAAAACCTCTGTGTAATTCAAAATAACATCTGATGACCCGGAAATAACTAAGAAATGGCCATGCACGTTGATACACCAACCGGAATGAAATTGCGAAGCTATTCTTTTCGACCGCTGAATACGGACAATTGCCGCAAAAACAGCCACATGGGAAACGAAGTTTGGCTTAACCAATTACATGTTTCCCGGCTAATAAACCAGAATAACGTTATACTGTAACCACGTGAAGGTACTTTACATTAAACCGGCAGACTCCTCCTTTATCCGGACCGACCAGAAAATCCTGGAGAAGTACTTCGACGTGGACCCTTTCCTGCTGAAGCAAACTGCGGGAATGGGCAGGTACTTTATCAGCCTGCTGGGATTGGCCTGGTTTCTTTTTCGCCGCGGACCGGCAGCCCGGGTTTTTGTTTGCTGGTTCGGCGATTACCATGCGGCGGTTATGGTCGCCATGGCCCGGCTGATGAAAAAGCCAACCGTCGTCTTTGCCGGGGGCCAGGAATCCATTTGTTACCGGGAACTGGGAAAGGGGGTTTACCTGAATAAGCTGAGGGGATGGCTGGTGAAATACGCCCTCCGGAACTGCACGCTCATCATTCCGAACCACCCTTCCCTGATCTACCATGAAAATTACTTTTATAATCCCGACCATCCCCACATCGACGGCATCCGCCATTACGCGGGGGAAATCAGGGGAAGCTTCGAGGTGATTCCCAACGGCATAGACACTTTCCGTCTGAACAGGGACCCCTCCATTGCCAAAGAGCCCGGGCTGGTGGCCACCATCGGCACCATGCACAAAACGGCCGATTTTTACAACAAGGGTTTCGACCTCTTTATCGAAGCCGCCCGCCGGTGTCCCGATCTGCGGTTCGTCATGATCGGGCTGAAAAAAGAACTTCTGGCATGGACAGAAGAGCAGTTCAGGGTGTCTGAAATCCCCAACCTGGTGATCATTCCCTACTTCTGTCCCGACGATGTGCTGAATGCCACCCTCAACAGGGCCACCGTCTATGTGCAGGTTTCCATCACCGAAGGGATGCCGGTCAGTCTGGGGGAGGCAATGTTGTGCGAATGCATCCCGGTGGGCTCCCACGTAAATGGCATACCGGATGCCATTGGAGACACCGGTATTCTTGTTTACCAAAGGAATTTACCGGAAGTTGAATCTGCCATACGCAAGGCCCTGGTTATGGGAACCGGCAAGCAGGCACGCGAATTTATACTTGAAAATTTTTCCTTGGAAAAGAGGGAAAAGAGAATATCTGAAGTGCTGCAACGCCTTTTTACTTGATGCTGGTCTTTCATTCCGTAACGTAACGTCCATTTATTCTTTCGCTTATCTTCCAATACATCAAAGATTAATAAAGCAGACAAATGAAATTGAGAAATACCATTTACCGGATTATTTATTCGCCAGTCATCAATAAAATTTTAAGAAATTTAAACAAGGCCTTGCATTTTGCTTTTCCGAAGGTAAAATTGCCGCCTTCAGGTATTATCCGGATTCACTTGCATAACCGATCCCTGTTAAGATTTAAAACCAATCAAACCGATTTCGTTGGTTTTTGTATTTTCTGGAACGGTGTTTATAATTATGAATACATAGGCCTTTTTGAAAAGATTATTGAAAAATGTAAAGGTTTTGTCGATATCGGAGCTAACGGAGGCCTTTACTCCCTGGTGGCAGGCATAATTACGGAAAACATTAATATTTTGGCCTTTGATCCGACCCCGGCAGCTGTTTATTTCCTGAACCAAAACATACGGTTGAATCACCTGACAGCCAAAATCGAAGCCTATCCATTTGCCCTTTCAGATAAAACAGGTGAAACCGTTTTTTTTGAAGTCAAAAACAAAAAATACCCATACCTGAAATACAATCTTGGGGGATCCAGCAGCCTTGTTAATTACCCTCCTGAATTCAACCGCATCACCGTCCAGACCTGTACTCTGGATGCCTTCCTGCAATCGTATTCCCGGGAAAATCTGCAAATTGATTTTATTAAAATTGACGCCGAAGGAGCTGAACCCATAATAATTGAGGGTATGCTTGAAACAATCAGAAGATACCACCCTATAATTGTTTGTGAACTTCTGCCTGATGAAACCGGAAAACACTTGGAAGGGCTTTTTTTACAACTCAATTACGCATTTTATATGCACGAAAAGGATCGGCTGGTGCCGGTAAAAACACTCCAGCAATCCAACTGCAAAAATGTAAGAAACTGTTTTTTTGTGCACTCCTCGAAATTATTTATGATCGAAGAATTCATTTAAAAAACTAGCCGCTTTCCGGTTTCTGTTGCTTCTATTGCTTAAATGATGAACTTTTAAAAACCGGTTACTCAACTCACTATCTATTTCCTGCATGAAAATTGTCCGGCTCCTGTTCTATTTTCTCACAATATCTCTCCTCCAGTTCATATAGATACATGACGACAGTCAGTAACCGGTATTGCAAATTCAATGGCCACCCGGAATATTCTCTTTTGATATAGCTGTAATTAAATATCGCCTTAAAAGATGTCAGCTTCTCATAAAACTGCTCAAAACAGCTAAAATCCACCCCGGGTGCCTGATCATTCTTGTGTTCTCGATAATGCTGCCAACCATATTTTTTAATATGAAGGATAATCTGATAGTATCTCCATCCGTATTTTTTAATGAAATACATTATCAAGGAATGAATCGGCTTTTGATTGATAGGAGTTAATTTACCAATGCTTTTGTTGTTCCTTAAATCAACTTTTTTCCCAAATACCGGTATTTCTAATAACCTGGAATCTACTTTATACATGAATTCGGCAAAAAAACGGAAATTTGCCCATTTGAGCGGAATTTGTTTCCGGATCACCCGGAATAAGGGCACAGACATTAAAGGGTGTACCGTCCAGGTAAACATTCGCATACGGTCTTCCCCGAAACCAACTACGTAGTTTAGGTAATACTCATTATACAAACGCTTAAACATGCTTTCTCTGGCCCTTTCTTTGAAACTGTTCAACGAATCCGACATATATTTCCGGAAATCCCGTCTTGACACATTGAAAACGGGGACTAACTTTCGGATAGGGATACTTGCACAATAATCACTTAAATAGGCAAAGGGAGTAAGCGGCATCACATGAAACGGATGTCGGATGAATTCACCACCAAGTCCGCCAAAAACTGCACTTTTATTATGTAAAAAGTGTTTTCTAAGAAACAGATTGTCATTATAACACAAAGAGGTTGTGTAAATGTTTACGCCACTGCCGGTGCGAAACACCAAAGAGGAATCCTGAAGATGAACCTTGTTGTCAAAAGATAACTTGACATACGGAGAGGACGATGCCGTTTTTTTTAATAATTCCCTGGCAATATCACTTTCATCCTGCGAGTATTCATAGGTTATATTCGTAAAATCCGGAGTAATTTGATTAATCATCCCATAGACCACCCTGCTGTCAAATCCTCCACTGAGTGTATTAATCAGTTTATATCCCTTCGTTTTTAAATATTCAACCCTGTCATTAGTCGTTTTTGCAAATAGTTTAAACAAGGTTTCAATTGCTTGTTGTTTATCCCTGAAAACCTGATCTGCACAGAAAAACTCTTCGGAAGTGCTAACCATTGCCATGCCTAATCCTGACGCTGCCGGATTTATCCGGATAATTGCTGCAGGAATTAATCGCTTTACATCTTTTAATAAGGTATTGTTTCCGATCAAAAACTCAGTCATCAGAAATTCAGTCAGCGAGTTCTTATCGATACGAATCCGCGGAAGATTATGAACAATGAAGGGAAGTGATCTTCCAGCAACAAATTGTTTCCCATCATAATGATAATAAAACGGAAGGCGACCCAGATAATCATTGAAAAGGAGGTACTCGTCCGTAGTTTTATGGTACACCATCAGAATAAAATCTCCATCTGCAGATTCAATAAATGAACCTATCAGGTGATTTTGAGCCGAGACATCTGAATCATACTTAACAACAGATTTACAAAAATCGAATACTTCCTCGTTCGTCTTGTTGTAAATAATTCCTTCATAATAGATGAAAAAATTATCATCATGGAACTGAGCAATGGGGTAGCCATCATAAAACGAACAATAGACAAAAACAGACTCGTTCGAATAGCATTTTTGTATCTCGTGCCATGGTTCCAAATGCAGGGTAGTGGTATGAAACTGCGGATTATTAATCCCGTCTGTATTGTGATATATATGCAAACCAACCACGGCGTTTGTATTACTTGTTTTTGCCCCTGTGAGAAACGACTGAAAAATGCTGCATTTTCTTTAAAAGCAGGTTGTTCATATCAGGAGACACTTTTAAAACAACGACCAATACCGAAAATACGAATGTGACCCAAACACTCCGGATTCCGATATCTGCAAACAATTGAAGCTGGGGCAACAGTAACCCGAGGCCCCAACTCACCAGACCAACTGCAAATACCAAAACCAGCTTAGGGGTCACTCCAACTATCCCAAAGGCCACTCTTTGTAAGATTGCCTGGAACGCGGAGTTGAGAATAAGAGTTATGGTTGTTGCCAGGGCGGCTCCTGTTATTCCATAGCGGGGAATCAGAAAAGTGCTCAAACCAACCTGGATAAAAATTGCCAGACCCAGAAACAGGGTTGTAAACCGGTAATACCGGGAGGTCTCCGTAATGTTTCCGGCAAGTCCGATCACGGTATTGATCAGCATTCCAGCCGAATAAATAATCAGAACTTGTTTCCCGGTGTCATATTCGGGGGGAAGAATTTTAAAGATATTGTCAAGATTGGCCAATAACCCTACAAAGACCAATGTACCAATGATGGCTTGGTTGAGGGCAGCTTTCTGGTAAATCTCCCGGATCTTTGTTCTGTCATCACGCTTCCAGGCTTCAGCTATCACACTGGTAGCAATTTTGGAAATACTTACATAAGGTACCCTTATCAAGGTTGCGTACAACACACATACACCAAAAATTCCAACCTCACTTAATGAAAGATATTGATTAACAAATACCTTGTCAATATTGAACGTAATTACAGCAGCAATCCCATTCACAAACCCGAACAACATCGTTGATCCGACTTCCTTTTGCAGGGGTTTCTGCATGTAAGACAAACGGGGTTTCACGTTGAATTGTTTCCGACGAATCAACGCTATGATAACAGGAACAACAGGCAGACTCATCGACAGAACATATCCCAGAAAGTAGAGCTGAAAATTCAGCCAGCCGATGGCAAAAAGGACAATCAGTACCAGGTTAATGACTTTGTGCATAAAATCCAGCCAGAACGTACCCGTAACCGTATCGTACAGCATTTTGTTGTAATTGTCAAGCAGACTGAACAAAATCCGCATGAGCACCAGGGGAAGCATCAGCCACAGATAGTCAACAAGCAATGGAGAGCGTTCAATATTTGTCTCAATAATCCATGGCTTCAGGAATAAAAATCCTGCTGAGGTAAGGAAAAAGCCCAGAATCCCAGTAGCGAGGGCCAGAAACAAAAACCCGTTGTGACTATTTTCAGGATCCCTGAACGCCGGGAATACGCGGTTGATTACACTAGAGAAACCCAGGGTCCCGAATTGAGCAAAAATCAGGGAAACTGAGGCAAATAGCTGCACCAATCCGACCTGGGCCGTATTAAAAAACTGGGGCATGATAATCCCCACGTTGATATACCCAACCACTATGCCCAGGTAACTCCAGAAAGCACTTCTAACCGACTGTCTGATGATGATTCCCATCTGAAAAATATTGCCTTCGTTTCATACGTGAATAATGATCTTAACAGTTTATATATTATTGCGCTACATAAACCCACTCTTTTCATGAGCAAACTACTCAGCATGGCACTCGCCTGGGAGATATTTTAAATCTCTTTTTGTAGTGACAGTTCGCCATGCTCGTTTCATGTCTGGCCTGCCTGAAAAGTAAAATTACCTTTCCTAAAAGGCACAAATTTAAACCATAATATGAAAAATCCCCGATGGATAAAACTGAAACCACTCATTAATTCTAAAACATAGCGTCTTGGGGGGCTGGAAATAACTATTCTGTCTATTTTTGCTGTTCATATAATTAACACAACCGGTCATGGGAAATAAGTCAACATGGTACAAAACAGGGATACAGGTATCCTTCCTGATGCTTTTCATTTTGGTCTCCTATCTTTATCTCTTTCCATTGCTTGAGGGGAAAGAACTGGCCCACCATGATATTCAAAGTTATCGCGGTGCGTCGAAGGAGCTGGCCGATTACCGGGCAGCCACGGGAGAGGAGTCCATCTGGACCAACGCCATGTTCGGGGGGATGCCCGGCTATATGATCTCCGTCCGGTACGACAGCAACCTGCTGAATACCCTGCACGGGTGGTTTGTGAAATTGTTCCATCCCGCATCCATCATCATCCTCTACCTTCTGGCTTTTTATGTGCTGCTCACCAGCCTGAAGGTAAACCGGTGGCTGAGTGTCGCCGGGGCTTTTACCTTCGGATTTTCGACCTACCTCATCATCATCATTGCTGCCGGCCATAATTCCAAGGCTTACGCCATCGGATACCTGATGCTGGTCATCGCCGGCGTTCTGGTGGCATTCCGGCACAACCGGATGAAAGGGGCATTGCTCTTTACGGCAGGGTTGGCGTTGGAAATTATGGCTTCCCATCCCCAGATCACCTATTACGGACTGCTGGCGGTCATCGTGTTCGGGATTACCGAACTCGTGTATGTCATTCGTGAAAAGCGTTTTCCCGGGTTCCTGAAAACCACAGGACTCCTGGCGGCGGGTGCCATCCTGGCAGTTGCCGTAAACTTCTCCTATCTCTATACCACCTACAAATACTCCAAAGAAACCATACGCGGGAAGTCAGAGCTGACCCATAATGCTGAAAACCAGACCTCTGGCCTCGACAAGGATTACGTAGTCCAGTGGAGCCAGGGCATCAGCGAAACACTCACCCTCCTGATACCCAACTTTATGGGAGGAAGCCATTCAACCTACCCGCCATTAGACTCGGAAAGTTACCGCGCCCTTCAGCAGCAAAGGGTGGAGAACCCCCGGCAGATTATCAGCCAGATCATCCTGTATCACGGGGATAAACCCTACACCAGCGGTCCCTATTACGCCGGAGCCATCGTGATCTTTCTGTTTGTGCTGGGGCTTTTTGTCGTCAAAGGGGCCGACAAGTGGTGGCTGCTGGCTGCAACCCTCCTTTCCATCGTGCTTTCATGGGGAAAATACGTGATGCCCTTAACCAGTTTCCTGCTCGATTATCTTCCGCTGTACAACAAATTCAGGGCACCTGAAATGACCCTGGTCATTGCAGGGTTCACTATTCCCCTGCTCGGTTTCCTGGGACTGCAACGGATCCTGTCGGGGATGGTGGAAAAGCAGGACTTGCTCAAAGGGCTCAAATGGTCCCTGGGCATTGCCGGAGGCGTCGCCCTCCTGTTTGCCCTTCTTCCGGGCATCGCCGGCGATTTTTCAGCCCCTTTCGATGGCAACTATCCCGATTGGCTGCTCGAAGCCGTCAAAATGGACCGGAAAAACATGCTCCGTTCCGACGCCTTCCGGTCTCTTCTTTTTATTGCTCTGGCAGGTGGTGCCCTCTGGTTCTGGCATCTTAAAAAACTGAAATCCGGACACCTCTTTGCTGTGCTGGCTTTGCTGATCCTGGGCGACCTATGGTTTGTCGATAAACGCTACCTGAATAAAGACAATTTTGTAACCAAAAAACAGGCGGAAAATGTCTTTGCTGCCACCCCCGCAGATACGGAAATCCTGAAAGACAAGTCCCTGAGCTACAGGGTTCTGCCACTGCAAAATCCCTGGCAGGATTCCAGAGCTTCCTATTTCCATAAGAATATCGGGGGATACAGCGCTGCAAAACTGCGCCGCTATCAGGAAATGATCGAATACCAGTTGTCTCCCGAAATCGAGGAAATGATTACAGGATTGAATAATAAGCAGTCGCCCGATTCGGTGTTCATGAACCTCAACGCGTTGAATATGCTGAACACCCGGTATATCCTGTATGATACCAACAGTGCGCCGCTGCGCAATCCCGCAGCCTGGGGAAACGGCTGGTTTTCGCCCGAAGTACGGATCGTCGCCAATGCCGATGAGGAGATCAAAGCCCTTGATCAGGTGAAATCGCCCGGCCAGGTGGTCATCGATCAGCGGTTTGCTCCCTCTGTCGAAGGAAAGAATTTTGTCAGGGATACCATGGCCGCCATTATCTTGACGGAATACAAACCCAATTACCTGAAATACAGCTACAAAGCTGCATCCGAACAATTGACGGTTTTCTCGGAAGTCTATTATGCCGACGGGTGGAAAGCCTATGTCGACGGAATGGAAACACCCCATTTCAGGGCCAACTATATCCTGCGCGCCATGGTAATCCCCGCCGGGGAGCATACGGTGGAATTCAAATTCCATCCCGCAGCTTTTTATACCGGAAATAGGGTCTCCCTGGCGGGCTCCCTGTTGCTGTTACTGGCCATCGCAGGTTTTTTCGCTTGGGAATACCGACGCCTTAGGACTGCTGATAAAGAATGACGCGCGTTTTACCAGCCATGGCCTAAGCGAAGGATGAAAGCGCAAATGACAATAGAATGACTGGTGGATTTCCAAGATTGCAACGTGATTTTTTCCTTCGCGACGTGCTGGAGGTCGCCCCTGACCTGTTGGGAAAAATCCTCGTCCGGAGTTATGAAGACGGCACTGTTCGACAGTTTATCATCACCGAAACCGAAGCCTACCGCGGAAATGGTGACCGGGCTTGCCATGCCAGCAGAGGCAAAACACCGCGCAATGAGGTCATGTTCCGGGAAGGTGGACTGGTCTATGTATACTTTGTCTATGGAATGCACTGGATGCTCAATTTCGTGGCAGGTGAAGGCGGTGATGCCTCTGCCGTTCTGATCAGGGGACTGGATGACATGGTGGGTCCCGGGCGGGTGGGAAAAATCCTGCAGCTTGACCGCTCCTTTTACGGCGAATCCCTTGCCGACAGCCAACGGCTATGGATTGAAGATTCACCCGGTAGGGCCGCTTTTACCACGTATCC
Source organism: uncultured Prolixibacteraceae bacterium (assembly GCA_964650525.1). Taxonomy (GTDB): domain Bacteria; phylum Bacteroidota; class Bacteroidia; order Bacteroidales; family Prolixibacteraceae; genus UBA1413. The sequence continues at coordinate 16,161 of CAZYUA010000049.1, forward strand.
CCGTGTAGGCATCCAATACGCCGGAGAACCGTGGGTCTCCTTGCCTTGGCGGTTTGTTCTGGAAAGGAACCTGACTTTTAGTCAGGGTTTCACTACCACACAGAATCCTGGAGCTCAGTGAAGCCCTGACTTGCCCATAAATAGCAGGGTTTAATCTGCATCGTTGAAAACGATAAGCAGTTTCCCCCTCGTTACAAACGAGGGGGAGGGAGGGAGGTAGTTTTCTTAAAGATAGATACCTGGATTCCAGGCAGGATGGTGAACGATCCCATTCCTGTTTCCCAAAGAAATATCGTCAAGCGAAATGACCATCTTCTCCCAATGATCCCTGATGCCCTCAAGGTTGCCGAATTCACGCTGTACAACGTTTTCGTCAGTAAGCAAATAACAAACCTGAACATACTTTATTATCCCGCTCTTTTTTACCACAAAATCAACCTCTTTGTTCCTTTCTGTACCGGTAAATACTTCATATCCATTTCTTTTGAATTCCAGGAAAACAGCGTTTTCAAGCAGGTACCCCAATCCGGGCTCAAACCCCGAATAAAGTATGTTTCTGAATGCAAGATCGTTCAGGTAATATTTCCGGGTACCTCCCAATATTTTTTTACCCTTCATATCATAACGGGATACCTCGTGGAGCAAAAAGGTTCGCTTGAGATATTCAAGATACGAAGACAATGTGTTAAAATTTGTGACAACCCGGAGGTTTTGGTAGTAGTTTACTATGTTGGTCACTGAAACCGGATTACATATGTTCTGTATGACAAATGAAAAAAGCGATTCCAGCAAGGCTGTATCTTTGATATGGTATCTTTCTACAATATCTTTCATCAATATGGTGTTCTTCA
>CAZYUA010000050.1:0-15843 GCA_964650525.1 uncultured Prolixibacteraceae bacterium
CGGTCGACCCCGATGGAAGTCTCGACCACATAGGGAACATACGACTCGTTTTTCTCGGGGTCGAAATAGCGCAGTTTCTTCCCGGAATAGTGTTCATGCTGTGACAGGTCGAAGTCGGTGCGGGAGTGGATTCCTTCCACCTCTTTGAACCCAAAGGGGAAGCGGTATTCGATGTCGACAGCGGCATTGGCGTAGTGGGCCAGTTTCTCGTGCTCATGGAAGCGGTAGTTCTCACTGCCAAAGCCCAAAGCCTGGTGCCACTTCATGCGGGCCTCCCTCCAGGTGCGGAACCAGTCGAGTTCCGTTCCCGGCTCCACAAAGAATTGCATTTCCATCTGTTCGAACTCCCGCATGCGGAAGATAAACTGGCGGGCGACGATTTCATTCCGGAAAGCCTTGCCGATTTGGGCAATGCCGAAGGGGATCTTCATGCGTCCGGTTTTCTGGACGTTGAGGTAGTTGACAAAAATCCCCTGGGCGGTTTCAGGGCGCAGGAAAATCTTCATGGCGCCGTCGGCCGTGGAGCCCATATCGGTGGAAAACATCAGGTTGAACTGCCTCACCTCGGTCCAGTTACGGGTTCCCGACACCGGACAGACGATCTCCTGGTCGATGATGATCTGGCGCAATTCCTCCAGATTGCTGTCGTTGAGAGCCCGGGCAAAACGGCTGTGAAGGTCGTCCCATTTCTGCTGGTTTTCAAGGACCCTTGCGTTGGTGGCCCGGAACTGACCCTCATCAAAGGCATCGCCAAACCGTTTCTGCGCTTTTTCGACCTCCTTATTGATTTTATCCTCGATTTTGGCCAGCTGCTCCTCGATGAGTACATCGGCACGGTATCGTTTTTTAGAATCCCTGTTGTCGATCAGCGGATCGTTAAAGGCATCGACATGGCCTGAGGCCTTCCAGATGGTGGGGTGCATGAATATAGCAGAATCAAGTCCGACGATATTCTCGTGGAGCAGGATCATGCTGTCCCACCAGTATTTCTTGATGTTGTTTTTCAGCTCGACGCCGTATTGGCCATAGTCGTAAACGGCTGAAAGACCGTCATAAATTTCGCTGGATGGGAAAACGTAGCCGTACTCCTTGCAGTGGGCCACCAGTTTCTTGAAAGTATCTTCCTGGACCATATAACAATTTCTGAATTCGGAGCGACAAAAATAACGATAATCATGCAGGTTACACAGGATCCTGCAGGCCGCTGACCGGTTGTTGTGTGGGTTTTCCGGACCGGCACATTATTCAACTTCCTCAAAGTCGACATACTCTCCTTCGTTGGGAGGAGAATTTCTTGATCGGGTTTGCCTGTCGACAGTTACCTCCCCTTCCTTGTGAAGGTTCCGCTGCCGATCACGGATCTGTTCTTCCATCCGCGACTGCATGTTTTTCACGGTTTTGTTCAGTAACGCGGGAAAGATATAACGGGTTACCAGTTTAATGGCATACCAGATCAGCAAAATAACCAGGAGTGTCCGGACAAAACCGGTGATAGCCAGGATGAAAGTAAAGATCATTTCTTATCAGTAAACAATAAAGTATCCATACGTATTGGCAGGATACGATCCGGCCGGCAAAAATACACAATTTTGGGTCACATCAGAATGGGGGAGAAAGCCTTTGCTCAGGGAGAAAACCGTTTTGCAGGGAGAATTAACGGGTATGAAATCTGTTTCGCGGACCGGTAACCGGACGAAGGCTCAGATTATTTCTTCTGGATGATATTGCCACCGGAAGAAGAATTTTTGGTGATTTGCGCCGGAGACCCCGAATAAAAAATAGTTCCGCCGCTGGAGGCATTGGCGGTCAGTTCCTCGTTTACCGACAGCCACATGCTACCTCCGCTGGAAGCCTTGGCATCGCTTCTTTGGACCTGCAAGCCTCCTGCCTTAATGTTGGCGCCCGATGAAACCCGAACGAGGATATCACGGACCGATCCATCCAGAAAAATATTGGCTCCTGCCGAAGCGGAAATGTCGGCTTGTTCTCCTTCCAGTTTCAGGTGGAGGTTACTTCCGGCAGAGCCCCTGATTTTGATTTGGGATGTTTTTATCAGGCTGTCGGTGTAAATATTGCTGCCCGCGGTTCCTGTTATTTCCTGTAACCCGGGAGCCGTAACCAGAACCTTCTTTTCGCGGGCTTTCCAGATGCCGGCCAGAGTTTTGATTTCCAGGGTTCCGTTTTCTACCTTTGTCTCAATTAATTCGTGAAGATTCGCATCGGCCACGACCCTAACCTGCTGCCGGTCACCATGGATCAGATACACATTCATGCCACTGGTGACATACACTGCGTTAAAAGGTTCCACCTCACGCACTGTTTCCTTTATTTCTCCGTTTCCTTTAACCGAGGGACCGACAAAGAGGCAGGAGTTCAGTGTCGTCAAAAACAGGAACAGTATGCTGATGTAATGGTTCAAGTGCATAGTTTTATGGATTGTAATTAACACTTCCGAAAGTAGTATACTTGTATGCTTCCGGCTACCGGTAATCGGTAAATGGCTCAGAACTACCGGTAAAAGCCCTCTTCGGGCCGTAAAAAAATCCGGCAGGAATTGTTATTTTTGCTGCCCGTTAAAGAAGAAATGATGAAGACAAAAAAATATCTTGCAACCGTGGTGGTTTTGTTACTGGCAGGGGTTGCCCTTTTCAGTTTTACCAACGACCAGAAAAATTTTGAAATAGCCAAGAACCTGGATATTTATTACACCTTATTCAGGGAGCTGAACACTTTCTATGTAGATGATATCAATCCCAACAAGCTGGTAAAGACGAGTATAGATAAGATGCTGGAATCGCTTGATCCCTACACCAATTATATTTCCGAAGCGGATGTGGAGGATTTCCGGTTTATGACGACGGGAGAGTACGCAGGTATAGGAGCCCTGATCAGCAAGCAGAATGAGAATATTATCATCGCGGAGCCCTATGAGGGATTTCCTGCGCAGAAAGCGGGACTGAGGGCCGGGGATATCATTCTGGAGGTAGAGGGAAAACCCACGGGATCCATGACAACCGAAGATGTCAGCAATCTGTTGAAGGGTCCGGCCATGAAACCTGTTAAAATAAAAATCCAGCGGCCCGGGGAGAAAAAGCCGGTTGAATTCGACGTAGTCAGGGAAAAGATCGTGATTGATGCGGTGCCCTATTACGGGATGGCAGATGAAAAAACGGCTTATATCAGGCTTTCGAATTTTACCCAGAATTGCAGCGAAGAGGTAAAAAAAGCCCTTCTCGAACTGAAAAAGCAGTACAATCCGGAATCTCTTATTCTGGATCTGCGTTCCAATCCCGGGGGATTGCTGGTGGAGTCGGTGAAGATCATGAATCTCTTTGTGCCGAAGGGGGTAGAGATTGTCAGTACTCGCGGGAAAGTCAAGGAATGGGATAATGTATACAAGGCAACCCAGCAACCTTTAGATACAACCCTACGGATCGCGGTGATTACCAACCGGAGTTCTGCCTCCGCTTCTGAAATCATTGCCGGAGCCATGCAGGACCTGGACCGGGGATTGGTTTTGGGAACCCGGACCTTTGGCAAGGGACTGGTTCAGACCACCCGTGACCTGAGTTACAATACCAAGTTAAAAGTCACCACAGCCAAATATTATGTTCCCAGCGGGCGTTGTATCCAGGCGCTCGATTATTCGCACCGCAACGAAGACGGAAGTGTGGGTACAGTTCCGGATTCCCTGGTTACGGTCTTCAAAACCCGCGGAGGGAGAACGGTATTCGACGGAGGAGGGGTGGTGCCGGATATCAAGGTGGATCAGGACACGTTAAGCAATTTGGCCATCGAACTGGTTACCCGCTTCATGATATTTGACTTTGCCACCCATTTTGCAGCGAAAAACCCGGCGGTTCCTCGACCTGAGGATCTTACCATAACCGACGGGATCTATCTTGAGTTTACAGACTTTGTCAAGAACAACCATTTTCGCTACGACACCGAAACGCAAAAGGATTTTGCCGCCCTGGTAAAAACGGCCGGTGAGGAAAAGTACTACGGCATAGCCTCTGCTGAGTTTGCTGCCCTGGAGGCGAAACTAAAACCCGACCTGGAAAAGGACCTGAAACTTTTCAGAAAAGAGATCAGTGAATTGCTCAAGGATGAGATTGCCGGGAGGTATTATTACCAGAAGGGAGCCATCCGGTCGACCATCCGGGATGATTCGGCCATACTGAAAGCCATAGACGTCCTGAAGACGAAGGAGGGCTATGCTGCCTATTTTGCTCCGGGAACCGTAATTTCAGCCAATTAATCCAGAGGGAATTCCACAGAATACCTCTTGCCGGTATTTCCGGGGTACTTATAAGGCGGTTCTGAATTGCCGGAGAAACCGGATGTCGTTTTCAAAGTAAAGGCGAATATCTTTCACTCCGTAAACGAGCATGGCAATCCGCTCGATTCCCATGCCAAAGGCAAATCCGGTATACTTAACGCTGTCGATGCCACAGGCTTCCAGAACATTTGGATCCACCATGCCACATCCCAGAATCTCCAGCCATCCTGTGTATTTACACAGGTTACACCCCTTGCCTCCGCAGATGGAACAACTGACATCCACTTCTGCCGAAGGTTCGGTAAACGGAAAATAAGAGGGCCGAAGGCGGATAACTGTTTCTTCGCCGAACAGCTCTTTGGCAAAATACAAAAGGGTTTGTTTGAGGTCGGCGAACGACACATTTTCGTCGACATAAAGTCCTTCCACCTGGTGAAAAATACAGTGTGACCTGGCAGAAACCGCTTCGTTTCGGAAAACCCTTCCGGGAAATACGGCACGTATAGGTGGCTGGGTACGCTCCATCACCCGGATCTGTACACTCGACGTGTGGGTCCGCAGCAACACATCCGGGTCTTTTTCGATAAAGAAAGTATCCTGCATATCCCGGGCCGGGTGTTCCGGGGGAAAATTCAATGCAGAAAAATTATGCCAGTCATCCTCAATTTCAGGGCCTTCCCTGATGGAAAAACCAAGGCGTCCGAAAATCTCCAGAATACGGTTCCGCACCATGGACAGAGGATGACGGGTTCCCAACCCCACGGAGTCGCCGGGAACTGTTACATCAATCCACGATTGGGTTTGCCCCTTGTCACCCAGAGCCTCCTTCAGGGAGGAAATCTTGCCAAGAACCGCTTCCTTCAATTCATTGAGTGCTTTGCCGACCTCTTTTTTCATGCCGGGCGGAACATCCCTGAATGCATCAAACAACTGGTTCATGATCCCTTTTTTACCCAAAAACCGGATGCGCAGTTGTTCTATTTCTTCTCCTGAAGCGATTTCAACAGACTGTAATTCTTCCTTTAAACCTTGAATCTTTGCAAGCATGGCATGATATCAATGAGATGGGCCAAATATAATGTTTCTTCGCCAGATAGGGGAGACGGTTATGAGAAAGGCTGTTACTTCAGTTCCAGGATGGTGGTCCCGATATTGTTGCCATCGGCAAACACATCGATGGTATATTTCCCGGGCATAAGGGGTTGCCCTTCGTTGTCCCAGTATATGGAAACGGGAAGTTCATTTCCCTCGTAGGTGACTTCCCTGACGGCAGAATACTGGATGTTCAGGTCTTCGAACGGAAAGAGGTTGTTGGCTGATTTACTGAGCAGCAATTGGTCGGGCCGCATGATGCGGAGGTACACATTTTGGGAACCCCGCCGGGCAGTGATGTTTTTTCCGAGGGTAAAACCAACCCGGATCATGACCGCCCTGTTGGCAAAGCGGGTTTCCTTGCTGCGATCGTTCAGTCCTTCAGCCACCAGTCCGCTGGCATCAAGTGCGGCAGCCCGCTTCAGGTTTTGCTCCAGCTGCTCTTTTTCCTGTGTCAGCTGGAGGTTCACTGATTCTACCTGCCGAGCCTGCTCTTTGACTTCCAGGTTCTCGGCCATCAGCAACTGGTTCCGCCGGTTCAGGGAGTCAATCTGGACGATATAATTGCGCATAATCTCCCGCAAGGTAGTCGTCTCCTTCTGATACCGGTTGATCGTTTCCAGGCTGATCTGCCGGGTCTGTTCTACCTCCAGCAGGAGATCCTGAACTTTGGTGCGGGCTGCCACCATCCGGGCGGTAATGGTATCGTTCTCCACCTTCAGGCTGTCGTACCCTGTAATGATCCGGGTTAACTCCACCTGAACAGAATCTTTCTGCGCGTTGATTTGCTGAAGCATCATCCTGTTGCTGGCCCTTTGCGAAAAAAACAAAAACAACAACACTGCCAGCAAAATAACCAGCAAAATGACAATGATATTATTTCTCCGGTCTTTCGCCGTCTGGCCCAGGAAATGCCTCTCATTACCGGTTGTATAATTCATGTTGAAAGCATTTTACAAGCCAAAATTAAGAACTTTTTCCCGGCACTCCTCCATTTTATCCATTAATCACTCTGAACCCATCATCCCCGACCGAGATATGGGTACGAAGAGCATCGTCCGGTTGGCCACCCGGGGTTTCCCCGGTTTATCTTCCAAGATTAAAATCCTCATAAACGGGTTCTTCTTCGCGTTCTTCGGTTTGCTGTTCCTTTAACTTTTTCAGGCGGAGTTCTTCTTCTTCCTTATCTGTTAAAACTTTTCTGAAGGTGGGATCTGGTTTCAGGTCCCAACGGTAGGTATTATCCCAGTTCGAGCGCACCTTGATGATTTCGGGCAGGTATACCACCCGTTCCGGTTGCAGGTGCTCCCGGAAATTGCCCGGGTCCCATTTTCCGTTGTTGTTCTGGTCAAAAACGACTTTGACTTTGTATTTTGCGGGCGCGAGAAAATCAAACGTGATATCCCCGGACTTACTGGTATTCAGCGTTCTGACGATTCTTTCCTCGTTGCTGTTGTCAAGAAGGTGGACGATGAGCGGATCTACGACCGGACCGGCCTGGAGTATGATCCGGCCATAGAAATCCTCCTTTTGGGTGATAAATTGTTTTTGATACTTCTGGCTGGTAACCCCATAAATGTTGATTGCGGCAGCAGAGTCAATTCCCAGGGAATAGGCCGTCTCGGGTTCCCATGCATAGTCGATCCTGTAGGTCCTGAAAAGGCTGGTATCCTGAGTTATCGTGATGTTCAGGGGCACATGGGTGGTGTCTTCGGTTTTTGTCAGCTTTACGGCACGGAAGTCAAAATCTTGTATGGGTTCGGGTGCCTGGATTCTTACGGGCTGGTTCAGGTCAAAACCGGCGGGTTTCAGGTTGTCTGAAAACTGGAATTGAACGATTTCAGGTATTTCGTCCTCTTTTCTTCTTCTTCTTGAATCAGGTCGCTCCTTGTCGGTATAGATTAGGGTCAGGCTGTCTTTTTCAAGATATTTCTGATCCAGTGAATCGTGCTGGAAATATTCCAGCACGAGGTTGAGGGTATCCATCCTGGCCACCAGCGTATCAGTGATCCAGACGACCAGGGAATCCATGCCGGGGTTGGGTTCGATCATAAACCAATCAGCAGAAACCTTATCCCGGATCCGGATATGGAAGGTGTCGCTGACCGGTTCATTGAATACAAAAATGCATTTGTAGCGTGAATCGCGGATGGATTTGTCAAGATATTGATCGAAGAAATTTTCGGTGAACAGACGCAGGTAGAAAGGGTCAGGCCGGAACAGGGTATGTCCGAACACCAGCAACGAGTCGGCTCCGGATACCAGAGTGTCGGGGTCTTCGACATACAGAGCCGAAGGAATAACCAGGGAATCTGCGAAGGCAAATTCTTCCGCTCCCTCATCGTACCCCAGGTTGTTGTTGGCATCGTCCAGGGCATAGAGTCTGTATTTTCCCGGCTTGACATTGTCGAACAGGAATAATCCCCGTTTGTCGGTCCGGGAGATATAGTCGGGCCGTGAACGGTAAACTGCGGTATCGTCGGTATTTCCGTGGAGCATGACTGTGATTTTCTCTTTGGGATCGAGGCGTTCGCCGTCTTTCACCATTCCGGCCACCCTCAATGTGTCGATTACTGGTCCGGTACTGAAAAGCAACCTCAACCCGGGTAACGGATTCTGCTCGTTGAAGTCGGTTACGGAGTTTTTAAAATCCAGGGAATAGGTGACGTCCGGTTTCAGCTCTTCGTTAAACCCTACGATCAGCGACCGGGACTTGGTCCGGACCGATGGACGTTTTGTCAGGGGCGGGGAGACCACCAGTTCTTCAGACACGGCATCGCTGGTGATGTACTCATTAAAGGTGAGTCTTACCTCTTTGCCTGTAAAATTCAGGCCCATCATAGGAGGGGAAGTCAGCAGCAGGGCCGGGGGTATGGAGTCTTTAGGGCCCCCGGTAGGCATTCCCTGGTTGGCGCACCGGCCGAATAGCAAGAATCCCAATCCCAACAGCAGGAGACAGGGAAAAATGGAGCGTCCGAAAACGGACCCTGTATACGTGTGTTTTATCGCCAATGACCTGGTATTTGCTTGCCTGGATACAAACATACAAAATCCTGTGTAAAGGCTGCCCCAAGGCATGAAATAACTGCGAATTCCCTGTTGGGTATGCCCGGAATAATTCCTGGCTTTTTCACGGCCCGGGTCTGTCCGCACGGAGGTCGGCTGTTGTTAACAGGCGATTCTGCGTAACTTCCCTGACAAACTGGTATTAACCACAGATTGCTTTTGTATCTTTCAGCAGAAATTCATTGTCATGAGCAAAAAGAATAAAGAACGGTCTGGTAAAGGAATCACTTTCAATAAGAAAAATCTGAAATCGGCCATTTTATCGGTATTGTATAATGATCCGGCCAAACCGGTGAATTACAAACAGGTATCGTCGATGCTTGGGATCCCTGATGATCCGTCGCGGAAAATGATCTCGGTTGTGCTGGAGGAGCTGCACGAAAGCGGTTATCTGGAACAGGCCAGTCGCGGAAAGTACCGTTTGAAAACGCGGGGTGGTTATGTTACGGGAGTGGTTGATATGCAACCCACAGGGTATGCCTATATCCGCAGCGAAGAGGCTGACACTCCGGTGTATGTGTCGGCAAGAAACCTCCTTCATGCCATGACGGAAGATAAAGTCAGGGTTCACCTGTTTGCCCGCAGAAAAGGGCATGATCTGGAAGGAGAGGTTGTGGAGATCCTGGAGCGGGCGAAAAGGAGTTTTGTGGGCACGGTTGAGATGACCCGGAATTATGCGTTTCTGGTCCCTGCGGGGAAAGCCAGTTTTGATATTTTTATCCCGGCAGAGAATCTGAAAGGGGTTCTGAACGGGCAAAAGGCCATAGCAGAGATCACAGAATGGCCTGCCAATGCCAAAAATCCGGTGGGACGAATTACTGAAGTCCTGGGTGATGCCGGCAAGCATGAAACCGAGATGCATGCTATCCTGGCCGAATTTGGGCTTCCCCTGCGGTTTTCTCCCGAGGTCGAACAGGCCGCTCAAAAAATTCCCGATGCGATTTCCCCGAAAGAAGTTATAAACAGGAGGGATTTCAGGCAGGTCTGCACCTTCACCATTGACCCTGCGGATGCCAAGGACTTTGACGATGCCCTGTCGTTGCGGCAGTTGGAGAATGGCCACTGGGAGGCGGGCATCCATATTGCTGATGTTACCCATTATGTTAAGCCCGGCAGCATCCTGGATACGGAAGCATATGAGCGGGGCACCTCGGTTTACCTGGTCGACAGGGTGGTACCCATGCTTCCCGAAAAACTATCCAATGGGGTCTGCTCTTTGCGCCCGCACGAAGACAAACTCTGTTTTTCGGCGGTCTTCGAGCTTGATGGGGACGGGCAGGTTGCGGGTGAGTGGTTTGGAAAAACCATCATCCATTCCCGCAGACGATTCAGCTATGAAGAGGCTCAGGAGGTCCTGGAAACAGGCATAGGAGACATGGCTGCTGAAATTGTGCAATTAGGAAGGTTAGCCGGCAAACTCAGAGAAGACCGGATGAAGAACGGATCCATCACTTTTGACCGGGTGGAGATCAAATTCAATCTGGATGAAAGGGGCAAGCCGCTTTCCCTCTATTTTAAGGAGTCGAAAGAATCGAACGACCTGATAGAGGAATTCATGTTACTGGCCAACCGGAGAGTGGCGGAACAGGTTGGGAAACCTGTTGGTGACAAGCCTGTCAGGCCTTTTGTCTACCGGATTCACGACCGGCCTGACCATGAGAAACTGGAAAATTTCAATCATTTTATTCACCGGTTCGGGCATTCCATCCAGCTGGTTTCGCCCCAAAGTGTTTCGGAATCGATGAACCGGCTTCTGTCGGCTGTAAAGGGGAAAAAAGAACAAAACATTATTGAGAACCTGGCTGTAAGGGCAATGGCTAAAGCCGAATATTCGACACGCAACATTGGTCATTACGGGTTGGCATTCGATTATTACACGCATTTTACCTCTCCCATCCGGCGGTATCCCGACATGATGGTGCACCGCCTGTTGGAGAAATACCTCGATAAAGGAAGGACATCCCAGACAACCGACTACGAGGAAATGTGCCGCCATTCGTCCGTGATGGAAACACGGGCTGCCAATGCCGAAAGAGCTTCTGTGAAATACAAGCAGGTCGAATTTATGCAGGAGCACATCGGGGAGGTCTATTCCGGAGTTATTTCCGGGGTTACCGACTGGGGCTTGTATGTCGAACTCGACAACAAAATTGAAGGAATGATCCCGATCGGAGAGCTCGATGATGACTTTTATATTTTGGATGAAAAGAATTACCAGATCAGAGGGCGCCATACCGGGCGGGTTTTCCAGCTCGGCGACCGGTTAAAAGTCAGGATCTGGAGGACCAACCTGGAGAAAAAGCAACTTGATTTTTTGTTGGTAAACCCGGAAGATGAACCGGATGCAGACCGTTAGCATCAAGAATTTTACCTATCTTTGCGCCGTCGAAACCGGAAAGACTGAAAACATCGTATGGAACATACAGGTGATAATGGATCGAAAAAGGATTTGAACCGGGAAAATATCCTGAAAATTGCACAGGAAATATTCAGCAGGTTCGGCTACAAAAAGACGACACTCGACGACATTGCCAATGCCGTAAGAAAAGGGAAAAGTTCTCTTTACTATTATTTCAAGAGCAAGGAGGACCTTTTCCAGGCTGTAATCATGAAAGAGGTGGATGTACTCGCCAGGGAGCTCGACAAAGTGGTCAACCGGAACACGGACCCGGTGGATAAACTGCGCGACTACCTGATGACCAAGATTACCACTTTCAGAAATCTTGCTAATTTTTACCATGCTTTGGAGAACGATGTCACTGCGATCGGGTTTATCGAAGAAATTAAAAGCCGTTACGAGCAGGATGAAATCCGGATGATCAAACGGATCCTGATTGAAGGGGTCCGCAAGAATGAATTCGAGATTTATGATTTTAACCTTGCGGCCACTGGTATCACCATGGCTATCAAGGGTTTGGAAATGCCGCTTTCGGCCGGGGTATACGGGAACATGAACCTGGAAAGAAGTGTGGACGTGATTCTGAAGATCCTCTGTTATGGCATTATGAAACGGTAGGTTCCTTTCTGTGCCGGCACTTGCTGCTGGTTCTGTGCGGGAATCATAGTGTTTTGCCGAATACCAGTTTTGGGTCTCCGGGGCCATAGTAGTCGGGGAGAGTTGCCATCAGGGAATAGCCCTTCCGGTGATAAAAGGCAACAGTAGGCTCATACAGTTTTCTGCCTGAAGTTTCTATCCACAATATTTTACCCCCCATCTCCCGGGTTTTTTCTTCAGTACTGTTCAGTAAAGCCGAACCTCTTCCGGCATTTTTCCGTTCAACATCGACCGCCATCCAATACAGATCCCAGGAATGGAGGGTGCAGGGATTGGGTCCATAAACGGCAACACCCGTAATACGGTTATCTTCCAGGATTTTAAGCCAGTAGTAGCCCGACTGGCTACTACCTTTCTGAACGGTTTCATCGAACAGGTCGAGTACTACCTGCACTTCGAAGGGATAGAAGAATCCTGAATTCTCAAACAGCCATTTTACCTGGAGTCTGTCGGTCGGTTCGATATTTTCGATGGGTTTCATAATGGGTGGATTCGGAATTTTGATGATTGGGTCTGTTCCTGCGGGTCTGGTTTTCCGGGTGGTTTCCGGGTGGTTCAATCTGTTTTTCTGTGGAGGTTGTTTTTGTGTTGCAGGATTCTGTGGATGACCGACGAGAACGGGTAGCCTGCCTTCCGGGCTGCAGCCGTGAATCCGCTGTCGGGCGATATGCAGGGATTGGCATTGGCTTCCAGTACGTAAACGGTGTCCTGAGCGTCGACACGGATGTCGACACGGCCGTAACCGTTCATGCCAAGGCAACGCCAGGCATCCCCGGCGGCCTTCCTTAAATTCTGCTCCAATGCGGGGTTTCCGGATAAATCGGGAAACACCCGGATGGTGTTTTCGTACTCAAAACTTCCCGGGGACCACTTGGCATGGTAATCCACAATCCGGGGCCGGTCTGGTCCGAAATCCCGGAAGAGGATCTCTGCCAGAGGAAGTATTTCCGGGTCACGATTGCTGCCTAACAGTGCAATGTTGAATTCCCGCCCTTCGATGTACTCTTCAATTTGCCAACGATCGTCAGATTCTATCTTTAAGGCAGCAGGCAATTCGCCGGAATAGGTAAATACCGAGCTGGCTGTGATCCCTGCAGAGCCCTCTTCCCAAACGGGTTTAAGAATGTACTTCCGGTTTTTCAGGAGCAGGTGATGTTCCGAAGGTTTTACCGAAAAGGGGACCCTGATTCCGTGTTGCCTGAGAATCTGGCAGGTCAGGCGTTTGCTGCTGGTGATAAACAGCGCTTCGAGGGGGTTTCCGGAATAGGCAATTCGGGTAAGGTTGAGCGCCGCCGGAATGAAATAGTTGAGTGCACTTTGGTTGTTAATTGCTTCCACGAGGTTAAAAGCAGAGGTAATTCCGCGCGTCTCCAATTCGAGGATCTGTTGCATAAATCCCTGGTGAATGCCTGTTTTCAGAACAGGTATTCCCAGTTCATCCATGGCTTTTTCAACGGCTTCCACCTGGTCGAGAACATCCCAGTCGTCGGCCCCGCTGCCTGCAACGGGTTCGTTGTACAAGAGCGCAATGCAGTCTGCAGTCATATGGTTCGTACTTGATTCGTAAGGCAGGATCTTTGAAACAGAAGGTATACCCATTCGCCGCGGCAGGCTGTACAGGCATGTCATAAGGAGATGTTCAGCCGTTTTAATGCTGAATCCATGATCATTTTCATTAGATGGTGATAGGAAATACCGTTTCGGCCGGCCAGCATGGGGAGATCCGAATGCACCGGATGAAGTCCGGCCAGGGGGTTAGCCTCTATGAAACAGAGTTTCCCGTGCCTGTCGTAGCGCAGGTCTATTCTTCCTCCATCGTCACCGCCCAGAGCCCTCCACGCTGCAAGTGATATCCGGGAGCACTCCGCGAGAACAGCAGAGCTAACCGGCATGTAGCGGGCCAGTTCCGTATAATTTTCCTTCACCTTATAGGAGTATACGGAGTTTTCGTGACTGATAATTTCCATAGCGCCGATCATCACCGATGTTTCGCCCGAACCGACAATCCCGGCAGTAAATTCTCTTCCGGGCAGGAATTCTTCCACCAGGGCCGGCTGGTGGTGATTGGAGATGACCTTTTCGACGGCGAGCTTCAGTTCTGCCCTGTCAGAGACCCGGCTTTTTTCATCAATTCCTTTGCCGGTTCCTTCGTAAAGGGGTTTGACGAAAAGGGGATACTCATACCGGATGTCAGCGATTTCTTCGGGTTTGTATAGGATGCATCCGGGAGGTACGGGCACTCCCCGGGCTGCCACCACCTGCCGGGCCAGTTGTTTATTGAGGGAAATGCCCAGTACTTCCGCATTGCTGAAAACGTAAGGAATGCGGTACTGATCGAGCAGGGCAGGAACAGCCGATTCGCGTGACGGGCCGAACAACCCTTCGCTGATGTTGAAAACCAAAGGCCACCGTTTACCTGCAGCCAGGGCTTCGACCAGCTGGAAAAGGTTTCCAATCCGTTCTGTCGCGAAGCCCAGCTCATTCAGGGTGTTTTCAATGGCCGAAACGGTTTCCTCCCGGTCAAACTCAGCCGTCTCCTCCTTTGAAAATCCCCTCTCCAGGTACCATGACCGGAGGTCAAAACACAAACCAATGACCCGTTTCGGCATCGTTTTATCGTTCGGGGTAGGTGTAGGTAGTTCCAAGATAATTGCGCAGGACAATCTCCTGGTCGTTGAATTCCACCACATTGTCGGGAATCAGCGGAATCTTGCCGCCACCGCCAGGGGCATCGATCACAAAGTGGGGTATGGCATATCCGGAAGTAAAACCTCTAAGGCTTCTGATAATTTCAATCCCTCTGGAGACCGGAGTGCGGAAATGGCGTGATCCCGGGATCAGGTCGCATTGATACAAATAATAGGGTCTTACTCTGATTTTCAGCAGCTTGTGAAACAGATTCCGCATAATAACGGGGTCATCGTTGATGTTCCGGAGTAAAACAGTCTGGCTACCAAGCGGGATGCCGGCATCGGCAAGCATGGTGCAGGCACTGGCCGTTTCCGGGGTAATTTCATCCGGATGGCTGAAATGGAGACTCATCCATACCGGATGGTATTTCCGTAACATGGAAACCAAGGCCGGAGTGATCCGCATGGGAAGAACTGCCGGGACTTTTGTGCCGATCCTGATCATTTCCACATGCTCGATTTTTCGCAATTCAGAAAGCAGGAATTCCAGTTTTTGGTCGCTCAGGGTGAGCGGATCACCCCCGCTGATGAGTACATCGCGGATTTCAGGATGGGACGCGATGTATTTTAACGCAGTCTCCCATTCTCCGGGCGTTCCGTGCGAAAGCTGCCCAACCATGTGCGAACGGGTGCAATACCGGCAATAGGAACTGCAAAACTGGGTAACCAGGAATAAGACCCTGTCGGGATACCGGTGAATCAGGCACGGGACCGGAGA
The DNA here is from genome assembly GCA_964650525.1 of uncultured Prolixibacteraceae bacterium. Classification (GTDB taxonomy): domain Bacteria; phylum Bacteroidota; class Bacteroidia; order Bacteroidales; family Prolixibacteraceae; genus UBA1413. The sequence continues at coordinate 14,904 of CAZYUA010000050.1, forward strand.
GGATCCCTGCTCGTCGAGGGAATCGCTCCTTTCTTCCGGAAAAGTAAGCAATTCCTCTGCCCCAGGAATCATCATCCTGCGCAGTGGGTTGTTCTCATCGCTTCCGGCAAACAACGATAAGTAATAGGGAGTAATCCGCATCGGTAACCGGCCTTGCAGTTGTCCGGCCGCTGTTGTTTCAGAACCGGTCAGCCGGATGTACTGCTCCAGCTGCTCCTGCCGGGTGATAGAATTACGAACCTGCCAATGCCAGTCGTTCCAGTGTTGAGAACCGGCTTGCGGGAAATATTTCTGTCGGAAAACGGTACCCGGAGAATTTCCGGATTCCAAGGGAGCTTTGCCACTACCTGCAGGAAGGATGATTCTTCTACCGCCAGGCTCATCCGGGGATGAACCACACGCGAGGTCGCCATCTGTAACGGTGGCATGAACCTCTTTTGAGTTAAAGTTCATTTTTGAGTTTGAACACCTTCTTTTTAAATTTGCTTTCCGTACTTGTCAAAAATCATTCCGAAAAATCTGCGCAAAAATAAAAATTGTTTAATCTTTTGGTTATTTCAGAAGGAAAAATATATGAATAAATATTGCACCACAATACTTAAATCCAAAAGATTGATATACAGCAGCTTAGATATGGCAGACTTGCTCCTGTCCATTGGGGAGTCCCCTGTACCGATTCTCTTTAAATATTTGTTGTTCGGAAGAAGAGAATGACATCGCTTTTTTGGTAATTTTTTGGGGGGAAGGAGTGTTTTGAGGGCGTTTGTCTGACGCATACTATAAGGTGAATTTTCAAACCCGATAACAATTCAAAAAGGCTCGTGGAAGAGCCGGTTTTTGAATCATGGGGTCGGGGAGGTACAGTGAAAAAGGAGACAGACGGTAAGATCATTATCTGGAATGCGAATATTATTAAGTAAGAATAATTATCTTCGCGTAA
>CAZYUA010000051.1:0-13260 GCA_964650525.1 uncultured Prolixibacteraceae bacterium
ATCAGTGCCGGGTGTTTCAGAATTCTTTCCAAAAGCCCTCCCTCTTTGAAAATCAAATGGGCAAGGTACTGGCTTTTAAAGAGGTTGACCTCCTGTTTCTTGAATTTGGAAAAGACATGGCGGTACCGGTTAAACTGTTGTTCCATTTTCTTTTCCAGGTCATACCGTTTGGCTGCGAATGAGACGAGGTAACCATCGATAAGGTCTGCCGTGATCCGGCCTGCAACCTCACAATGTTTCCTGATCGAAGAATAGTCGGTAAGGTCAGTATTACGATCCATATTGCCTGATTTTTGCATAAAAATAACACAGATGCTTTACAAAAGAAAGACGTTGTCCTGCTTTATGCACCTTTTCTTTATCCGGGTAAATTATTCCCATAATGAAAATTCGCTGCCAGGATTCCGTATTTTGCAATATTGGAATTATTACAGCTCCGCTCTGACAAATTATGGGATACCCAGTATTATTATCTGATAGTTGTACCGGTCTATTGGAAGAATTATCCGATATTTCACATTCCCGAAAGCTGCTCCCTTTTAATGAAGATTTATTCAAAAGAAGCTTCAATCTTTAAAACAAAAAAATGAACCAGGTCCATATTCAGTATATCCAAACAGAGATCGGGGAGTTGATGCTGGGCTCCTTTGAAGGACAATTGTGCCTGCTGGATTACCGGTACCGAAAAATGAGGCAGGCTGTGGATGACAGAATCCGGAGGGGGCTGAATGCGGAATTCGCGGAGAATGATGATGAAGTGTTATCGCGGGCACGAATTCAACTTGAAGAGTACTTTTCCGGGAACAGAACCCGTTTTGATCTTCCCCTGCTGATGGTGGGAACCGGTTTCCAGAAAGCAGTATGGACCGCCCTGAACGAGGTACCCTACGGAAAAACCGCCACCTATCTGGACCTGGCAAAAATCCTCGGCAATGAAAAGGCCGTAAGGGCGGTTGCTGCCGCCAATGGCGCCAATGCCCTGGCCATCGTCATTCCCTGCCATCGTATTGTGGGAAGCCGGGGTGAGCTGTTGGGCTACAGCGGCGGATTGGCAGTCAAACAGCGGCTCCTGCAACTGGAGCAGGGCAGCCGGAACCTTTTTGAATTCCAGTGAGCGCATTCCCTCTCGTCTGGGACGAGACGGGGTAAGCGAACAACGGAATAAGCAAGTCCTTGACGGAATCGGATTCCTCCCGACTCAGTCGGGGGGAGTTTCAAATTTAGTATCTTTGGTTTGTTTAGCTAATCAGAAACATCAGAATGCAAACAAGAAACCTACTGCTATACAATACCACCGACAAAAAAGTAAACATTTCGGTCTACTTTCAGGACGGAACCTTCTGGCTTACCCAAAAAGCTATGGCAGAACTGTTCGGTGTAAATGTTCCTGCGATAAGCAAACATTTAAGGAATATTTTCGGGTCAGGCGAATTAGACATCACTTCAACTGTTTCCATTTTGGAAACAGTTCAGAAAGAAGGTACACGCGAAGTTACCAGGCTTGTAGAGTTTTACAGGCTTGAAGTTATTCTTGCCGTAGGTTACAGAGTTAATTCCAATCAGGCAACTGATTTCAGAAAGTGGGCCACACAAACCCTAAACGAATTCATTATCAAAGGATTTGTGATGGACGACGAACGATTGAAACAGGGTAAGAGTTTTGGACAGGATTATTTTGATGAGTTGCTGGAACGTATCCGGGAAATCCGGGCAAGTGAACGCAGATTTTATCAGAAAATCACCGATTTATATGCCTTAAGTTCTGATTACGATAAAAACAGCCAGCAAACAAAAGCGTTCTTTTCGGCAGTGCAGAATAAGCTGCACTGGGCAATCTCAGGACAAACCGCTGCCGAAATAATCTATACCGAAGCCGATGCAACAAAGCTATATATGGGTCTGAAAACCTGGAAATCAGCTCCGGATGGCAAAATTTTAAAAAGTGATGTTACGGTGGCAAAGAATTATCTGTCGCATCAGCATATTCAGGAACTTAACCGTATCGTTTCCGCTTATCTGGATTTGGCTGAGAACAATGCCCAACGCGGAATTGCCTTCAACATGCATCAATGGGTGAAGTTTATCGATGGATTTCTGGAATTATCCAACTATCCCATCCTGAAAGATAAAGGAAAAGTAAGCATGCTTGAAGCAAAACTTAAAGCAGAGCAGGAATACGGCAAATTCAGGGTTTTACAGGATAAAACCTATGAGAGTGATTTTGACAGGTCGATTAAAAAACTGGATAAATTAGAACTATGAAGCATTACATTTTATTTGCGGCGGCGCTTGTGCTGGTGGTCATCACCTCGTGTCACAAGCCCCAGCCTGGGCAGGTCCGTGTCGAAGGAGGCCTGATCCAGGGAACGGTCACGGAAGATCTGACCATTTACAAAGGAATTCCCTTTGCGGCTCCGCCTGTCGGTGAGCTGCGGTGGAAGGCCCCCCAGCCCGTGCATCCCTGGAAGGGAATCCTGCAAACCACAGAATATGCACCGGCCCCCATGCAGGCGGGGAATCCTCCTTCCGGGAAAAGCGAGGATTGCCTCTACCTGAACATCTGGACCCCCGCCAAATCACCGAAGGAGAAGCTGCCGGTGCTGGTCTGGATTTACGGGGGAGGGTTCAGTTTCGGCTCCACGTCGGAGCCGGTTCACAACGGGGAGCACCTGGCCCGGAAGGGGGTGGTGCTTGTGAGCATCGCCTACCGTGTCGGACAGCTGGGGTTTCTGGCCCATCCTGAGCTGAGCGCCGCAGATCCCAACCGGGTGTCGGGCAATTACGGCATTCTCGATCAGATTGCGGGGTTGCGGTGGATCAGGGAGAATATTGCGGCCTTCGGGGGTGATCCGGGAAGAGTGACCATATTCGGCGAGTCGGCCGGCGGCATCTCGGTGAGTATGCTGTGCGCCTCCCCCCTTGCCAAGGGGTTGTTTCACGGGGCCATTGCCCAGAGTGGCGGCTCCTTCGGACCCACACGGCCGGTCACCTTTCCGGGCGAAAATATGAAAACCCTGCAACAGGCAGAGAAGTCCGGCGTTGAATTCGTCGAGAAATCAGGGGTGGCCTCCCTGGCGGAAATGCGGAACATGGACGCCGCCAAACTCCCCATGGAATGGGGCATGGGAAACGCCTGGCCCATCGTCGACGGTTATGTGATCCCCGACGACCAGTACAGGATGTACGAATCCGGAAATTTCAACGACGTGCCGGTACTCATCGGGTACAACTCCGACGAGGGGTTAAGTTTCCCATCGGGTCGCACGCCCGAAGAGGCCATCGCCGGGGTGAGGGAGCGCTTTGGCCCCTATGCCGACACGCTGATGCAGGCCTATCCTTTCGGGGAAAACGGCGTTCCGAGGAGCGCACGCAACCTGATGCGCGATGCCGCCTTCGGATGGCATACCTGGGTGTGGGCCAACCTTCAGTCAGGATCTGGAAAGTCGCCGGTTTACTATTACTTTTTCGACCAGCACCCCGCATATCCTGCAGATTCGCCACAGGCCGACCATGGCACTCCCCACGGCGTTGACGTGGCCTACGTATTCATGCATCTCGACCCCTGCCAATCAGGCCTTCCGGAGAAAGCCACGGAGGTGAGCCAAATGATGGGCACCTACTGGACCAATTTTGCCAAACAGGGCCATCCCAACGGGGATGGGGTTCCCGAATGGCCGGCCTTCACGAAGGAAAACCCGGTGGTGATGCACCTCGGGGCGACTGTCGCGCCCACACCGGTTCCCGATGAAGCGGCGCTGAAAGTGCTGGATGCTTATTTTGCCTGGCGGCGCACCCCCGCGGGAGTTGCCTGGGCTGCTTCTCCGCAAGCCCTTCCATAGATTAACCCTTAGGAAGCCCGGTTGGCACTGAGAATCCTGCCCCTTTCAAGATATCCGATGGTGGAGCGGTATCCGTTCAGCACCCTGCCCTCTTCGATATACCCGATGGTTGATCTGTTGGCATCCATCAGCCTCTGGGCAGAAACCGGGTTTGACAGGGTAATTATCCCAATGAACAATAGGCCGGTCAGGAAAGGCAACCAATGACGTTCCATAATCAAGGTGCCATTCCTGTGCCTTTCCCGGGGATTAATTGTACTTCGTCCTGGTCCCATTTTTAAGAAGTTTAATGATCCACAACAAAACCAAAATTCCAAAGGTCAATTTTAATGCCAGTTTCAACATTCTCCACATGGTGATTTAATTTTATACCCGATTGATCTTTTCGCGTTTTGAAATATTTTCAAATCCTTATCCGCCAGATTGAACAATGAATTTAACGGATCATTCCCATCACCCAGAATGAGCATAACATCGTATTTCTTCCTGAGATTCCTGATCTGTGCAGGAGTGATGAAGGTATATTTCACCAGAAATCCTTCCGCCTCATTTCCTGAGAGTTCAGGAAAGTAGTGGCGCAGAATCGACACCCTGGCTTCTCCCGAGGGAGCCGAAATCTCACTGATGATGTGAAGTCTCCTGTGAATGGCAGGGTCAAAACCTTTATCCCCGAAACTGAAATTACTGCAAAAGATCAGAATTCCCCTGAAGGTATCGAGACTTTGAAGTAAAAGTGATATGAGATTGTTGTTCATCTGTTCAGCAGACCGTTTTGCTTCCGGATGGCGTTTATAGAGCAAAGATTCCGCCTCATCGAACACGCAAATAGGGGTAACCTCCAGACGTTCAAAGGCTTCTTCCGCTTCGGTGAAGAGTTTTTTGAGATTTTTTTCGCTTTCCCCCACAAAACAATCAAGAATAGAGGCAATATCGGCGAATAGAAGAGTCCTTCCGGTTTTTTTTGCCAGATGACGAAGAAAGGAGGTTTTACCCACACCCGGAGCTCCTGTAAGTAAGATGGTCAGACCTTGTACCTTTGGTTTTACGCGATCATAATTTTCAGGGCCCACCATCTTTTCGATCAGTTCAAGATCCGGATTGTTGTGAATATAAAAATCATCGTTGATCTGTTCAGGTGAGACCATTGTGAACATACCGGGGATGAAGACCTTATCCATATTTTTCTGTCCAATTCCAAAACCAGTCCGCGATTTGACAGTAAGTTGAAAATTTCTGGATTTGTGTGTTCCCGGTTCGAACCTGACATATTCATTTTTCACCAGTTGATTGGATCCGCTAAGATAATCCTGCTCATAATATTTTGCGTCAAACTGAGAACCGGAGAAATGATCAATAACCTTGAGAATATCAAACGATTCCTCCCTGGAGATCACCAGATGTTTTGCGCCCATGACCAGAACAAACTGCTCTTCAACAGACAAGTTTTGTTTTTGAAGCCATTTCAGTTCGGGGAGGGAAGCAAACTGTTGTGTGATACTTGTGAACGATTCCATGACGTCGAATGCATAGGAAAACTCATTCTCATCAATCACCGAGCCCACGCTCCAGAGATATTTCCTGAAGGTAGGTATGCTTTTTTGAAGCATTGCTAACTTATCATATTGCAAAATGCACTGAAGACAATCCCATGTCAGTTCATACTTTTGTTCACCCCCGTAATTACGTAATTTAACAGTCGCAATATAGGATCTGACTTTTAACAAATGAAGTGTACAGTCCAACCTTACACAATCTTCGAGTTTGAGTTTAAAGAAACTGACCAGATCCTTTAACCTGACCAACTTATCATTCTTAAGTTTCATTTTGATGAAATAAGACAGAACAAGCATGTCAAAATCATCCTTAAGACTAAAGAAACGTTTCGCAACCTTGAAATCTATGTTTGTTTCAGCCGGATAGGCATCAAAATCGAACCTGTGCGCCTTGAAGGTTTTTTCAATATTATTAATGGAGCGGCACAATTCCACCGCGTTGGGATTCAGTTTTCCTATTGTACGTCGACCCATATTAAAACAGTATAACAATGTTAAAAAAGAAACAAAATTACGGGCTGAACGGGTAAAAACAGCGGTTTTGCAAGCTTGCGGAATGGCTGGACATGGCAAGGAAATAAATGCTACTTTTAGGTGATAATTCTTTCTGAGGGACTGTTTATGAAAATATATTTTATCCGATCGGAAGAAATTTCGTGGCAGCATTATGGTGCCATCAGGGATCTGATGCAGAAACATCCAGGACCCGCACAGTTTATTGCCAGTGATTATGTAGTAAAATGGAGTGACGGGGATTTCACCTTGAACGATCAGGCGAAATCGCTGGAGTGGCAGACCATCTGGGAAAAATGCGACCGGTTCAGAGCGGATGAAAAGATCCCTGCTGAAGCTGCAGTGGTTTTATTAATGAAATATCCCAACCGGGAGAACTGGTATTCTGCAGGGGAATTTAGCGGGAAACTGAACTTTTTCATCCAGGTCAACTGGTGGAAGGTATTCCAATGGTCGGTTCATGAGCGAGGTCACCCTGAGGTGTACGAACTTGCTTCTGTTCCTTTGTTCATAGCAGCTTTTGACAATTATGGGGAGGTTGCCCGTCTTGCCCACCTGTTACCTCGCGGTTGTTTCCTCGACAGATGCAGTAACGGTCTCCTGGTCAGGCTCAAATTACGCACGGCAGATATCTGTCCTGAGTGCCGCCAACGCTTATCAGACAGAAATACCAATCCCGCTCTGGTCAGACAGGTTTTATCCTTTTTCGAGGATGTAAGGAAAGGGTTGTTATACATGGAGCATTTCAAATTCCTTATAGTCCTTTCACATATTGTTATTGATGAAAGGGACAGAACCATTTTATTCAGGGATATAAATCCGGAACCATTGAAGTTGACTCCGCAGGAGATGGTTGTATATGCTTTTTATATGAATCATCCAGGCGGTGTAGTCTTTTCAGATTTACCCAACTACAAGGCGGAGCTCATTTTTCTGTACCTTAAGATAACCGGTAAGTTCGAAAGTGAAACAATAATTAGCTCAGTGGAGAGAATGGTTACGGATCCGGTTAAGATTATCGACCCGGTCATAACTCGGATTAACCAGAAGATCATCAAAAAGGCAGGTACGCGCATTGCAAAGGACTACCAGGTCATTGGGAGGGGCAAAGCCCATAAAATACAGATCGACCGCAGTTATGTTTCCTATACAAGCCATTTCGAGTATGATCCGGCTCTCCGATTAAAGGATAAAACCTGATACATGTCAGGGGTACCGGGGAAACTCATTTTCGTCCTGCAAGCTTGTCATTGTCAAAAACTCTAACCATCATCCCGTAGCTTTGTCTGAAAAAACAAAGAAATGGAGACGAGAAAACATTTAACGGTGCTTGACCTGGATAATACTTTGATTTATGGGACTTCCGGTCAGGCATCAGCGGTAAAGGTACTTTTCCGGTACTCAAAGACCCTGGTTATTTATGAAAGGCCTTATGCAAGGGAATTTGTGGGAAAATGCAGGGAGGCAGGTGATGTGATCGTCTGCACCACGGCTGTCAGGGATTATGCCGAAAAGATCTGTGAACAGCTGGATATCCGGCCCCTGGAAATTCTGGCCAGGGAAGATTGTCCGGTGGAGAACTGGTATTACTGCAAGAGTGTTCCGGATTACTATTTCAACAAATACGGCGAAATCACCATTTACGATGACCATCCTGAAATGTGGGACCAGAAATCACATGACAGGTGCCGGGTGGTCGGTGTCCCTGAATTTACCGGTGATCCCGGGGATGAAGGTTTGAAAGATTTATTCGTAAGTATAGTAAACCAGTAGTAATTAAATGATTCATGAAACCAAAAGTGTTTATTCCGGTATTGTTTGTATCTTCAATAATGGCACTTTGCCTGGTTTTTTACAAGAAAACACTGGTAATAGGCATGATTGGTGTGGGTGCCATTTTCTTCCCTGAAGCTTCTCAAATATTGCGGCATTATTGTTTCGGCAATGGGGATACTTTATTTGTAAAAAGTGATTACATCAGAGAGTCACCGGTTGTATTGAAGCACGTCAATGCAATGGGTGTTGGCCGGAAGAAAAGAGTGGTCTTTCAACAACGGGAGGATTGGAGGCTGTCGTATGCCATTAATCCTTTCACCATTGAAAAGAGGAGAGACAAAATCATCATCACGCAATGGATCCAATTTGACAAAACCAATAAAGATGTCACCAACCTAAAAATCGGACCTTTCTCATTTCCGGTTTATGACAATATCGTCCACACATTTGAATGTAAACCATTTATGTTTTACTCTGAATTTAGATATTAACCGGGTACAAACTATCGTCTGAAGATCAATCCAGGCGAGGACTTCTTATAATATTTAACCAGGTTATAATTCAGCACAACCATGTTCCCAAGGGTTAATTTAATGCCCGTTTCAGCATTCAGTACATGGTGTTTTAATTTTATAACCGATTGACCGGTGCCCGTTATTAAATATCTTCAAATCCCTATCCGCCAGATCGTATAATGAATTTAACGGATCTTCCCCCTCTCCCAGGATGAGCATGACATCGTACTTCTTCCTGAGATTCCTGATCTGGGCAGGAGTGATGAAGGGATATTTCACCAGAAATTCTTCCGCCTCACCTCCTGAAATTTCAGGAAAGTGGTGGCGCAGAATCGACACCTTCGCTTCCCCGGTGGGTGAGGAAACCTCGCTGATAATGTGAAGTCTCCTGTGGATGGCAGGATCAAACCCTTTATCCCCGAAACCGAAATTACTGCAAAAAATCAGAATTCCCCTGAAGGAATCGAGATTTTGGAGTAAAAGTGATATGAGGTTGTTGTTCATCTGTTCAACCGACCGTTTCGTTTCCGGGTGGCGTTTATAAAGCAAAGATTCCGCTTCATCGAACACGCAAATAGGGGTAACCTCAAGGTTCTCATAAGCAGCCTCCGCCTCAGTGAAGAGCTTTTTGAGGTTTTTTTCACTTTCCCCCACAAAACAATCGAGTATGGAGGCGATGTCGGCGAACAGAAGGGGTCTTCCGGTTTTTTTAGCCAGATGGCGCAGAAATGAGGTTTTCCCCACCCCGGGGGCTCCTGTGAGTAAGATGGTCAATCCTTGTACCTTCGGTTTAATCCGTTCATAATGTTCAGGACTTACCATCTTTTCGATCAACTCAAGATCCGGATTGTTGTGAAGATAAAAATCATCGTTGATCTGACCTGGCGCAATCATGGTGAACATGCCGGGCAGAAAGACCTTTTCGGCCTTGTTCTGTTGAATCCCGAAACCAGCCAGCGTCTTGACCGTTAGCTGAAACCTTCCTGATTTATGTGTCCCGGGTTCAAGCCTGATGTATTCCCTTGTCACCATTTGGTTGGTTCCATTAAGATAGTCCTGTTCATGATATTGCATGTCCGTCATGGAGGCAGTGAAGTGACCAATAACCCTCAGGATATCAAAAGAATCCTCCCCTGAAATAACCAGGTGTTTGGCTCCCATGACCAGAACAAACTGTTCCTGAACGGTAAGATTTTGTTTTTGAAGCCATTTCAGTTCAGGAAGAGAGGCAAACTGATCCTGAAAACTCGTAAAAGAATCCAAAATGTCATACGTATAAGAGAATTGACTGTCGTCAATTACAGATGCCACCATCCAGAGGAATTTTCTGAAGGTTGGCTTGCTTTTCGTTATCAACGATACCTTATCGTACTGTAATATGGCCTGAAAGCAATCCCAGGTTAAGCTATATCTTTGTTCTCCTCCGTATTGTCCGTTTTTTACAGCTGAGATAAAAGAGTGGCATTTTAACAGTTGGAGCGTGCTATCCAACCTGACACAATCTTCCAGTTCGAGTTTAAAATTAGTGATCAGATCCTTGATTCTTATCAGCCTGTCATCCCTAAGCTTCATTGTTATGAAATAACAGAGTACGAGCATGTCGAAATCATCCTTCAGATTAAAGAAACGCTTCGTCACCTTGAGATGCCCCTTTCCCTCAGCCGGATAGGCATCAAAATCAAACCCGAAAGCCTTATAGGACGTTTCAACATTTTTGATGGATTGGCACAACTCCACTGCGCGCGGATTCAGTTTTCCTTTTAAACGTCGACCCATATTAAAAACATAAATTAGAGTTAGTGTTTAGAAAAGATTTGAAGTTCAATGAGATGACCCGCCAAGTAAAGTTTTTCCCCCGCGAGCAGAGGATAATTAATAGGGGGTTCCTCTCCAAAGATCAAAGCTAAACTGCACAACTTGATTATTTTACCCATGACGTTCCTTCCGGAAAAAATCCCGGTGTTGTTGATCCTGTTTCCTGCAATCATCTGTGCATAACGGAGTTCTTTCTTGTACCTGAACGACTGGCCAGCAGCCACTTTACCCTCTGCAGCACTGCGCACCTTCATCAGTTCAGGATTCTTAGCACCCCAGAAAAGCGCCGTGGGTCCCTTGTGCAGTGAAGTGTTCTCCACAATGTGCGCCCCGACCGGCAACTGTCGTAACAAAGAGGCGAAATCATTGTTATGCAGACACTTCTGCCAAATCACAAACATCATCCACTGAACATTATATTCATAAAAATCGTCGCGCATAAAACGTATGAATTCCGGACGCATTCTGTACAACCGCTTGCATTTCTGACCGTTGGTCTCCCCGGCGATCAATTCCTGAATGCGGATGCTTTCAGCATCGTTCCCGGCATAAGCTCCGGCGATGTAGGCACATTCTGAATTGTGGAAACGGACGCGCGCCATCGTAAATGGAAACCCATTGCACATATTCCCCAACCTGAGATTGATCCCATCCCTTACATCTCCTCCTTTACGGTAACTCCACACCTCCATGGATGAACAATCGTAGCTCTCCTCCTTATTAAGGTCAATGTTTCCGGCTAACCGGGTGAATTCCTCCTTCCTTTCAAGCTCAGGCAACTGAATACCATTGCCCACCAAATAACCATTCATTCCACTCATACTCATATCCATTTCATTTTCCCATCGAACGACGAAGCAAAGTTACCGGCTGGAAATGGATGGTCAACAAGTTTGCAAGCTTGCAGTTTAAGGAACAAAATCCCTTTGGAGTTTCATTTTTAGCTTTTTACAAGCAGTTGCGGATAATCAATCCCGGAGAGGACCCCTTTTAAAATTCAACCAGGTTATAATAGACTACTTCGCTTCCGTCCATTATATGTTGCATGATCATTTTGTCAAGGAATTTTCCATTGGGAGTCATGGAGGATTGCCTGCCGGAATTTTCAAAATGGAAGAGGTCGAAGAGGCGGTAAAATCCACCGATGCCCAGACCGGTGAAGGGTTTTTCCGGGGAGAATCCGATGCCTTCCAGGACCTGACGGCAGCCATCGGCAACATGCTCCAGGTCCTCCTGGTCCCAATCCTCCGGTGGCATGCCGAACGCATCCTGCCTGCGGTAAATTTCAGGCCCGGTTTTTAAGTAGGTATATGCCTTGGACAAAATGTACGGGAATCTGCATTTTTCAAAGAGATCCTTTTCAACCGGAGTAAGTTTACCGGTTATTTCATCTATTTTTTCCAGCAGTTTGTTCATAGCACGCCTTTTTAAGGTTTTAATCTTGAGCACACCACCAGGCTTCGTTCACGTCTTCTGTGAATTCTCCTTCTTCAGTAATGTACCCCTGTTTCCCGTCGCGGGTACCGGTAATCCATGCCCCAATTCGGGAATGTCCATTTCATCAAAGACCGCTTTGGAAATTGAGTTCCCGTCAGTTATACCGTATCTTCCTTCCTTGCGGAAAGCGGAAATCCCGTTCACAAAGGTGTTGCCGTCATCTTCAATGATAATCATATCAAAATCGATCGGAGTGAAAGGATTCCCATCCAGTCCCAGGTATCCCCATTTGTCGTTCTTTTTCACCACAGCCTTTGGTCCGGCGATGGTAGCGATATAATCGTAAAGAAATTCAGTAATTTCTGTGCCGCTCCCATCGGCAGCAACCAATCCCCACTTTCCGTTTTTCCGGGCAGGCACCACATTCAAATATTCCACGGTGTGCGTAAAGCAAATTAAATCCTCATAAAGCGGGGGGACCAGTATTTTACCCAACACCGAGCGGATGCCGGGTTTGCCGTTTTCATCAAAGAATTCCGGAAACCATTGGCGGGAATTCATGAAATTCAGGTATTCCATATGTTCCTGATCAGAAAGCAGGCCTGATTTTGCCCTTTCATGATAGTCCGCTTTCTTCTTAAAATCCTCTTCCGTTGCTTTGGGTAATGAATGGTCTTTCATGGTTCTTTTATTTTTCTTCAAAGGTCCGGATTATTTATTTATGAGGAAATTTTCTGCAAGCTTGCAGTTTACGAAGGCCAGCTAAACAAACTATCTTGTTTATCAAAGTGTTTTACCTTTTTAATTAAGTTGGGAAAAGTTATCACAAAACGGCCTCAGGAATTTCCTCTCAGGTGACCAGTCGGTAATAGCAAAGACTACATCGGAAAAAGTACCCCGGAAATCATTTTCGAGGGCTTCCCTGAAATCCAGGGCAGTGGTATAAGGGTCGTTACGAAAGTCGCCACATCCCCAGGCCCCCAAAACAAGGGAAGTATAGCCGTACGCACGGGCAATGGCCAGCACCCGGGAAATGCGTTGTTTCAGAAGGATCCGGGAGGCAGGTTGTCCGATGACCGGGGCATATGGGGCAGCACAGGTGATGAAATCAAGCAGCCAGGGTTTATCAAGGGGGTTTCCGCCGTCGGTCCGGAAGACGGGAACGCCGGACGAAAGAATGGCCCAATCAGTGGAATCGGGTGTCCGGCGTTTCGCATGTGACGCATACATCGGATCACCTTCCAGGGTATGGTAAAGGGCGCTGCTCCGGCACAGGGTTTCTTCCTGGGCCCTGGCGCCCCCCAGAAACCCGCCGCCGGGGTGGATGCCGTTGGCAAAATTGAGGGCCAGAGGTTTCAATCCGGCTTCTACCAGCCGCCGGGCAGCCATCAGGGTTGTTTCGTTGGTGACCTGAACCCTGGTCTCCTGAAAAAGGTCACAAGCAGGTTCAGGCAGGTTACTTTCCGGCGGAATAGATTTTTTTGCTGCAATGGCAGCATTCACCACCGCTGACCAATCAACCTTCTTACCAGTTTCTGTTACATAATAACCTTGCTCAGCAGCTTCTAAAGCTGAGCGGCCCAATTCAGAGGCTCTAAACCGGGAAATATCAAGTTCCCTGCGGCAGGTTTCAGCCATTCCGGGAGAGTCAAGGCATGGGAGGAAGGTAAAGTGAGGGTTACTACCATCCAACAGGTTTGCGTAATATAAAACCATCTTTTTTAACTACTTCATCAGGGAATTGATTATCATTCAGTTTTTTTCTGCCTATTGTGAGGCTCCCTTTTGCAACTAAAGAGACTGAGGAATTGT
>CAZYUA010000052.1:0-13030 GCA_964650525.1 uncultured Prolixibacteraceae bacterium
AATTTTATAATGAATTGAATGATTGATATATAACATTAATAATTACGTATGAAATATCCATGGATTATTTATACACCAACCAGCATGATTAACCACATGGATATTACATCTGTTTCACGGAATTTACCACAGAAACTAAATATTTTAAACAGATGAATATCAGAACATTAATCATCATGTCAGGAATCCTCGGATTGGGGGGTCCACTGGTGGCCGGGCCGTTTGACCTGGTACCGCTGCCCGTTTCGATTGTAAAAAACGAAGGGGTTTTCGTATTTACCGGCAGCACGGAACTATGGTACGGGGAGGGGCTTTCGGAACTGGCCGGTGAGGCCGCGGAGGAGCTGGCGGGGCTCCTGGGCTATTCCCCGGCCGTGAAGCCTGCCGGCACCGGAGTACCCCGCCGTGCTGTGGTGCTTCAGTTGAACCGGCCCACCAATGGGGAGACCGGCATAGAAGGCTACGACCTGCACATCACCGCGGAAGCGTTGTTTCTGAATGCCAACACGGAGACAGGACTCTTTTACGGGCTCCGCACGCTCTGCCAGATGCTGGAGGGCTCCGGCGGGGGCACCCTGCCAGCCTGCACCATCACCGACTATCCCCGTTTTTCGTACCGGGGCATGCACCTCGATGTTGCCCGCCATTTCATGCCGGTGGAATTCCTCTATAAGGTGATCGACTTTCTGGCCATGCACAAGATGAATGTCTTTCACTGGCACCTGGTCGATGATCAGGGATGGCGGCTGGAAATCAGAAAATATCCCGCGCTCACCGAGGTGGGGGCCTGGCGTGTAGACAGGGAAACTCTCCACTGGAACAGCCGCCCGGCCATCCGTCCGGGCGAAAATGCCACCTACGGGGGATTTTATACCCAGGAAGAGGTCAAAGCCCTGGTGAACTATGCCAGGGAACGACATGTCACCATCATCCCTGAAATCGAGATGCCTGCGCATGTGATGTCCGCATTGGCAGCCTATCCGGAACTTTCCTGCACCGGTGTGAACCAGGGGGTCCCTGCCGGCGGCGTTTGGCCCATCACCCATATCTACTGTGCGGGGAAGGAGGAGACCTTCGCCTTTGTGGAAGAAGTGCTGACCGAGACCATGGCGTTGTTTCCCTCGACTTTCATCCATGTGGGGGGTGATGAAGCCGACAAGACCGAATGGAAGCGGTGTCCGCTATGCCAGAAGCGCATCCGGGAGGAGGGATTGAAGGACGAACACGAACTGCAGAGTTACTTCATCAAGCGGATCGGGAAGTTCCTGTCGGCCTACGGACGGAAGATGATTGGCTGGGACGAAATTCTGGAAGGAGGAGTGGCGCCAGGGGCAGCAGTTATGTCGTGGCGCGGTGAGGAAGGAGGCATTGCCGCTGCCCGGATGGGGCACCCTGTGGTCATGACCCCCAGCTCTCACTGTTATTTTGACTACTACCAGGGCGATCCCTCCCTGGAGCCACCATCCATCGGGGGCCTCATCACCCTGAAAAAGGTATACTCCTTCGAGCCGGTACCTGCTGTTCTCACGGAGGAGGAGGGGCGCCGGGTGCTGGGGGCTCAGGCCAACCTGTGGACCGAATACATACCCGATCCGGAGCATGCGGAATATATGTTGTTCCCTCGGCTGGCAGCCCTCGCCGAGGTGGTCTGGACACCCGCGGAAAGCCGTCGCTGGGAGGACTTTTCCCAAAGGATGGAAACACAATACCAGCGGTACGACCGTGCCGGTATCCGCTTTGCACGGAGCGCCTTCCAGGTGAATGCCAGACCCCGGCTGCTTCCCGAAACCAAAACCCTGGAGGTCTCTTTCACCACCGAAGCCAGCAACCCCGAAATCCGGTACACCCTCGATGGCAGCGACCCGGTGGCCACCTCTCCCATTTACACCGTGCCAATAGCCATCAGCCGGTCGGTCGTGGCAAAAGCCGCAGTCTTCCAGGCAGGCAAACCGGTAACCGCTCCGCTGAGCCGCCACTTTACCTTCCACAAAGCCGTCGCCTGCCCCGTAACCATGAAATTCCCCAACAGCCAGCGATACAACGGCAGCGGCGAATATACGCTGGTGGATGGCATCCACGGCAGCTCCAACTTCAACGACGGCCACTGGAAAGGATTCTATAAGGACGACCTGGTGGCCACCCTCGACCTGGGCCTGCCGGTAACTATCAACACAGTAAGTTCCGACGCCATCCAGGACATCGGTTCCTGGATCTTCATGCCCAGGGAGGTGCTGGTAGAAGTGTCGGCCGACGGAGAGCACTTCCGGAGCCTGGGCACGGTTGGCCACCAGATCCCGGTAACCTCGGCGGAGAAGAGCACCTTCCGCTTTGAGGTGAAGAAAAAGGCAAAAAACGTCCGCTATGTGCGGGTCACAGCCCGTAACCTCGGCATCTGTCCCGCGGGCCATGCCGGAGCAGGCCAGGGGGCACACCTGTTTGTCAGCGAGATCTGTGTCTTATAAAAAAGAATCTCAACGCCGGGTTCATAACCCATCGTTTGGAAATTCCCGTGCCATCGACAATAAAAGGCTGATCAAGTAAGCCGGCGGGTACCACGATAAGGGGATCGCCATCGCGTAAAGTTGTACAATCATCCCCGGCCCGGAATAATACGGAAAGCCCAGGCGTCGCGGCAGGGAGGGTTTTTACACAGGGATGCCGGGATAAGAATTCTGCATCCCGTGTTGGTTGTCTCCCACTTCAGGTTCTGCGGGGCTCCCAGGAGGGTGATCCGGGTACCCGGAACCGGGAAGACTCCTTTTACCGGTACCACCTCCGGAAGGGTCTGGCTCTCTTCTCCCGCCAGCCAGATGGCATAGAGGGTCTGGCTGTTTTTTTTACGGGTGAAGCACACATTATCTGCTTTGTAGGGGGCTGCGGGGCGGGTTTCGTAGATGGCCTCGCCGTTGACTTCTATCCACCTGCCCATTTCCGCCAGCAGGGAATAGGCCGCTTCGGGCCACCGGCCATCCGGACCGGGTGCTATGTTGTAGAGCAGGTTACCGCCCTTGGCCACAATGTCGACCAGCAGGTGGATAGCCTGCCGGGGGGTCATAAACGTAGCCCCGGGGACCCACGACCAGCCCCCCCCGGCAATGATACACGACTCCCAGGGATACGGCAGCACACTGTCGGGCACCGTATTCTCAGGAGTCAGGTAATCCTGGTTGGGGCCCGCAACCGCCCGGTCCACCACCAGCAACCCCGGCTGCCTGGCCCGCGCTTTGGCCGCCAACTCATCCATCCGGATATCCTGGTTCACAGCTTTGTGCTTCAGAAAGCCGCTGCTCACCCCTTCCGTGCGGTTTGCATAGTAGGCTCCAATGGTATCCGGCGTCTTCTTACTCACCCAGCCTCCATCGAGCCACAAAATATCGATCTTCCCGTAATCCGACATCAGCTCCAGGACCTGGTTATGGGTGTACTCCACAAACTGTTCCCACTTTCCGGGGTGCTCAACCGGGTCGTAGTTCACATTCCGGTCCAGGGGCGGAAAAACAGGATCCCAGTAATAAGGCGAATGCCAGTCGGGTTTGGAAAAATAGGCCCCTGCCCAAAGACCCTCCGCACGAAAGGCATCGAAGATCTCCCGTGTGATGTTGGCGCGCGGGTCAGCATGAAAGGGACAATCCGGATCGGTAATTTTGTAATCCGTGTACCGGGTGTCGAACATGCAGAAGCCATCGTGGTGCTTGGTGGTGAAGACAAGGTATTTCATCCCCGCCTTGCGGGCGGCCCTGGCCCAACGCTCCGGCTCAAATCCTACCGGGTTGAAGGTCAGCTTCAGGTTTTCGTACTCTTTTTTATAGGTGAAGTAATCCTCGGGTGCCGATCCTTTTGTCCGCTCACACCAGTCGTAATCTTCGGGACAGACCGACCACGACTCGACAATGCCCCACTGGCTGTAAGGGCCCCAGTGCATCAGGAGGCCGAATTTGAGGTCCTGCCAGGCCTCCAGTTTCCGAAGCACCTTTTCATCCCGGGGCCATTCATACCCGGAGGCCCCGTGGTCCTGGCCCGCCGTCATCGAACCTGCCGATGCCAACCATAATAGAACAACGATCTTTTTCACTGCTATCATAATTACCTATTTACCTATTCTTCAATTATTCCATTGGTAAAGAAGAAACGTTTATCATGGACCGAATGCCTTGTCCCGATATGCCGGGATTGGTTCCATCACCTGAAACTAATAACATGCAGGACGGCTTGCCCGGCAATGACAGCCTGAACCCATTTGCTCCGCCACCGGCACCATAATTACTGACCTTTACAATGGCTTTGAAGGAACGGACCAAGGGCATCTCCGGAGGTGAAACCGCAGGCAGTAACCGCTTCCGGCCTGTTAACCTATTTGTTCCCTGCAGAACTTCATCCTGATTTCGTCAGTTGGAATTCTTCCAGCTGTAACCATGCGGCCAGGAAGGAGTGTTCCCGGGTACAGCCGTGTGACAAACATGGCAGCTGTTCTTCTTTTTCGGTTTCGCACCTTCGTGCGTTTCCGCAAATTCCTCACGGTCATCTTCGCCCCTGGAATCTTTGTGACATACCCCACAGCTTCCGATACTTTTAATTTTACTTCCCTGGTACTGGTTGGGCTGGAAATTATCCTTTGCTTCAGACGATGGAACCATGGCATGGGGAGAGCCGTGGCAAGCGGCACAATACAGGTTCCCATGGCCGGTGGCATTCCGGTACAACGTGGCAGGGGTCGAAACGCCGCTTACGCCGCTGTGACACGTAATGCATTCAGGCTCATTCACCCAGGGAATCCTGCCCGTTTTGACTGAGGAGGCAATAGTCGCCATATTACCGTGACAACCGACACAGTTTCCGTTTCCTGAAGCCCCCTGGTGAGCCAAACTACGGCTGCATTTTGTCGTATTCCCGGGATGACAATCGTAACAGGAGGCTCCTTTGGAAGCATGAAAACCGTGGATGGCCTGAGAAAGATACTTTCCGGATAATCCGGGGCCGGATGTCCCCAAAGCGGGGCTTCCATGGCATCTGGCACACAGTACCGGCATCTGGCTTATAAGGGAGGTCTTTTCTTCATCATCATGGTCTCTGAGAATGTTGGCAAAAACCGTGGAAGTTCCTTCAGAATGGCATTTGGCACAGTTGATCTCATCGGAAACAGGTACAGTTGCCTGGGTGGTCGCCAAGAGTTTTCCTGATCCGTCCTTTACCCTGACTTCCATCACCTGGTAAGGATCCCAATTACCGGCATCATCTACCGGAACAACCGGGATTCCTTCTGCAGTAAAATGGCCGGCATTTACCTTCATGGTCCCCATCAAGCCGGAGCCGGTGAGCCCGATGTTGTCGGCAGGGCGGGTTCCCCCGAAAAGCGCTGTAAAATGGGTCCAGAAACCACCATACTCCCTTTTTCCGGCCGAAAAAGAGTTGTTCACTATAGTATAATCAACAGAAAATCCGGATGTTACAATCTGCGGGGGATTCCCCTTTCTGACCACCTGTACATGGACGGTATTAAAGGGAGGCAGGATTACCAGTTCATTAAAGGCGGGACTCAGACAATGCATCCCCAGGTCATTCCAGGCAAAAACCACATAAGCCGCATCCGCTTCAGGTATGTCATTGTTTTTTGAACAGGAAATTCCAGTCAGGATTCCTGCGCTGATCATGATAACCAAAATTTTTTTCTTCATTTGATTCGGAAGATGAAGTTTCCAAATTGCCGCAGATCGATGACCATGTCAAATGCACCCCTTGAGCCCACGGGGGAGGAAGCAGGCCACAGGGCCGGCCGGCTGCCATCAGACCTTGGGCAGTACCCACGGCTTGCGGTAGTGGGCTTTCACCAGGAAATCGGCTTTCCGGTCGTTGATGAACTGCTGCTTGTCGTGGTCCCAGAAGACCTTGCGCCCCAGCCGGTAGGAGATGTTACCCAGGTGGGCGATGCGGGCGATGTGGGCCCCCGTTTCGATGTCGCAGGCCGGCTTTTCGCGGGTTTTCATGCATCCCAGGAAGTTTTTGACGTGGAGCTCGAGACCTTTGCCCTGCGACTTCTGCAAGGGCACCGGCTGGAAATCCTTGTTGGCGCTGACGCTGGAAGTTTCGGCAACCACTTCCCAGCCGGAGCGGTCGACCACGAGGGTGCCGTATTCGCCGACGAAGGCCACGCCATGGCCGCGGCCGAAGTTGGTACCGTAGATACCGATGGTGTGGTCCCAGAGAAGGCCGAAGTCGCCAAAATCGTAAAGCGCCATCAGCGTGTCGGGGGTCTCCATGGCATCATCAGGGTAGGCATATTTCCCGCCGGTGGCCATCACCGAGAGGGGCACATACTGGTCCATCCCGAAGAGGGCATAGTCGAGGAGGTGAACACCCCAGTCGGTCATGAGACCGCCGGCATAGTCCCAGTACCAGCGGAAGGTGAAATGAAAGCGGTTCCGGTTGAAGGGCCTTTTGGGAGCGGGCCCCAGCCACAGGTCGTAGTCGACACCCGGGGGCACGGGCTCATCGGGGAGTACCGGTATGGAGCCTTTCCATCCCACATACGACCAGGCGCGCACCGAGCGGACCCTGCCCAGCATGCCACTGCGGAGGTAGTCTACGGCATCCTTCCAGTGGGGGTCGCTGCGCTGCCACTGGCCCACCTGCACCACCCTGTTGTAACGCGCCGCCGCCTTCACCATCACATTACACTCTTCAATGGTGTTGGCCAAAGGCTTCTCCACGAAGACATCCTTGCCGGTCTCGCAGGCATACACCATGGGCAGACAGTGCCAGTGATCGGGAGTGGCCACGATGACGGCGTCGATATCCTTGCGCTCCAGAAGCTTGCGGAAATCGCCGTAGAGCGAAGGCCGGTTGCCGGCCATCTTTTCCACATCGGCAGCCCGCTGGTCCAGGATCGTGCTGTCTACATCGCAAAGGGCCGCACACACCACCCCGGGCTGGCCCAGGAAGGTGCGCAGGTTAGCCCACCCCTGCCCTTTACAGCCGATGAGCCCGACGGTGACAGTATCACTCGGCGCCACCCCGCCCCGCGTCAGGATCGACGGAAATGCCGTTAACCCTGCCGCCACCAGGGTCGTATTCCTGATGAAACTCCTTCTGTCGTTCATATTTCCAATGGATTTTGTGATTCTCCCCAAAAGTAATAAAAAGTAAGAATTACGCCCCCCGCCGATTGATAGTTTTCTCCATCACAAAACCCGGAAAACCATGCTTCGCCGGGTCCTCCCTTTGTAAAAACCTTTCCGGGATGCCGGCACTACCCCGGATACGACAAAAAAACCTATATTTACACGAGGTTCCATACCCTTCTGGTATAAAACGAGTCCCGGCATAGCCGGACGGGTTCCACAGTACTGAAAAGCTGTATAAATCATTCAACTTCAGATACTTCTATATTCTAACAGTAATTAAAAATATACCAGTGAAGTCAACACCCATTCTGGCTTTAAACCACTACAGGGAGGTGGGGAAGCGTGTTTACGAGGTGGCGGTGCTGCCCTGGGGGGCCACCGAAGCCCACAATTACCATTTGCCCTATGGCACCGATGTGATGGAGGCGGAAGCCTTTGCGGCGGCAGCAGCGGAAGCAGCAGCAGAGCAGGGTGCCGGCGTGGTGGTCCTCCCGGCAATTCCCTTTGGGGTGAATACAGGACAGCACGACATCCCCCTCGATATCAACCTGAATCCCAGCACCCAGCTGAAGATCCTCGACGACATAGTGGCCAGCCTTTTGCGACATGGCATCCGCAAGCTGGTGGTGCTGAACAGCCACGGGGGCAACGATTTCAGGCCCCTGTTGCGGGAACTGGGGCTCAAATACCGCGACATGTGGCTCTTCCAGGCCAATTTTTACCAGGTACCCCTGCCGGAAGCGCTGTTCGACGACCCCGGCGACCATGCCGGAGAGATGGAAACCAGCCTGATGCTCTGGCTGGCACCGGAACAGGTTCTCCCGGCCGAGATGGCCGGTGACGGTACAGCCCGCCCCATCAACATCCGGGCATGCCGCCAGAAATGGGGCTGGACTGAACGGGAATGGAGCCGGGTGACTTCCGATACCGGAGTCGGCAACCCCCATCCCGCCACCCGCGAAAAGGGAGAGAAATATTTCCGGTATGTGACCGGAGAAATCGCTGCCATGCTGGTGGAAGTTGCGGCCATCCGGCGTGAGGAAGCCTACGGGGAGTGACAGCGGGCCAGGAGAGGGTGCCTGGTTCACCTCAGCACCCTTCCGCAGCACCCTACCCGAGGATGCCGAATCGCCGATGCTCCTGCCGGCCAGCGGTACAATAGCAAAAAAATTTCCGGCAACGGCATGGGAAGCCAATAAAAAACCACCCCGGCCGTTTGTAAAGGGAATAAGGGAACATGGGAAGTGCGGCGGGGTGATGCGGAGGGCAGAGTGAAGGACCCGGAAGCCAGATGCCCCTGATGAAATGCCGCTGATCCCTTGCAATCCATCAGAAATACAGGAAAGAGATGATGAACCAGGAGTCTGTCCGTTGGAAAAGGCCGGGAAGGCTGGTGCGGCAAATGGTGGTACCGCTGCTGTTACCGGCGATGCTGGCAGGAGCACCGGAAGGCAGGACCGAGGAACCTAAAGGGGCGCCCCCCCGGGAGCCGGCAGCTCTGAATACCGCTGCTGATGCCGCTTATCTCTCTGACAACGAAAAGCAGGTTATCCTGGAGATTAACAGACTGCGCAGCGATCCGCCGGGTTATGCGCGGGAATACCTGGAACCCCTGCTGACCTGCTACCGCGGAAATCTTCTGCACCTGCCGGGGGAGATTCCGCTGGTCACAAAGGAGGGGATTTCTGCCTTGCGGGATGCCATCCGTACCCTGAAAGTTGCACCGCCGGCACCCCTGCTCTACCCCGATCAACGCCTTGCCAAATCCGCGGCCGATCACAGGAGCGACCAGTCTGCCAATGGCCGTACCGGCCATGCCGGGAGTGACGGATCCTCCGCCAGAAGTCGTATTGAGCGGTATGGTAACTGGGTGTGCGCTATGGGTGAGAATATTTTCTACGGCGATCCCGAAGCCCGCGCAGTGGTCCTCCACCTGGTGATCGACGATGGTATCCCCGAACGCGGCCACCGGAAAAATTTCCTGAATCCTGACTTCCGGCTCGCCGGCGTGGCCACGGGCAGCCACCCCACCTGGCGAAACCTCTGTGTTATCGACTTTGCCGGAGGTTTCCACGAGGAGACAGTCCAATGTCCTCATCCCTGAACCGGATCCCCGGCATAACGGGCAAAGCGTTCCTGTTCAGGTCCGTGGACCGGGTCGGGGCGGCTCCATGGCCATCCTCCGAACTGGGTCTGCCGGTAATCGCGGAATGCCTCCCTGATTTCCTCTTCGGTGTTCATGACAAAGGGACCGTATTGGACTACCGGCTCCTGAACCGGCACTCCCTGGAGGAAAAGGAAACGTCCGGTACCATTCCCGTTGGTAAGGAGGAGTTCCTGTCCGGCAGGCAGCACCGCCATGTTATACGAAGGGACCGTGGTCTTGCCAACGGTAAGTGTCTCTCCCTCATAAAAATAGAGGGTTCTGTCGGCTATGGAGGGAGAGGCGGGGAGGAGCCACCGGGCTCCTGCCTCCATGGAGACCAGCCAGATGGCCACCTGGTTTTGGGGATCGGCAGCCCACGAGTCGGGGGCCGGCGCCGGGGCTACTGTATCACCATAGTGCCCGGCCACCAGGCGGAGTTCCGTCATCTTCCCTTCCGCGTCGGGTGTCCGCACTACCGGGATTTCATCAGCCCAGAGCATCTTGTAAAAGGGAGGAGCCATCTTCCGCGCACGGGGGAGGTTCAGCCACACCTGGAAGAGCTCCAGTGGATTGGGCTGCTCCCGGCGGAGCAGGGGAAACATTTCGGCATGCTGGAGCCCGCTGCCGGCAGTCATCCACTGCACGTCGCCCGGACCGTACCGCCCTGCTGCCCCATGTGAGTCGGAGTGGTCGACAAAGCCCTCAAGGACGATGGTGACGGTTTCGAAACCCCGGTGAGGATGCACGGGAAAGCCGGGAACCGTTTCCCCATGGTACATGCGCCAGCCGTCGCGCAAGGTGAAGTCCTGGCCCAGGCTGCGCCCCGCAAGGGAGGCTGCCGGACCGGCATCACCGTTTCCCGGGGGATAGCGGTCTTTGTGGTGGGCACAGAACAGAAAAGGGTTACGGGTCCGCCAGTGGAATCCCAGCGGTTCCACGCCCGGCAGGGTGGTTTCCTTCATAGTTGACATTTTCCGCAAAAATAGCGAAACCAACCTGATTTCCCAAACAAACGCACAGGCACCATGGACATCGATCCGGGCAAATGCATCCGGCTGAACCCCGTGCATGGATCACCTCTCCTTAGCATCGAAAGGAGAATCGCCCACCGGGATACCCGTTGGAGCCGGACCGGTCGGGCACCTTCGGTCAGGCAGTCTGCCCCGGAGAGCATCCTAACCCCGACAATACCTTCAAACCCAACCGGAAAAGAGCCGGGCAGAAAGTCTCATTTTTTGTCAGGAAGAGGAGTCCGGAGCCGGCAAGGGAATCCCGAACACGATGCTTGTACACCACCCGGGCGAAACCCGAGCCGGTCAGAAACTCCCATTCCTGTTCAGAAAACGGGGAACAGCCCAACCAACGTAGACAACCGGAAAAGGGAACCCGCACCCCGGACTGTGTTCAAGCAGTCAGGATCCGGAAGCGCAGCGGTACCGCCAGGCGGGCACCAAGGTCAGACTTCGGGTTCTTCTGAAAGTTCCGCCATTTCGTCGCTCCGGCTTTTTTTGTCGAGCATCATCAGGGAATTGACGACGACTTCGGTGATATAGTGGGTATCGCCGTTTTTGTCGTCGTAAGAGCGGTTGGTGAGTTTGCCCTCTACGGCCAGTTCAGAGCCTTTGCGGAGGTACTTTTCGGCAATGTTGGCGGTTTTGCCATAGGCCACGAGGCGGTGCCAGGTAGTTTCCGACTTGCGGTTTCCCGCACTGTCGAGGTAATTCTCATTGGTCGCCAGCGAGAAGCTGGCAATTTTGCGTCCGCTCTCGAAGAGCCGTACCTTCGGGGCATCGCCCAGGTGGCCGATGAGCCTGACGCTGTTTCTCAAAGCATTCATTGTAATAAGGGTTTTATGGTTAAGGGAATGATACGGTAATATAGGGAAAAGAGGCGAAAGAGAAGGGAGTTTAAGTACTTATGTCCGGATATAAGTATTTGCAATCAATTACCGCAGACAATATGTTAAGCAGGACCCCGCCCGACAGACCCCGGACGGGAGGCCGGAAGGTTTGCTATGTTCCTCCCGATAGCATGGCAAGCCTTTGAAAAGATCATTGAGACAGTGCAATTTGCTATCCGGACATTGCAATTTTTATCGCCTCCTATAATAATCAACGGGCCATAAATCGGGGGCCATCCGGGATCCCCGTGCGTTGCCCGGGGCTGAAGGATCCTGCCCCTGCGGGGCGTAACATCGCTATTCACTCTTTGCTATTCACTAACCACATGTCGTTTTGCACTCTATGCTTTACGCTCTCCGTTCTACGCTTTTTCACTCCCTTCTCCCTACTCCCTACTCTTTTTCTCTCCTCCCGCAAAAGCGGGACAGGCTGTTTGAGCCGGGCTACCAAGATTCCGCTCCTCAGGAGCTGCTTTTTGCCATTCGCCATTCGCATCGTCGGATTTTCTAACAGCGGGCCGGGGAATCGGGGGCTTACTCGATCCCCGGGCGTTGCCCAGAGCTATACTAACCTGCCCCTGCGGGGCGCCCGTTTTTCACTCCCGCCTGAGGCGGGACTCCCCCGTGGAGTCATTCTGACTTACGGGGCAAGCTGCTTCGCTTGTTTTCACTTTGTAATCATCTTTCCGCTTGGCTAACTGGCAACTTTTTAATCCTGAACCATTTTCTCATTTCTATTGCTTATTGTCAGATATTTGGTACATTTGAAATAAAACTGAGATATGAAACCCGGAATTTTGGCAAAGGAAATCAGGGATATTTTGGTGTCCCGACTGGGTAGCATTATCCATGATGTAGTGATATTCGGATCGCGGGTTAAAGGAAATGCCAGGAGTGATTCCGATTATGATGTGCTGATCATTCTTAATTGTGAGGATACAAGGACAATCAGGAGGGCTATCAGCGACCTCTGTTATGAACTTGATTTGAAGTATAACATTTTCATTGATACACAAATAATTTCTTTACAAGAGGTGGATCATGGAATAAGAGGGAAACACCCTGTTGTTATCAATGCAATAAAAGAGGGAATTCATGCCTGATGGAAGAAAAGGAAAAAATGGCATTAATAAAGTACCGGTTGGATCAGGCTGCTGAAACCATACGGGAAGTTGATCAATTGGTTGAAATTAATTTACTCCATGTTGCTGTTAACCGAATTTACTATGGCATTTTTTACTGTCTGTCAGCACTCTCATTAAAGTATGGATTTACGTCATCCAAACATTTACTGTTAATAGGATGGTTTAATCAGAATTTCATAAAAACCGGACTTTTGGAAATCAGGTATGGCAGGATTCTTCGCGACGCATTTAAAAACAGGAGTGAGGGTGATTATTTGCCTTTTACTGTTTTTAAAGCAGACGAGGTGAAAGCTATGCGGGAAGAAATGGAAGATTTTATCCATACACTGACTTCATTTATTAAAATCAGGGACGATTTGCCTTAACTGACAATTTCTTTCGTACTACGCACTGAACCCGGAACCACCGGATTACCATCGTCCCTCCACAAACATTTTTTCTCTCCTCCCGCAAAAGCGGGACAGGCTGTTTGAGCCGGGCTACCAAGATTCCGCTCCTCAGGAGCTGCTTTTTGCCATTCGCCATTCGCATCGTCGGATTTTCTAACAGCGGGCCGGGGATTGGGGGGCTTCCTCGATCCCCGGGCGTTGCCCGGGGCTATACTAACCTGCCCCTGCGGGGCGTAACATCGCTATTCACTAATAGCTATTCACTACCCACATGTCGTTTTGCACTCTATGCTTTACGCTCTCCGTTCTACGCTTTTTCACTCCCTACTCCA
>CAZYUA010000053.1:0-10862 GCA_964650525.1 uncultured Prolixibacteraceae bacterium
GGGAAAATGTGGAACTTCCCGCCGGCAGTGTTGAGGGAAATACCACCCAGCTGACCATCCGCACGTTGGGACTGATGACCACCCCCGCGGAATTCAACAATCTGATCATCCGCCAGTCGGGCGATCAGCTGGTCAGGGTAAAAGACATCGGCCGTGCTGAACTGGGTCCTGAAGACCTTCGCGGCATCATGAAGATGAACGGCATCCCCATGGTGGCCACCGTCATCGTTCCCCAGCCGGGAGCCAACCATATCGATATCGTCGATGCAGTATACGAGCGTCTTGAATATATCAAAAAAGACCTCCCCGACGATGTAGTCATAGAAGTCGGCTTCGACAATACCCAATATATCCGCTCTTCCATCAAGGAGGTGATGACCACCATTTACCTGGCGTTTCTATTAGTCGTTATCATAATTTTCGTATTCCTTCGCGACTGGAGAACCACGCTGATTCCTATCCTGGTTATACCCGTGTCGCTGGTGGGTGCCTTCTTCGTCATGTACCTGGCCGACTTCACCATCAACGTGCTTACCCTGCTGGCCATCGTACTCTCCATCGGATTGGTGGTTGATGATGCCATCATCATGATGGAGAACATCTATGTGAAAATTGAAAGGGGAATGTCTCCCCTGGAGGCGGGGTTGAAGGGATCGAATGAGATTTTCTTCGCCATCATTGCCACCACCATCACCCTGGTGGCTGTTTTTATTCCCATCGTCTTCCTGGAGGGAATGACCGGCCGGCTTTTCAGGGAATTCAGCATTGTGATCGCCGGTGCCGTGGCCATCTCCTCGTTTGTGGCGTTGACATTGACACCAATGCTTTCCACGAAACTACTCAAAACAAGGCAAAAAAGAAGCAAAGCGTACAACTGGACGGAAAAATACTTTGTAATACTAAACAAGACCTACCAGACTTCCCTGGATACGTTCCTCAGAAAAAAAACCTGGGCTGTGGTGATCCTGTTGGTTTCCGGCGGTTTGATATTTTACCTGTGGAAGGCCATTCCGGCCGAAATGGCCCCCCTGGAAGACCGGTCACAAATGAACATCAACATTACCTCCCAGGAAGGGTCTACGTATGAATTCAACCTGGCCTATGTGGAAGACCTGGGAAACCTTGTCGACAAGACCATTCCGGAGCGCGACATGGTAACCACCATGATCAGGGGAGGTGGCGGATTTGTGCGTATTGTTCTTAAAGATCCCTCGGAACGGGAACGGACACAGCAGGAAATTGCCAACCAGCTCACCGCGGAATTGCGGAAAAAGACCAAGGCCCGTGCCAATGTGATGCAGCAATCGACCTTTGGGGGCCGCAGGGCGGGACTGCCCATCCAGTATGTGCTTCAGGCCACCAGCATTGAAAAACTCAGAAAGATCCTGCCTGCTTTCATGACCGCGGTGAACGAAAACCCTACTTTTATCATGGCCGATGTCAACCTCAAGTTCACCAAACCCGAACTGCAGATTGTCATCAACCGCGACAAAGCCAATCTCCTGGGGGTATCCACCCAGAATATCGGACAAACCCTGCAGCTGGCGCTCTCGGGCCAGCGGTTTGGTTACTTCATCATGAATGGAAAGCAGTATCAGATTTTCGGAGAACTGCACCGTCAGGACCGCAACAAACCCCTCGACCTGAAATCGTTGTACGTCAGGAGTAACAATGGTGCCATGATTCAGCTCGACAACTTTGTCACCCTGGTTGAGACCACAGCTCCTCCCCAACTGTACCGCTACAACCGGTTTGTGGCCGCCACCATATCAGCAGGCCTGGCCGAAGGAAAGACCATCAGCCAGGGGCTTGAAGAAATGGACAAAATTGCCGCTGAAGTTCTGGATGATACCTTCAGAACCGCCCTGGCCGGAGACTCCAAAGATTTCATGGAAAGTTCGAGCAGCCTTATGTTTGCCTTCCTGCTGGCCATTCTCCTCATCTTCCTGGTGCTATCGGCACAGTTCGAGAGTTTCAAGGACCCCATCATTGTGATGATGACAGTTCCCTTGGCCCTTACAGGAGCGTTAATCTTCATGTGGATCTTTGGGGTCACCATGAACATTTTCAGCCAGATCGGGATCATCATGCTCATCGGGCTGGTCTCGAAAAACGGAATCCTCATCGTGGAGTTTGCCAACCAGCGCAAGGAGGCCGGCATGGACAAGGCTGCCGCCATCCGGTATTCTGCAGCGGCCCGCTTCCGGCCTATTCTGATGACCAGTCTTTCGACCATCCTGGGAATCCTTCCCCTGGCCCTGGGCTGGGGCGAAGGCGCCCAAAGCCGCGTTGCTATGGGTATCGCCGTGGTCGGCGGAATGACCCTCTCCATGGTCCTCACCCTGTATGTCGTACCTGCCATCTATATGTACATCTCCAGTGAATCCAAAAATCTGAACCATGATCCGCTTCCTGCCGAAACAGTTCCTCAATAGCCTGCTGGCCTTCCTGGTACTCCTGCCGGTTGCCTCAAACGGTCAGCTTTACAGGGTCGTCAGCGTGGGATCCTGCATTACCGCGGGTCTGGAAAACAACTTTAACGTTAGGGTTGCCCGCAACAACCAGGTTATCACCGAGAACAACCTTACCCGCGGTAATGCAGGCTACCTTCCGGAGGTAACCCTCACCAACCGGTTCGGGGGGACCCTCAATACCACCACCCAGGCACTGGTTGACGGCGGCAATTCTGCCTCCGGCACACTCCACAACACTTCTGCCTCTGCAGGCATTAACCTGGGCATCACCCTTTTCCGGGGCTTCCAGGTACAGACTAGCTGGCAGAAACTACAGGAACTAAAACACATCGGTGAACTGAATGCCCAGATGGCCATGGAAAACCTGGTAGCTGATATTGCTGCCGAATATTACTATTTTGTGGAGCAGGTCAGCCTTTTCCGGAACCTGGCCTATGCGGTGACCCTCTCCCGCGAAAGGGTCCGCATCGATGAACAACGTTACCTCCTGGGAGCCTCCTCCAAACTGGACCTGCTTCAGTCGATCGTCTATTTTAATGCCGACAGCAGCCGTTTAGACAAACAAAAGGAGGTACTGCGGGCCTCGCAGGTTCGCCTTAACGAACTGATGGCATCCGACGATCCGGGCAATGACATCCGTCCCCTGGACTCATTGATTACGGTCAGTGAAAGCCTTACGTATGAAGAACTTTTTGAGGCAACCCTCCGCCGGAATACCAGTCTGCTCATTGCAGCCAGGAACCAGGTCATCTCCGGTCTCGATTACAAAATCATCCAGTCACAAAGTTATCCCTACCTGACTGCTTCCACCGGATATGCCTACAATTACAACGGCTATCAAGCCTCTACCCTCCGGAATCAGCAGGTCAGGGGCATGAACTACGGATTAACCCTGGGAATGGACATTTTCGACGGGTTCAACAAAAAGCGGCAGCAGGCCAACGCCCGTATTGAAATGGAAAACCGGGAATACCAGTACCGGGAAATTGAACAAGCTGTAAAAGCCGACCTCATCACGATTTTTTACGGCTACGAAAACAACCTGCGGCTTTTACGCCTTGAAGAGCAAAACCTGGCTGTAGCCCGTGAAAACCTGGAAATAGCCATGGAACGCTATAAGTTGGGAAGCCTCGCCGGCATTGAACTTCGTGAAGTACAAAAAAGCCTCCTCGACGCAGAAGAACGTCTGATCTCCGTAAAATACCTCACGAAAATCGCTGAAATTTCCCTCCTTCAAATTTCGGGAAACATCATGGCCCTGGTACCTGCAACCTGACGAGACCAGCCATCGGCCTTCGGGATCCTTCCAACCCTTATCATCCCGGAGGGTTGTAGTGCCTGAAGAGCCCCGGAAGGAACCTGAAAAAAACCTGGACCCCCGGATTTTGAGACCGGATAAAATCCCGCCGGAGGTATTGAAAGTAAGGCAGCTTTTCAGTAACTTGGGGCCTGAAATAAATTAACCCAAATCTTATGAAGAAAGCTTTGTTCATACTGATGCTGGCGTTACTGCCGGTGATCCTCCAGGTGGCATGCCATCGTCCGGCCAGCCTGGAGGCAGGTTCCGGCTTTATTACCATCAGCGGTCCGGACCTGGTAACGCCCGACGGCGAAAAGTTTTTCATCCGGGGCATCAACCTGGGCAACTGGCTGAATCCCGAGGGGTATATGTTCCGGTTCGGGCGCACCAATTCGGCCGGGCGGATAGACCAGGCGCTGAAAGAACTGGTGGGGCCTGACTTCACCAATACTTTCTGGAAAAAATTCAAAGACAACTATATTACCCGTGAAGACATACAATACATCCAATCAACCGGCATGAACTCCATCCGGCTGCCGTTTCATTACAAGCTGTTTACCGACGAGGATTTTATGGGCCTTTCTGCTGAACAGGATGGTTTTCAGCGGATGGACAGCCTGGTAAGCTGGTGCCGCGATGCCGGATTGTATGTGATCCTCGACATGCACGATGCACCCGGAGGCCAGACCGGCGATAACATCGACGACAGCCATGGCTACCCCTGGCTTTTTGTAAGTGAAGAGAGTCAGGTGCTTTTCATTGACATTTGGCAAAGAATCGCCAGCCATTTCAAAAACGAACCTGTCATCCTGGGATATGACCTGCTCAATGAACCGATTGCCCCCTATTTCGGGGAAGATGTCCAAAAAATGAATGATGCCCTGGAACCGCTGTACAAAAAAGCCGTTGCCGCCATCCGGGAGGTTGACAAAAACCACATCATTCTTCTGGCAGGGGCCCAGTGGAACAGCAACTTTTCCATCTTCACCGATTCAAAATTCGACGATAAGATCATGTATACCTGTCACCGTTACTGGTGCGACACCCTGCAGGCCAACATCCAGGATTTTGTGAGTTTCCGCGACTCGGTGAACCTTCCGATATACATGGGGGAGACCGGTGAGAATACCGACCAGTGGATTGCCGCCTGGACCCGGCTGATGGTAAAGAATAACATCGGGTATCATTACTGGCCCTATAAAAAAATGGGGAGGCCCAGTTGTGTGGTGACCATTCCCCAACCTGCGAATTGGGACTCCATCATTGCCTTCACAGAAAACCCGCGGCTTACGTATAAGGAGATCCGCGAATCACGCCCCGACCAGGAGATGGCCCGGAAAGCACTCCTCGACATGGCGGAAAATTGCCGGCTTTCCTATTGTTTCGAAAACGCCGGGTATATCCGTGCCATGGGGCTTCAGCCCATCCATGAACTGGGAAAATAAACGGAAAAGTGGGTTCCTCATACCGGAAAGTTGGAATTCTCCGGAACGATCATGCACCATCTCTGGCCATTGCCTCCTGGGGATGGCGGTTTCACCAACCAGTGATCCCCACGGACCGGCCTTTCAGGGAGGAAAAGTATCATCCGCTGTATGGTTCTTCCCCGGAGGCTTTGACACCGGTCACTACAGGATAGAGTGGATGCGGGTTGAAGCCGGGGTACCCTTCGGAGAACTGGTAGAATGTACAAAATGACCCTATGATAAAGATGACCTCATCCGGGTGGCTCCTGATGCTGCTGGCCATAAGCCTGGCTTTTCCCGCCGGTGCCAGGAAGCCGGGTAAAAGCAACCTGAAACAGTGGGAAGAAGAAATGTCGCCTGCTGAAGTAGGATTGAAGGTAGCCAAAAACTATCTTCAGTCGCCCTTCCGCAATTTTACGGGTTACCCCCAGCCCACGCCTTTTATCCGGTATCCGGAAACGTGCACCTGGTATGGGGCCCTGGTTTTTGCCCGTGAAAGCAGGAACGAAGAACTGGCCACACTCCTTGCCAGGCGCTTTGATCCCCTGCTGGATGCAGATTCGGTACTTATTCCGCCGGTCAACCATGTAGACAATTCGGTATTCGGAGCTGTTCCCCTCGAACTCTACCTGCAGACCAAAGAAAGGAAATACCTGGCTTTGGGGCTTGGCATTGCCGACAAGCAATGGGAATTTCCCGGCCGCGACCCGGCCACCCCACAGGAAAAGGCCATGGCTGACCGGGGATTTACGCCTCAAACCCGCCTCTGGATCGACGACATGTACATGATTACATTGCTGCAGGCACAAGCCTACCGGGCAACGGGCCAGCGGAAATACATCGATCGTGCTGCACGGGAAATGGTATTTTACCTGGACTCGCTGCAGCAACCGAATGGTCTGTTTTTCCATGCTCCTGATGTTCCTTTTTACTGGGGACGTGGCAACGGCTGGATGGCTGCAGGTATGGCCGAACTGCTGCGGTCGCTGTCGCCCAAAAGCCCTGACTATTCGAGGATCATGCAGGGATACACGACCATGATGGCCTCCCTGCTGCAATACCAGGATGAGAGCGGCCTGTGGCGGCAGCTGGTGGACGACGCCGGCACCTGGACTGAAACTTCATCCACCGGAATGTTCACCTTTGCCCTTATCACCGGAATAAAAAACGGATGGCTGGACCGGAAAACCTACACCCCGGCAGCCCGCAGGGGATGGCTCGCCCTGGTCTCCGCCATCAACGAAGATGGGGATGTGACCCTGATCTGCGAAGGAACCGGCAAAAAGAACGACCGGCAATATTACCTGGACCGTCAAAAACTAACCGGAGATTTCCATGGCCAGGCCCCGGTGTTGTGGTGCGCGGCTGCCCTGCTCCGTAAATGAATGCAGGTAAAGATCTGCCGGTTCGCACGCGCAAACAGTCCTTCACAGAACCCTGGGCTTGAAAAGTACACATAGAATAATAATACAACGTATGACTTTACGGAAAACCTGCAGGATTTTTGCAGTAACACTTCTTACTTCTGCCTCCCTGATGCTTTTTTCGACCGGTTGCGGGAACAGCGATGAACCCGCCAGACCACGGTACCGGATCTGGTTTAAAGAGCCGGCCCCCATGTGGGAGGCGACCCTGCCCCTGGGCAACGGGCACCTCGGTATGATGCCGGGCGGGCAGCTGCTTCATGAGACCATCGTTTTGAACGATATCACCCTCTGGTCGGGCGGACCACAGGATGCCGACAACCCCGATGCCAGCCGGTATCTTCCGGAAATCCGGAAACTTCTTTTCGAAGGAAAAAACGACCAGGCCCAGGACCTGGTCTATAAGACCTTTGTCTGTAAAGGGGTAGGATCCGGCCGCGGCCTGGGGGCAAAAGTACCTTATGGCAGCTACGAGGTGTTGGGTAACCTGCACCTGTGGTACGACACCGACACGCTGGCCACAACGGAAAACTATTACCGTCAGCTCACCCTTGATGATGCCATCGCTGAAACTTCCTATACTGTCGGAGGAAATACCTATCGCCGGGAGTATTTTGTCAGCTTCAGCGATGATGTAGGAGTGATCCGGCTCTCCTCAGCCAAAAAAGGGGGTATGCATGTGAAGATCGGCCTGAACAGGCCGGAGAAGTTCGAAACGACCGCAGAAGGGGCCATGCTGAAGATGAGCGGCCAGCTGGAAAACGGCACCGACGGCAAGGGCATGCGCTACCAGGTGCTGGTGAAGGTGAAGACTATGGGGGGCGAAGTGACAGCTTCAAAAAACAACCTGGTTATCAGCGGGGCTACCGAGGCGGTGATTCTTGTTTCCGCGGGCACCGATTACAAAAACCCTGGCTTTGAGGGAAGAGTCCGGCAAACCCTGGAGGAAGCCTCCGGGAAAGATTACCGGAGGCTGAGGAAATCGCACATTGCGGCCTACCAAACCTATTTCGACAGGGCAGATTTGAACCTGCCTCTGAATCCGGAACGGGAACTGCTGACCACCCAGGAGCGGCTGGCGGCATTTGCCGCGGATCCTGACGACAACGGGCTGGTAAGCCTTTACTTTCAGTACGGGCGCTACCTGCTGATCAGCAGTGCCCATGCGCAGATCCTGCCTCCCAACCTGCAGGGCCTCTGGGCCAGAACGGTGCAGACTCCCTGGAATGGAGATTACCATCTGAACATCAACATACAGATGAACCACTGGCCGGCAGAAATCACCAACCTTCCCGAACTGCACAAACCGCTGATAGAGCTTACCAAAAGTCTGGTTGAACCCGGCGGGAAAACAGCCAGGGTATTTTACAATGCCAACGGCTGGGTAGCTCACATGATGACCAACGTCTGGGGGTTTACCGCTCCCGGGGAACATCCTTCGTGGGGTGCTTCCAACACCGGGGGTGCCTGGTTATGTTCCCACCTGTGGGAACATTACGACTACAACCGTGATACGGCCTACCTGCGTGACATCTATCCGGTACTCAGGGGAGCATCGCAATTTTTCCTCGACATGCTGGTCACCGAACCAAAACATGGCTGGCTTGTCACTGCTCCTACCACTTCGCCGGAGAATGCCTTCCTGATGCCGGGGAGCCGGGAACCCGTCTACCTCTGCATGGGTTCTACCATGGACAACCAGCTGATCCGTGAGCTGTTCGGGAATACCGCTGCCGCCGCAAAAATCCTGAACACCGATGAAGATCTGGCACGACAACTGGCCGGAGCATCTGCCCAACTGCCTCCCAACCGCATCGGCAGCGACGGGCGGCTGATGGAATGGCTCGAAGAATACGAAGAACAGGATCCCCACCACCGCCACTCGTCCCACCTTTACGGCCTGCACCCGGGAAACCAAATCACCCCGGAACAGACACCGGCATTAGCGGAAGCAGCAAAAAAAACACTCGAAAGAAGGGGGGATGGAGGAACGGGATGGTCACGAGCCTGGAAGATTAACTTCTGGGCAAGACTCCACGACGGGAACCACGCCTTCACCCTGGTGCGAAATCTTCTCGAACCGGTGTACGACCTGGACTACAACTACACCAATAAAGGGGGCACCTACCCCAACCTTTTCTGTGCCCACCCGCCTTTTCAGATGGACGGTAACTGGGGGGGCTGCTCCGGTATTGCCGAAATGTTCCTCCAGAGCCACACCGGAACCATCCATCTCATCCCTGCCCTGCCTGACCGCTTCAGCGAAGGTTCTTTCAGTGGGCTTAGAGTGAGGGGAGGAGGTACCGTTTCAGCCTCCTGGAAAGATAAAAAACTTACGGAAGCATCCCTGAAGGCTGAAACCACAGGAGAATTCCGGATTTTAATTCCGGCAGGCAGTTCCCCGGAAGCACGGGTTAACGGCAACGCGGTCGCCACTACGCACGAAGGGGCAATACTGGCAGTAAAGCTGAAAAAAGGGGATCACCTGATTCTGAAATTTCATAACCTGTCTGGCAAGGGATAAGACCTCCTGCAACCCAAAACACTTTCACGGACGGAATCATTCCAAGCGTTGTGGTTCTTTGCAATGGAGGAAAAATCAAATCAACCCGGCAATTATCCGAAAAACCGGAGGCCGGGATCTTCAGTATTTTTCTAACTTTAAGCAGAATTAAAAAAACCATCATGAGCCGGAAATTATACCTCTTCGCCCTTATCCTGTTGATTGCGAACCTCCTATCAGGACAACAGCTCCCGTCAAAAGCAGGAGTCCTGGAGAAAATGGAGCTGGCCAACGGTTATTTTATGCAGAAATGGCCCGACCCTGGAATAAAAATCACCGGAGACCGGGTCCGTCCTTCCAATATCTGGACGCGCGCCACCTATTATGAAGGGCTGATGGAGTTATATAAGATCCAACCGGACCAGCGCTACCTCGAGTATGCGGTTGCCTGGGGTGAATCGCACAATTGGGGACTGGCATGGAAAAACGACAACCGGAATGCCGATGACATGTGTTGCGGGCAGACCTATATCGACCTGTACATTCTGGATCCGAAACCCGAACGCTTAAAGAACATTAAAGAAGCCGTTGATGCTATGGTGGCTTCAGAAAAAACAGACGACTGGTGGTGGATCGATGCTCTCCAGATGGCCATGCCGGTGTTTGCGCGGCTGGGGGCGTTGGAAAAAAATGAAAAATACTGGGACCGGCTGTTTGAGATGTATCTGCACACCCGTAATGCGGAGGGAGGTAAAGGGTTATACAATGCCAAAGACCATCTCTGGTGGCGGGATAAGGATTTTGATCCTCCGTACCAGGAGCCGAACGGTGAGGATTGCTACTGGTCGCGGGGTAACGGCTGGGTGATTGCGGCAATGGCCCGGGTGCTGGAGCAATCCCCTCCCGACAGGAAACAGCGGAAAGCGTATTCCGGGATGCTGAAGAAGATGGCCGAAGCCCTGCTGAAAGTGCAGCGGGAGGACGGATTCTGGAATGTAAGCCTCCATGATCCCGGGAATTACGGGGGTCCGGAGAGTTCGGGTACCGCCTTCTTTGTATATGGGATAGCCTGGGGTATCAACCATGGCTACCTGAAAAAGAAAACCTATCTCCCCTCCGTGATAAAAGGATGGGAAGCACTGAGCCATGCTGCCATCCACGAAAACGGGTTCATCGGATATATGCAGGGCACAGGAAAGGAACCGGCCTCCAGCCAGCCGGTAGGATACGATACCATGCCCAACTTCGAAGATTACGGCCTGGGAGCGTTTCTGCTGGCAGGCAGCGAGGTGTACAAGCTGGCAAAATAAAGGACCTAACCCGCTGCAAGCAGCGGGGGTATCTTGTTGGATTACATAATTTGTTTTGCGCCGCAAAGCGGAGGGGAATTAATCCCAGAGAGATTAAAAGGAGACCCCCGACCGTTCGTGATCCCATAGCCGGGCTTGTTGCGAAAAACTTTTTAGCAGGTGTTTGTGAAATGTTAACGGATTTTGTAAAATTGCAATCCCTTTGGGGAGGTATTCCGGTTGATTTCCTGCCTTACTTTGGAAAGCCTGGAGCAGTTGGGATCAGGCAAAGCAGGAAGGTTTCTTGGAAGAGAAAAGTTCAACATTATAGGGCCCATAGCTCAGTTGGTCAGAGCATCTGACTCATAATCAGGGGGTCGCTGGTTCAAGCCCAGCTGGGCCCACC
>CAZYUA010000054.1:0-7756 GCA_964650525.1 uncultured Prolixibacteraceae bacterium
ACCGTATAGGTCAATACATCCCCAAGGGTGATGTCCCCCGAAGCATCATTGTCCGCATTGCTTACATACGCCTTGTCGGTATTCAAAGCCGGTTTCGCCACCGGCGTGGTGGTTGCACTCGAGGTGTTGTTGGCCTGGTTGTTATCAAATTCGTTCCCACTTACAACAGCGGTGTTTGTGTATCCAACCGTCTCCAGCACTTTGGCGGTGATATGCAAGGTGACACTTGTCGAAACCGCCAGACCACCAATGGTCCAGATACCTGTGCCATGGTCATACGCTCCTGATCCGTCATCTGTCACCCAGGAATATCCACCGGGGAGAGGATCATTGACCACCACTCCTGTTGCATTCCCCAAGCCGTTGTTGGTGACCACAATCGTGAAAACCACATTGGCCCCTATATCGGGAGTGGAATTATTAACACTCTTGTCAACCATCAGATCCGCCACGTCCTGAATCTCCACCTGGTAATCCTCCACTTCCCCGTTGGGTGCTTTACCGGTGTAGGAAAGACCCGGTTGCGTGGACCAGCGGAAGCGGGCAAAGGAGATTCCCGCTGCAGCCCAGGCAGGGACTTGAACTGCCAGACTGATGGAGCCGTTGACGGCCGCATCCGCATCGCCAGTCCCGCCATCGGTAACATTCACCGCTATCTGCTCACCCCCGTCAGCCCAGCTGCTATTCCCGTTAAAATCGATCCAGGCATTGAGCTTGCCGCCAGATCCGGCAACTGCAACCGTAATGGTCTGCGTCTGGCCGGGGATAAGATATGCCGGGATGGTCACCCCGTCCTCATCATCGGGTGTACCAGTGTTATCGTCACCGTTTCCGGGTGTAGCGGTAAAACCGGCATCAGCCGATGGCTGCCCGTCGGTTTCCGCATCGACAGCGGACCCCATGAGCAAGCCCGGAATAATCCCGTGGCTGGCGCCGTTGTGGATGATCAGGGTGGGATACACCATAGCTGTCGCGTTATCCGGAGCATCGCCCAGGTCACAATCGAGTAACAAGAATTCCCGGGAATTGGACTCACTCGGTCCGCATTCGTTTTCGGCCCGGACTGTCAGTGTGTAGACCACGCCGGGGGTGCCCCCGCTCCAGTTTACCGACACCTGGTGATCGTTTGGTGAAGGAAAGGTAGTAAGTACAGGACCGGAAGGGGTGATGGACCATTGGTAGGTATCCGCCTCCGTATCGCGGATCACGGAAACCAGGTAATTGGTTTCGTACCGGCAGATGGTATCTGCGAGAAGCTCGTTCTGAAGTATCACCGGCACTCCCTGGCTGAATTCGGAAGTACTGTAACAAGTTCCGTTTTTAAGGGTGGCCGTGGCCGTGATGACAGAGCCTGCAGGCACTGCGGCAGCGAGGGTGGCCGACACAGGGGCATTCCCGCTCCCGTCGGTGGTCACCGTGGCCGATCCCAGGTAGGTTGCCCCCTCGCCATTTCCGGAAGGATCTGCAGCAACATTGCTGAAAAATTCCAGGATGATTTCCGATCCCGGCAAAGAGTTGATGGTCCCCCCGACCGTTGTGGAGCCTGCTCCGTCGGCACTGGCAAAAGTCAGCACCGGGAAATTCTGATAATTGTTTACTCCTTCGTCTGCATCTCCAAGATCATTGGATGTGACGCCATCCGGCTCGTCGTTGTTGTCATCATCGGCATCCAGATCGATTCCCAGCATACCATTGCTATAGATGGCATTTCCGGATATCCGGTTGCAGGAACTGATGTAGGAGGAACTTTCTTCGCGTAAATTGATTCCCGCCCAGCCGTTGTTGGTGATGATGTTTCCCTCCCCTATGGCAGTACCGCCGATCACATTGTTATTGATCTCTTGCTTAATAAAGATCCCGTTATGCACATTTCCGAGGTTTTCAGTACCTGCGGCGCCGGTGCCAATGTAATTCCCTATGATGAGGTTATCGTTATAATCACCATATTCCCCGAAGATGCCGCATGATTCAATCCCGCCGGTTGTTCCGTTAGCTGAAATGATATTCCTTGAGCAGGCCGTGGTTCCTCCAATGAGGTTGAAGTCATTATCACCGTACAGGTAAATGCCATTGTCTCCGTTTCCCAGAGCATTTATACCTGTTTTATCCGTACCTATATAATTTCCCTGAATGCTACAATGACCGTATCCCCAGTCCAGGTATATCCCATTTTCGCTGTTTCCTGAAATTACGTTCCGTTTTTCAGGAGTAGCACCACCGATTACCACGTTATCATTATACACTTTAACACCGATCAGCTGACCTCCCGGAGATGACATTCCGGTGATATCCGTTCCGATGTAATTCCCTTCAATGTTTGCAGAAGCGCAATTACCCACTCGTATCCCGCCATAATGCCAATGGTTGATAGCCAGTCCTTTTATTGTAACATTTATTAGGGTGTTATCAATTTCTAAACCGTATTTCAAACCTGCATTGAAACCATTAACCTCAATCTTCAAAACTGCATCGGTGGCGTCGGGCATGCAGGTGGTATTGGCCTTTGCCCCGGGCTGAGAATAACCGTCAATAACCACAGAGTTGGTAATTTCAGGTAGTCCTGTCTCAGGCTGAATGCTCCAGTAACCGCCGGAAGTAACATACCCCGGACCTAAAGTGGGGATGTTAAAGAGAATGGTAGCCGGAATTGAACCCAATGCGTTTGCATCAAGGATAGCCTGACGAAGAGAACCAGATCCTGCATCTGAAGTATTGGTTACCGTAAATACAGTTGATAGTATTGTAACAGGCTGATTAGCACTAAACTCGGATGTATTATTATTTGAAAGATTAACAGCAATTGAAGAAATTTGATCACCCGCCAGGACAGCTCCTGAAGGAATACTAAAATTGAAGGAGGCATTTCCAGAACCATCTGTGTTTACATTGAAAGTATGGAATACCGAATAACCCTCACCATAACCGGTAGGATCAATGGCTCCGGTTATACTGGCGGGATTATGATAAATTTGAACAAGAAAATTACTATTGGGGGTACTGTTTAATGTACCATTTACGATTAGATCAGAACCGACAATGACGGCAGAATTAATTACAGGAAAGTTCTGAAGGCCATCGATATCCGGATTATCATTTGGGGTGACACCAACAGTATAACCTGTATAATCAAAATCGATTCCCAGTCCAAATCCGACCGGACCAGTTGTATTAAAAATGGAATTCCAGGTAAGCAAATTTCCATAGGACAACCCTGGCGAAAATTGGCTGATCCTGATACCTGCTCCATTGTTATTGGCAATAATGTTACCATCACCTGCTGCTCCGCCAACAATATTGTCGTGGGCACCGTGCATCCAGATACCGTGACTAAGATTTCCCAGATTTTCACCATTCTTTCCTACCCCGATTTTATTCCGTCTCACTTGAACGTTAAAGGGATAGTTAGTTGATGAGCCAAGTGGTTGGCCGATATATATTCCATTCGATAATGGAAATGAACCTGCAATTATATTGTCGGAAATTTGTGTTCCGCGTGAAGCGGCACAATAAATAGCGTCTCCAGAAACAGCTCCGTTTCCTTTTGCAATTGTTCCGCTGTGGTCGGTTCCGATGTAGTTGCCCTGGATAATGTTTCCAATACAGGTATGAGAATTATCAGAGCTCCATCCAAATAATATGCCGCCATGTGTATTACCGGAAATGACATTGCGATCCGCGGGATTAGGTCCTCCAATTTGCAGATTAGTGACATCTGAGCGAATATAAATACCCGCACTATTCTGATCCACAGTTGTCCCATCCGGTCTGAGTCCGATATAGTTGCCAACTATTTGTGAAGAATTGACAGGACCCCAACCACCAACATCTATTCCATACCCTGAATGAATTATACTCAACCCCCTAATGACAGACCCGCTGCTTCTTAGTTCAATCGCACTGGAGATGTTATATGCGTAACCCCGGATAATGATCCTGATATCTGCAGGACTTGTACTGGTAGCCGGCGTCGCTCCCGGCTGTGAATATCCATCTATCGCTACAGGGCTATCAACAAACTGAGGATATGTGACACATTGAATAGTATGGGGGCCAGGCCCGGGTATGCTAAATTCCACAACATCAAATCCCGGATTCAACGAGGCTTGACTTAAAGCATACCGCAGTGATCCCGGGTTGTAATCATCATTGGTATTGGTCACCGTGAAGGTTGCCCCCATGGCCAAATGGAGGTTCATAACGATCAGGCCGAGGAGTATGGTTGTCCGCTTCATAAGGGTAAGTTTTTCTCAATTGTCGTTGCTGCCTGTTCTTTTGCTGCAGTATCTGTTTCTGTTATCAATTTCCTGGATTAAATACCGGCTTTCCCGGCACCACAACAACCGTTACCGTGGTGCACTCCTGGGCAAAGGTGCAGCTTTCCGTAAGGAGGGTCACGCAAACACTCCCGGTGTAACCGCTGGCTTTTGCCGTTATGGCATTTGCATTTTGTGTAAGGATCTCCCAGCCGGGAGGTACCGTCCATTCATAACCGGTGGCTCCTGTTACCGCGGCAATGGAAAATCCGATACCCGTGTCTCCTTCACATACAGATATGGGACCGGTGATTTCGCCGGGACCGGGCTGACCATTTACTCTAACCTGTGCCGTAAGATGGGGTGCATTGCCCCCCGAGGGCAGTTTACCGTCGGCAGCAGCAGCATTGGTGTAAAAACCTGCCGTGACGTCGGCTCCCGTAATAGTATGGGTGGCCGTGTAGGTCCAGGTTTCCCTGGGTTCAAGGATTTGATCGCCGTCATCACCTGAGGCATAGACAGGTCCGGGAGTTTCTGATCCCGGATCGGCTGCAATGACATCATGGATGGAAACATTCCCTATATTCCGGAGGGTCAGCGTATAATGCAAACCATCGCCCGCAGCACAGTAAACTGTTTCATCAACTGCTTTCGATAAAGTCCAATCGGCATTCTGATTGGCCGGCACATCCACACTGTCGCGGGCCGGCTCCAGGGTATAGGTTGCCGTGCCGGCAGCCGTGGCCACATTCTTGTAGTGGCCGGCATCCAGGTCGGCCTGGGTGATACTATGGGTGGCCGTGTAGGTCCAGGTTTCATCGGGCTGAAGGATGTTGTCGCCGTTATCGCCGCCGGTACGAACCAAATCTGTGACGGACGGGTCGGTCAGCGACACACTGCTGATATCATAGCCGGAAGTATTATCCAGGTTGAGGGTGTAATGGAGTACGTCGTCGGTGCCGTCGTAACTGGTTTCAACCACCGTTTTGGTCAGCTCCCAGGAAGGGGGATCCAGCACCGTGACGATCAGGGTGCCCCGGACACACACAGCGCACTCATCGCAGATGCTCACCGTGAGGGTATCTTTGCCCGCAACCGGCGACATGTATACAATGCAGATCTTGTCGATGTTGTCGGCCAGGGCATCGGCCAGCGGTGTGTTCCAGACCAGCGTTTCCCAGGCAATGCTGTCGGTGTGCCCGGGAAAGACCATCTCAAAGCAGGTTTTTTCCGATTGGTTGGTAAGAATGGTAATGCGGAGGGTATCTTCAACGAGTTCGGGGATATAGCCACCCTGCGTGGAGGCATAACCGTCGTCGATGTAGCTGATGCCGTTATTGGCGAAGTACATGTAACAATTGCTGGCATCGGG
Source organism: uncultured Prolixibacteraceae bacterium (assembly GCA_964650525.1). GTDB lineage: Bacteria > Bacteroidota > Bacteroidia > Bacteroidales > Prolixibacteraceae > UBA1413. Next base: position 5,626 of record CAZYUA010000054.1, read on the forward strand.
TCCCTCGCTGGCATAGCCGTCATCTGCTGTTGGCAGGCCATTATTGGCAAAGTACATCCAGCAGTTATTGGCATCGGGGCCCAGCCGGCTGTAGCCAGCCCCCGGACCCCCGGTATACATTAAGCAAAACCCGCCTGGCAGAGAACTTCCAATGTGATAACCATCGTCAGCTCCTCCCCAAAAAGGGCTATCGGGAGGAGGTGATTGCCCAAAAGTCAGCAAACACCCCGGTAAAATCAAGAGGAGTGTTAATACTGTTTCCAATTTATGTTTATGGCAATTCATGACATTTATCTTTGAGTTTCGGCATCCACAGTTTTATCTTACTCCCCTGTATTGTACTGCTGCATTGCCAATATTACTGGAAGATATTCTCATTGACACATAACCCGATGATTGGGCGGTACTGCTGCCAGTACCTCCCCGAAAATTTCCTTCATTGACAGGATTTATCCCAGGCCATCCAACCGTATTATAATACAAATCAGGTGTCAGAACTCCATCGCCGGGCACTTTGGTTAAAGTAATTTCAGATGCTCTGTATGGATCCATAACTCCTTCATTGGCGTTTCCCGTAAGATCCAGATTTCCATAGTATCCTGCTCCTGCAGTAATACGGGTTGTATTTGTTTTTGCTGCAAAGCCAACACGATAGGTAGAAGAGCCCCCGTTCGTTTCCCAATTTCTAAAAAGACAAGCAACCCCAACCGCAGGACCTAAAATATGGTTATGCGTTTCTGCGGAAGTTTCAAAATTCAACGTATCCAAAGGATTTTTTGGGGGATAATAGTTAACCCTTAAAATCTGAGCCGTACCCCAGGCGTATTCATTTACGACCGGATAAGAAAAACCCCTGCACAATTTTTCGTACTCAAAACAGGACATAGGGCGAAGCCCGCACCAATCAAGATAAGTAAAACATAATTCATCGGGTTGATCAGATCCTGTCGTGCAGTTGAGGCCAAAGGGTCTCCATGGGAACTCAGGCGTGAAATTCGGCCAAGTCGTATTAATCCAATTTTGGTTGAAATAGTAACCAACCGGTTGGAAAAAACATGACCAACGGGTCGAAGCCAATTGAGGGTTATAATTTAAAAAATCAGCCATTTGCTGGGTGGTGATCTCATATTTCATTGCATAAAACTTATCAAACCCTTTAGGGAAATCTGCGGGAATGACAGTACCTGATGTTGGAGTTAATCCGGTTGCCCAGAGATTAGGAGAGGAATTAGTCATGGTAATCGATCCTTCACTGGTAATTTGAAAAGGAATATTTGGACTTCCTCCCAGGTGAAAGCGGTATTGTGTATCGGAGGGGCCGTCGCCTACATAAAATGCCCCTTCAGGGATATAGACCATTTCTATGGCAAACACCTTATATTCATATTCGCCGGCCGGCGTGATCGGTGCCAGTTCCAGGGTTACAGGTACTGTCGATATATTTCCATATCCTTCAGATGCGCGTTGAAGGAACAAACCGGCATTGTTGTATCCGTCCTGGTACACGGTCAATGGAGAACCAACTGTGTGCCCTCCGGTTGCGACATTGGTATGTATCCAGACGAGCGGGTTCGGGCAGAGTGCCCTTTTCACAAAGATCCAAACCGCGTCGTAATTCGCCGGTGGGGCCGTCACCCGCCAGCTGTTGTCCCAGCTGATGTTAAAACTGATATGCGTGGGATTGGTGATGGTCACATCGGTGATCTGCACATTGTTGGCTTTCAGGGTTGCGGCTGCCAGCAGCAGGCTGCCTACCGCCAGGAGTAAACGGAATTTTTTCATGATTACAAGATTTAAGCGTTCTATTTTACAGTGTTCTGATTCAGTCTGAAATGCACCGGAAAAAACGGGGTTTTCCAACCCCCTGCGGCTATCCCGGGAAAAAATGCAAGCGACCAGGCCAGGGAAACCGGCATGGGCAAAACGCCTGCCTTCCCCGGTTCAACTCCCGAACAGGATGGAAAGGGCTGAAACCACTTCTGCCATAAATAATATGGAAAAATCCCATCCAAATGAAAATCGCCTGATTGCATTTTAAATCCTGGAGATAAAAGTAGACCGACTGATCGACACTATTAAGTCAGCCCCTTAATTGACAGGACTCGATTAGTGACATTAATCACTAATTTTG
>CAZYUA010000055.1:0-7000 GCA_964650525.1 uncultured Prolixibacteraceae bacterium
TGGTGACCCCACTGGGAATCGAACCCGGATCACAAGAACCGGAATCTTGCATTTTATCCATTAAACTATGGGGCCTTTTGTGCGATTCCTCCTTTTTCATCCGAATCGCCACAAAAGTAGCAAAACTTTAAAAATTATACGATATGAACAATTTTCTTTTCCTGTCAATATCCGGTTCATTCCGAAAACGTCGTAAAAGCCTGTAAATAGCTGTTTTTGTGCCAGGTTGTTAACAAATAAGTTAATAACTGCCCCATAGGGTTACCGGTTTTCACGGTTGCCTCCCCCTACTTTTGTCTGGAAAATCAGTAGCTATGAATTCGACCGACTTTGAAGCCAGGAGCCAGAAATTCTTCGATGCTTTTCTATTGTTTTATTCCGGGTGGAATAAAGGCCAGATTGCACGGGTTGAGATCAAGAAACAACATTCGCTCCGCGTATCAGAATTTGCCGGGATTATTGCAGCTTCACTGAAACTTGACCGTGAAGGGATCGCCCTGGCCAGAACAATCGGTTTGTTGCACGACCTGGGCCGGTTTCCGCAACTGCTGAAATACAATACCTTCGATGACTCCAAATCGGTCGACCATGCTGAGCTGGGAATCGAAGAGATGGAAAAAGGCGGCCTTTTCAAAGAGGTCAAGGAAAGCCTGATCCCTGTCATCAAAATGGCGGTTTTTTATCACAACAAGGAAGAACTCCCGGAAGAAATGGGCGAGAAAGAGCGCCTGTTCAGTAAAATATTGCGTGATGCCGATAAACTGGATATCCTTCAGTCCCTGTCTGATTTGTATGCAGATCCGGGGACGCATCCCAGCCAAACCATGTCGTGGGACGTAACCGCAGGAAGGGGAATTACCGGAATCGTGGCTGATGCCGCCATTAACGGGAAAAAAGTTAGCATGGACAACATCCGCACCGGCGATGACATCAAAGTCATGCAGCTATCCTGGGTCTATGACCTGAATTTCAAAGCTTCTTTCCGGATTTTGTCGAGGGGGCAGTTTGTAGACAAAATTTACCGTACCCTGCCCAAACATGATAATGTCTTCGATATCTACCGGAACGTGCGGATTTATGTGGAGAACCAGTTCATGAATTAAACTTGCTCCCTTCAATAAATCCAGACCAGCTGTTCTTGCTCACCGACCATTTCTTTCTGTAAAATTCCGGTTTTGTGAACCGGGATTTTTCTGAAACCTTCCTGATTGATTCTGCAGTTCTTCCAGGTGAACTTGCACTCTCGTAGCAGACTCAACCGCTTTCTGCCGGGTTATTCTCTTTTGCAACCTGTATTAGCATGATTTATCATTCAACAGGTTCGGTTTTCGTGCGACTGTCAGGGAGACAGACAGACAGGAATCGAACATAATGTTTAACCGTTGTGAAATAGGCTATTAAGCTTGATACAGAAAACTTTCGGTGATCAAAGGAGAGGTTTTTCAAAAATTAATAAGGTTTTAAATCTAATTGTTGGATAATTCCGATATATTTGAACAGTACAGAAATATGATATAACTTAGAACAGCATCCGGTGAGCCAGTTACGTGATGGTTTCAGACTCTATTACTATAAACAGCATTTGGAAGGGAGATGAAGAGGCCTTTAAACGTTTTTTTGAGAGCTTTTACCCTTCGTTGATGGTTATTGCCGGCAATTGTCTGAACGATAGAGAGGCTGCCAGGGACATCGTGCAGGATGCCTTCGTTTACTTTTGGAGTAAGAGGGAAGAAATATATTCCATTCCTTCGGCCAGGTATTACCTGTATAAATATGTTAAGCACAGAAGTCTGAATTACCTGAGAGACAAGCAGGGACATCAGGAAATTAGCGAAAATATCGTTGAATCGAACATTGTATGCCGGGATACAATCATTGAAGAAGAGTCTTACCTTGCCATACACCATGCGATGGAATCTCTTTCTCAGCAGGGACAGCGAGTGATAGAACTTACCCTCGACGGATACAAAATCAGTGAGATTGCTGAATTGCTGGGTGTAACGGTCAATACGGTAAAAACCCTCAAGCTCCGCGCCTTCCGGGTTATGCGGAAAGGACTTGACGGACAGCTTTTTACCCTCTTACTTGTAGCCATTCACAGTGCACAGGCCCGTCGCAACCTGTGACATCCGGATTATGTCCGTATATGCGGGCGAATTGCTCAGGGAAAATAATCAGCAGAAACAAGGTGCGAATGTCACCCCAATTTCCGTTTTGTGTGCTTTATAAGAAAGCAAATTTATCAGGACAGGAAAGAATGGAGGACTTCACATATTACAATAAGATCGTAAGTTTAATTACCGGGGAGGTTGCGGGAGGTTTGACGCCGGAGGAGAATAAGGAACTGGCAGATTGGCTGAATGAAAATGACCAGAATCGGATTTTATATAATCGTATACGGAGCTCGGCCAATTTTCGCAACTGGAAGGCAAAAAGGGAAGATGTTGACACGGGAGAGGCATGGCTCAGGATAAAAACTGCCATCCACAGGGAAGAGAAAAGGAACTTCCGCCGGAAGATGCTTAAATATGCCGCCCTCTTCCTTTTGCCCATACTTGCATCAGGGGGGATTTTCTATTTCCTTTCTGAAAACAGGAAACCTGAACCGGTACCAGCCAGTCAGACTGCTGATATTAAGCCGGGTAAGCGGCAGGCGGTTTTGGTGCTGAATGATGGTAAATCGGTGGTTCTTGATTCACCCGATACCCTGGTATTGCGTGAAAAGGACGGCACCATGATTCAGAAAGGGGCTGGTCAGCTGAATTATTCCCCTGGCAATCAAAAGACTTCGGAATTCCCGATTTATAATACCATCCGGATACCCAGGGGTGGGGAGTATCATCTTCAGCTTGCTGATGGCACACAGGTATTCCTGAACGCGGAGAGTGAATTTACCTATCCGGTCCATTTCAGTGCGACAGCCCGTGAGGTGGAGCTTTCGGGAGAAGCCTATTTTGAGGTTGCCCCTTCACAGATCCCTTTTATTGTCAGAACCAGGGATCTGGCGGTTGAGGTGCTGGGAACCGCCTTTAATGTGAATGCCTACGATAACACCGGGGAAGTGGTTACCACTCTGGTTCAGGGGAAACTCAAAGTCGATCCCAGGGATAAAATTGCCGGCAGCCGCATTTTGTATTCCAATGATCAGGCTGTTCTTAACATGGTACGCAGGAGCCTGGAGGTACAGAAAGTCGACGTCAATCTTTACACTGCGTGGAGAAAGGGTGAACTTGTTTTTTACAACGAACGGCTGGAGGAAATTATGAATACCCTGACCCGGTGGTATTCAGCAGAGGTGTTTTATTTAAACCCATCGGTGAAGGAACTGCGTTTCAGCGGCAGCCTGAACCGTTACGAAGATATCAACCAGATATTGGACATCATTGCATCAACAGAGAAAGTTGCCGTTGAGATCAATAAAACGGCGATTCTATTCAGTGAGAGGTAGTTAAAGGCAGAGGATGTTCGCACCATCCTCTGCCGGGTGACTCTGATTGACCAGAATCAGTAGTAATTAAACTAACGAGGCAAAGGTATGAAAAAAAACAAATGTGGGCAATCTCCCTGGGAGAGGGTCCTATTTAAGGCCATCATTATGATGAAGGTTACATGGGTTATCATTGTTGCTTCTGTCTTACATGTAACTGCAGGCAACAACATTTTGTACTCCCAGAACACACGGCTATCCATGAAACTGGAAGATGCTTCGCTCGAAGAACTGATCTGGTCAATGAAGAGGCAAACTGATTTCAACTTCTTCTACAGTTCAGCTGACATTGCTTCAGTGGATCATCTCGATGTGAACATGAGAAATGCAACGGCGGAGGAAATCCTGAGGGATGTCCTGGAGGGGACGGATCTGACCTTTGAGATTCTTCACAAAACGATCATTATCAAGAAGGCAGATCAGGTGATCGTGGAACCCGTGGTCAAACCGGTTGAGCAGCAGCCTCAGAACAGGGAGATCAATGGGCTCGTCAGGGATGACAAAGGAAACCGTTTACCCGGGGTCTCGGTAGTGGTGAAAGGAACCCTGACGGGGACCAGCTCCACTCCCGACGGAACCTTTCGCCTGGTTTGTCCTGTTTCCTCCGAAGTCCTGGTATTTTCGTTTATCGGGATGAAGTCGCAGGAGATCAACGTCGTCGGGAAAAACTATGTCGAAGTGACCTTGGTTTCGGAATCGGTGGGAGTTGACGAAGTGGTGGTGGTAGGCTACGGGACACAGAAAAAGGAAAGTGTGGTGGGTGCCATCACCCAGGTAAGCACCGAGGCGCTCGTCAAATCCGGAAACAATACCATTACCAACGCCATAGCCGGTAAGCTGTCGGGTGTACTGACCATTCAGCAGACCGGGGAACCCGGTGCCGACCAGTCGGAAATCATCATCAGGGGATTATCGAGCTGGAATGGTTCGGAACCATTGGTGCTGGTCGACGGCGTGGAACGCGATTTCAAGGATTTGGATCCCAACGAGGTGAATACCATTTCGGTTCTGAAAGACGCATCGGCTACTGCTGTGTTCGGGGCCAAAGGGGCCAACGGGGTGATCATCGTCACCACTAAAAGAGGCATCCTCAGTAAACCCAAGCTCAGCATGACCGCTTCCTACGGGATGGAGAAAGCCACCAGGATTCCTGACCATATCGATTCATATACCACCATGCAACTGCTGAACGTGGGAACCATGAATGCTGGTTTGTTTACCGAGCTGATTTCCCAGAAAGTTTTGGATGAATACAAGTCGCCGTCATCCAGGTTGAATTCGCTCCGGTATCCCAATGTGAACTGGTTCGATGTTATAAGCAAGCCATTTGCACCAACCGCCAACGCAAATGTAAACATCCAGGGGGGTACCAATTTCATCAAATACTTCTGTTCTTTGGGATATCTTTATCAGGGCAGCTATTTCAACCAGTATACCGACGGGGAATATCTTGATACCCGTTATTGGTACAAACGTTTCAACTACAGGGGGAACATCGATTTTGCCCTGACTAAATCAACCAACCTGTCGTTTAACATCGGGGGTGATGTAGACGTTAAGAACGAGCAGCGGTACGCGCCTTGGAGGTATTTGTTTTCCACCTCTCCCGCAAGGTATCCGGCCTATTTCCCTGAATGGGTACTGGACGAAGTCCCTGATCCCGATTATCCCGATGACCAAGGGAAAAGGCTGGTACTCAATTTTGGGGAATTCAGCCCCAACCCCTATACCCAGATGAACAATGGCCAGTTCAACCGGTATACCGGATCAAAACTGTTTACCGACCTTATTCTGAACCAGAAACTTGATTTCATCACCGAAGGATTATCATTATCCGGGAAGGTATCCATGAGCACTTATTTCAATGCAAGGACTTTATATTCAACCTATCAGTTTCCTGAGTATCAGCTGAATTATGAAAATATTGGCAAGCCAGGTGTAAATCCATGGTATCGCAACAACCAGAGCAATGAGATTTTTTCAATGGAACCCCTGGAACTCAAAATAGGTGGCCTTTCTGATAATTATTACAGGGACCTTTATTATGAGTTTGCCCTGAATTATGGCAGGACATTCGGGTTGCATTCGGTAACAGGACTTGCCCTGATGAACCGTCAGCAAAAAAATGTAGGGACCCAGTTCCCGTTTTACAATGAAGCGCTGGTAAGTCGCGCTACCTATGATTATGCTCACAAGTACCTCCTGGAGATCAATGTGAGTTACACCGGTTCCGAACGTTTTGCACCTTCAAACCGTTTCGGACTTTTCCCTTCCGGTGCAATAGGATGGACTGTCTCGGAGGAAAAATTCTTCAAAAATGCCCTTCCGTGGGTGAACAAATTCAAAATCCGTTATTCCGACGGACTCACCGGAAGTGATTACGCCACCAACCGCTGGTTGTATGTGAGTGAGTATGTCCGCGACCTAAGGGGACATATTACCGAGGACCTGTTGCCAAATACAGGGGCACAGTGGGAAGAGGCCCGTAAAAGGGATATTGGTCTGGAACTGGGAATCTTCAATTCATTCTCCCTTACACTTGATTTGTTTGATGAACAGAGGGAGAAAATGCTGCTTACACCCCAGAATGTTACCATGCTGGTTGCCAGTTCATTCAAGGAGCTGAACCTGGGAAAACTGAAGAAGCACGGTATCGAGATTGAAGCCGAATATAATAAAACCACGAGGCCCGGATTGAACTATTTTATCAGAGGTATCCTGGGATTGAATGAAAACCGTATTATCTACAAGGATGACCTGGTTTATGCGCCTGATTATACCAAGGCAGAAGGAAAACCTCTCGGTGCCCAGTTGTCAGGAATTCAACTCACCGGATCAGGATATTATACCACAGTCGATGACATCCATCTCAATGTCGCCCCTGTGAGCATCGGAAACATCAATGTCGGAGATTACAAGTTTCTGGATTACAATGGTGATGGTACCATTTCGGTGTTGGACAAGCATCCCATCAAGGGATCGATGTATCCTCCGGTAACATACTCTTTCTCGGGAGGTTTCAGGTACAAAGGGTTTGATTTCAGCTTCATGTTCCAGGGGAATGCCGGTAAATATGTGGAATTCAACATGCAATATGAGACTGAGTTTCTTCAGGGTAACTGGCGTGTGCACCAATCACAGCTCGACTACTGGACACCTGTTAACCCGGATGCCAGCCATGCAACGATCAACTGGAGCGGGAACGGAGCCGATCCTATGCTGGCATGGGGAGGTACAGCCCAGTTACAGGGATATGCCACCTTCATCGAAGACAGGTATTGGCGAAAAGCCGATTATCTGCGTCTGAAAGAGGTTTACATGGGATATACCTTCAAGTCGAAGTCTCTTGAACAAATGATCGGAGTGAACGATATCCAGTTTTATGCCACGGGTAACAATCTTCTGACTATCACTCCACTGATTGAAGGTGATCCGGAGCGGAAAGATTTTTATGCCGGTTTTTATCCCCAGATGTCGAGTGTCAAAATCGGAATGAAACTGAATTTTTAATCT
>CAZYUA010000056.1:0-6533 GCA_964650525.1 uncultured Prolixibacteraceae bacterium
AGGAAGATTAGAAAAAAAAGAAGCCGCCTCGGTTTTGAGACGGCCTCTTTTTTATATTAGCAGCTAAAGATCAGTATTTGATGATCTTGTACTTTCCAAGCAGGCCGGAGTTATTACCGACGGTTATGAAATACATACCGGATGGTTGGTTTTCAAGGGAGATGTTTTCAACCATACTTCCGGCAATCCGGTTCAACACTTCCGTACCAGTGAGGGTAAACACCCGGATCCGGGTTCCGGCAGTCAGACCGCTGATATAAACCGGTCCGCTGGTCGGATTGGGATAAAGGGAAACAATGTCATCCCCGACTGCCAGGTTGTTGGTGAGGTCCAGGTTTAGGGTATACCAGGCGATGGTCAGGCCGTCGGCGGCAATCACTTTCAGCATGTCGCCCCCGTTGAGGTCTGCGGTGGTATTTTCCGTACCCTTGGCATTGATAACGATGGTGGTGGCGCCAAAGGCAGGAATAATCTTATTGTAGAAATCGGTAAGAGTGGTTTTCCCTGTAGGACCGGTAATCACCATGGTGGCCTGGTTGACCGTGTATACATTGGAAGTCACATACGCAGGATATTTGGTACCCTGGAATTCTTCCCTCAGCAAAGAGAGGAAATAGACCTTTACGGTTTTTCCATCCTGGGAGGTGACGATCAGTTTATCGTCGAGTGACACCTCGCCGCTGGTACGCATAAATCCTGCTTTATCGATAAGCTTCACAGAGGCTCCGGTCACCGGGACTACATTCTTGAAGAATGTGGCCACAGTGGTTCCTCTTGGCAGCAACCCGATTAATCCGGCAGTCTGGTCTACCTGGTAGGCGTCTGAGGTCACGAAAGCATCGCTGGCCGTGGCGTTGGGTTTCAACTGGTAAAGTATCTGGGTTTCATTATCCTCAGCCATCACATGAAGAAAAATCTTATCAGACACTTTGGTATCGACATATAAGGTGTCAAAATTCAGTTTTTTCATGGCGACATATGCTCCGTTCTCGTCGATAACGGTCAAAATCGAATTGAGTGGTTTATTCAGATTATCCAAAACCGTTTGGAGGGTTGTCCCATAGTTGAAACCAGTAATCGTTCCTGTGGTGCCATTTACCGTAATCGTATACTTGACAGAAGTAAGCAAGGCATCACTATTCAAACCTGCATCGGTTACATCGAGGATATACTTGGTTATATTTGATTTGTCGGGAGAATAGACAATAAGTGTGTCTTTCATTCCCAGCAGATCCTTGTCCGTTAAAACCCCACCCGTGCCGGCTTTTTTCAGTACCCAGGTTTCATCTTCATTGTCTTTAAATATCTTTGAAAGAAATACCTCCACAGTTGTTCCGGTTTTCACGCCCAAAATGGATTCCTTCCAGGAAAAGCCCTTGCTGACCTTGTAAAAACGTGATTTTACCGTTGACATGCCCACTGTTACTTCATACATAAAATGGCTGCCCAATCCGTCGGCGACGCGGAGGATTGCGTCCGGCCAACCCGCATTTCTCGCATCATAATAAGCTCTGTCTACCATAATCCATTCGCTGGTGGCTGCATCGGTGCCAAAGGAGCCTTTGAAGTCGGGATTGCCCTTGTAGATATGGGGTTTTCTGGTGTAACCATTAATTTGTTGCATCGTTAATCCCCCAACCACCGGAACGCTGCCATCTCCGGTGCCGAAGACATCGACGAGAGTAAAATCATCAGGATCAGTAGCTGGTTTCAACCCCCGGGTAATGGAGTCGTTATCGATGCGGAAGAGATACCAGTTGGCTCCATTCCATTCATTAACTCCATCGCCCCATCCGAAAGTTTCTCCCCAGGGATTGCGGCCGAAGTCGAGATCACACTGATAGCCACCCCACCAGGTCCTGTTGCCAACCTGGCCCATCCCGTTGGTCTGACCCAGAACAAATACATCACCCGGGTATACGATCGAGTTCACGTTCAAATCCTGAACCAGCATTCCCGGTTTGGTTTCCCAGGTAGCCTGATCAACCCAACGGTAACCGGGCACATATTTTTTATATCTTTTTGACCAATTAGTAGGATCGGATTGTTGAGTTATCGCCTCAGCCGGAGTATTCACATATCCTGAACTGATCATATAATTGCTTAAATCAATCTGTTCGGTACCGGGATTGACAACTTCCAGGTAAAGGTTACTCCACTGTTCATTCCAGACAAATTGTGAAATAAAAGGTTCTCCCCTCCATGGTTGTATTTCTTCAGCTGACTTTGGCGGTTTTAAAACAACGGTATACTTAAGCTTCGTTGTATCATCTTCTGCTGTGGTATTAAAAACAACACTCCTGTCAGGGGTGGTTCCTGCAATTGAAACAGCTCTTTGCACGTCGACGGTAGTGTTCAAGTCCTCCGTCATCGCTACAAAAGCAGGCAGTTCAACCATATCTGAGGGAACATCAATAAAATAATCATAAATGCCCCGGCCAAAGTTGGGGATTGTGTCTCCCTTCCATCCGTACAGGTCGATGAACCATTCTGGAATATCCGGCCAGGTGATAGCGCTCAGGTAGGCATTGTGGCTGGGGACATAGGGGCCTACCTTGAGGAAATACTCCTTTGTGGATCCATCCTGTGCAGTGACCTTCAGTTTGTCTCCGAGTTTAAGGTCAACTCTTTCCTTGCCGTCCACCCAAAGGATGCTCCAGGAGGCATTGGCAGGTTTTTCGAGGTATTTCATCAGGGAGTCCACCCTGTAAGCAAAAGGCAGCCCTACCGGGTTGGCCGTGATGGTATCCATGCCGGGCATATTCTCGGTAACAATGAGGAAGGGTTCTACACCCCATTCGTTGTTGCCAGGATTAAACCCATTCTTAGGAATTACAACTTTGGCACCGGGGCCGGGAGGCGCCGCAATCAGGGCGAATTTCTTTTCGATCCGGGTGGTGCCAAACGCATAAACGATGAGGGTATCGCCGGTCCTGACCGAATTAAAGGCGGAGTCGGCGCGGGAGGGGGAATTCTTATAGAACCAGGCGATCCCGGGGCGATATTCGAACTGTTTCATAAGCCCGTCGCATTTCCTGATGCCGTATTCAACCGTGAGGGTGCCAGCCGCCCAATCCTGCCTGACGGTCGATGACTGCAGGGTAACAGGGTTCAGCAGGGCATTCACATGATTGCCCAGGGTCCAGAATTCCAGCCTTTCAGGATTTCCCCAGACCCAATCGGCGCTGCCTGTGGGGAAAAGAGGGCAGGGCAACCATTCCGAATCGGTCATGTCAACCCCTTTGGCCAGGGTCCAGGTATCCCAGGCTTCGCCAACACCCTCTTTGATGCCGAATTTCCTTATAAGGATATTTTCCTGGGTTGCCCCGGTAATCCCGGCGGCATCGCTGGGACCGGTGATTTTGAAAGGAGAGGTGGTGTTGTCAAAACAGGCATTGAATGCATCCACCACCACGGAGTCGGTTTCGGAATAGTGGTGCCTGATGTACCAGGCATCCCTGCCGCTCCAGACTTCCAACAATCGCCAGCCCGGGGTAATGGTGTCCCAGGCGGACCAACCCGACCCGAATTGCCCGGACTCGTCCGGACTGACCAACAGGTCGGCTTTCTGCATCATAATGTCAGACGTTTTCTGGTTTCCGAGCCATCGCTCAGGATCAACAGTTTTCAATGTCTGGGGAAGGTTCCACCAGGTGGAGACCAGGTACGATTCTCCGGGAGCCAGCATCTTTTGGGGTAACCTGAATTTGTAATTTGCCCCGGGAGAGCCGGTAACCGTATCAGCGGTTGTCCAGGGCGCAGTCCATGGCCCGACAACTCCCACCTCAAATTCCGAAAGGTCAATGGTCTTGTCTCCCATATTGGTCATCTCAAAGTAAGACCAGTGATGCTGGGAAATGTTAACCTCCGAAAAAATGAGGTTACGGTAAGGTTGCTGCGCAACAGCAACACAGGATGCAAACAGCAGAAAAAGTAGAAGTTTTAATCTCATAGTCTTTGTTTTAATGAGTGTTAATAAATCAGTTCATTATGATCGCCGAAATTTGTGAACTTATTAACATGAAAGGCCGGCTAATCCCTCCGGTGCTTCAAATATAGTGAATAAAAATAAATAATCCTGTTTGCCAGTGTTAATTTAGAATCAAAGTGTAAAAACTACAATAATGATCCCGAAAGGACAATTTAACGACGTGACGCACCAATTGTAGAATTGTTGTTTATATTTGCCGGTCTGATAGTTTGAAATATGGATTACGGATCTGTCAGTTTTTATGGTTTTGGTTTTTATTATTACGGCTTTGAGATCGGGACCGTGAGGTAAATTATTGACAGCATACAGATACTATTTACCAGAAAGGTCCCGGAAGTCCGGGGCCTTTTTTTATCTAAACCGTTGATGAGAATAGCAGTGATCGGGTTGGGATTGATCGGGGGTTCGATTGCACGGGATCTTCGCAGTTCGGGATTTGCCGATGTATTAAAGGGAGTTGAACCCAACGGGGAGCATGCTTCGGAAGCGTTAAGGCTGGGGATTGCTGATGTTATTGAACCTTTGGGGGAAGCTTTGGCCGGTGCCGATTTGGTGATTGTGGCAACGCCGGTGGATGTGGCACTGGAGTTGCTTCCGGAGATTCTTGGTAAGATTGGAGGTCACACAACGGTGACCGATGTAGGATCGACGAAGCGGCGGTTGGTGCAGGCGGTGGAGGGTCATTCGCGGCGCCGCAACTATGTGCCGGCCCACCCTATGGCGGGTACTGAAAATTCGGGGCCGGCAGCGGCCCAGGAGGATCTGTTCAGGGATAAGATAGCTATTATTTGCGACCAGGAAACGAGTGGTCCTCAGCATCTGGCGCTGGTTGAAAAGATGTTCTATGCCCTGGGGATGAAGATTGCCTACATGTCGTCGGATGAGCAGGACCATAGTACGGCCTATGTGTCGCATCTGCCCCATGCAGCGGCTTATGCCCTGGCCAATGCCGTTCAGGACAGGGAGGATCGCCAGATCATCTTCGACCTGGCCAGCGGAGGTTTCAACTCAACGGTACGGCTCGCCAAAAGTGCCTGCTCCATGTGGCAGCCTATCTTTGAGCAGAACAGCGATTATATGGAGGAATCACTGAATTTTTACCTGAAGCACCTGGAGGCCTTCCGGGATGCCATCAGGGACAAAGACAGCGGTAAGATTACGGATATGATACAGAGTGCCAACCGGATCCGCGCCATCCTCGACGGGGACCACCCGCATTTCAGAAAGAATGAAGAGACCATTGTAAAATATTATACCAAATAGTTATGGCGCCGACGTTAAACATACGACCTGTCAGGGAATGGCTTCCCCAGTTAAATAATCCATTGCTGGTTGCGGGACCCTGCAGTCTGGAAAGCGAAGAACAGGCTGTAACAACAGCCAAATTGCTGGCTAAAGATCACCGGGTGTTCATTTATCGCGGCGGGGTATGGAAACCCCGCACCCGGCCCGGGAGTTTCGAAGGCGTGGGATCTCCCGGATTGCAATGGCTTAAAACCGTTACTCAGGAAACCGGCCTCCCGACCGGATGTGAAGTAGCCAATGCCCACCATACCGAAGAGGCACTGAATGCCGGGATTGATGTATTGTGGATTGGTGCCAGGTCGACCGCAAGCCCTTTTGTAGTCCAGGAAATCGCCGATGTACTGAAAGGATCTGATGCCGTGGTAATGGTGAAGAACCCCGTAAATCCGGACCTTCAGCTCTGGATGGGAGCCATCGAACGGGTATATCGCTCAGGCATCAGAAGCATAGTAGCCATACACCGGGGATTCACCCCTTTTCTGGAAACCAAATACCGCAATTACCCCAACTGGCAGATTGTTATAGAACTCCGGAGACTGATGCCGGAAGTCCCCATCATCTGCGATCCCAGCCATATCAGCGGCAAAAGGGAGTACCTGTTCGAGATAGCACAAAAAGCATTCGATATGGGGTTGGACGGACTGATGCTTGAATCCCACGTGGATCCTTCACAGGCACTTAGCGACAAAGAACAGCAGCTAACCCCGAATGAACTGGGAAAGCTGCTTGACAGACTGGTCATTCGCCATAAAAGCGCTGGTAACCCCTTATTCGAAAACAAACTTGAGCTGCTCCGTAACCGTATCGACTCCCTGGATAACGAACTCCTCGAAGTTCTCTCCTCCCGTATGGATATCGTCAGGGAGATCGGCCAGTACAAGAAAGAACAGAATGTCACCGCCCTGCAGATTGACCGGTGGTCGCAACTGATTGAAGAACGCGTGAGCCTGGGCCATAAGCTCAATCTGAACCCATCTTTAACCAAACTCCTCTTCCAGATGATTCACGAAGATTCTGTCAGGCTGCAGACAGAGATCATGGATAACCACCTGGAAGAGGAAATTTAAGGTGTATTGTATTTTTTAAACACAATTAAATATTGTGTTATATTTGCATAATATTTAATTGTGTTTAAATATTATGCAAATGGAAGACCGGTTAAGAATACTTCGCACGTATAATTTCTGGGATAATCAAACGGTAAACCTGGGATTTCTACGAAAAGATTACCTCGATA
>CAZYUA010000057.1:0-5924 GCA_964650525.1 uncultured Prolixibacteraceae bacterium
TAAATATTAATAACTTACAGCGTTTAAAAAAGTCCTTAACCGGACACTAGTGATTTGTCTTAAAAAAAAAATGCTAATTTTTAACCCATTCCGAGAAATAGTAACCGGTTGAGGACAGGAAGTAGAAGGCAAACTATCAGGGATAGGGTTTGTGGGGAAATGGTTTTTCTGGCCAGAAACTGCATCCTACAGATAGAGCATTCAGGATAAAGCCGGTTCACGTAATTAGGCGCAGGAACGTAATCAGTCAGTTGATCGAGTGCATCCAACAACCGGGAAGTGTCGACTGCAGGAAGCCTGTTGATCAGCCGGGAAGTGTCAACCTTCGCGTAAAATTCCGTATGTTTCGCCTGGACTTGCTTTACAGCATTGATAACGTTTGCCGTCAATATACGACGCTCAGCACCCGGCCCCGTCAACCAGGTGAAAATAGTATCGACAGAAAGAGGTTCACCGGTAAGATCATGCCACGCAGCTACGACGGATTGAAACCTGATTTTTGTTTGTGAAAGGTTTTGGCTGGTCGATTACATTGGCCGCAGATCGGAGATTTGAGGGGCGGCCGTGTTCGGTTAATCAAACCGGAGGCCGCCTGTTTTTTTGATAAAGTTCAAAATAGTTCCCCTACATCTCCCGACCGTTTGTAAGTAATTGAATATCAATATACTTTGCGGAGAGCGAGGGATTCGAACCCCCGGTCCCGCAATGCGGGACAACAGATTTCGAGTCTGCCCCGATCGACCACTCCGGCAGCTCTCCCTGAAACCGCAAAGGTAAAACTTTTCCGATTAATGATTCGTCTTCTTTTGGAAGTGCGATTCATTTATACCCTCTGCTCTGCAGACCACAAAAAACCAGGGGTTGAAGTTTCGCCAATGCTTCCGGGCGACCTGAAACCGTAATTCTTCAGCCTGAAGCCTTTCTGATGCAGCATTGCCGCAATATCCTTGCAGAACCGGAATAATCAGCAGACAAAAACAACGGAACTGAGAAATACCCTTCCATTAACATGGCGGTCAATGGAAACGGTGTGTCCTTCCGGAAAGTAAAAACAGTATGGAAAGAGCACGTTAAATTACTTGTTTGAAAGGCATGAATGATGGCATCCTTTCGGCCGGCAAACAATTATTATGTAAGTTTGTGTGAAGAACAGGGTGCAGGGATCTCTGACAAAACCGTCGTACGATCACTTGCCCGGAAGGAGCCTTATGAGAGAATCAGGAACCAGGAAGAGAGCCGTGGCCATCATGCTGGCGGCACTCCTTCTGATGCCGGCCTGTACCACCCCCGGTTTAATCCATGATTCGGGCAGCAGTGCCCGGCAGAAACAGATCAGCCGGAACCGCGCGGGAAACGTTGCCGGAGATATTTTCCTGACCGTCGGGTCCGCGGTTGTGGGCGCCTTAACCGGCATCTACGTAGGATATAGTCCCTCGGGGCAAAGGCTGAAAAAGATCTCGCTGGAGAATGAATCCACCGATACCCTCCAGGTGAACATGCTCACGGACCAGCTGTGGAAAGATTCCGTTTTTTGCGATTTTCTGGATGTCCGGATTCCCCCGGGAGAGACCTGCAGGCTCCTGGTCCCATACGGATCGGTTTATCATCTCTATTTCAGCGACACCCCCGGCACCCCTGAGGATGATGAATTCATCCAACTGGAAACCGCCGCAAAAAGAAAAATCAGGCTTACCCCGGGGATGACCCAGCCTGCAGATACCCTCCGGGGGTTGGAGATCCCCATTCCCTGAATATCCTAACAATCAAAGGAAGATAGATTATGAAGTACAAACGGTATGTTATCGCAGCTGCGGCAGGGTTGGTGCTGTCGGCAGTCACCCTTTACGGACAGGACAAGGCGGGTCCCTCCCGTTACCGGGATTATGCCGCCGTCGAGGCCGCTGCCCGGTTGCTCCGCGACAGCCATCCGGGTATGGTGGTTCTGCATACAATAGCCACCTCTCCCGGGGGTAAAGCGCTCACCCTTCTCGAAATCGGAAAGAAGGAAGCACAACTTCCGGCCATTTTTGTTGCTGCCAACCTGGAAGGGAAGACCCCTCTTTCCACCGAAGGAGCGCTATACCTGGCCAGCATGGTGCTGGATTCTTCGCAGTATACCCGGCATGTCAGGTGGTATATTTTGCCCCTGGCCAATCCCGATGCCGCCGCCGGCTTTTTCTCAGGGGTACGCTATGAGCGGACGGTGAATGACCGGGAAGTGAACAACGATGTGGACGACCAGGTGAATGAAGACGGCCCCGACGACCTGAACGGCGATGGCATGATAACCCTTATGCGGGTGGAAGATCCCTCCGGCACCCATCTCCTTTCCGGCAAGGATCCGCGAATCCTGGTGAGAGCCGACGCTTCCAAAGGGGAAAGGGGAAAATACAAACTCTATCCCGAGGGCCTCGACAACGACGGCGACGGCCAGTATAACGAAGACGGCCCGGGCGGCATCAACATAGGGATCAGCTTCCCCCATCTTTTCAGGCCCAACAACAAGGAATCGGGACTGTGGCCGGGTGAATCGCCCGAAACTCTGGGGATCATGGAATTCATGTTCGGCCACCCGGAGATTGTGATGGCCTTCACGCTGGGCACCAGCGACTTCTGCGTTGCCCCTCCGCGTGGCGGCCGTACGGGGGGCGCCAACCTCGAAAGCATTAAAGTCCCCGCCCGCTATGCCAGCCGGTTCGGATTAGACCCGGAAAAAACCTATTCCATGGATGAAATTATGGAGCTTTTCAGATCCATGATGCCCGCAGGTACGGGCCGGGAGGTCACCCCGGAAATGGTAGCCGGCTTCCTGGGCCTGGGGGCCGCTGTCAACCCTCTGGAGGAAGACCTGAAAGTCTATACCACCTTTTCGGAAAACTATAAAGAGTACCTCAAAAAACAGGGCGCCACCCGGGAGAGGATGGCTGCCGACCCCGACAAAGACGGATCCTTTGAGCTCTGGGCTTACTACCACCTGGGGCTTCCCTCCTTTGCCATGAACTTGTTTACCCTCCCCAAACCCAAAGAGGAGAAACCCGCCGCATCCTCCCTCACGCCCGAAGAGGCCGGCAGAATGAGCACGGAAGAGTTCCTGGCCCTCGGCGAGGAGAAGATCGCCGCCTTCCTGGCAGCGCAGAAAGTTCCCGAACGGATGGGTGCCTCCAGGGTCATGGAGATGCTGAAGTCGGGCCGCGTGACTCCGGGGCAGATGGTTGCCATGATGAAAAATATACCCCAGCCACCCAAATCCGGGGAACTGGATGAAAAGGAGAAAGCCCTGCTTGCCCGGGTGGATGCCCATCCGGAAATGGGAGGGTTTGCCTCCTGGCAGCCTTATGAACACCCCACCCTCGGGAAAGTGGAGATCGGCGGATTTGCCCCTTACCTTACCACCACCCCGCCCGCCGGACAGATCGACTCCCTTTGCAGGCTCCAGATCCCGTGGCTCCTGCAACTCTCCGCAAAGATCCCCTCCATCCGGTTTCTGAAAGAAAAACTTACCCCCCTGGGGGCAGGCATCTACCGCCTTGAGCTGTTCATCGAAAATGCCGGAACCCTGCCCTATCCCATCGCCATGGGAGCCCGCAACCGGCAACCGGCGCCGGTGGTGGTGCTCCTCGAAGGTGAAAATGTGGAATTGCTCGAAGGCTTTAAAAGAACCCCCCTGGGAGATATCGGCGGAAACCAGGTGAAGAAACTCTCCTGGATCCTGAAAACAGAGGGAAAAACGGAACTCCGGGCATCCCTGGAGTCGGCACCCTTCGGAACAAGCAGTAAACAAATCAAAATCGGAAACTGACCATGAAGAAAATCATCCTTAGCTTCCTGCTCCTGGCCATGGTGGTGGCAGTCACCGCCCAGGAAAAGAGCAACATCGAAATCCCCCTGCGGTTCGACCGTTATTACAATTATGAGGAGGTTGTTGAGGCACTGAGAGCCCTGCACAAAGCGTATCCTGATCTTACCAAACTGGATGTGGTGGGGACCAGCGAGGAGGGCCGGGAGATCTATGCCCTTACCGTCAACAACCCCAAAACCGGCGATGAACTGAGCAAACCGGGGGTTTATGTCGACGGCAACATCCACGGCAATGAGATCCAGGCCGGTGAAGTATGTCTCTATTTTGCCGATATGCTGCTCACGAAATACGGTAAAAACGAAATGATCACCCGGGTGGTGGACAAGAATGCCCACTACATCTTACCAGTTGTCAATGTGGATGGCAGGGCCCGGTTTTTTGAAGATGCCCACAACTCCAGTTCCGGCCGCAGCATCCGGGTGCCGCGCGACGACGACCGCGACGGACTGGTCGATGAAGACGGCCCCGACGACCTCGATAACGACGGCAACATTTGCCAGATGCGGATACGCGATCCCCTGGGCACCCTGAAAACCGACCCGGAGGAGAGCCGGCTGATGATTCCTGTGAAGCCGGGAGAGAAGGGTGAGTGGACACTCCTGGGACAGGAGGGTATCGACAACGACGGCGACGGAAGATTCAATGAAGACAGCGAAGGATACCTCGATGCCAACCGTAACTGGGGATACAACTGGCAACCACCCTATGTCCAGAACGGAGCCGGCGACTTCCCCCTGTCCGGGAAAGGGCCCAGGGCTATTGCCCGGTATATCCATGAACGCCCGAACATCCTCGTCAATTTTGCTTTCCACAATTCCGGAGGAATGTGGCTGAGAGCCCCGGCCACCAAGGAGGAGGTGCTCGACCCCGCAGACCTGGCGGCTTACGATGTCGTCGGGAAAAATGCCATCAAGATCACCCCGGGGTATGTGTACCACTCCTCCTACGACCTTTATGCCACCTACGGAGACACCGACTCGCACATGTTCAACATCGAAGGCTCCTACTCGTTTGTCGGAGAGCTCTTTATGAGAAGCCAGGAGACCTATCGCGACAATATCAGCAAGCCTGTCACCCCGGAGGAGGAGAGTCCTGCGGAGTCGTTCCGCCGGGGAGGAAACCCTCAGGAGAACAGGGAACAGGTCAGGTTCAATGAATATGTAGCGCTGAACGAGCTCTACCGGGACTGGAAGCCATTCAAGCATCCCGTTTACGGAGATATTGAAATCGGGGGATGGGTAAAGATGAGCTCCCGCCTGCCGCACCCCTTCATGCTTCCCGAACTGGTCCACCGCAACGCCATGGTGGTATTGTTTGCCTCAGGGCAGACACCGGAAGTCACCATGGAAGTCATCGACATCACCGAAACCGGCCAAAACCTGCACCGTGTGCGGGTAAGACTGAAAAACGACAAGGGCTTCCCCTCCATGTCGGCACAGGCCCGTAAACTGAAATTGTATCCCCAGGATATGCTGAAGGTAAGCGGTGGAAAGGTGGTCGCCTCCGGCACTATCACCGACCTGAGGAACAACCGGGTCAGTTACCAGGAGCACAGGCCTGAGGTGATCTTCACCAGCGTACCCTCCTATGGGTTTGTCGAACACGAATTCCTCGTCGAAGGCAAAGGGGAGATCAAAATTACCTATTCCTCACGAAAAGCCAAAGACCTGGAACAGACGGTGAAGATTTGACAGTAAGCTGCCAACACCCCTGACCTGCCGGACGACCGCCGGCCTGCCCGGAATGACAGATCACAATATCCTATACTTCCAGGAAAATCAGCCGTGCGTCCACCCCTTTGACAAGGTTCAGCTTGCGGGTGATCTCTTCGTGTTGCTCCCTGTCACCGGTAAGCTCCAGAAAGATCAGACCGCTGTCGGAACAGTGTTCCAGCACTTCATCGTGGATCCCGAGACGCGTTTTGATAAAACATCCCCAGCCTGTGAGGATCTTCTGGACCATCTCAGCCGACTCCTTGCGGTGGCTGACCAGTATCAGCAGTATTGTACGTTTCATACGTAATTATTAATGTTATATATCAATCATTCAATTCATTATAAAATTC
>CAZYUA010000058.1:0-4281 GCA_964650525.1 uncultured Prolixibacteraceae bacterium
TTTACGACATGAACCCCTACTTCAAGATAGGCCAGAATTATGACATCACCCAGGGGAATCCCGACCTGAAACCCGACTACCGCGACCGTCTGCAGATGACCTACACCTGGAACTTCGGAAGCAACTACTTCTCCCCGTTTGTGTACCATGAATTGTATACCGACCGGGTCGGGCGGCAAATCCGGGTAACCTTGTCACCCGTCACCAACACGCTGACCACCCTGACCAAACCCTACAACCTGATCGACGGGTACGAAACCGGCGGGGGAGTGAATGCCATGCTCTGGTTCATCAACATCAGCGCCCGTTTTCACAAGGGGCACTTCAATGAATTCCGGAGTCCGTCAGCCTTCATTCCGGCCGTCGATTACTTTTCTTCCAGCATCACCAGCTATGCCTTCAAAACCCTCGACAAAAAGAAGACCCTGACCGCATTTGCCTACCTGAGCTACACCGGGGTCAACATGAATGCCCAAAGCAAAACCTATACGCTCCCCCTCTATGGATTCGGAGGCCAGAAACAGTTGAAAGACCACAACTTCGGCGTTTTTTGGCTGCTGCCCTTCTCCCGGATGATTAACCTGAACAGGGTGGAGACCGAAACCCCAGCTTTTACTTCGACAAATATTACCCGGTTTGATGCCGCCAATTTCATCCAGTTCTCGTATTCCTTCAGATTTAACAGAGGGAAAAGCGTCAAAAAGCTGGGCCGGAAGGTGGAAATAGAGAGCGACAGTAAAAGCCAGACTATCGGGACCTGACGGAATGGGCTGATTTCGTGGCACTGTTCTTGTTGCGGGGTCGTTACGTAAAATCCGGATTAGTGAAAGAGCCCCAAAAAGCGAGCTACACCCCGGTGCTGGTTCTGCAGGTGTTGTTTTTCGGGATAACAGTTGTCCTTCCGCACTTATCATCGGCACATACCTTAATGAACAGATTGGATACTACTTCAGGGGATACCGAAGATGGCAGGGTCATGAACGACAGCCGTTCCACCATCGGGTATATTGAAAAGGGAAGGGTCATGAACGACAGCCGTTCCACCATCGGGTATATTGAAAAGGGAAGGATCATGAACGCCAACCGGTCCACCTTAGGCTATTACATGAAGGGCAGGGTTATGAGCTCCAACCGCTCCACGCTCGGGTATGTGGAAAAAGGAAGGGTCATGGATAAACAACGATCCACTCTGGGGTATGTTGAAAAAGGAAGGGTTATGGATAACCGGCGTTCCACCCTGGGGTATTTCAAGGATATTTCTCCCGAAGAAGCTGCGCTGTTTTTCTTTTTTCCATTTTTCCGGGAACGGTAAAGACCGGGTGCATTCTTCCGGATATTTTCCCCGCCGCAAGCTCTTGCCAGGCAGTCATCGTGGGTGGGAGAAACGCATCCGCCGGAGCCACTGAGATAACCGGTACCGCTGACATCCCGCACGAACGGTCCTGCAAAACCCATCCGTCACCCGCAGTTCTGTGGATGGGAACCCCGGAACTTCATGTTTGATATAATCAAATCCCATCAAAGAGGGGACATCCCATCCTGCTGAAGTGGGGATAGCGGACTATTTCTTCCTGAAAAGGGATTTCAGTCCTTTGCTTTGCCGGGGTTGACCGGGAAGTTCAAAGAGGCTTACAGCAAATCCTCCACCCGGGGCTGAGGAGAGCTTCAGGATGGTTTTCGCGGTCACCTCTTTGGTTTCGATGGTATAAGCCTGTGGGTTGGTTTTGTAATGGGCCGCTTTGGCATCAGCATAAATCGAAGCTCTGTACTTCTTTCCCGTATCGAGGAAATCGAGCTTCAGAGTGGAGGTATGACCATTTTCATCGCTGGTATTGCCGATGAACCAGTTGCCGCTCCCCTTGGCTTTCCGGGCTATTGTGATGTAGTCGCCCGGCTCCGCCTCGAGTACTTTGGTATCGTCCCAGTCGACGGCAACATCCTTGATGAACTGGAAAGCATCCAAAAAGCGGTTGTAGTTTTCAGGAAGGTCAGCAGCCATCTGGAGCGGGCTGTAAAGGGTGACGTACAAGGCAAGCTGTCGCGCCAGGGTGCTGTTGACATGGGAATTGTTATCAGGATTCAGCTTTGAAATGTCCATCTCGAAAATACCGGGCGTATAGTCCATGGGGCCGCCTACCAGGCGGGTGAAGGGCAAAATGGTAGTATGGTCGGGGTTGCTCCCGCCAAAGGCTTCATACTCGGTGCCCCGTGCCGACTCATTGCCGATCAGATTGGGATAGGTCCGGCTGAGTCCCGTCGGCCGCACCGCCTCGTGGGCATTCACCATGATCCTGTATTCTGCAGCCTTTTTCATAGCATAGAGATAATGGTTCACCATCCATTGCCCATAATGGTATTCCCCCCGGGGAAGGATGTCTCCCACATAACCGCTTTTCACCGAATGATAGCCGTGATCTGCCATAAACCGGTAAGCCTGGTCCATATGCCGCTCATAATTTCGTACCGAACTTGAGGTTTCATGATGCATGATCATTTCCACCCCTTTGGAGGCCGCATACCGGTGGATTTCCTCCACGTCGAAATCGGGATAAGGCGTAACAAAATCAAAAACAGTTTCCTTCCACTTGCCGAACCAGTCCTCCCAGCCGACATTCCACCCTTCCACCAAAACGGCATCAAAACCATGAAGAGCGGCAAAATCGATGTACTCCTTCACATGAGCGGTATTGGCGGCATGCTTCCCATCAGGAACCGTTTTGGTATAATCGATCTGGTCGAGTTTTACGCTTGGAAGATCGGTATAAGCCCAGGAACTCTTCCCGGTGATCATTTCCCACCAGACACCGACATATTTCACCGGTTTGATCCAGGAAACATCTTCATATGCACAGGGCTCATTCAGATTGAGCACCAGTTTGGATTCCAGTATCGCACCCGCCCGGTCGCTCACGATGACGGTGCGCCAGGGAGAAACACAGGGGGTTTGCATATACCCCTTGTCACCGATGGCATCGGGTGTAAGAAACGACTCCAGGACGAAGTTGCGGTCGTCGAGGTTCAGCGACATACAGGAGTAATCGACCAGGGCGGCTTCGTGAATATTGATGTACAGGCCATCGCTGCTCTTCATCATCAGGGGGGTTTGTAAACCGGTGGGGGAAAACTGGGTCTGAGAAGCATTGCCGGTGATGGCGTCATGCATCAACCCCCTCACCTCTGAAAGCAGGGAGGTCACTGTGCTGTATTCCTGGGTATCAAAATCACCGGGAAGCCAGAATGCCTTGTGGTCACCCGCCATGGCAAACTCAGTTTTTTCTTCGCTGATAATGAAATAATGGAGGTTTTCCTGCTGCGGAAACTCATACCGGAAGCCCAGACCGTCGTTGAAAAGCCGGAAACGGAGAATAATCCGGCGGCTGGTGGTGGGTTGCGCCAGGGTGAGTGCCAGTTCATTGTAGTGGTTGCGTATGCTCTTCACCTCTCCCCATACCGGCTCCCAGGTTTCGTCGAAGGTTGAAGTTTCAGTCTGCGATACCACAAACCCGGAGGTCAGGTTTGGTTCGTCTTTCAGCTCCAGTCCCAGATGGCTGGGTTTGATCACCGGTCTCTCCCTGTAACTGAGCTGATAAATGGGGGTACCCTCTTTTATCTCCACCTGAAGGAGCAAAGAACCGTCGGGTGACTTCAGACTTGCAGCCTGCAGCGATAATGCCGTCAGCCATAGGGCCGCGAAAAAAAAAGCTCTTCTCATCATGGGATTCCACTAAACGTTGAAAAACCAAAAATAGAAGAAATCCCGGTGACGTCCTACGGTTCTGGCGATTTTCTATGTCTCTGCCTTTCCCCTGCACTGGCTACCTGAATGGCAGACATGGTCTTACCCTGTCATTTTTCCGTCACAGTAAACATTTTCGCCGGAAAAATGTTTTTAAAGGAAATACCATATAAAAATGAAGATAAAAGGCATTCTTTCTGCCACATCCGAAAGCGGTCTTAATCACCTCTGGCTGCTCCTGTTCAGGGTATTGCTTTCCCTTTTTTTCCTTACCCACGGGATGGGGAAACTCAACATGCTGCTGGAAGGCAACGGGGCACAATTTCCGGATCCGTTTGGACTCGGGGGTAATTTCTCACTTCTTCTGGCGGTGCTGGGAGAGGTGGTGGCCCCGGTGCTGATCATTCTGGGGCTCGGGACCCGGCTGGCTGTCATACCGGCTATCGTCACCATGGTGGTAGCGGTATTTGTAGTGCATGGCAGCGACCCGTTCCAGAAAAAAGAGATGGGTCTGCTCTATCTCCTGGGATTCCTCACCATTCTCA
>CAZYUA010000059.1:0-3839 GCA_964650525.1 uncultured Prolixibacteraceae bacterium
CTGAACCTTTTTTGCTGCTGTTGCTGGCATACAGCCAGGGTGTCCGCTCTCCGCTTTTTCACCCCCGTCTGAGCCGGGATTCCGCTGCGCTCCATTTTCACTCTTCACTTTTCACTCCTCCCGCAAAAGCGGGACAGGCTGTCTGAGCCGGGACTGCCCCGTGGAGTCATGCTGACTTACGGGGCAGGCTGCTTCGCTTGTTTTCACTCTTCGTTTTTCACTCCCTACTCCTTTCCACTCCCGAACAAAAAACCACACCTTCTATCTTTTGCTATAGGACGTTTTTGATAGTTTTTACCTATTTTTGTAAAAGTGCGGGTGCCGGGTTTTGCACAGGAGACTGCCAGACTACTGGCGGGTGCCTAAGCGATGAAATCCGAAATTATCAATAACCGATACAACACCTGATGACACGAGCATGGCGAAATTTCACAACAAAATGACATGGTAATAATCTCCCATGCGAGTTCCACGGAAATGAAAAGCTAAATGAATCATTCAGCTACATATAATTGAATATAGGAACATTAACTTAAATATATACAAGTGAAAAATGAAAATGGCATAAGGCAGGTCATCATTTACCGGGGTGAAGACAATTACTGGGTAGCCGAATGTCCCAGTCTCCCGGGCTGTATATCACAGGGCAGGACGAAAAAAGATGCGGTTAAAAACATCAGGGAAGCGATTGAAATTTACATCCTTGCATTGCGGGAAGATAACCTTGCGGTGCCTGCCGATCATTTTGATGCATTATTGATGGCAATATGAGTCTGCCCCGCTTATCAGGAAAAGAATGTGCCAGGATTTTGGTGAAAGCAGGTTTTCATGAAGTTCGTCAGCAGGGTAGTCACTTGGTTATGAGGAAAGAAAATCCGTTCTGTCAGCTTACGGTGCCACAGCACAAAGATCTGGACAGAGGCACTTTAAGGGCTATTATCAGACAAAGTGGTCTGACTGTGGAAGAATTCAGAAAATTGTTGTGATTAAACATAATGAAAAGGATAGATATCGATAACCGGACCCCCCGGAACCTCAGATGTTTCTTGTGCCTTTGTATTTCAAACAGCCGATCGTGGTTTGGGGTGGCGGTTGTTTCTACCCACATTCAGGACCTCCGGAGTTACCTCCCCAACGGGCAAGGTCATTAAGGCAGGAGCGGGCTGGAACAATCCCGACGTTGTTGAAAAACTTCCAGATCGGTTTAAACTTGAATTCAGGCGAGCGCATTCGTCTCGACTCAGATTCCTGGCTTGCTCCGGTTCTTCACACCCGTGGAACTCGCATGGAGGGGAAATACCTATCCTTCTATGTTAGAAGCACCATGCTCGTTTCAATCAGCGGGCCGGGATCTGGGGGGCATTCCTCATTCCCTGGGCGTTGCCCAGGGCTATACTAACCTGCCCCTGCGGGGCGTAACATCGCTATTCACTAATAGCTATTCACTACCCACATGTCGTTTTGCACTCCCGCCTGAGGCGGGACTACGCTTCGCTTGTCTATGCTCTACGCTCTACGCTTTTTCACTCCTCCCGCAAAAGCGGGACAGGCTGTTTGAGCCGGGACTTCCCCGTGGAGTCATGCTGACTTACGGGGCAAGCTGCTTCGCTTGTTTTCACTTTTCACTTCTAAGGTACTCCCCCGTCAGGATACCAGAGACGCACCAGGCGCTGAAGCTGCCTCCTTCGGGTTTCCCCTGGGGAATGGCCACCTGCAGAACGTGTTTCCCCGGAGCCAGTCCGCCTAGCGGAATATACACCGGATCGGTGGCACTGCCGGGGCACCACCCCGAACGGCTGTAATCACTCGAGGTAACCCCGTTCCAGAAATTCCCCGATGAAGGGTTGTATTTCCTCCACGTACCGCAGTCGGAGCGCCAGGGAATGAATCGAAATACTTCCTTCCCGTCAACCAGAATATGGTTCTCCTTCTGGTTGAATTCATCACCCCCACCCCAGCCGCCATGTCCGGTGGTGATATACCGGAGCTTCAGGTTGTTCACCCCCTCGGGAATTTCAAATTCGACCGTCAGCGAATCGGTGTCGAAGAGGGTACCGTAATTTTGACCTGCCATCTCTAAGATATTCAGCGTATTAAAAAGAGGTTGAAACCATTGGCCCGATGGCTCCCTCTCGCGGATAGCGGGCGACCCCGGATAATATTTGAGTTGCAGGCTGACACCATGGCCTCCTTTATCGTAATTCCCGATAAAAACGCCGATCCACACCTCCCCCTGCAGCAGGGGCATGAGACTGGTAATCTCCTGCTTATACCACGCTGCATCTTCCCATGTCTGCCCGAAGACCTTCACCTGCTCATTGAAATGGCGGACTCCGAAAGGAGTGAAAAACCGGAGCAGTTCCACGGCAGGGGTATATCCGGGTGTGGCGGCCATTCCCTGGTAATTCTTTCCGTTCCGGGCCGTAAAGGCCGGTACCCGGTCGATGCCCTCCTGTAAAGCTTGCAGAAAACTCAGCTTTTGACCAGCCGGGAGCATGAAAACCGTGCCGGTCCGGTCGTAGGCATCCCCTTTGGAGTACTGGGTCAGCTCGATGAACAGCAAATCATCGGGTGAAGCTTCCGGGAGCTTCACTTTTTTAAGAATAACGGTTCCCCCGGCGTAACGAAAGGTCTCATTCAGCACCTCCCCTGACGGATTGTCGAAGTGGTTTCCCCAGCTGATCTGCTCGTCGCGGAACACTTCGACCGTGGTGATGTAGTTGTCAGTAATCCGGTGCCGGTAGACCGCCTGGTCCACACTTTCCCCCAAATCGCCGGGAATGGTGGGGAGTTTTCCTTTTTTCATGGCAATTACCGAATCCGCCACGATCTCAAAGTTGTTGTTGCGTACGATCTTTAATACCAGTCCGTCGGGAATGCCATAAGCCATCTGCGGCGTTCCCCGGAACGGCACCTCACGGGTGAACCAAAGCTCAATGGAGTTGCTGCGAAGACTGGTAGTGGCTTTTTCGCACGAATAGCCCATAATGGTCTGCGTATCTCCGGTCAGGGTCAGCGGTGGAAACTCACTGAAGGGGGTGCGGATGTGAAAAGCCCGGCCCCCGGCCAGACGGGCACACTGATAGGCTGTTTGGTTTTGGAAATCGAGGAATTCCCGCTCTTGGGGGGTCTGCGGCAGCAGGGACTCTCCCGGTCGTTCCACCAGCGCCATGGAGACCCGTTGGGCAGCCATCACAACAGGGGTTCCTTCCCCCCTGACCTCCTGCCCATTGACCACCCGGCGGTATACAATCCTGAACCCTTCCGGCTTTTGCCCGGCTTCTGCGCCAATACTTCCCGACAACAGGAAAAAAAGTAGAATAATGCACTTTCCCATCTTATATAATGCTGTTTTACAATATTTTAAAAATTATGGAGGTTCGCTCCAAGATAACGATTTTTTACCGCATCCTCCCTGCTTTCCGTTTTTGTCCGGTACCTTTTTTTTACTATTTTTACCTCCACCGGCACAGGTTCATTCCTGACGTAACGGGTGGAAAGTTTAAAACCCGGAGATACCCGACAGAGAACTCCTGCAGGTCCCGCGGGTTCCAACTGATGGCCGGATGAGTGAAGGAGGGGATGAGATCAGGAACTCCCCGCCGCACAGATAACCAAAGGGGTCAACCATCAGGTTCACCGAGGGCGCCGCGTTAACTTAATACAACCAACATCATGAAATACCCATGTATTATCTATGCAACAACCGGCATGATTAAGCCACATGGGTAAACCATGTGTTTCCAGTCTTTTTCCATATGAACGTAATAATTTAAACACATGAAACCCTCATGGCCGTTAGTTTTTAGTTTCAGTAGCCCGGCCACAAAAGGACATGT
>CAZYUA010000060.1:0-3706 GCA_964650525.1 uncultured Prolixibacteraceae bacterium
CTGATCATGGACAACCTGATCGCTGAGGGAAAAGCCACGCCCTTCATCATAGTGATGGACAACGGCAGCTGGGCCATGCCCAATGCGCCGCGTCCCCCTCAGCAGGCCCGTCCTGCCCAACAGGGCGAACGTCGTGCCGGAAGCTGGCCGCCATCGGGGTGGGCCGAAGGATTCCAGAAAACCCTGCTGGAAGATATTATTCCCATGATCGATGCCAGTTTCCGCACCCTGGCCGATCAGCCACACCGCGCTATGGCCGGACTCTCAATGGGAGGCATGCAAACCCGCGCTATCACCCTGGCGCATCCAGAGGTCTTCTCCCATGTCGGCATGTTCAGCGGCGGAAGCTATAGCCTCGAGGATGTCGGCAACTCCCCTGGATTTAAGGAAAAAATCAAATTTCTGTTTGTAAGCTTCGGGAGCCGCGAACTCGAAAACCGCAGGGCTGGTTTCGGAGGCGACCCGCAAGCCAATACGGAAGCCCTCGAAAATGCGGGGATGAATGCCCATTTCTACGTTTCTCCGCTGACCGCCCACGAATGGCAAAGCTGGAGACGCAGCCTCTATGAATTTGCACAGAGAATTTTCAAATGACCGGCAGGATGCCCTGCCGGCACGGGGTACCCTTCATTCCATAACAGCAGGGAAACCGGCGGCAAAGCGCCTCAGCGTACCTGGATCGTTCATGGTGACGGTTCCGGCCTCAGACCTCTCTATCCCGAGTCGGAATTCGAGCGGGTCACCCATAAGGTGGTGATTTCACCCGATGAAGCAGTCTTTGCTATCATGGGGCACCGGAGAATCATAGGTATGGAAACAAATTCCGACATTTCCAACGCTTCCCGGAAAACCAACCCCGGGCAGGAACCGGCATGGGGACCCTCAGGAACCCGGGAAAAACCCACGGGACCGGATACCTGTAATTTTGCCGTTCCCGGAACCCTGCCATGGATTTCCGTAATGAAAAGAGCCCGGGATTGTTTGGAAACCCGGTTAAAACTGCAAAATGCGATTACCGGTAATTGGAATTGAGCATCACCTGGAATTCTTTGGGGCCAGCCACCTGGAGACTGTCCACCCCATACCGGGGACTGTATTTTCCCGCGGGCAGGTCTTTGAAGGTGTAGGCATTGCAAGCCCGGGCCACATCCACATATTTGGTGACTGCAGTGTTGATGGCTGAAGCAGCCAGGTCGACCAGCGCACCCAAAACACCTCCCGCGCCTGAACTCACCGATGTATCGTAGGTTACATTACCGCGCCGGGTATAGAGCACCTCGTTGGTCCTGACCGATTTCAACAGGTATTCCACTTCCACAAATACCGAGGCCGCAAGCCCCGACTTGTCCCATCGGTGGATGATGGTGAACAGGGCCAGGTCGGCACCAAATACGTCGCCGAACTTGGTCAACGGTGATTCCAAAAACAACTCCGAATCATAGGCACTCTCCCGTTTTAAAATCTCCATCGACAGAAATGGGGGAACAACATAGAACCCTGCATTGGCCAGGGGCACCAAGAGGGTGGAATGGAAATACTCCTTGGCCTCCACATTGGTGCTGCGGTTGATGGGAGGCATGATCAGGACAGAAACCGGTCTTTCAGCATACATACCGCTGTAGGCAGCCATTTTGGTGACCGGGGCGGTGGTCGTGCATCCTTGCAGGATACCCGCAAGGAGGAGGATGATCAGGATTTCTCTTTTCATTCTTCCAGCATTTTCAGGACCCTATCAATAAATACTTTTGACTCAGGATAGAGTTCCATCTCTTTCTGCAACAGTTGCTTACCTTCCTGTGTCCTGTTGGCCTGCATCAGCAGAAAACCATAATCCGCACATATGCCTGGAGGTACCAACCGTCGGGTCCCTTCCTGGCTGTTCAGAATGGTCTGGTAATTGGCAATCAGTTCCTGGGTGGATTTTTCATCCATATTTTTCAGATAGTTATAACTGGCTACATCATACCGGGACCAGGAATAGAGGGGTTGCTGAACGGTACAGGATGCCAGCAAGACAACTGCCGTAAACCAGAATGCCAGCTTTTTCATGGCAGCACGATTTTTTTGGTCTCCTGGGCTGACACAAATATCTGCTTCTCCACCAGCAGATTCCCTTTGTAGGAAACCGAAACTGTGTATGTGCCTGTGGAAATGGCGTACACTTCCCCTTTGATTTTCCCGGGAAGATCCTTGTGCACCTGGGCCGTGAAACTGTTCGACCCGTCAACGGTTACCTCAACACCTCCGGAATAATCACCCGGTGTTCCCGTAAATACCAGAAAAGACTTATTCTCCAATCCCGTAGCAGCGGTTTTGATGCCCCCGCAACCTGCAGCGACTGTGCAGAGAATAAACAAAAACAAAGCTGCCTTTTTCATTTTCCGGCCTCCTGAATAAAATAATTACTCAAATGTTGCGCATCGATGCTTCCTTCAACGAAGGTGACCATCGAAAATTCGTTTTCCGGGGTGTCGCCGCCACAAAAGTCAATCCGGATTTTTCCGACGAGCTTTCCTGGGAGCTCCATGGTCATCCCTGTCTGGGGATTTTTCACGCTTTTTCCCTTTTCGATGACCTCGTAAAGGTCTCCCACCTTGACACCCTGGCTTTTCCCTCCCGAGATGAGGATCCCGTCGGCATCGAAGGTAAGGAAATACGATTTCCAGGGCCTGTCCATACAATTGTTGATGATGTTTTCAACCAGCTTGCTGATGGCAGCCGAAATAGCCTTGTCACTCAGGGTGGCATCGTAATCGGTCCGCTCACCCAGTCCCATCACCGTTTTGTTGGAGGTTTCGGCCTCCCCCTTGGCTTCCTCAGAATAGATGATCTGCCCTGTGGAAACGTCAACCAGACGGATGTTCACCCCCGCCTGAACCGTCTGGGTCTTGGTCCTGGAAAAAGCATTCACATCTCCTACATTTTTGCGCCCGAATTCGGTCACCGACCCTATGATCAGGTAATCGGCCCCCACCTTCAGGATCCCCTCATTGCCGGCCAGCTTCAGCTCTTCGTAAATCTTGTCCATATCCTGCCGCTCCAACAAAATGAACTTGCCGGAGGCTGCCAACTTGGCCGACAGGATATCCACCGCCTGCTGGGCTATCGGATCGCTGTTCTTGTCGTAAAATATGCCCTTGGCATACTGTGTCTCATTTGAGAAACGGGCAATGGCCACTTTCCGCTTCAGAAACTGCTCCTGCTGCGGTGCCTTCACTTCCTGAACCTGCGGTTCCACATTAACCACTTTCCTGCGCTGGGAATACACATCCAACACTACGGAAAAAAACAAAAGCAATAAAAGAACTTTTTTCATACGCGTGTTTTAAAATGGTTGATGACTACCAATATCTTAATTTTCATCCTTAACAAAGACGGGTGGCGCAAGGCAAACGGGTGCAAATAATTCTGAAATGACTTACCTCAATTTGATAATTATTCCCACAACTTATTATCCTTGCTTATCTACAGTAAAAAATATTTAACATTTGTGCGTTATCTATCATTAACATTTTTGTTAACACCGTTATTGTAAATGAACTACACTGCACCACGAAGGGTATCTTGATGGTTTACTTACTATATTTTGCGCCGCAGAGCGGTGGGGAATGAATCCCATAGAGATTCAAATTTAGGGAAAAATCATATTCAATTAGTAGTGATGCGTTAATTTTTCGAAATTCTTTGTAATCAGTTGAAATATAAT
>CAZYUA010000061.1:0-3668 GCA_964650525.1 uncultured Prolixibacteraceae bacterium
CAGGGCGGGGAAATCATCTATTCCGGAAGCTACGAAGGGTTGAAGAATTCCGGGGGATTGACGGCTGAATACCTGAACAAGACCGGCGGGAACAGCTTCCGGAGGAGAAAATGGGACGACAGCATTGCGATCAGGAACGCCTCGGTACATAATCTGAAGAATGTCTCGGTGAGCATCCCCAAAGGCGTTTTCACCTGTATCACCGGGGTGGCCGGATCGGGGAAGAGCAGCCTGATCAACGATGTGTTTGTCAGGGAGAACCCCGATGCCATCGTCATCGACCAGTCCCCCGTGGGGAAATCCAGCCGTTCCAATTCCGCGACCTACATCGGGGTTTTTGACCAGATCCGCAAGGAATTTGCCAGTGCCACCGGCTCGAATCCTTCCCTCTTCAGTTTCAATTCCGCGGGAGCCTGTCCGAAGTGCAAGGGGCTGGGGGAAATCAGCTATGAAATGAGTTTCATGGACGAGGTGAAGGTGGTGTGTGACGAGTGCAACGGCAAGCGGTACACCGAAGCAGTGCTGCAGCTGAAATACAGGGAGAAAACCATTGATGACATCCTGCATACCACCATCGCGGAGCTGTCAGGCTTTTTCAGGGATAAGGACATCAACCGGAAACTGGGGGTTCTGAGCGATGTGGGGCTGGGCTATCTGGAACTGGGACAGCCTCTGAGCACCCTGTCGGGGGGGGAGTGCCAGCGTATCAAACTCGCTTCGGAACTGCATAAGAAGGGGAACATCATTGTCATGGATGAGCCCACCACGGGGTTGCACATGGCCGACATCGAGAAGCTGATGATGATCATCGAAAAGCTGGTCAGCGCGGGCAATACGGTGGTGGTCATCGAGCACAACCCCGACGTGGTCAAACGGGCCGACTGGGTGATCGATCTGGGTCCCGGCGGAGGGCGGAATGGCGGGGAGGTCCTGTTTGAGGGCACACCCGAAGCGCTGACCACCTTCGATCGATCTTACACCGGGGTCTATCTGAAAGAGTTTCTACCTCTCGTTTGCAACAAGGGGTAAGCTGCCGGGCATTTGCAATGCCAAAATTTCTTTCAGATCACAAACACCCCTGCCCCTCGTTTGCAACAGCTTGTCCCGTTTCAAACGGGAAGGGGTAAGCTGCCGGGCATTTGCAATGCCAAAATTACTTTCGGATCACAAACACCCCTGCCCCTCGTTTGTAACGAGGGGTAGTCGCAAAAAAAACAATCATGCCTGGGTTGAGGGTAAGATTATTTGTCATAAATTTCATCAACTAAACACGAGAACATGAAATGACCATGCATAATTATGCACCGATGAAATACCCATCCCGACTAAGTCGGGACCAACCCTGATGATTAGCCACATGGGTATTACATGTGTTTCACAGGATTAACCAGAATAACGTAATATTTTAAACACATAAAAATGACCGAATACCGGATTCAAAAATTTCCAAAATCAAGAATTGCGACAAATGATGTTTGTTCAATTGGACTTCAAAAACATCATGTTATTGCATTGATAGAGGTGGATGTTACTGAAAGCAGAGAAAAAATAAAACAGTTAAAAAGGAATAATAAGATATCATTTACAGCCTGGTTGATAAAGGTAATCAGTAAAACAATTAAAGATAATCAGAATGTAGCCGGATATCTTCAAGGGAAACGAACGGTTTTGATTTTCAATGACGTAAATGTCTCGATTACCGTTGAAAAAAACTTAAACGGGCATAAAATACCAATCCCGTTAATAATCGAAAAAACCAGCGAACGGAGTATTGAATCCATAACCAGTCAAATAAATGATGCAAGAAACCAGATTCTTACGGATAAAGATATCGTGCTTCATAATGAATCAACCCGACTTGAAAGAGTCTACTATTTCTTACCCGGATTTATGCGGAGATATTTCTGGCGTTATCTGATAAAACATCCCCATTTTGCTTTTAGAAAAATGGGGAATGTTGCAGTTACCTCAATCGGGATGGTTGGAAAAGCAAATGGCTGGTTTGTACCTATTTCGGTACATCCTGTCTGCTTTGGAATCGGGAAAGTATCCAAAAAACCAATCGTAATCGACGATAAAATCGAAATCAGAGAAATTCTGAATATCACAGCATTAATGGATCATGATGTAATTGATGGCTCACAAATGGCTGGATTCGTAAGTAAATTATCTGAAAATGTTGAAAAAGGAGCTGGACTTTAACATGTACGAATGTGAACATTTGCTTATTATACTTGAACAGAAATACCCCTACACAAAACCAAGTCGTAATTAAAGCCTTGTGGTATGACCATGAGCGCAGGATCACTGTGGAGTGGCCGCCCGGTTGTGATTTTGAGGAAACTGTGAAACAGTTGCCGGATTGTAATTGGAGTGAGCAGTTGAAGGTTTGGCATGTACCAAATAAACCTGAAACTATTCGGGAGATTTTCCGGCTTTTCAGGGGTATAGCTTTTATTGATACTTCCGGGGTCTTTGGTGTTCATAAAGAGAATCCAAAAGTAATTTCCCTGAAAAGAAAGGTCAGGGAGCCTGAGTCGCATGACCTGGTTTTACCGTCACTTCCGGAAGCAGCATCGGGGCGGGAGGGTAGACATCTGCCCAATGTTGAAGGTGACGTCTTTATACCACCCCTTCCGAAAAGTGCCGGGGGGCGGGAACACAAACTCACATCTCCTGTCGGAAGCAGCCTGGATTTACCACCCCTTTCTGAGGCAGCTTCGGGGCGGGTCAGGGAATTTGTCAGATGGTTAGAGCAGCGGCGGTACAGTGAGAACACGATAAGGAGCTATACTGAAGGAATAACTGCCTTTTTACGGTTTCATCATCAGAAAAGTCCTGACGAGATCACTAACAAGGATTTGGAAGAATTCAATCACCGGTACATTTTGGGGAAGGGTTATTCCGGTTCCTACCAAAATGTGGTGATCAATGCTGTGAAGTTGTTTTTCAGGAAGATGGAGAAACGGGTAATGGAAATTGAGGAGATCGAGCGGCCGAGAAAGGAGGAGCATCTTCCCAATGTGTTAAGCAAGAAAGAAGTCAGGGATATTCTGGGGGCTCCCGTGAACATAAAACACCGTATGATGCTGAGTCTGATTTATGGTTGTGGATTGCGACGGAGTGAACTGCTCCATTTGAAGCCGTCAGACATAGAAAGTCAAAGGGGGTTGTTGGTCGTTCGGCAGTCGAAGGGGAATAAGGACAGGGTTGTGCCCCTTTCGCCCAGGCTGATTGACTTGTTGCGGGAATATTACAAGGCATACAGGCCGGGAACATGGCTTTTTGAAGGGCAGGTCAAAGGTGAGCAGTACAGTGCTACCAGTTTGCAGGAGGTATTACGGAGGAGTGTGGCCAGGGCGGGGATCAGGAAGAAGGTGACATTGCATTGGCTGAGGCATTCGTATGCCACCCATTTGCTGGAGTCGGGTACAGATTTGCGTTATATTCAGGAGTTGTTGGGGCACAAGAGCAGCCGGACGACGGAGATATACACGCATGTGAGTCAGAAGAGCATTCAGCAGATTAAATCGCCTTTTGATGATCTTTGAGGGTCATTGAAAACAATTCACTAGATTTGTATCTATGGGAAAAACTGTACAATACATCCGTTTTCGGCATAGAAAGTACAGTTTTCACGACTATATATTAAGTTGAACTAAACCGCC
>CAZYUA010000062.1:0-3590 GCA_964650525.1 uncultured Prolixibacteraceae bacterium
TCTATTTGCTATTCACTACCCACATTTCGTTTTGCACTCTATGCTCTACGCTCTCCGCTCTCCGCTTTTTTCACTCCCTACTCCTTACTCCATACTCTTTTTCTCACTCCGTTCCTCCCGCAAAAGCGGGACAGGCTGTTTGAGCCGGGATTCCGCTGCGCTCCATTTTCACTTTTCGTTTACTTGCATTCCCCGATTTCAGCGAGCGTTTCCTGGGCTTCCTTTTTGAAGGGCATGGTGAGCCGGGTATAGCGGAAGGGCTGGATGCGGGCAGCCGGGTTTCCGAGGAGGCGGCAGTGGTCGCGGTCGTAGGAGAGCCATGAGGCGGCGGTGGTTCCGGGGACCCGGGCGACGGCGGCATTGAAGGCGGCCAGGGTGGCGTCGTAGGCCTCCTGTGCCGTGTAGCCGTTGGCCATGTGGAGGTCGAAGGTGCTGTCGCAGCTTCTGAACAGGTCCATCTCGTCGAGGGGTGTGGAGGGCTCATCCCACACGAAGGTGAAGTTCTCGTCGTAGCCCAGGTAGCAGGCGGCGCCCTGGTCTACGGTATCGGGGCCCAGCCGGGCGGCGGTGCGGCAGCTCAGCAGGTGAAGAGCCCTGCCGGCGACTTCCGCAGGGTCGTACGCCCCGCACAACAGCAGCGGCTCTCCTGCATGGCCGGTGTAGAGGTCGTAGTCGCCATGGCCGATGCCCCCGATGTAGACGGTCAGCGGCTTGCGGGCGGCGGCGGCAAAGGAGCGCCGCGTGTTGTCAGCACCCCGGAGGAGCTCCACGCGGAAACCCCGGGTAGCAAAGACGGGATGCACCTTCGCCATCCGGTACTCCGCAAAGGGGGTGGTGACCGCATCGGTGGTGTTCTCGGCAAACAGGGCTGTGTTGGTGACCCTGAAGGAGACGCTGCGGCCCGACTGCTTCCACTCCGGTGCCGCGGGCAGGGGCTGCGCCTTCATCCGCAGAACCCCCGGGCGCCGCGCACCACGCAGCGACAGCATCATCTCGTTGCAATACTGCATCTCCACACGCACGGCCAGCTTCCCGAAGGTGGTCTCCCCGCTGATGTGACGGATGACCTCCTCCTTGGAGAGGAAGCCCACCCCGAAGATGCCCAGCCGGAAGTCAGGCTCCTGGTGGTACCGCTCCAGGGTGAGCTTCTTCTGGTTTTCCGCCGGCAGCGCGTGCAGCGAGCCCCACGTAAAGAAGGCTTTCGCAAACGCCTCCTTCACCGTGACAAAATGCCCCGATTCGGTGACCATGACCGGCTTCCGGGCCGCATAATCCCTGAAAGTAAGTTTTCCAATCTTCATGGCAGTTCATTTTTAAGGGTTACTTGTACAGGTTTATCGTCTGAACCCGGGTTACGGGGCGGCAGAGCAGGGCAGGGTCGCGGCGGTCCGGGAGAACGGTTTGTAAATCAAAAGCATACCCAAGGTACGACAAATTTTGCAATCTGCACATAGCAGGAGTTGCTCTTTTTTTACCGAATCAGCCTATTTTTTTCATGATTTTTCAAGACAGACCGATTTTTCGCTATATTTGTTGATTGCTGCTGTACCAATTCCATGCGGGTGGAAGGGTTGCAGCGGCCGGTTTATAAGGAAATAACTCAACAGTGGTAATGGGTTGGTTATTTTCAGGGCAACAGGAATTGTGACGTTCCGGATTTTCGTACGGAAGCCTGTCTGCACCGGAAAGAGACAGAGAAAAGGGACTTGTTTTGTGCAGGCTGTGTTTCCCGCTCCGGCGGTGGTGCCGGAAGGTGAAAAAAAATTTTTAGCAGGTCATTTGGCCAGCGGTCAGGCAGCAAATGGTGAACAGGGCGGAACAGTGGCGCCCGGCTGCTCCGGGATCGGTGACAGAAGGAGCCTGAGACCGGTTTTATACTTCGTGCCCCTGAAACGTTTATTTCCCGTTATTGCTGCCTTTATATGGCAGGAAAAAGACGATATGTCTGTAAGGGCCGGCGAGGGTTGCTGATGGCAGCGCTGGTACTTGTCGCCCTGTTTCCGGGACTCTCCGCCCGGGGGTTTGGTACCGGTTGGTCCCTGCCGCCTGCCGGTGACTGTTCTGTCTTCCCCTCCTCTGAATCCATCCTGGCTCAAAGAAATCATTTCCCCTACGGAAAGAAAGCTGATCCGGCGCCTGCCATTACCGACCCGCAATTCCAGGCAGCCGGACAGCTTTTATGCTATAACGCCCGTAACCCGGAAATGTTCAATGAAACCGGGAGGGAAAGAGAGACTACAGGCACTTCAGGGCATGCCATGCTGGCTGTCAGCGTCAATTCTTCCCTCACTTCCTTTGTATCGGTCCAATCAGGCCCCTGGAACGATCCTGCTACCTGGGGAGGATCAGGATTTCCTGTCTCAGGAGATGATGTAACCATACCCAATGGGATTACCGTTACCATCGGTGCCGGTGCCTCCTGCAACCATATCTTCATTCAACCCGGCGGGACCCTGGTTATCAGCGGAACCAATACACTGCAGGTTTACGGAAACTGGACCAACAATGGCACCTTTAATGCGGGCACAACCGGGGTTGTGGAATTTACCGGAGGGAACAATGCTGTTGTCACAGGCACGACCAGTTTTAAGATAATCATCATTAATAAAGGTTCAGACCGTTCCACACTACTGGAAATCAATGGAACTGAAAGTGTTCTTTCCGGTGGTAAACTTACCTTATCAAATGGATTACTGAGAATTAATTCATCGGGCTCGTTGTTTTGTAATCACAGTACCAGGATCGATATTCCCTCATCAGGAGGCATTGAAGTGAACGGGGGAACATTCAGCACCGGGGATTTTTCCATTTTCAACGAAGGAATTTTTCATGTGATCGATGGCAGTGCCAATTTGGGGCATGATTCGGGAAACAGCATCCAGACCGAAACCGGGGGATTGTTTAAAGTAGAAGGAGGCACGGTAGCTATTGCGGGCAGGCTGGTGAACACGGCCGGCACTGCTGAAATTTCGGGAGGG
The DNA here is from genome assembly GCA_964650525.1 of uncultured Prolixibacteraceae bacterium. Lineage (GTDB taxonomy): Bacteria > Bacteroidota > Bacteroidia > Bacteroidales > Prolixibacteraceae > UBA1413. The sequence goes on from CAZYUA010000062.1 coordinate 2,979, forward strand.
ATCATTCAGATCAACACCGTTGGACATTCCAGTTCATCCATTGCCAGTTTTGACATGAGCCTTACTACCAACCTAAGCATTACCGGAGGTACCCTGATATTTGAAAATCCCAATAAATCGGGATACAACGACATAAATATTAGAAATTCTACCGATAAGAAATCTATACAAGGGGGAACTTTACAGATAGGAAGCATATCCACCCCTTCCGGTTCAACTTTCAAGATTAATAGTGTCGTTCCTCTTCAAAATCTCACCATGAATAGTAAAAATTCACCTTCATTACAGGTGATAAGTAATGACCTGACTATTAATGGTTTATTGAATTTATCCGGCGGAAATATTGATGCGACTTCAAACAAACTCATTATTACTAGTTACCCTGCTATTACCTGGAATTCAGGTCACATAATCGGTAATCTTCAGCGCGGCATTTCCGCTGGAAGGATGGGATATTTCTTCCCGGTTGGAACGAATACTGGGTACACGCCTTTAAGTATCAGTTTTAATAGTGTAGAAACGGATGGATCTGTTACCGTGAAATCTGTATATGGGAAAGGTAACTTTCCTCAGGGATTGAACCCGGATAAGTATCTGGGCCGACACTGGATT
>CAZYUA010000063.1:0-3388 GCA_964650525.1 uncultured Prolixibacteraceae bacterium
CCGCAGCAGTGTCGCAGTTGCCGGCGGTGCCGGGGATGGTATCGTGGTAGGTGCCTGCCAGGGTGTACTCCTTGCCGTACCAGGCAAAGGGCAGCTGGTTGGCGCAGACCGACCGGTTATCGGTTTTGTCCGCCAGCGGGAGCACCTGGAGGTTCAGCACCGCGGCGGTGTCACAACCTATGGCTGCAGAAATGGTATCGTAGTAAGTGCCCGCCAGGGTGTACTCCTTGCCGTACCAGGCAAAGGGCAGCTGGTTGAAGCAAACTGAAAGGGTTAAGGTTTTTTTCTGATAAGGAAGCACGGTGATGGTGGTAGTATCCGCATCCCCGCAGCCTGTGGCCGGGTTTGTATAGGTGTAGACCAGCAGATGGGTGCCGGTCCCGGCAACGGACGGATGGAAGGAAGTATCTCCGCCACTGCTTTCCACACCGGTGCCGCTCCAGGTGCCCCCTGCGGGAGTGCCACGCAGGAAGACCGGCTGATCGTTAAGACAGGCATCGGGATAGGAGCCCGCCACGGCAACCGGGAGGGCATTTACGGTGAGGTTCAGGGTGTCGCCGGCACTGCAGCCCATGTCATCGGTGATGGTCAGCACCAGCTCGTAATTTCCGGGATTTTCGCCGTAGAAGCGGGTTTGTGGTTTGTCGAAGAGGGTCATCCCCGTGGAGCCGCTCCAGAGGTATTCGAAGGAACCCATTCCTCCGGTGGCGCTGCCGGTGAGCTGCAGGGTATCACCGAAGCAGATGGCCTGCAGGTCCGGATCGGCCGAGATGACAGCTTTCAGGTTGTTGAAGAGGATGGTGATCGCGTCGCTGGCAGGCTGGCAGGTGCCGGGGGCCCCCTGGCCCGTGGCTGTCAGGGTGAGAACCACGCTGCCCGCGGCCAGGTCGAGCGGACCGGGTATATAGATGGCGTTTATAGTGTCGTTCTTCAGGAAAATTCCGTCGCCCGTACTGCTCCACAGAAGAAGCGCATAACCGGATGCATCGGCGCCGCTGAGGAATAGGGTGTCTCCCGCGCAGACGGTGAAGCCGTCACCCGCCACTGCCGACGGAGGCGCGAAGACCCGTACCGTGCCGGCCTGAACGGTATCGCACAAATGGAGGCTGGTTTGTATGTTCGACAGGGTGTAGAGGCCGGGATCCACATTCCACGCGATCTCCAGCTCGCTGCCCTGGATGGGGTTGTTTTCCCCGTCAACCCCCGTGAAGGGAGTCCCTTCGGGTTGGGGCAGAGGGATGACGGTATTGCCGGGGCCTGTCAGGAACCACTGGTAGGCGGAACCCTCCTCCCCGTTGATGCGGTAGGTGCGTACGGCTCCCTGGCATACCGAGTCGATCGGGTAGGCAAACTGTGCGGCGGTTTCAAAAACCGCAGCCAGCAGGAAGAGTCCTATGTACGTGAGCCTTTTCAGCATCTGTATTAAAATGTCTTTACGTATATGCGCGAACTGCGCGGCAGGGGATTGACGGTCAGCACCACCGTGTTCGACGGATCGAGCTGCTCCCCGTTTTTGTCGGTCACCTTCACCACGGTATAGGTGGTGGTTTTTACCGGCGTGACCGTGATCCTGGTGGGATTGGAATCCGGATCCTTCACGGTGTATTCGGTATCGGTATACCCCGTGTCGTCTTCAGCCCTGAGGGTGAATTTCCATACCGGGTCGCCGGTGAGGGTGACCACCAGCTCGGAGGAGTCGTTGACGCAAATTTCTTCAGGATGTAACTCCAGTTCTGCCGTGGGCAGCGCCTCCCGGATCTCTATCCGGCCGATTTTCAGATTGTTTGTGCACGAATTTATCGCTGTAACTTTGTAGAAGTAGACCCCCGGACTGAGCCACCGCACCTGTACGGAGGCACCGGTGGCGGGACCTATAAACTGAACGTCGCCGTCGGCCACGGCGGTTCCGTTTTCTGTGGCGAAGTTGACGGTGGAGTCGTTGTACACATCCCAGGTGTAGGTGACGCCCGGAACTTGTTCCACCGATAGTTCTGTGATGGTGCCCGGAAATACCTGCGCCCCGGCCGTGAAAACGGCCAGTACTGTCAGCATCCCGATCAGGATCGGGGCCGGCAGCAAGCGGTGCAATATCTTCCGGGTAATGTTCACTTTATGTTGTTATTTTCTTCCTTTTTTATTTATTAACTCCTCTTAAATCCTCCCAACGACCGCCTTTAACAGGGCCTGAACGTCTGACCAATCCACGTCTCTTTAATTTGGCAATGTTATTTTCAATTGAAGTCTGGCTGATGCCGACTACCTTACTAAGCTGAGACATGCTGATTACCGGATTGTCCCGGATGGCATCAAGAATCATCTTCTGATGATCACCCAACTTATCACCCAACTTATCACCCAACTTATCACCCAACTTATTACCCAATTTATTACCCAACTTATCACCCAATCTTTCCGGTCTTTTTACTATGGTTTCACTATTTGCTCCGTGCACGGTTACTTGCGGGGTATCTTGCGGAGTATCCTGTATTTCTAAATCTAACCCGCTACGGGTGAACCCGTTCAGCGATTCGATCATAAAACGGATTCCCGGTACTTGTTTCAGTTCCGACTGTATCCGGTAAAAACCGGTTCCGAACTTTTCAATATCTCCCCTCAGGTAAAATGCCTCTGCCAGCAGTTTATTCCGGTGAACGGCGACGTAATCGCCTTTCATAAGGTCTTCCGGCATAAGCCCTCCCATCAGTTCACCCGGATTGGCGAACCGGATATGGTCATCAAATATTTTGATCATAATATCTGCCGGGTTCCTGTAATCCTTATGGATGACCGCATTCATCAGCAACTCCCTGATCACAGGCATAGGGTACTGCCAGGTTTCCTTCCGTCGCAGCTCCCCGGTAAAATCGTACCGCAGGGAAATGCTCTTTTTAATAAAGGTCATGGCTTCATCAACGGCCAATACCAACGGCGATCTGATCAGGATATCGTCGATGATCACATCGGGTGTTTTAAAACGGCCTATATGAATGGCTGTCTGGTGCTCACCAAAAAGTAACAATGCCGCAAATGTCAATTGACTCTCTTTCAATAGCCCGATCTTTTTCAAATTCACCAGGGGATCGTCGTGCAGGCTGATCCTGCCGGCATTTCCAAGCTGCCCGAAGAAACTCACGACCAGATCCATGCGCAGGTCGGATATAGTCTGCCGCACCACAAATGAATCAAAGGAGCTGTTGATGCTGTACAACTGCATTTCAACAATCTCATCCAACGGGATCAGGTGGTTTGAAGCACCCGTCTCTTTCCCGAATGCTTCTTTTAATTCGAGGCGTTGCGATTCCGGTTGCTTTATGAGTTCGTAATAATTCATCATTTACTTTTTAAGGTATCTCAAATCCTCCCGGGAATACGCTGCATGCAACATACC
>CAZYUA010000064.1:0-1868 GCA_964650525.1 uncultured Prolixibacteraceae bacterium
CTGTAGTCCCGGAATATGTTAGCGTAGTTGAAGTTCATGTAACGGATCCAGGCGTACGTAGTAGAGTTCTCCGTAGGGGACCACCAGGCCCCTTCGGTTCTAATGAGGCCGAAAAAACAAGAGTTGTTGCGGTACCCGCCAGCAAGAGCCGAAAAACCACTTTCATTGGTAGCTCCTGTATTTGGACTTAGCCAATGAGTTGTCCCGGTTTCTTTCATTTTTCCACCTGCCACATCCCCTCCACCAAGAAAAGTGGTAAGCGTTGTCCATTCTTCGTCTGAAGGCACATGCCATCCGGTTGGACATAATTTTCCCGTATTTACGGTAAACCAGTTATATAAAGCACCATATATGTTACCATAATTTGCCTTGTCATTATTGTACCAGCAATAACCAGGCGTCGTTAGTGCTGTCCATGCTGCATTATCGGTAACCAGTGGTATTGCCGTGCCGTCATTGTACTTTGTTGTCTTCAGGTTCTCCGCCATCCATACCTGGCTGCCGATCTTCACGGTCCGGTAAATGTTCCCGGAAGCATCCCTCACCGTTTCCTCGACCGGTGAAGTCAGCAAACTGTAAATCCACACCACCATTGCGTCCACATATTCCTTGGTGGCGGCATCCCGGGGATTTACCGGGTTGGCTACATTGGAAATCATATGATTTTCCATCGAAAGCATACTGTCTATCATCGCCAGGCTTTCCACCCTGAATTTACCGCCCGAGAAAAAACCGGCATATCCTTCGGGTGATGACACTATGCCGCTCACCCCCAGTGTGGTTCCCCCGGTGGCATCATTCAATCCCAATACGCCTGTCCCTGCCTCGCTAGCTGAATACCCGACCACACCGATGGCATTCCCTGTTTTGGCCCCTGCCGAACCGATCACCCCGCGGCCCTCCGGAGAGGTGACATTCCCGGTCACTCCGGTGGTCGCTCCCGATGTTGCCGTGTTATTGCCGTAAACCCCGGTTCCCGATGAAGAGGCCGATTCCCCCAGCACTCCTGTATTATTGCCCGTTGCCGAGGAACCATAGCCAAAGATCCCATGCCCGTCGGTTGCCGAGGATTCACTAAGTATCCCCAGGTTACCGGAGGTTGTCAGATGAAGCGGATAGGCAGGATTACCGGTGCCTATTCCCAATCTCTTGCCCGTATTGTCCCAAACGAGACCGGGATCTCCCCCCAGCACACCGTTGCTGTTGAACTGCAGATGGCCGTTGGAACCTCCGGGAGCAGAAGCGCCACCCGAAAGGTCATCCGAGGGCAGCCAGCCGGAACCGTTCCATTTCAGCACCTGACCTGCCACCGCATCCTGAGGCGCCAGCTTCAGCGGCGAACTCAGAGAGCCTTTCCCGGAAAGAGTGCCATCCGTAGCCACATTTTCCACCGTTTTGGCGTGCAGGGCATACGGAACGCTCAGCAACTGGCTGGTGCCCGTCAACTGGTAGGCAGTACCCCCGGCCGGATCCATCTCCACTTTAAAGAAAAAGGTATTCCCGCCCCAATCGATCGAATTGAAATTACCCATTGGCGAGTTCCCTTTTCCGATCTCCAGATCCACCAGACCAAAAGCATTGGTGGTTTTCTGGTGGATTTCACTGTAAACCGCAGTTCCTGAAATACTTCCGCTCAGGATGCTGATCCTCAAACTCACCGGCCTGTTTGCCAGAACCTCACCCGTGGTGTTCCGGGCAACTGCCTGGTATTTGAACGACTGCGGTGCCTGGGCGGTTAACAGGGTACAAAAACAACTGAAAAGGAAGCATAGTACTGTTGTTTTCATGGATAGTTATTATTTCCAAATCAAGTTCACTAGTGTCCGGTTAAGGACTTTTTTAAACGCTGTAAGTTATTAATATTTAAT